>JBCCLH010000058.1:0-32370 GCA_039026955.1 Bacteroidota bacterium
ATTTCTTTGAACCTTGATAAGAATCAACACTTGACCGATAGGAGCGCAGCTCTTCAACAGATTCTTTAATAAGGGTAACTTTTAATCGTGCCATTTGTAAATTTAATAAATAAAACCCAAATTAAATGTAAAATGGTATAAGAAAATGTTTTTGCAAGTTTTATTGGGTCGGGTTTTTCTGTTTCAATAGTTACACTTTTATAATTACGATCAGTATTAAACTCTATATAAATAGAATCTATCCCAAAAATAGTTTCATACACTAATTTGTATTTTCCTTTTTCTAAGTTGCGAAAACTATTGAAACAACTAATAGCTCCACAATTGGAGTAGTGTAAGGAATCATTTTTATAGAAATGATAGTCAGCTATGTGGTATTCTTTTTCAGGTTTTAATTCAATATACAAGTAGTTGTTCTGCCCAAAAGAAAATATTGTAATAAAAAGTAAAAATAATAGCGAGACCAATCTTAGGTTTCTTATATACATTGTAAAATAGATGAATTAGTTATGATAATTCAAGCTATTGTATTTGGTGAGATTTTAAAAGTAGGAAAGAGTTAAGTCGTATGTTTGCTTCGCGAAATGGTACTTATAAATTAGGCAATATTTGAAGCTCTTTCGCTTTTTGAATAGCTTGTGTACGACGTTTTACATCGAGTTTGGTGTAGACATTTGAAACATGTGTTTTTATCGTACTTTCGGAAACGAATAGCAGTGAAGCGATTTCTTTGTTGGAATGTCCTTTGGCAAGTTTACATAAGACTTCATATTCGCGTTTGCTTAAACCTACATCTTCAATTTTTTGTGTGTTGATTTCGGTTGTAGGAACTGAAGTTTCTAAGCTTGATTTTCGTTTGTTGATATACAATCCCACAAAAAAGAAAACTATAGCAATTGCAGCGATGATATATTCTAGCGACTTATTCCCTGAAAATATAGAATATTTACTTAGTTGAAATAATGTCAATAAGGAAATGATCAAAACCCCAAATATGAAAATCGTTTTTTTCATTGTGTGTTTAATGAAAATATGCTTTGAATTTATCGATGATGGTTTGTGCTAGTTTTTCTTTACTTTCTACCGTCCAACCTGCTACATGTGGTGATAAAAGTACGTTTTCAGCCTGAATTAAATATTGAAACGCCGCAGGCATTTGATCGTCTTGAAATAGATTTTCAAACGAACTTTTTTCATATTCCAATACATCCAATCCCGCTCCTAAGATTTTCCCAGATTGCAAGGCTTCCACCAAATCTTCTGTTACTACACTTTTGCCACGCGCCGTATTGATGAACCAAAAGTTATGTTGAAATGCTGCAATGAATTCTTTGTTGATCATCTGCATCGTCAATGGTGTTTGTGGCGTGTGTAGACTCAACACAGTCGCGCGTTCTTGTAATTCTGCTAATGAGACTTGTGAAGCATTTTCGTCGCCAATGCCGTCTTTTAAGTCGTAAAAAATCACGTCAACATCAAAACCACGGAGTTTTTTGGCAAAGGCTTTTCCCATGTTTCCATAGCCGATAATGCCAACAGTTTGTCCGTCCAATTCTACACCGCGATTGGCTTCGCGCAACCATTTTCCTTCGCGTACTTCACGATCGGCTTTGTTGAGTTTGTTGAATAAAGATAAAATCATTCCCAACGCATGTTCACCAACCGCATTTCGATTGCCTTCCGGAGCCGAAATCAGTTTGATGCCTTGTTTTTCGGCAAAATCACAATCAATATTTTCCAAACCAGCACCAACGCGACCGATGAATTTCAAGTTCGTAGCTTTCGCCAAGAATTCTGCATCAATTTTGAAGCGACTCCGAATGATAAAACCTTCATAGTTGTGAATTTTTGCGGCAATTTCCTCTTTGGAAGACCTGTAATCTTCATGATTGGTATGTCCCAATTCTGCAAACTGTGTGAGCAGCAATGGATGATTTTCATCAAGGTGTAATATATTCAAAACTTAGATTTTTGGATATTCAGTTTGTGTTTTTTCATGTACGACATCGCCCGTGTGTGCCGTGGAGAGTTTTTCAAAAAGCAACAAATGGACTTCTTCATCATCTTTGGTAGCAGGACAATGTTCTACACCTTTGGGAATCACAATGATTTCACCTTCATTTACCGTGACCGTTTTGTCGCGAAATTTCATATACAAGGTTCCTTTGATCACTTGAAAAAGTTCGTCTTCATCATCGTGTTTGTGCCATACAAATTCACCTTGAATTTTAGCGATGATCACTTGCATATCATCAACGGTGGCAATTTGTCGCGGATGCCATTGTGTGTCAACGAGTTTGAATTTATCTTTGATGTTAATTGCATTCATGCAACTAAAGTACGAGATTTTAGAATCTATTTGAAATTTAATCACAGTTTCTTTATTGCTCTAAAAACGCATCAATTTTTTCTTTTGATGGAATTTGGAAAACTACATTTCTACCACTTTTTTCTTCAATAATGAGCCCTAAATTGATTAGCTCATTTAAATCTCTCCTAGCGGTTTGCCTCACAACTTTATATTTTTTAGAATATATTGTAATGTTTATATTGTCTTTTTTCTTTGTGTATAAATACCCAATTAAATCTGCCTGCCTCTTATTAAGACCTCTATCAATTATTTTATAAGCTATTAGTCCTGCTTGCTCAGCATCTTTACTTTTTTTATCTCTATATGTAATCAGGTTTTCAAAAGCAACTCTTAGGCTCTTGATAGAATAGTTGATAAAGTATGTTAAATCATTATCTTCATTTTCTGTTTTTAAGAAAGCTTTGTCATATTGAATTCTAGAATTTAAAATTGCTCTAGAAATTGATATATTTTTGATAAGTGTATATTCTTTCTTTACCAAAAACCAATAAAATAAAGCTCTTGCAGTTCTTCCGTTGCCATCCATAAACGGATGAATGTAGCCTATCATAAAGTGAATTATTGAAGCTTTTAAGATGGGATGAATAAAGGGTTTGTCAGAGTTCGCAAACTTACAGAGATCTTCCATGTATTCTTTTACAAGTTTGGACTCAGGAGGTGTATGTGCAATTTCTCCATCAATATGATCTTGTACATAAATTTGTTCATCTCTAAAGTCACCAGCACAATATTCAGCACTTGTACTCGCAGTCATAGTTCTGTGAAGTTCAATAATAAGATTAAAATCAAGAGGCTTTTCAATTTCTTCAGTAATGAGTTTAATACTTCTTAGGTTATTAAAAATCATTTGCTCAGATTCATTTCTAGGATTTCTGCCAGATTTTAGCATTTTGAAAGCAACTTTTGTCGTGGTAGCTGCGCCTTCCATTTGAGAACTTGCAATTGCTTCTTCCAAAATGGAGTTCTTTAGATATTCAGATTTATGATAAGATGTGATTGGATTTTTATACAAACCACCAATTAATTTTAAATCAAATTCATGAAGATTTTTTTGAATGTTTTCCGTTAAACTGTAATTAAAATTTTCACCTGCGAATTTCAAACTTTTATAATTACCTTTTCTATGCATTTTCACTAAACTCCATGCTTTGAAAGGATCATTATAAGGAAGATTTTTTCGATGTTTAAGTTCATTCCAATAAAAATACCTATCGTCTGTTATTTTTAAAAAATCAGCATACTTTTTGTCAAAATAGTCATTAATTAATTCTTCTGATATCTGAATATTTGGTGAATCTTCAAATTTCATATAGTAAAAATGTTAAATATGAACTCAAATTTAACATATTAATTACGCTTATGCAATAGTACTTACTAATAATGTATGAATTATTTTGAAATGCAAGCGTTAAGAAGTCTTCATCATAATGTTGAAAACAAAATCTTCTTTTCCAATGGTAAATGATTGGGTGTGGTGTTTGTGGAAGTCATTCGCTTTGTAAAAGTTAATTGTTTTTTGATCGGTATGCAATTCTTTCAGCCAAACACGTTTGATACTAAGCTTTTTAATTTCTTCAAAAAAGTCAATTTTCAGTTGTACGCCATTTCCATTGGCGCGGTAATCTTTTAAGATGTATAATTTTTGAAGTTCCGCAGCTTCATTGTATTCTGTATCAGGGACTGGCATGTCTTTTTTAAGCTTTGCATAGCCTACAGGAAGGGAATTTACATAGGCAATCCAATATATGTTTTCACTGTTTTCAAGCGAAGCTGCTATTTTTTCTTCGGAAAAATTTTTATTGATGTATTGTCGCAGACTAAATTCGGACGAAAATAAATTACTAAAAGATTCTGAAAAGTTAATTTTAGCTAACAATGAAATAAATTTTGCATCAGCAGGAACTGCTTTGCGGATCGTATGATTTTCCATAGCTTTTTCTAGAATCTTTTTCTGTAGTTCTGTGTATTGGGCGCTTTTTTGTAAGTAAACGGTGTAAAAAGCAGATTAGTATTACGATTCAGAAAAAGTTTAGAAATTAACGATAGTTTATCGTGAAATTGATTTGAATAACATGGAGCAATACTTTTTATTGGTGTGAAGCGGGGGACTCGAACCCCCATAACCCTCTGTCCTATAAAAGTTAAGTTTTTGCCAGTTATTGATATTCCAAAGCAAGTGCTCCATTCTTCACACGAGGGCTGCTTCACGAATAATCGATGTCAATTTTTCCATAATTTCAGATTTTATATATTCTACAATCAGTACTACTAATGTTAAGATGAAGATACAAATCTTACTCAGGTTCAACAGATAACGAGTTACTAATTCAACTTTATTACATAGGCTCTTTGATATTTTTATAATAGATTCAACTGCCAAGACACACCAAATCGGTCTTCTACAAATCCAAATTTTGTGCTGAATCCGTAATTGTTTAATGGCATTAATACTTTTCCGTTTTCTGAGAGTTTTATGAAAAGGGTTTGAATTTCTTCATCAGAGTCACATTCCACAAAAATTGAAACGCCTGGCGTAAAATCCCATGCATGTTTTACATAACTATCGCTGCAAGCAAAGGCACTTCCGTTGAGTTCAAAGGTAGCAAACATGATGGTTCCTTCTTTGGCTGGACCTTCTTTTCCATAACGATCTACATGGACGACGCGAGAATTTTTGAACAAACTCACATAAAAGTTCATTGCTTCTTCCGCATCTTGGTTTTGAAACGTCATGAACGTTTTAATGGTTCCTTTTGCATTCTTTGTATCTGCTATTTTTTTTGTAATGACATTTTGTAAACTATCAATTTCCGCCTGTGCAGCGAGTAATTGTTCTGTCTTTTCTTTGTTTTGTGTACCATCAGCACAGCTACATGCAATGGCAAGGATGAGAAGAGGAATGAGTTTTTTGATCATAATTGGTGTATTAGAGATTTTCCACAAGTTGAATATTATTCCCGCAGGTATCGTTGAGTACAGCAACTTTTACCGTGCCAACAACGGTTGGTTTTACACTAAATTCTACACCAAGATTTGTCAAACGTTCATATTGTTCGTCAACGCTGTCTACATCAAATTGTGTGTATGGAAAGCCAGCTTCCATGAGTGCTTCTTGAAATACTTTACTCGGTTCAAAGTGTAGCGGAGCAGGTTCTAGTAAGAGTTCAGGTCCATCTTGCCAGTCTTTTGAAACTAAGGTAATCCATCGATCTCCGTTGCCTAATGGTGTATCTTTCTTTTTGAGGAAGCCTAGTTTTTCGGTGTAAAATTGCAAGGCTTTTTCTTGATCTAATACAGGAATACTTATTATTGTTACTTTCATGTTGTTGGTGTTTTTATTGTGAAATTCAAAGTTAGGGCTTCGGAAATTTATGTACTTCTTGAAAGTTGCTCTTTTTGATATGCACTGGGCGATTTTCCTGTTTTGGATTTAAATAAAGAACTAAACGAACCCAAACTTTCAAAACCAACCGCAAAGCAAGTTTCGGTGACTGATGTACCATTTTTGAGTTGTTCTTTCGATTTTGCAATTCGGATGTCAATCAAATATTGTCGTGGCGTCATGCCGTAATACTTCTTGAAAAGTCGCAATAAGTGATATTTTGAGGTAAAGCGTATGTGTGCTAAAAAATCTAAATTCAATTCTTTTTCAAAATGATTGTCAATGAAATTCTTCGTCGCAATCACCGTTTCTAACTGTCTCTCATTCGGATACCAGTTTTCTGCAATTTCCTTTATTTTACGTTGGTAGAATGTCATTTTATGGGTTCAGTATTGCCAAAATATAATTACGTGACGTTTGGCTGAAATTCCAGCTAATACTATAATTCCAGCAATGTAATTTATTCACTTAGATTAGGTTATCGACTTAAAACTAAAAGAATCTAGAGAAGTTTCAAAGGAAAGCGGATACTTTTTTAGATGCCGATGATCAATTTGGCAATTAAAAAGTAGATGAGAATCCCGAAGATATCATTACTAGTGGTAATAAATGGACCTGTCGCAATCGCTGGATCAATGCCGCGTTTGTCCAAAAATAGTGGAATAAATGTGCCAATAATGCCCGCCACAATAATGACAATCACCAAGGATGCTGAGATGGCCAAGGCGGCAATGGGATCACTTTTCCAAATCCACACGACAAAGAATAAAATGATAGCCAACGCAATTCCGTTTAATAATGCCAAAAGCATTTCTTTCCATAAGCGATTGTTGATGCTTCCCTTAATATCGTCATTTGCCAAACCTTGTACAATAATCGCACTCGATTGTACACCTACATTTCCTGCCATGGCGGCGATAAGTGGCGTAAAGAAGAATAAAATGGCGTATTTGCTGATCATTTCTTCAAAACCTTCCATGATCGCGGCAGCGCCAATTCCGCCGACTAATCCTAAGAATAACCACGGTAAACGCGCACGTGTGAGTTCCCAAATGCTATCGTCGGCTTCTACGTCTTGGGTAATACCTGCAGCTAATTGGTAATCTTTTTCAGCTTCTTCCCGGATGACATCGACAATATCGTCAATTGTAATTCGTCCCACCAATCGCTTCATTTCATCTACTACAGGAATGGCTTCTAAATCGTATTTCGACATCACTTTGGCAACATCTTCCGCCTTGTCATGCACATTTACATAATCCACTTTAGGAATGTATACATCTTTAATCGGTGTTTTTGTTGACGTCGTGAGCAAGTCTTTCAGGGAAAGTCTTCCTTTTAACGTATCCTCATCATCTACCACATAAATAGAATGTACGCGTGTGACTTCTTCCGCCTGTTTGCGCATCTCGCGTACGCAAGTCATGACATTCCAATTTTCGTTGACCCAAACTAATTCTTTTGCCATCAATCCACCTGCAGTGTCTTCGTCATAACGGAGTAATTCTACAATTTCCTTGGCGTGTTCTCTGTCTTCTAGTTCCGAGATTACTTCTTGCTTTCGTTCGTCAGGAAGTTCCGAAATGATATCGGCGGCATCATCCGTATCGAGTTCGTCAATTTCTTCGGCAATTTCTTTGGCAGAGAGATTTTCTAGAATTTTTTCACGCACATCATCGTCCACTTCGGTAAGAATATCAGACGTTTTTTCACTGTCCAACAGTTTGATGATGTAGGTAGCTTCTTCAAGATTTAAATCGTCAATAATCTCCGCAATATCCGCATAGTGCAACTCTTCTAGTAATTCTAGAAGTGCTGGATCTTTTTTGAATTCAATGAGTTGTTGTACGTTCTCAATGAGTTCCTCGCTGAGTTTAAACGGAGTCATTTGCTATCTTGATGGTTAAATCTACAAAACCTTGAACACTCAATTGTTCAGGTCGCAGCCCAAAGATAGTATCTTCTTTTAAATTATCGGAAAGATTGAATGTTTTTAAACTGTTACGAAGTGTTTTTCTTCGCTGTTGAAACGCCATTTTTACCACGCGAAAGAAGCGTTTTTCATCGCATGGAAGTGTGTAATTTTCTTTTCGAATGAGTCGCATCACACCGGAATCGACTTTTGGTGGTGGATTGAATACGTTTGGCGGGACCGTAAATAAATATTCAGTTTCGTAAAATGCTTGTGTCAGCACCGAGAGAATTCCGTAGGTTTTGTTTCCATGCGGCGCGCAAATGCGTTGTGCTACTTCTTTTTGAAACATGCCGCTAAATTCTGGAATTTGATCACGCATTTCGAGGGTTTTGAATACAATCTGCGTGGAAATGTTGTACGGAAAGTTTCCAATGATGGCAAATGGTTCGTCGTTGAACGTTTGCTTCAAGTTGTATTTCAGGAAATCTTCTTCCAAAATACGATCTGACAGTTGCAAATAGTGTGCACGCAAGTATTCAACCGATTCTGTATCAATTTCACACACATACGTTTTGATCGGTTTTTCCAGTAAATATTTCGTCAAAACGCCCATTCCGGGACCAATTTCTAAGACATTTTCATAACGATTCAGTGTAAGCGTATCGGCAATGCGTTGTGCCACTTCTTCGTCTTTTAAAAAGTGTTGTCCTAAGTGCTTTTTCGCTCGTACTTTTTCGCTCATGTAGGTTGAAATTCGTTGCGTTTATGCAGTTTGGATGCGTTCTTTGAGAAAGGCTTCTATTTCCCTGCGATCTTTTTTAGAGAACCATGAAAGTTCAATATCGTATTGTTTGCCATCTTTTGAAATGACATACGGTTCGCTGCCGCCTTTGCTCGGGTGATACGTTGCCAATTCGTCAAAATTCTTTTTGAAACGATTCGTTCTAATCGTCGTATCATTAATGGTAATTTGTGGTTTCCCGCGGAATACAATTAACAGAATGATCAGTAGTATGACAATACCAAATATAATGTTTAATGTGTACTCAATAAATACTAAGTTTTTTCGAAATTTGATACTCAATTCTTGTGCTATTTTATCTGCAAGCTCCGTTACAAAATAATAAAACACGCCAAGTAGTATGATAATAAATATCATTTTGAAAAAGTAGGCGAGTTGTGAATAATATTTTTTCTCCATCATCTTCTTTATGCTTTGTAATCTCCTATAAGTTTTAATTCGGTTCGAAATCCTACCATGGTATCGGCAAATTTTTTCATGCCTTCTGCTCGCAATCGCGGTGCGTCTTCTTCGTAATATGCATCTAAATCGGCTCTCGATTTGGCAGTGTATTGTACAGAATACGTAGTGCCGCCAGTTTCTTCTTCTACCAATACTTGCGTAAATCGCGCTGAGATGAATTTTCCTGTTGCTAATACATCTGGGATGTGTTTTTCCATCCAACTTAGGAATTTTTCGTGCGCGTTATCTGCTATATTGATGGTAACGTTGTAAATGTACATACGAATGTTTTGTATTAAAGTACAAAATTACGGTTTTACACTGAATTATGTGTGGAATCTGTCTTGAATTCAAGTTATTTAAACTATTTAAAAACAGTTCAAATATTTTTTAATTCACCGCATCGCCACGCAATCTACGATAGGATTTTTGAGCTTCTACATAATGAATGCTGTCTTGATGATTGAAAATGATTTCCTCAAAGAATTGCTTGGCTTTTTCTTCATCATCAAAATGGTTGAGGTAGAGTTGCGCCATCGCAAAATACGCATCATCTGCGAGAATGTCTTCCTTGTAAAACTCAATGATTTTTTTGTAGTTTATACGTGCTTTTTCAAATTCACCGCGTTTTTCATAGAGTTTTGCCTGCATAAATAAGGCTTCATCTTCAATTTTTTCTCCTTTGTGATTTAGTAAGATATCTTCTAACGCAGCAATGGCTTCGGTTTCTTTCTTTTGATAGGATAGCAAATCTGCTTTTGCATACTTTTTTAATGCAGTTTGAGTAGAATCTTCCAATGAATTATCAGAGATGATCAATTTGAGTTGCAACGCATCGTTCGCAATCAGTTGTGATACAGACGATTTTAAGACTTTGAGTTGCGTTTCTGCCCATTCAAAATCGCCTTTGTAATAACTTGTACGTGCCACACGAAAACGCGCTTCTTGTCCTTTGACATCATTTTTTAAGGATTTTTGGACTTGTGAGAAGTAAATCAACGCTTGATTGAATTGCTCTTGGTATACTAAAATATCACCCAAAGCTAGTTTCACGACTGCTGCTTGGCGTAAGGTCAGCTTTAAGTCTAAAGATTCTTTTAGGTATGCAATCGCAGCTTGTGGATCGTTTTTCTGGAACGCTAGAAAATTGGCATAGTCGCGTTGCAATAGAATCGTTCTGAAATGACGTCCAAATTCAGTTAATAACGATTCGAATCGTTGTTGAATTTCATTGTAGTTTCCATCCGTTACCGCTTCAATATCGAGTTGCAATAAGTTGCGTGAAGCGCGAACAATGGTTCTCCCTTGGGTGGAATTGTCAATAATATAGTTTAGAATCTCGCGTGCTGTTTCCTTTTCGCCATCTTCAATACTTAAGTTTGCCAACTCGAAAATACGTTGCAATGAATAATCGCCATTCATGTAAATCGCCTTCTCTTGAATAAACGCTCTTTTGTATTGTTTTTGTTGAATGAATAACCAACTTAACAGTTCATTCCACAGTAAACTTGGCTCTTCTTGATTGCGTTTGAGGAGTAATTTTCGGAATAAGGTATTGTTTTCTTCGTTGGGATCATTTCGTAAAAACTGACTGATAATCCGCTGCGCATAGCCTTTTTGTTCTACGCGATCTTTGATGAGATCTAGATAACTCGAAAACATCTTTTCAATGTCTCCTTTTTCACCATAAATACGCGCAATATTGTTGAGGAAGTTATAATTTGGATTTTCTGCCATCGCGTTTTTGTAGACACGTAAAGCATAGTCTAACAAGGATTTTTTTTCAAAAGCACGACCCACACTGTACGAAGCGGAAATTTTCTGTTCTGTATATACGGCAGCTTTTTCATAATATTTATTTGCGTTGATGGAATCGCGCTTTAATTCGTAATTAAAACCTGTTTCCACATATAAAATCGGATTCAGTTTTGGCGCTTCTAGTGATTCCAATAGTAACTTTTCAGCCGTATCAAAATCTTCCATCTGCTGATAACTATTGATCATTCCGATAAAATAATTGATTTTTCGTGGCGATCTTTTATAGAGTTTTTCAAAAGCAACTACCGCTTTTTTATATTCTCCTTTTTCATAATATTGACGCGCCAATGCTTCATTTTGTGCTGACAATTGAAAGCACATTGCTATCGTAAAAAGAATACTTAAGAGGAAACGCATGTTTTTGTGTTTTACTTCAAAGATAATGTAAAGTATGTTAAATAAATTGTAATTGTTTTTGGATTTTTAGATCGCTGTCGCTTTTAGAATCTAGATCGCGCTTTGGCGCTGCTAGATGTTAGACCGCTTCGCTTTTAGATGTTAGATTGTGCTTTTGCGCTGTTAGATGTTAGATCGCTGTCGCTGTTAGAATCTAGATCGCGCTTTTGTGCTGCTAGATGTTAGACCGCTTCGCTTTTAGATGTTAGATCGCGCTTTTGCGTTGTTAGATGTTAGATCGCTGTCGCTGTTAGAATTTAGATCGCGCTTTTGTGCTGTTAGATGTTAGATCTTGCTTTTGCGCTTTTAGAGCTTAGTTTTTTTCTGGTAATTGTAAGTTTAAATGTGTTATCGAAAGTTTGGAAACTTTCGATAGCTTTGCAACTTTCGAGAGCTTTGAACTTTTAATAACAACTATTAAAATCAAAAGAGCCTCAGCTTTCGCCAAGGCTCTTTCTATCAGCTATAAATTCCATAGATTAAACTATTTAAAACTAGGTTTGGGTATATAGCATTTTGTTAGGCTCGAATATGATACGTACTAGCTATTAATCTATGGAATACGTAACATATTTAGGTTAAAAAATTGGGAGTTCAAACCTACTTAAAATATCGATAAAAAGCAAAAAACATCGATAAAATACATTATCGATGTTTGAAAAATAATTGTTTTTGGTAATTTTTATCTTATGAAATCTTGTCGAAACCTGTGTATTTACGCAGTACTTCAGGAATTTCGATTCCATTTTCCGTTTGGTAATTTTCTATAATTCCTGCTAAGACTCTCGGCAATGCTAATGCACTTCCGTTTAAGGTATGTGCCAACTGCTTTTTGCCGTCTTTGTCTTTGATTCTCAGCTTTAAACGATTCGCTTGAAAAGTTTCAAAGTTAGATACTGAACTGATTTCCAGCCAACGATCTTGCGCCGTAGAAAATACTTCAAAGTCATAGGTCAATGCGGCAGTAAATCCTAAATCGCCACCACACAAACGTAAAATTCTGTAGGGAAGCTTTAATTCTTCTAAAATTTCTTTGACATGATCAACCATGCTATCCAACGCTGCATACGAATCTTCCGGACGCTCTATGCGAACGATTTCAACTTTGTCAAACTGATGCAGACGATTCAGTCCACGTACATGCGCTCCATAACTTCCTGCTTCACGACGGAAACACGGTGTGTAGCCTGTACAACAAATTGGTAAGTCTTCCGCCTTTAGCAAATCGCCACGAAACATATTCGTTACTGGCACTTCCGCAGTCGGAATCAAATACAAATCATCACCAGTTACGTGATACATTTGTCCTTCTTTATCTGGCAATTGACCAGTTCCGTAGCCAGAAGCTTCATTCACTAAATGTGGTACTTGGTATTCTGTATAGCCAGCATCTGTGTTTTTATCTAGAAAATATTGAATCAACGCACGTTGCAAACGCGCACCTTTTCCTTTGTATACAGGAAATCCTGCACCTGTGATTTTGTTTCCTAATTCAAAATCAATGATATCATATTTCTTTGCCAATTCCCAATGTGGTTGCGCGTTGTCGTGCAATACAGGAATTTCTCCTGCATGAAACACTTCTTCATTATCTTCATCGCTATTTCCAGGAGGAACTAGTGCATTTGGTACATTCGGAATTGTATATAAAAGTTCAGCAACGGCAGTTTCTTTCGCTTTTAAATCTGCTTTTAAACTTTCAGCGCTAGATTTTAATTGTGAACTCTTTTCACGAAGAATCTCTGCTTTTTGACGTTCGCCACTCTTGAATAACTGTCCAATTTCTTTGGATAATTTATTAGAGGACGCTAACGTATTGTCTAATTCTACCTGTAAACTTCGGCGTGCTTCATCGAGCGATACAACTTCGTTTACAACTTCGGTGGCATCAAAATTTCGTTTCTTCAAAGCGTCAATAATGTCTGCTTTGTGCTCTCTAATAAATTGTAATTGTAACATTTTGTTATGTTTTTGGCGTTTCTCCACTTCACACTTCGACTTCGCTCAATGTTTGTGGAGTCAGGATTTCAACTATATTTTTTTGATGTCGTCATTGCGAGACAAATGTTCGAATTTGTCGTAGCAATCTGTTCCTTTAGTAACAGATTACTTCGTCGTTTCCTCCTCGTAATGACGTATCCAATCAAAAAGGATGTCGTTTCCATCCTTAACGCACGGATTAATGAAGGCACAAAAATAATCAAAATAGCAGAATTGGCGTATTATTTTTCAGCGTAGAGTAAACGAATTTTTAAAATTAATTTTTTGGTGTAGTTTTTTGCTTTTCGTACTTACTCTTAAAAGGCAACAACCAATCGTGATGTGAGAAGTGTGACCATTCTTCTTCTGCCATATTTACATAGGGATCAAAAAGTCGCTGGTACGGATGGTTGTTGACTTTCACTCGACCGTTTGCGTAAATTTCTACGTCAGTTCCTTTTTTGGCAAAATCCTTTTTTAAAAATTGAACGAATTGCCACATCATATCAGGTTTTACGGCGACGCGCGTGGCTTGTTTTGCGGAGGTGTATTTTTCTGGTCTTATGTAAGTGATATCCCCCGTTTTTTTATCTACAACTTTAAAGTTGATATTGCCCGATTTGGAACGCAGCATCATACGCCAGCTTAAGCGATGTCCTTCTTCGGTCCAAAGCACATCATCTTCATAAGTCCAATGACGTAATGGCAATAGAATTTGTGAGATAAAGTAGATAACAAAAATAGGCACGACTACTTTTCTGTAGGGAGATAGCATGACTTCATCGCCTTTATAGACTTCTTTTTGCTTCAAGAAGATATTGCGAATGGTTTCTGGCTCGAAGAAGAAAACACACAATGCCAATGACATGTATGGGAAAATTCCAATGTGTAATACAGCCGAGTTGAATAAGTGGAAAATTATCGAACAGACAAAGAAAAATACGCGCGTACGTTTCCATAATAACCCTGGAATAACGAGCAAGTCAAAGCCAATCCCGACATACGTGAGCATGACATGAATCCATTTTTGCTGCAAGAATTCACCAATAATTGGCAAGTTTCTTCGTCCTGCCATTAAGTTTGTGGTGACTTCACCTGACCACCAATCTGGATACATTTTAGCAACAGAAGCATACGTATACACAATAAATAATTGCAAGATGAAAATCCAAAGAACCCAATTGGGCATGTGAATTTTTTTTAGCGCGGGATTTTTTTTCGCATCTACTGAAAAGTAATGATGCGCGGGTACGATCCACATAAAAACACATAATAAAACCAGTAAATAGTAATGATTGTTATATGAAGTTTTCTGCATCAAATACACTGTGGTCCACATGATGGTAAATGTTCCCATGCTCCAACGGTATTTATAACCGATCATCACGAGAAAACCACATATTCCCATGATGGCAAAATAAAAGTAGAAGCCATACGTATAATCTGCCATATTGAGCCATTCGATGCCAAATAAATTGAAATCGAGTAGTGACTTTTTTAGCGTTTGTTGAATCGGGGTTAAAATCCACTCAAAATCGATAAACGTAAAGGTAAAATCAGGATCAATAAAGGTGCGTTTTACCCAACCTGTGGCAATGGCGCCAAATCCTTCCAAACCAATTAATAAGCCAAAAAATACTCGAAATACTATGAGAGATGTATTATCAATTTGTTTGTAAAGAAATTTAGTGAGCATGATAGTTTTGAATTAAAGCTAAGGAAGTTTGTTTGTCTTTTTCTAGTTGTGCTTGCAAGGCTTCTATGGAATCAAATTTTTGTTCGTCGCGTAAGCGTTGCATCAATTGGATTTGAATTTTTTCACCATAAATATCACGATCAAAATCGAAGAAATGTACTTCAATTGTTTGATCGGTCCCTTCCACAGTCGGATTGGTCCCAATATTCATCATTCCATAAAAGGTTTTTCCATCAAATGTACTTTTAACAAAATATACACCTTGTTTCGGAATGAGTTTGTACGCTTCTTTAATATGTATGTTTGCTGTTGGATATTGAATTGTATTTCCTAATCCTTTTCCGGCAACTACCGTTCCTGTAATCATAAATTCGTAGCCAAGATAGTTGTTGGCTGTAGTAATATCTCCTTCATTCAGTGCTTTTCTAATTTTTGTAGAACTGATGGTGATGTCATTAATTTCTTTGGCTTTGATTTCTTCTACTTCAAAATCGAAGGCTTGTCCAAATTCGCGTAAATCGTCAATGTTTGCCGTGCGGTTTCTGCCAAAACGATGATCGTATCCGATAATGATTTTTTTCAGATTTAAATGATCAATTAGAAAATCGCGAACAAAATCACGTGCTTTCAAGCGTGAAAATTCTCTGTTGAACGGATAAATAATTAACGTATCAAGTCCAGTCGCTTCTAACAATTGAATGCGTTCTTCAATCGTATTGATTAATTTGATATTGCTATCTTGTTGCAACACCATTCGCGGATGTGGAAAAAACGTGAGCAATGTGGTGCTGAGTCCATCAGACTTTTTGATTAGGTTTTTGATAATTTTTTTATGTCCTACATGAACACCATCAAATGTGCCAATGGTAATTGCAGATGGATTTTCAGCACGATATGCGTCATAAAAGTCTATGGTATTCACTAGGCGATGTCTTTTTTACAAAGCTATTTAATTCTTTTACAAAAAATAAATAATCTGATTTGAATCTTCTATTTTAACGTTATAAGCTATATGCAAATTACGCTAAAAATTGCTTTGTTTTATGTGAGAATTAAAAATTTATATTAACAGGAATAATCTTATAAATATTTAAATTATAGGTGTATTCATGGATAAAAATGTCACTTTTATCGATTCAGAAAGCCTATTTCGTCGAAAAATAGTATTAAATTTATGTTAGTATTTTAAAAATAATGATTTTTGAAAATCACAAATTAACCCCTAATCTAAAATAAAAGAGCTATGAAGCAAAAATTATGCTTCGGTTTGTTGGCCTGTATGTTTTTGATTTCTTCTGTGGGAATCGCTCAGAATAATGATTGGAAAAAGCTGCAAACCGTTACCGATGCTACTTCGGTATCAAAATTAAACTTATCAGAACAAAAAGTAGACTTCTTTGAGCTAGATTTTGAAAATTTCAAACAACAACTTGTCAATACACCATTGCGTGGCGCCACATTCAATTCGAATGTCAATGTACAACTTCCAGGGATTGATGGCAGGTTGGAAACTTTTAAAATGTATGAAGCTCCTGTTTTTGCCCCAGAATTGGCAGAAAAATTTCCTGATATTAAGTCCTATGTAGGATATAGTCAAGAAAACCGTGGCGCACAAGTACGTTTAAGCGTTTCACACAAAGGTTTACAGATGATGATTTCTTACGTAGACAAGCCAACTGTGTTTATGCACAGAGCTGGAAACAATACGTCGCAATATGTAGTGTATACAAGAGATGCGCGTTTGGCTTCAGTTCACCAATTTAGTTGTACAACTATTGATGAAGCACACCGAAACTTTACAGAAAATGATGATGAAGTTGTTCAGTCAGAAGATGCAGATGATCAAACTTTGCGTACGTTCCGTATTGCAATTTCTGTAACCGGAGAATATACGCAGTATCACGGTGGAACGGTAGCAGATGCCATGGCAGCGATCAATGCGTCAATGCTGAGAGTGAATGCTATTTTTGAAGTAGATATGGCGGTTACCTTTGAATTGATTGCGAATAACGATACCTTAATATTTACAAATGCGAATTCAGATCCCTATTCTCCTGCAAACATAGGAACAGGTGGTGCATGGAATGCAGAACTTCAAAACTATTTATCAGGAGCTATTGGAAATGCAGCGTATGATATTGGACATTTATTTGGTGCTACGGGTGGTGGTGGAAATGCAGGTTGTATAGGTTGTGTTTGTGTAGATGATAATACCTCTAATCCAAACGATACTGAAAAAGGAAGTGCGTATACGTCACCAGCAGACGGAATTCCAGAAGGAGATACGTTTGATGTAGATTATGTAGCACATGAGATTGGTCACCAAATGGGTGCAAATCACACATGGGCTTTTAGTACAGAAGGAACAGGTGTAAATGCTGAGCCAGGAAGTGGGTCGACTGTAATGGCATATGCAGGAATTACAGGAGCAAACAACGTACAGCAAAATAGTGATCCTTATTTTCACTATCACAGTATCCGACAAGTTTTAAATAATGTAGAAACACGAACATGTTGGCAGTCTAACAATTCGCCAGCATTGGCAAATAATCCGCCAAGTGCGAATGCAGGAGCCAATCATGTAATTCCGCAAGGAACCGCATATGTGTTAAGAGGAAGTGCTACTGATCCAGATGGAGGCGATACCTTAACATACTGCTGGGAACAGACAGATAGCGGACAGGTAACAAATACCTCGTTTGGACCAACTGTTACAGGAGGTTCTATGAACCGATCGCAAGAACCGACAAGTTCTCCAAATAGATACATTCCGCAATTAAGTAGAGTGGCTTCTGGAAACTTAACACAAACCAATCCAACAATCAACAGTGCTTGGGAAACCGTTGCGACAGTAAATAGAACCATGAACTGGGCACTAACGGTACGTGATAGAGAGCCTACAGCAACTGGACTTGGAGGACAAACAAGTTATGATACCATGTCGATTCAAGTAACAACTACTGCAGGACCTTTTACAGTGACTTCGCAGACTTCTTCTAGTGTAAACTGGGAAATGGGAACACAACAAACGGTGACATGGAATGTGGCAAATACAAATTTGGCACCAGTAAGCACCTCAAATGTAAATATTTTATTATCTGTAGATGGAGGAGCAACCTTCCCATATACGTTGGCAACCAATGTACCTAATGATGGTTCGCATCAAGTAACTGTGCCAGTAACACCACCAACATCGCAAGCGAGAATTATTGTGGAAGGCGCAGGAAATATTTTCTTCGCAATGAATTCTACAAACTTTACATTAGTAGAGCCAGATTTTGCCTTAGTGTTTACAGATACTGAAGAAACTGCTTGTAAGCCTGCAAATGCGGTATACAATTTTACATACAATGCGTTTAATGGATTTAGTGGAACGACTACTTTTTCAACAGTAGGTTTGCCAACTGGAGCAATTGCAACATTCAATCCGACAAGTGCTTCCGCAGATGGAACACCAGTAACATTGACAATTTCTAATACTGCTGGCGTTGCATCAGGAACGTATTTATTTTCAGCAGAAGGAACTTCTGGAAGTACCACTAGAGGCGCTCAATTAACCATCGGTGTATTGCCTGGAACTTTATCGCCAGTGACTTTAGTTTCGCCTTCTAATAATGCTTCAAATGTTTCGACAAATACTGCTTTTAGTTGGTCTGTGAATACCTTGTCAGATGGATATCTCATAGAAATCGCAACAGATCCTGGATTTACAAATATTGTAGAAGCAACAACGGTAGCAAATGCAAGTTATACATCCTCAGGATTGGCGCAGTCAACTACGTATTACTGGAGAGTTGGAATTTCGAATGATTGTGCTGCAATGACATATTCAACCACAAATTCATTTACTACACAATCTTGTTCAGTATGTGCTTCGGTTGCCAATACAAGTTTTGAAACCAGTACAACTTTAGTGAATTTTGAAAGTATTAATAGAATTTCTGCAAAACCATCAGGATATAGTGACTATACCGCAACTGATATTGCGACAGTAATTAGAGAATCATCTTATCCAATTACAATAAATGCGAATACAGACGGACCTTACAGAACGCAAACAATCGTTTGGATTGATTGGAATCAGAACTGTAGTTTTAACGATCCAGGAGAGGAATATGATCTTGGAGCGGCTATTAACGTAGATAATGGAGCAACGGCAAATTCTGGAATGATGATCACGGTGCCTGCTGGAGCGGCTTTAGGTTCTACGACCATGCGTGTTTCCACACGATATACGCCAAGTAACAATATTTCGTTCCCTACTTCTTGTCAAAATGGAGCAGATGCTGAGGTAGAGGATTATAGAGTTGATGTACAGGAAGTTTTATCAACTACAGAAAACGAATTGGAAGGTTTTGCAATGTGGCCAAATCCGACACGAGGCGACTTTACAGTGACATTTACATCATCATCGTCAGAAGATGTTGTGATTGACGTATTTGACATTCGCGGACGTTCTATTTTCTCTAAGCAATATAACAACTCGGCAAACTTTACAGAACAAGTACGTTTGGGTTCTGTACAAGCGGGAATGTATATGGTTCGTGTGAACGATGGAGAGCGCGTAAGTGTGAAGAAATTAATAGTTCGATAAGTAATAAATAAAGATACCTAACTAAACTAGATAAAAAAGAGAGGCAAAACGCCTCTCTTTTTATTTTCCATTAAATGTATTCATCGTGTTTGAAATACCAGCAGTTCCAAAGGATTTTATGACTTCTACACTCTTTTCTAGGCGTTCTGGGAGTTGGTCATTTTCTTCCGTAGTCCATTCGCCTAAAACATAATTTATTTGTTTTCCTTTGCTGAAATCGGCGCTAATTCCGAAGCGGAATCGTGGATATTTTGTAGTGTTTAATAAGGCTTGCACACTTTTGAGTCCATTGTGTCCGCCATCGCTTCCTTTAGTTTTGACGCGAATCGTGCCAAATTCAAGATTTAAATCATCCGTAATAATTAGTACATTCTCCACAGGAATTTTTTCTTTCGTCATCCAATAGCGAACTGCTTTTCCGCTGAGGTTCATATACGTGCTCGGTTTTAAAAAGATAAAGGTGCGTCCTTTGAAACGATACGAAGCCAAATCGCCTAATTTATCCGTTTTAAACGTAAACTCTTCTTTCTTCGCGAAAAAGTCTAAAATTTTAAATCCGATATTGTGGCGTGTATTTTCATAGTCACTACCAATATTTCCTAAACCTACAATTAGAAATTTTTTCATGGGATCTGTTTCTTCTATACTGAATGCTGCTTTTGGTTGCGCTGAACTGAACAATTTTTTGATAAACTGTAGCATGCTGTAAAAATTTGTGTAAAAATATAATGTATTGTTGCTTGTGCCAAGTTTGTGTAGTAAAAGTTGCGTTTCTGATATCCTGATTTTCATCAGGATTTGTTCAACTTATAATTTTGGCTACTCTGTTGATTAACCAAAATTAGGTTTCATTTTTTAGATCCTGATTTTCATCAGGATTTGTTCAACTAACAACTTTGACTTCGTCTTACGACTCCTCAAAAGTTGAGTTTCACTAAGTTTCACAAAAAAAAGCATCCCAATGTGGAATGCTTTTCATAAAGATCAAACGATCTATATTGTTTATGCGTCTTTTGCTTCTTTTGCAGCTTCCTGAGCAGCTTTCATTGCAGCACGTGAAATTCTTACTTGGCAAACAACTGTGTTGTCTGGGTGTAATAATTTATAGTTTTCGTTTGCTACAGCAGTTACATACAATTTGTTTCCAATTTCTAATTCAGAAACATCTGCATCGATGTAATCAGGTAAATTGTTTGGCAATGCTTTTACTTTTAGTTTACGCTTGTTTAAACGTAATACTCCACCAGCCATCACTCCAGGAGCACTTCCTTTGATTGCTACAGGAATGTCCATAGTTACTTCTTTGTCGTCGAATAAACGGTAGAAGTCAACATGTAAAATTTTGTCACTTACAGGGTGAAATTGAATATCCTGTAAAATCGCATTGTGTGTAGAACCATCTTCTAATGCAATCACAACTGTGTGCGCATTTGGAGTATACACTAATTTTGAAAATGCTAATTCAGCTGCTGAAAAGTGTAATGGATTGTCTCCTCCGTATAATACGCAAGGAACCTTTCCAGCATTACGTAAGGCTTTCGTTGCTACTTTGCCCACGCTTTCTCTTTGAGATCCGTTGATTGTAATTGATTTCATTACTTTGTTATATTTAATTTTAATTACATTAAAAATTTTGAGCTAATCGAAGTGTTGGTTTGTACTCGTTGCATCACATCTGCAAATAGATTGGCACAACTTACCACTTTGATTTTGCTTGACTCTTTTCGTAATGGAATAGAATCTGTTACGATTAATTCTTCTAATTTCGAATTTTCAATACGCTCATACGCTTGTCCTGATAAAATAGGATGCGTACAGATAGCACGTACTGACAATGCGCCTCTCTCTATCATTACTTCTGCAGCTTTGGTTAATGTTCCAGCAGTATCTACCATGTCATCTACCAACACTACGTTTTTTCCTGTTACATCACCAATCAGTTCCATATGTGAAATGACATTGGCTTTTTTACGTTGCTTGTAACAAATAACAACGTCGCTTTCTAAAAACTTAGAATACGCGTAGGCTCTTTTTGATCCTCCCATATCTGGAGAAGCAATTGTGAGCTTGTCCAAATTCAACTTTCGCAAATACGGTAAAAACACTGTAGAAGCAAACAAATGGTCTACTGGCTTTTCAAAGAACCCTTGAATTTGATCTGCGTGCAAGTCCATTGTAATAATTCGCGTTGCACCAGCTACTTCGAGCATTTTTGCGATCAATTTTGCACCGATTGGAACTCTTGGTTTGTCTTTACGATCTTGTCGTGCCCAACCGAAGTAGGGAAGGACTGCCGTAATATGACGTGCCGAAGCTCTTTTTGCGGCGTCTAACATTAACAACATTTGCATCAAATGGTCTGAGTTTGGAAACGTAGAACCGATGATAAACACTCTAGCGCCACGAACCGATTCTTCAAACGAAGGTTGAAACTCACCGTCACTATACGTTGAGAACGTAACTTTTCCTATCTCTGCACCATATTCTTTTGCAATTTTTCTTGCAAGTTCATCACTTTGTGTACAGGCAAAAATCTTTGGTTCTGGGACAGTATAGGCCATTTAAAATTCTGTTTAATAGTTAGTTGTTTGTTGCGTTGTGTTAAATGAGGTGCAAATTTAGAAATTTTATACAACTCTAAAAGCTTTTATTTCTTTTTTTAGTGGAGAATTAAAATTATTTTCTAAATTTGCACTCCTTTTGAAACAATAATGCTCGAGTGGCGGAATTGGTAGACGCGCTGGATTCAAAATCCAGTTCTTTCGGGAGTGTGGGTTCGATTCCCACCTCGAGTACACAAAGGAAAAGCCGAAGTTGTAGACTTCGGCTTTTTTGTTTTTATCTAAGACTATCGATACTGAACTCATGAACTTCAATACACTATTCGATGTTGTGGCTCAACTTTTCTAAATTCATTTTCTGTATCGATTGATAGTGAACTTTCTGTAGCGCTTTTTTGAGGTTTATTCTGTTTTTCTAATTGATTTCTAGTGTATTAGCATTTAATGACTAGAATTCAGAGAACTTTTGGTAAAAAATTGAATATGCAAACATGTGTAAAAAACATACCATAAGTTATCATGTTCAGTCATCATGAAATTACTAATTCCTAAATTTTATGGTTTTACCATACAGAAAGTAGGTTACAGTCTTAAAACTACATTGTTTAACATATTATTCCCACAAAATTGAGAAAAAAATTACTAAAATTGTATATAAATAAAAGTTATGATAATCATAAGTTTTATTTATGAAATATCGTACAGCTTTTAAAAATCCTAGTTTTTATCGTTTGAAACTAGCAAGTAAAATTCAAAAAAAATCATAAATGAAACAAGTACACCAACTATTTTTCTTTCTTTTTCTTACAACTTCTCTATATGCTCAAATAGAAATTTCAGGAGAAGTAAAAGATGCATCAAATGCACCTATTGAATTTGCCAATATTGTTTTGATGGATCAAGAAAATAAATTAGTTACTGGAGTGGTATCAGATAATTTTGGACGCTTTAGGTTGAGTGTAAATTCTGGAACATACAAACTGATGATCAGTTTTATAGGATACGAGAAATTACAAGAAAATATAACTATAGATACAAGCAAGGATATAGGAACTTTTGTTTTAAAGTTGAGTGACAATAAGTTAAACGAAGTTGTACTTACTTCAAAGAAAAAAATCATTGAAAAGAAAGTCGATAGACTTGTATTTAATGTTGAAAATTCTCTTCTCTCTTCTGGTGGCGATTTGACAGATTTATTAAAAGTGGCTCCCTATCTGAGAATACGAAATGATGAAATTATAATGCTCGGTAAGAGCGGGATGCGTGTATTGGTTGATGGAAATATGATCAATTTAACAGGCGAGGATTTAACGAATTACTTAAAATCGATTCCTGCAGAAGAAATCAAAAGAATAGAAATTATTACGAGTCCTCCTGCTAAATATGAAGCGGAAGGAAATAGCGGGTTGATTAATATTATTTACAAAAAAGGGATAAAAAACAGTTGGAATTCAAGTATCAGAGGGACATACACACAAAATAGTTATCCTAATGGAAATGTGGTAGGAAGTTTTCGATACAAAAAAAACAAAACGTCTCTTTATGTAAATGCGTCATACGATAAAGGTTCAAGACTCATTGTTGATACCAATGAATTTGAATTTGACGACCAACTTTGGGATAATGAAAATCCGCGAAGAGTTTTTTATGATAATAGTATCAGTACTAGAATCGCTTTTGATTACCAGTGGAATAAAAGAATTTCTTCTGGAATACAATATCAATTAGGATATGATGATATGAGAATACAAAACAATAGTGACGAAACTGATATTATCAATAAATCTACTGGAATTATCGATTCTTTGATTATTTCAAGATCAATCATGGCGCAGACAATTCCGCTACATTCAGTTAATTTTCACACAACTTATCAATTAGATTCGCTAGGAAAAAATATAGCTTTGAATGTAGACTATTTTTCATTTCTAGATACGGGTGATCGATCATACGATTCTGCAAACTTTTTTGGTAGCAACGGTCAAGAAACTCCAGGAAGTTTTAACTCAGGGATGAACAATGGACAGCAAGATGTAAAAAACTATTCCGCAAAAATAGATGTTGAATATCCTCTCAAAAAGGTGAACCTAAACTTTGGAGGGAAATTATCCTTTATTGATTCTAACAACGATGTTCGCTTTTTTGACACCACTTCTGGAGCTCCAATTTTAGACTTGAATCAAACGAATCAATTTGAATACGAAGAAATTATTTCTGCACTTTATATTTCTGCGAGTAAACAGTTTAATGAAAAATGGAGTGCTAAAGTAGGTTTGCGATTGGAAAATACGGAAACAGAAGGATTTTCTTTCCAAACAAATACCACCACAGTAAACGATTATATCAAACTTTTTCCAAGTATGTATATTAATTACATAGCCAATGAAAATAATATTTTTTCATTGACCTATAACAAGCGGATATCAAGACCTAATTTTGAATACCTCAATCCATTT
This sequence comes from Bacteroidota bacterium, assembly GCA_039026955.1. GTDB lineage: Bacteria > Bacteroidota > Bacteroidia > Flavobacteriales > Flavobacteriaceae > Kordia. The sequence continues at coordinate 24,413 of JBCCLH010000058.1, forward strand.
CGTATAACTCAAAATCCATTTTTATTTATAGAAGGAAATCCATTTTTACAACCTTCATTTTCAGATAATGTCCAATTCTCATTCATCCATAAACAAAAATGGGTCAACAGCTTATATTTTTCAAAAATACAAGATGGATTTGGGCAAATCATCAACATTGACAGTCAAACAGGAGTCAGAGGTGTCATTCCTCAAAACTATTACGACAACTATACCTTCGGACTGACAGAATCGTATACCTATAACTCGATTGATTGGTGGGAAAGTATCAATACACTAAATATTAGCTATAGTTTTTCCGATGCACTTTTAAACTTTATCAATGATAACCGAGACGGGCTTAATGCCTATGTTGCAACGAATAATACATTTACGCTGAATCCAAGCAAAACCATAACCTCTAGCATTGACTTGTGGTATAGTTTTCCTGGAGTATATGACATTTACAGAGTATCCTCAAGTAGTAGTGTCGATATTTCATTTCGCTTTTTATTCCTAAACAAAGATTTACAATTAGTGGTTACAGGCAATGACTTATTCAGAACGCAATTAGCTGAGGTTACTGCATTTAGTAACAATGTACGAACAACTTTTGAAAATTATTATGATGCCAGAAGATTCCGTATTTCTTTACGTTACATTTTTGGAAACAAGAAAATTAGAGTACGGCGTAAAGGATTTGGTAATGATGAAGAAAGAGATAGAACATAAAGATTACAAGATATTAAAATGACACTTGCAAGTTGGTCCAATGAGAAGCTTTACGACTTTAAAAGATAGCTTATTTTATTAACATGCAATTTTTTAATTATGAAAAAAATCAAATTAAATAAGGGTTTACAACTAAACAAAGAAGTTGTAAGTAAATTACAAGAAGACCAATTAGCAAACGTTAAAGGCGGTCTAGCGGCTGGCGCTGGCTCATGCTTTATGTTTTCATGTAATACTAAGAAAAATAAAGCTGACTCACCAGATTCACCTGCATCACCAGGACAAGCTGACGGATAAGCTAAAATACAATCAGCCAGGATAGCGTACAACTATCCTAGCTGAAGCTTTTAATAAAAAATTATTAAAATAATAAACACCTAATATTATGAAAAAAATCAAATTAAACAAAGGATTACAACTAAATAAAGAAGTTGTAAGTAAATTACAAGAAGACCAATTAGCAAATGTTAAAGGAGGTCTAGCTGCTGGCGGCGGCTCATGCTTTATGTTCTCATGTAATACTAAGAAAAATAAAGCAGATGCAGATGCAGATGCAGATAGCTAAATAAATGTTATCAACTAGGATATACAATTATATCCTAGTTGTATTCTTCCTAGACAGTATGTGATTTAGTGAACCAAATTTCAAAAGTATAGGCTACGCATTTTCCATTAAAAAATAGTGCAAGCGCAAGCGTAGTAGCGTTGTCCATACTTTTATCATTTTAACAACATTGGTAAAAAAGCATAGATATCTTCAAAAGGAAGCTGTGCGAAAATGAAAATCTGATATCATGAAGCATTAAGACTTCTATTGTATCAGCGTATAAAGTATGCAACAAATAATAACAATAAAGTACAAAAGTGATGCAGTTTTCAAATAAATTAAAACTAAGACGAGACGTTATATCGAATATCAAAAATAACCAACAAGCTGAAGTCATTGAAAAAGGACCTGTTGGCTCCTGTTTTTTATTTTCATGCCGTCTATTTGATGATCCTTCTTCCAAAAAACAAACTGATGAAAAAGCAGACATTACATGATATAGATAAATTGGAACAAATACGCGAAGTATTGGTGGATAATCATGAAAAATTTACCAATATGGGACTGTTGAATGGCTTGCTAGGAGTTTCCTTGTATCACTACTATTACTACTTATATACGGAAGATGAAAACTATTTAGAAGGTGTAATAACGTATCTAGAAAAAAGTATTGAAGGACTCAGTAATGACTACAAAGGAACACATATCGTAAACGATATTATGGAGCTAGGGAATTATGTGACTTTTTTGAATGAATGTGGGCTTATTGATAGAGAAGATGTAAATGCATTATTGGTAGACTCCGATGCGATTGTCAGTACTTTTATGGAAAACGAATTGGAAAAGAGAAACTTAGATCCAATTCTGGGAGCTATCAAAGCGGGATACTATTTTTTAAACAGGAATAAGTTCATTGATAAAAAAGCGGAATTGCTAAAACTACTAAACGCTATCCAAGCGCAAGCAATTGATAAGGTCGATATTATCTATTGGGAATCAACACTAAAGAACATTGAAAAGCTAAAAACTGAACTAGGAATTAGTCATGGTGTAAGCGGCATCGTCAACTTTTTGCTACAAACAATTGTACACAAAATTCCGTACGAACATACCAAAGAATTGATTCTAGGTGGCTTACATTTCATCAATATCTATATTGAGGATGCGGGCGTAAATAAAATACGAATTGAGGCTGATCATCCTTCTAAATTAAAATATCAGGATATAGCGTACGGCGACATTGGAATAGGATATACCTATGTAAAAGCAGGTACAATACTCAATATTAAAACACTTACAGAAACAGGAATACAACTTATCAACAATGCTGCGACATTTAGAGACGATGAAAATGTTTACATAAAAGACGGAAGCCTATTCTATGGAACGGCTGGACTATCGGCTATGTTTAGTAAAATAAATACTGAATTACATTCCGATGCTTTGGAAAATGTTGCAAACTACTGGGGCGAGAAAACCATGGCTATGGGAAACTCAAATTCCAAATGGGCTGGATATAGTTCCAACTACAATGCACAACACGACTATACGCATTTATCACTATCAGAAGGAATATGTGGTATAGGTATTATGCTCATGGCACAACAAAAAAAGTTGAAGCATGACTATTTACAATTCTTCAATTTACACTAAATGTATTGAAGAGTTTACGCAAAAAAATTACAATTAATTGCCATTCAAATGAAACAGGTAAAATTAGGAATCATAGAACTTGGTTTTAGAGAAAAAACAGATAGTTTGAGTATTATTGAGCAAATCATTGATTATGCTATTGAAGCTGAAAACAAAGGATTCTCAAGATTTTGGTTAGCGGAGCATCATTATACATATCCAAATCATCCATTCTCTAATGGAGAAATATTGCTAACAATTTTAGCTGGAATGACCGAAAGCATAAAAGTTGGAACCGCAGGAACTTCCATTAATCTATATTCTCCTTACACGACAGCTACCAATTTTAAAATGTTGAACAATCTTTACACCAATAGAATTGACTTAGGCTTATCCAAAGGACTTCCAGATAGTAAACATATCATGAAACTTGCCAACGAAAATCTAAATGTAGATACAAGCTACAAAATTTTCAATGACAACTTAAATAGTTTGGTGGATTTGTTTCGAAATGAAGATGAGAATTTGAAAAATCATCAACTTTTAATTCCTCCATATGGAGGAAAAGCTCCAGACATGTGGTATTTATCAGGTTCATATAGAAATTTTGAAACAGTCACCAAACATAAATTAAACTTCTGTAGATCTATTTTTCATGGAACAGGAAGGAAAATAGAATATCAAAAAGAAGAATTGGTCGAATGTTTAGATGTATACCACGAAACAAATGGGTTTTATCCTGAAGTAGCCTTAGCATTAGCAGTCTACATCGGAGAAACGATAGAAGAAGCAACCGCAAAAGTAGATGAAGTCGTAGCAGAAACGAAAGCAAGCGCTCGTGAAGCTTTTAATATCATACCAACCACGATCGATTTAATGCACGAGATGCTACTAGAATATCAATATAAATTTGGGATAGACGAATTTATTATTTACGACTTTGTACAGACCAACGAAGCTAAAATTAGAAACATGGAGTTAATTAGCGAGAAGTTTAATCTTTTGGCATTGGCGTAATGAAGGAGAAAATTGAAATAGGACTTTTAGAGTATGGTTATCGAATTAATAAAAATGGGATGACCACTTTAGAAGAAATTATTGAGTATGCTGTAGAAGCAGATCAGCTTGGGTTTTGTAGATTCTGGCTAGGAGAGCATCACGGACCACTCACTACCAAAGCTTTTACAAATCCTGATTTGGTCATTGGGATTATTGCGGGAATGACAGAACAAATTAAAGTAGGTTCTGCCGGTTCAACAATTATTATTCATGATGCGTATTCTATCGCAACGAATTACAAGTTGATGAACAATATTTTTTACGATCGTATTGACTTAGGATTGGCAAAAGGCAGTGGACTGATAGAAACGAAAGATGTTGTCAAAATCGATAAAAGTTTAGAAAGGAGGAAAAATTTTCGTGAAAGATTTAGTGAAAAATTAGCATTGATCTATGATTTATTCCACAATGAGAAGAAGAACTTTGAAGAAAACGAAATCGTAATACCACCGTATGACGGAAAGCCACCCGAAATGTGGTATTTGTCTACTTCTTATAAAAATATGGAGACTGTTATAAAATATGGACTCAATGTAAGTCGCTCACTATTTCATTCGCTACCTGGCGAAGACGCTTACAAAAAAGAAGAGTTGCTTCAGTTCAAAGAAGCGTTTTATGCGAAACACAACCAGTATCCAAAGGTAAATTTGGGGATTACTCTTTGCATGGAGCCTACTATGGCAAAAGCTGAAGAAAGTCTAAAAGAATTAAATAGACATTACGGACATGGAGAAAGTGAAGGATTCAAAATTTGTGCAGTTACTCCTGATTCTTTATATGAAATGCTGACCGAATATCAAGAATTGTATGGTGTGGATGAATTTATCCTGCACGATGTAACCATAGGACAACAAAAGCTGCTTTACAACCTTAGAGCGATCAATGAAAAATTTAATCTAGCATCAAATCCTATCGTTAGTCAATGGTAAAAATGATCTGATATCCTGTTTGCAATTTATTGCAGAAAGACTAGAAACAAAAGAAAAAAAAACATATCACAAGAAACAAAATAGCTAGTGCACATAAGCTACCTGTTTATATAATTTTTAATAACCATTAAATCTAACCATCATGAAACAATTTAAATTAAACAAAGGGCTTCAATTACAAAAAGAGTCCATTAGTAAACTACAAGCAGAAAAAGCAGATAATGTCAAAGGCGGAAGAGCATCATGTTGTATGTTTTCTTGTCAAATGAACTTCTCTGGTTGCTGCCAAGAAGATAAAGAATAGCAATAAATGAGTAAAAAATTGGACAGAAAGTTATAGTGAACTTATTATAATGATTTTTTGATCTACAGGTCATAAATAAGTTCACTACTGATGTCTAAAAACACAATAATTCGTTTTTAAAATATGAAATTAATACCTCAACATGATCAAATGGATTGCGGACCTGCATGTATCACAATGATTTCTGCACATTTTGGTAAAAAACATCGAATTGATTACATACGAAGTATCTCGTATCTAAAACGTGATGGAGTTAGTTTAAGAGGTATTTCGCAAGCAGCAGAAAAAATAGGTTTTGATACACATGCGAGTATGTTGGATCTAAAAACGCTGGATGATGAAGCTACACTGCCATGCATACTCCATTGGAATCAAAATCATTTTGTCGTGCTATACGATCACAAGAAAAATTTCTTCACAGGCAAATACAAATACAAAATAGCCGATCCTTCGTATGGATTAATCACCTTGACACAAGAAGAATTCAAATCCCGTTGGCTGTCTGAAAATGACAAAGGCATTGCTTTATTTTTGAATCCTACAGAAGAATTCTACAAAAAAGAAGTCGCAAAGAAAAAAAGAATCAATTTTAAATTTCTATTCGATTTCTTAAAACCCTACAAATACGAGGTATTTCAACTATTTTTAACCTTGCTTGTGGGAAGTGCTTTTACACTCATCTTTCCCTTTTTAACACAATCGCTTATTGATGAAGGAGTAGAAAGCAAAAGTTTGAGTATTATTTTCATGATCTTATTAGCGCAAGTGTTCTTATTTCTTGGATCTATCATTATGGAAATTGTCAGGAATTGGATTATGCTCTACATTGGAACACGTATTAACATCACCATCATTTCCGATTTTTTCAAAAAAATATTAAAACTTCCGATTCACTTTTTTGATTCCAAACTTATTGGAGACTTCAATCAAAGAATTCAAGATCATGAAAGAGTTGAGGGATTCTTAACGTCACAATCGCTCATCACGTTATTTTCGATAATCAACTTTTCAATCTTCTTCTTTGTTTTGATATACTATGATGTAAAAATCGTCATTGCGTATTCCGTATTAACTACCATTGCCATTTTGTGGTCTGTCTATTTCTTAAAGAAAAGGAGAATTTTGGATTATTATCGTTTTCAACGAAGAAGTGAAAATCAAGAAGCCATTTATGAAATGATTAATGGAATTCAAGAAATCAAATTAAATAGTTTTGAGGACTTAAAGCGCAAAGAATGGGAAGAGATTCAAATAAAACTCTTTGGTGTGAATTTACGTTCGTTAAAATTAGATCAATTTCAATTAATGGGATTCAACTTCATAAATCAGTTCAAAAATATTTTTGTCACATTTATAGCCGCTAGAGAAGTGGTGTTAGGTAATATTTCCTTAGGTGCTATGTTGGCAATAGCATATATAATTGGACAAATGAATTCCCCAGTAAATCAATTGATAAACTTTTTCAGATCTTTCCAAGATGCAAAATTAAGTATGGAACGTTTGAGCGAAGTACAAGATCAAGAAGAAGAAGAAAAAGCAGGGCAAATTCAACTCAGTAAAGAAGAACTCACCTATCAAAACGGTATTGAAAAGGGGATTCGACTCAATAATGTGTCGTATCAATATGAAGGACCTAAATCTCCATTCGTATTAAAAAATATAAATTTATTCATCCCTGACGGAAAGACTACTGCCATAGTTGGCGCCAGTGGTAGTGGAAAAACAACACTGATGAAAATTCTGCTTAAATTTTACGAACCTGTAAATGGAACTATTTATGTAAACCAACACGAACTCACAAATATTTCACCAAAAAACTGGAGAGAAAACTGCGGTGTTGTCATGCAGGATGGTTATATATTTTCAGGAACTATTGAACGAAATATTGCAACAAGAGATGAAAAAATAAAAGAATCACGGTTACAGTTTGCTACAAAAACGGCTAATATTGACGGATTCATTAAAGAATTGCCTCAAAAACTAAAGACAAAAATAGGCGCGTCAGGGAATGGAATCTCTGGTGGACAAAAACAAAGAGTCTTAATAGCTAGATCTGTCTACAAAGATCCACATTACATTTTCTTCGACGAAGCTACAAGTGCGTTGGATGCAGAAAATGAGAAAATTATTCATGATAATCTTTTAGAATTTTTCAAAAATAAAACGGTCGTCATCATAGCACACAGATTAAGTACAGTAAAAAATGCAGATCAAATTGTGGTATTGTCCAAAGGTGAAATCGTGGAAATCGGAACGCATAAAGATTTGGTGAGTAACCATTCAACATATTATAACTTAGTTAAAAATCAATTAGAGTTAGGGAATTAGTCATGGAAAATAACTTAGATAAAGAATTAAACAAAAACAGATTTGGCATCATAAAATATGGTATTTTCATTATACTAGCGGTTATCGTATGTATTTTTTATCTTCTTATTGTTTTAAAAATTAATGATCGTTCTATATTAAGTCTTGTGGTGGATTATTACTTTTAGTGTTCTTTATTTCTAGCAAAAACTTACCACTTACACCAATTTACATTTAAAATGGTATTATGAAGTACTAACAAATTCATAATCATTTCATAGTAAATTTGATATTACATCTTCACAAAAAGTCAATTTCTAAATCATATTAGCTAAATTAATATAAAATAACATAGAAGATTTGCAAAGAAAAAGTTGAAGTTCTAGGCAAAAAACGCAGGCATAGCTAGGCTACGTTGAGTATTTTTAACGAAGAAATTCAGCTTTTTATTCATAAGATTCATGTTATA
>JBCCLH010000059.1:0-31599 GCA_039026955.1 Bacteroidota bacterium
CGCATTAAGAAGAGTACTTCTATCATCATTGGAAGGTTTCGCGATTACTTCTGTACGCATAGACAAAGTAGATCACGAATTTTCAACGATTTCTGGTGTTGTAGAAGATGTAACAGAGATTATTTTGAACTTAAAGCAAGTACGCTTTAAAAGACAAATAGATGATATTGACAACGAATCAGTGTCTATTTCTGTTTCAGGTAAAGAACAACTTACTGCGGGTGATTTCCAAAAATTCATCTCTGGTTTCCAAGTGTTAAATCCAGATTTAGTGATCTGTAACATGGATGCTAGTGTGAATATCAACATGGAAATTACGATTGAAAAAGGTAGAGGGTATGTTCCTGCTGAAGAAAACAAAAAATCTAATGCTCCGTTAGGAACAATCTTTACAGATTCTATTTACACACCTGTAAAGAATGTAAAATACAGTATAGAAAACTATCGTGTTGAGCAAAAAACTGACTATGAAAAGTTAGTTTTCGAAATCATCACTGATGGATCTATTCATCCTAAAGAAGCATTAACGGAAGCTGCAAAAACATTAATCCACCATTTCATGTTATTCTCTGATGAGCGTATCACGTTAGAAGCGGACGAAATTGCACAAACAGAAACATATGATGAGGAATCATTACACATGCGCCAGTTACTAAAAACAAAATTAGTAGACATGGACCTTTCTGTAAGAGCATTAAACTGTTTAAAAGCAGCAGAAGTAGATACTTTAGGAGACTTAGTATCGTACAACAAAAACGATTTAATGAAATTTAGAAACTTTGGTAAAAAATCTTTGACGGAGCTAGAAGAACTAGTGAATGTAAAAGGGTTAAGTTTCGGAATGGACTTATCAAAATACAAATTAGATAAAGACTAACTCCTTTATAATTTGCTCCTCAAACGAGTTGCAGCAAGATAGAGGTTAAACACAAATGTCATGAGACACGGAAAAAAAGTAAACCACTTAGGTAGAAAAACGGCTCACAGAAAAGCAATGTTAGCAAACATGGCTTGTTCATTAATCGAGCACAAGCGCATCAACACTACAGTTGCTAAAGCAAAAGCATTAAAGCAATTTGTGGAGCCATTAGTAACTAAGTCAAAAGAAGATACTACACACAATCGTCGTTTAGTATTCAGTAAGCTTAGAAACAAATATGCAGTCACTGAATTGTTCAGAGATGTAGCGGTAAAAGTAGCTGACAGACCAGGTGGTTATACAAGAATCATTAAATTAGGAAATCGTTTAGGAGATAATGCACAAATGGCATTAATCGAATTAGTGGACTACAACGAAACGTACAACACTGAGAAGAAAGCGAAATCAACAAGACGTAGTAGAAGAGGTAGAGGTGGAAAGAAAGCCACTGCTCCTGCTCCAGTTGAAACGCAAGCTTCTAACGAAGAAGAATAATGGAAGTCAATTCATTACATATAGAAGGATAAACTTTTTTAAGTTTATCCTTTTTTTTGTGAAGTTCAGTTTAAATGAGCCTTTAAAGACTCATTTAAAAATTCCCCTGAAAAGGGGAATCTCAAAAGAAACAATAAAGTAACGTGAGTTCAATATAACTATTTTAATAAAAAATTGATAGTTAGTATTTTACAGGATATGTCAAATCGAGCGCAGTCGAGATTCAATCGAAACTTAAATTTTTATAGTGTTCTCGTGAGCTTCGCTCGGTGCTTACAGCAATGCTCGAACTGACAAGTATTTAATTTTTAGATCATTACGAGTTATTTGGTGATTTCTAACATCGAATTCACGTTAAAGTATTTAGATTTTTTACATAATCTAGCAACGAATTACTATACCAATGATTCAATTTATAAAATCATTAGTCCCTAAAAAACTAAAAAAGTATCTCAAAAAGGAAGTGCTAAAACAAGGCATTGTCAATGCGCCTAAACAGGTCTCTTCTCTAATTAAAGATGAATTTACTTTAGATGCGACCATCGCTTACAACAAATACGGCGGCTATTGTACACCGTATTCTGCTCAAAAAGAATCGGTAGTGCAAGCCATTCTAAAAGGTGAAGTCTACGAACCAGAAACCATTCAATACATCATCGACAATTGCAAAGATGGGGATGTAGTACAAGCAGGCGCTTTTTTTGGAGACTTCTTACCAGGAATTGCCAAAAACATCTCAAAAAATGCCAAAGTCTGGAGCTTTGAGCCAGGTTCAGAATTCTACCGCTGTGCAGAAATCACAAAACTTATCAACAACTTACAAAACGTTGAACTCTTTCAAGTAGGCTTGGGCGCTGAGAAAGCGGAGTTACAACTACAAGTAGCCACAGCCGATGGTAGACAATTAGGCGGCGCAAGTAGAATAATTGATTCAGAAAATGGTAAATTTGTACCGATTGTCATCGAAGCGTTGGATAGTATGATTCCTGAAGACAGAAACATTTCAATCATTCAATTTGATTTAGAAGGATTTGAAATTCCTGCGCTCAAAGGCGCTATCAAAACGATCAAACGATGCAAACCCATATTAATACTAGAAATATTATCACATAACGACATTTTAACAGACGATTGGTTTACAGAAAACATTCTTTCTCTAGGCTATGAAATCACAGGAAAAGTACACAACAATACAATAATTACTATACCACACAACTAAATAGAATACGTTTATGAAATACCAAAATCGACAAAAAGCACTATTACTTTTGGAAGATGGAACGATCTTTTACGGAAAAGCAATTGGACAACCAGGCACGGCTTTCGGAGAAGTGTGTTTCAACACAGGAATGACAGGATATCAAGAAATATTTACCGATCCGTCGTACTACGGACAATTGATGGTCACAGCAAATGTTCACATTGGAAACTACGGAACCGCAGAAGACGAAATGGAATCGGATAGTGTAAAAATTGCAGGTTTAATATGTAAAAACTTTAGCTATGAATTCTCTCGTGATGCTGCCGACAGTTCACTGAAAGACTTCTTAGACAAATACAATCTATTTGCAATTTCTGATGTAGATACCAGAGCTTTGGTAAGTTATATCCGCGATAACGGAGCAATGAACGCCGTAATTTCTACAGATGTGGACGATATTGAAGGCCTAAAAGCAAAACTAGCAAAAGTACCAAGCATGGCTGGTTTGGAATTGGCTTCGAAAGTATCTACAAAAGAACCATACATATTTGGCGATGAAAATGCGGATATTAAAATTGCAGCGTTAGATATTGGTTGTAAAAAGAACATTCTCAGAAACCTAGCAAAACGCGGCGCTTGCATCAAAGTATTTCCATATAACACAACCTTTGAAGAAATGAGCGCTTGGAATCCTGATGGATACTTCTTATCCAACGGACCTGGTGATCCTGAACCATTAGCAGACGCAATCAAAGTAGCAAAAGAAGTGATCAAACATGATTTACCATTATTTGGGATATGTTTAGGACACCAAGTAATTGCATTGGCGAACGGAATTTCTACCTACAAAATGCACAACGGACACAGAGGAATCAATCATCCAGTGAAAAATGTGTTAACAGGAAAAGGAGAAATCACTTCGCAAAATCATGGTTTTGCTATCAACAGAGAAGAAACAGAAGCGAATCCGAATGTAGAAATTACGCATGTACATTTAAATGACAATACAGTAGCAGGAATTCGCATCAAAGACAAAAACTGCTTCTCGGTACAATACCATCCGGAAGCAAGTCCAGGACCACACGATGGTGAATATCTATTCGATCAATTCATTGAAAACATTCAAAAAGTAAAAACGGTTTAATCGGAATGCAACACAAAATGCAGCGAATCATCACAGGTATTCTAGTTTTAGTATTGGTCATTGCTTGTAAAAACGATGCAAAATCTGAAAAAAATACCTCATCAAGCGGAACAACCAAAGTGGAAGAAGTAAAACTGTCTACACAGCAAGATCAGTTTCTATCAACAACCATTGCCTATTTTAAGCAATGCAAAGCAGAAGCAACCAACAGAAATGATTGCAGAAACAGCATCACAAAAATGATCACGGAATTCTATAACATTGGCGATTTCCGTGCAAAAGATGGTGGATTCGTAATTTACGACAGCATTCAATCAATAGTAAAACGATCAAACGATTGGACAAAACTAGGAAATGCGAGTAATCAAGAAGCTTTAAACAAAGCGCAAAAAGCTGCCAATGATGGAAAAGCAACACTTGCGATAGACGTTTCACAAACCTATGGACAAGTCGCAATGATCATTCCAGGGAAACTGACAAAATCAGGTTCGTGGAAATTACAAGTTCCAAATGCAGCTGCCTTGGTAAATTATGATGCGAGCAAATCGTTCATGGATAAATCATTATCCTATGCGTTCAAATCGACAGAGAATATTATACTTTTTAGTAAAAAATAGTTGCATTATTTCTTTGGGAAAACGTTTTCGCATTTTATAAAAACAGGCAAAAATTAAACATCGCTAATATATCCGTAAAAGCATCGGCAAAGCCTGTAAAACTTAGCAGAGTTTTGTACATTAGCCAATAATTGAGACAATAAAAAGAAAAAAATATGAGCAGAATTATCAACATTCACGCAAGACAAATATTAGATTCAAGAGGAAATCCAACTGTGGAAGTAGATGTAATTACTGAAACAGGAATATTAGGAAGAGCTGCTGTACCATCAGGAGCCTCAACAGGTGAACACGAAGCCGTAGAATTGAGAGATGGTGGAGACGGCTATATGGGAAAAGGTGTAAGTAAAGCTGTTCAAAATGTAAATACAACCATCGCAGAAGAATTGATCGGAGTTTCAGTATTTGAGCAAAATGCGATCGATAAAATCATGATCGAATTAGATGGTACAACAAACAAAGCAAAACTAGGAGCCAATGCTATTCTTGGAGTTTCGCTAGCAGTAGCAAAAGCAGCAGCTAACGAATTGGGAATGCCATTGTATAGATATGTGGGTGGAGTTTCGGCAAATACGCTACCTGTGCCAATGATGAACATCATCAACGGAGGTTCGCACTCAGATGCGCCAATCGCGTTTCAAGAGTTCATGGTAATGCCAGTAAAAGCAGAAAACTTTACGCATGCTATGAAAATTGGAACAGAAATCTTCCACAACCTTAAAAAAGTATTACATGCAAGAGGTTTAAGTACGGCTGTAGGTGACGAAGGTGGTTTTGCTCCAACCTTAGACGGAACGGAAGATGCGTTAGATACCATCTCAAAAGCAGTTGAAAATGCAGGATACAAATTAGGCGATGAAGTCATGATTGCGTTAGATTGTGCTGCGGCAGAATTTTACGTAGACGGAAAATACGATTACAAAAAATTCGAAGGTGATTCTGGAAGCATCCGCACTTCGCAAGAACAAGCAGATTACTTAGCAGAATTAGCTGAAAAATATCCAATCATTTCTATTGAAGATGGAATGGATGAGAACGATTGGGAAGGTTGGAAATACCTAACAGAGAAGATTGGAGATAAAGTACAATTGGTTGGAGATGATTTATTCGTAACCAATGTGGAGCGTTTATCAAGAGGAATTGAAAACAACACGGCAAATTCAATCTTAATCAAAGTAAACCAAATCGGAACATTGACAGAAACGATTGCTGCAGTAAATATGGCACATAATGCCGGATACACTTCAGTAATGTCACACAGATCTGGAGAAACGGAAGACAATACGATTGCAGATTTAGCAGTTGCTTTAAACACAGGACAAATCAAAACGGGATCGGCTTCGCGTTCAGACAGAATGGCGAAATACAATCAATTATTACGCATCGAAGAAGAATTAGGAGAAGTAGCATACTATCCACAAGACAAAGCTTTCAAAGTAAAATAATGCTGTATGAAGTCGTCGTTGTGTGAAGTCTCCGACTTCATACAACTTACAACAATATAAAAGCGGTTGAATTATCATATTTCAACCGCTTTTTTTATTTTTATCAAATACTAAGTGTAAATTGGTATTAGTACTACGCACAAGTCACACAGGTCAACTCTTCACAAGCAGTAGCTCTGCACGTTAATATACCTTCGGTAAGTTTTGGTATTGTAGGATCTGGACAGCCACAAGTTACATGTGGACAATACGAAAAGACTTTGGTGTAATTTATTGTATAATCAATAGTTATTCGAATCGTATCAATAACGTCTTCAAAATCGATGGAAACTTGTCCTCCAAATGTTTTATTCAAATTACTCACGGATTGTTTACGGAGCGATAAGCTCTTCAAATTTTTTTTCTTCATAATGGTAAATGTGTTGATTTATAGAAAGTTATGAAAAAACAATAGCAATAGAGTACGGTTTTACCGTAATTCATGGTGTATAAATCAGTTTTTCATGTAAGATAAAAAGTCAGAAATAGTAGCAAGCACAAAAGCGCTAAGAAGCAAATTCCCTAGGAAAATCCAAAAAACACAACAACAAAAAGACAAATCCACGAATCCACAAATCCACGAATAAACAACAAAGAAGTTTATGTGTTTATAAGTTTAAAAGTTTATGCTTTGAAACCAAAATCAGAAAAACAAACAACCAACAACCAAAAGACAAATCCACAAATAAACAAATCAACGAATCCACAAATCCACGAATAAATAACAAAGAAGTTTATGTGTTTATAAGTTTAAAAGTTTATGATTTGAAACCAAAATCAAAAAAAACAAACAACCAAAAGACAAATCCACAAATAAACAAATCAACGAATCAACGAATCAACAAATGAACAAATAAGCAAAAAAGAAGTTTAAAAGTTTAGGAGTTTACTAAGAAATACAAAATAAAGTTAACTATTAACCCACAACCCACAACTCACAACAAACAACTGAGCACAACAACCAACACAAATCCACAAATAAACAAATCCACAACCACCCAAAAACAAAAAAAATAATATCTTTAGCACATGACCAACAATAAAAAACCAAATGGCTGCTTTGTAAGCTTTCAGCGACTCTTCTCAGGAGGCTTGGCGGTTTTGGCTACTATTTTTATTGTGTCTACGCTAATTTTCCTAACATATTCGATTGAAATTGAAGGAATGACACTGTTCGTTATTGCCGCAAGCAGTCTCTTTGTGCTTCGATTTATCTGGAAAAAAGTAAAACGTAAATCCGCTTCCAACAAAGAAGTCTTTCAAGGCATCATTTCCGATTTTTTACGAACGGTTTTTGTATTGATTGTTTTCTCCGTGATCATCAATGTTTTATATGACAATTCAAGTCAGCGCTTAACAGCTACTTCAAAAGAGGACGATGAAGATTCCACAGAAGTCATCACAAAAACGGAGAACGGACAAGAAATTCGATACATCGTTAACAAACAAAATTGGAGAGATTTTGACGGCGATTGGCATCAAATGGATTTCAAAATTGCTGAAAATGATGTGCAAAAATCCAAAAAGAATCGACACAGTTTTCGTTATACAAGAAACTTTTCTTGGGGAAGTTTCTACAAACACATGGCAAATCATGATGAGCCACTCTTAGAACACTTGTACGATTCGTTTCGTAAAATTCAACAACAAAAAAAATTAAATCGCAGACAATTTGCCGAATTGATCATTACCAGCATTCAAGACATTCAGTACAACTATATCAAATCGGCACCGTGTGATGGTACTGAAGATTTTCCATGTGTGGGAAATGTGCGACTCGGAATTTTTGCGCCTGTCGAATTCAGTGCCAACCTGCAAGGCGATTGCGATTCGCGGACGGTATTGCTCTTTGTGCTCTTGTCAAGATTCAATTACGATGTCGCCATCTTAAACAGCAATCAGTATAAACATTCTATCTTAGGAATCAACATACCTTCCACAGGAAAATACAAAACACGTAACAGAAAAAAATATTATTTCGTAGAAACCACAGCAAAAAATTATACCATAGGAAAATTGCCACCAAAAGTGTCAAATATAAACTATTGGAATTTTGTGCTAGTCAATAAAAACTAAAACATATGGACAAAGAAATATTCTATTTAGCGCTCAGTCAATTGGTACTCTCTATCTTTTTGGCAATTGTCATCTTCTTTATCTCGTATAAAATCTTAGTTAAAATTTTTAGGCTAAAAGAAGAAAATCTAAACGATTCTAATTTGGCTTTAAGTGTTTTCTTTTCAGGAATTATCTTTAGTACAGGCTATTTGTTGAGTGGAATTATTCCATCGATCATAAATGCGATTGGTATGTTGAAAGTGCACGCAAAAGAAAATCTATTTGTAGAAGTCTTAAAGTATTCTTCGTTGTCTTTATTTGTGGGATTCTTATTGGCAGGTGTGATTCACTTCAGTGCATTCATGCTCACAAAATCACTCACAAAACATGTAGATGAGTTTGGCGAATTGCGAAAAAATAATTTAGCAGTCGCGATTTTATTGGCAACCATTTTAATCTCTATTACGATTATTGCGAAAGACAGTTTGGTATTTTTAATCGAACTCTTCTTGCCACAACCAATTGTAACAGAATATACAGCTTAGAAAATTATATTTTAGCGCTAAAAAGGAGGAATCAACCTTCTAAAAAAAGGAATCATAAATTTTACTTATAGGTTTGATAATCAATTTTTTAGTTAAAAAATACCAAATGAAATAAAGAAAAAAATAGACTATTTGTATCTTTAAAAGAAAAGGATAGCCTATGAAAAAAATTACTCTAGTACTAAGTTGCTTCTTTTCTATTTTTCTAGGTGCTCAGCAACTCACCTCCATAACACCTGTAAGTCAAAACACGCTATTATTACGCTTTGATGAAGGAGAAAAAGATTTCACCAATTTTGATGACTTCTACTTTTACACTGCACCTAATGCCACATATTATGGACAAATAGACGAAGCACAAGCCGTCATTCCTGCAAATTTTACCATTACAAGCACGGATGATGCTTTTTACGCAACGCCGCAACAAGCTACAGCAACATTCTTTAAATCAAAAGAACAAGTAGCCTTGCAAGATTACTATGTATACGTACGATTGCCCAATCCGATGGAAAACGGCAACACATACACAGTAAATGTATCTAACATCAACACACAACAAAACGCATTTTCACTTACGTTTGATGCCTTCAATAACTTTTCGGAAAGTATCCATGTCAACCAAGTAGGAATGATTGCCAGTGCCACAGAAAAATTTGCTTATGTCTCGCAATGGCTCGGAAAAAACAATGTTACCAACAGTCACCATGAAGATTTTTCAAACTATATTGGTGCTACTTGTTATGTAGTGCGTGCGTCAGACAACCAGATTATCTACACAGGTTCAGGGAACAACGGACTGCAATTTCGCATGGCAAATACCTTAGCAGATTACTCGGAAGATTTTGCTACAAAATACTGGTACAACTCACCGATGTGGGAATTTGACTTTTCAGAAGTGGGCAATAGCATTCCCGTAAGTGATGATGAAGACTATAAAATTGTCATTGAAGGAATTGGAAGTTCGTTTCCGTTCAAAATTTCAGATCGCGTGTATGATGATATTTACAAAACCATCTCGAATAGCTTATTCTATCAACGTAGCGGATTTGATCGAGGGATCGAATATGCACCATTTATCAAACCTGTAGATCATGTGCCAGGAGTAGATGGTTTTGAAATTACCTATTCCAATTTTAGACGAATGGATGTTGATTTTGGTGATAATGAAAGTTTCATACAATTGCCAGCGCAAGCCACTTCGTCAATCAATCCGACCAATGCACCTGAATGGATGGCTTCACCAGACTTAATGCCGTGGGGAAGTGGCGGACATTTTGATGCAGGCGATTTTGATGTGTACATTCAACACTTAAATCTACCAATTTACGGTGCATTTCTGTATCAATTGGCGCCAAACGGTTTTCAAGATGGTGACTTAAACATTCCTGAGAATAATAATGGCATTCCAGATATCTTAGACGAAGTCCAATGGACACTCGATTTTTTCCGACGCACCAAAGGACCTACTGGCGGAATCTCTGGAGGAAAAGAAACGAATGGATATTACAGTCCGTCGTATAACGACGGTTCTGGAAATTCCTCTTCAGAGCAAATGTGGTATGTGTACAAAGAAGATCCAGCAGCTTCGTATGTATATGCGATGGCAGCAGCGTTATTTTCGCAAGCATTGACCGTGGCTGGTGATGCAAACAATCAAGCACAGATGTATAGAAACGAAGCGATTGCTGCATATACTTGGGCAACTAACAATGCGACTGTCACAGACTTAGAACAATTTTTTCAAGGAATCAGCTATGCGGGAAAAGTAAAAGATTTAAAATTAGCCGCCGTAGCTGCTTTATACAGTTTAACAGGCGAACAAGAATATTTAGATTATTATGTTAACAATTCGGTAGTCACGACGGCAACCACATTATTATATCAATTTCAAGTGTATGATGAATCGTTAGCAAATTGGATATTCAGTATCATTCCGCAAGATAAATGGGGAAACTTTGATGCCGTGGCAGTTGATTTACAAGCAACCCAAAAACAAGCTATCAATCATTGGAGTGCTGTTTGGGGAACGGATGATATCAATCAAAAGCCGATTCGTTTCATAAAATCACAATACCAACCACCAATATTAGGTTCCACAGGCTCTACACCGCAGCTCATGCCACAAATTATGTCGCATTACCATACGCAAGATGCGCAATTGCTCAACAAAATACTATCTAGTAATGACATGTTGTTAGGTGGAAATCCTGAAAACAAAGTATACATCACAAGAGCGGATCTTTTTGGAGCAGAGCGTTATGCAAGAGAAGTACTGCACGATGCAGCCGTTAGCAATGCAGGAGAAGCCATTCCAGGCATTCCACTATATACACACCATTTGAACGGACAGGAAAACTTTATCATGTCGCCACCAATTGCCGATTGGCCATATATGGAAATGAATTTAGACGCACGTGTCTACTTTTTACAATCCGAATTTACCATTCATCAAAACACCATTCAAAGTATGATGTTTTATGGATATCTCAACTCCATATTCAATCCTGACTTAATTTTGGATGTGCCAGACAATAGATTTGATGATGCGCAACGATTGGTCATTTATCCAAATCCAAACGATGGTATCTTTAGAGTCAATTGGCAAACGAGTAGCAATTTCAATGAAGCATGGTTGTATGATATCAACGGACGAAAAATTGACTTCAAGCAGAACAGTGTATTTGGTCAAAACAGTATCGAAATTGAAACCGGTTTTTTAAGTGAAGGCATTTACATTTTAAAAATGCATTTAGACGATGACATCATCACAAAAGAAGTAAACATTCGCTAGAAATTTGAAGAAATTCACGGCGAAAACAAATCAAAAGTGTTTGTCAAATCTATAAAAAAGCTTTTGTTTTATTATAAATTTTAATAATATCTTAATTGTTAAATCCATTGTAAAGTATTTTCATAAATCGCGACATATTTCGTAATTTAGCAAGCGATAAACGAACAAGAAAAAAATTAATATAAAAACATGTCAGATACCACAGCTACGTTAGAAATTAATGGTGAAAAATATGAGTTTCCCGTTATCCAAGGAACCGAAAACGAACTTGCCATTGATGTCAAAAAATTGAGAGGCTCCACAGGAGGAATTATTACCATCGATCCAGGATATAAAAATACAGGTTCTTGCCAAAGCGGAATCACTTTTTTAGATGGAGAAAAAGGAATTCTTCGTTACCGAGGATATGCCATTGAAGACTTAGCTGAAAAAGCAGACTTTTTAGAAGTTGCCTATTTGTTGATTTTTGGAGAATTGCCAAACGAAGAACAATTGACAAAATTCCACAAAGACATCAAAGCACAGTCTGTTGTTGACGACGATGTAAAGAAAATCTTAGATGCATTTCCAAAAACTGCACATCCAATGGGCGTGTTGGCATCATTGACAAATGCATTGACTGCGTTCAATCCTTCTTCTGTAAATGTAGATTCAGAAGAAGACATGTACAAAGCTATCGTTAGAATTCTAGGGAAATTCCCAGTCTTAGTAGCTTGGACCATGCGCAAGAAACAAGGCTTGCCATTAGATTATGGTGATTCATCATTAGGATATGTAGAGAATGTATTGCAAATGATGTTCAAGCAGCCAAATGAAGAATACAAACTAAATCCAATTGTAGTAGATGCATTAGATAAATTATTGATTCTTCACGCAGATCACGAGCAAAACTGTTCAACATCTACGGTACGTATTGTAGGTTCATCACACGCAGGTTTATTTGCTTCCTTAGCATCTGGAATCTCTGCACTTTGGGGACCATTACACGGAGGTGCCAATCAAGCGGTGTTAGAAATGTTAGAAGCGATTCGTCAAGATGGTGGCGACACTAAAAAATACATGGGGAAAGCAAAAGACAAAAGCGATCCTTTCCGTTTAATGGGATTCGGACATAGAGTCTACAAAAACTTCGACCCAAGAGCAACGATCATCAAAAAAGCAGCTGATGAGGTATTGGGAGACTTAGGTGTAGAAGATCCAATCTTAGACATCGCCAAAGGATTGGAAAGAGAAGCATTAGAAGATACCTATTTTGTAGACAGAAAATTATATCCAAATGTAGATTTCTACTCAGGAATCATCTACAGAGCCATGGGAATTCCAGTAGACATGTTCACGGTAATGTTTGCTTTAGGTCGTTTGCCAGGTTGGATTGCACAATGGAGAGAAATGCGTTTACGCAAAGAACCAATTGGTCGTCCACGTCAAGTATACATTGGAGAAAACTACCGAGCATTCAAAGAAATCACTAATAGATAAAAAACAACAAAACACAAACAAGCTTCACAGGTCACGTGCCTGTGAAGCTTTTTTTAATTTAGACTATTTTACCCCCGAATACATGTTAGAATTACACGTAAACGACGAAACAGCTACGCTAAAAGCAGTAGTCTTAGGAACTGCAGAAAGCTGTGGACCCACACCAAAGCCAGAAGATTGTTACGATCCGAAATCGCGACAGCATGTGTTGGCAGGAACCTATCCGCTAGAAAAAGATATGATTCCTGAAATGGAAGCAGTTGCCGCAGTTTTTGAAAAATACGATGTACAAGTCTTTAGACCGAAAGTCATTCAAGATTACAATCAAATCTTTTCTAGAGACATTGCCTTTGTGATCGAAGATAAATTCGTAAAATCAAACATTCTTCCTGATCGTGAGCGTGAAATTGATGCCATCAAACATGTAATTGATTTGATTGATCCAGAAAAAGTAATTAGTCTACCAGAAGAAGTCCATGTGGAAGGCGGCGATGTGATGCCTTGGGGCGATTATATTTTTGTGGGAACGTATTCAGGGGAAGATTATCCAGACTACATCACTGCGCGAACCAATACGGACGCCGTGATCGCATTGCAAGAATTATTTCCAGACAAAACCGTAAAATCATTCGAGCTTCGCAAGTCTAACACTGATCCGAAAGAAAACGCATTGCATTTAGACTGTTGCTTTCAACCAATAGGAACGGACAAAGCCATCTTGCACAAAAATGGGTTCTTAGTCGAAGACGAGTACGAGTGGTTGGTAAATTTCTTTGGGAAAGAAAACATCTTCGAAATCAGCAAAGAAGAAATGTACAACATGAACAGCAATGTATTTTCCATTTCTCCAACGGTTGTCATTTCCGAACAAAACTTTACACGCCTAAATTCGTGGTTAGAATCCAACGGATTTACAGTAGAAAAAGTTCCGTATGCAGAAATTGCCAAGCAAGAAGGATTATTGCGTTGCAGTACCATGCCACTGATCAGAGAAAAGTAAGGATACTGTAGTTTTGTAGACTACTCTTCAAAATAAAAATCATGAAAAAGAACATCACACAACTTTGTGTGTGCATCATGCTAGTGGGTTTTTCCTTTAGCGGAATGGCACAAGGAATTATTAGCGGATTCTACAACCAAAAAGGAACTGCAACGTTGGTTTTAGGAGCAGGTTTTGAAGACTCTAAAAACTACTTCATCGGGAGAGAAAAAAGTGATCTCAGTCGAAACTTATACAGCATTTCTATTTTCGGAATCTACGGAATCAATGACCGATTGAATGTGCAAGCTTCGCTACCTTATCTATCTAGCGGAGAACAAAGTGGATTGCAAGACGCGCAAGTCTTCTTAAAATACAAAGTGTTTGCATGGCAGAAAGAAACTGCAAAATGGGAACTATCCTCTGGAACAGGTTTTTCCACCAACGTAAG
This sequence comes from Bacteroidota bacterium, assembly GCA_039026955.1. Lineage (GTDB taxonomy): Bacteria > Bacteroidota > Bacteroidia > Flavobacteriales > Flavobacteriaceae > Kordia. Next base: position 14,164 of record JBCCLH010000059.1, read on the forward strand.
CAATTATCGCCTTGGCGGATTGAACGATTTAGGACAACGCGCTAAAATCATAGAATCGCGTGCATTACTACATTACCAACAAAACTCAGGTTGGTTTGCCAATGTACAAAGTGGTTTCTCTTTCAAATTCGAAGAAGTACCAAACAGTTTTCCGTTTACTTTTAAATTCGGAAAGGCGAGTGCGAAAAATTACTTCGACTTTTGGTACGACTTTCAATATGCCTTTGGTGGAATTGACTATCGCGGCACACCATTTCCACAAAACTTCCAAGAATTCGGCGTTACCTATCACAAAGTAGGAGGAACCTATCATTTTCCGCTGTCTAAAAAGTCAGGAATCTACATTTCACCATCGTATGTCATCACTGGTAGAAACGTATTTCAAGGATTTGCGTATCACGCAGGATTCACCTACCAATTGTAATTTTTTAGAACATTTTGACAAAAGTCTGAATTCCAATAAATTAAAAATAAGACACTTGATTTCTTAGATTTTCCTTGAAAGAAATTTACAACAAATTGGCGTTATGTTTGAAAGGTTTTTAATCTTAATAAGTTTTTATTGAAAAAAGTGAAATTAAACTAGCATAATTTTAGTTTTTATGTAATTTTACAATCTTAAAAATAACTCAAAAGTCAGCTTTAGTATAATGCAGCAGATCACCAATACGATCCTTATGGTACGTCCGGTTGCGTTTCGAATGAACGAACAAACCGCCGTAAACAATTACTATCAAAAAGTTTTAGAAGATTTATTGCCTGAAACCGTTCAAGCGAAAGCTTTACAAGAATTTGATGCCTATGTGGAAAAACTCAGAAGCATTGGTGTCAATGTTGTGGTGATTCAAGATACAAAAGAGCCAGACACGCCCGATTCTATCTTCCCAAACAACTGGATTTCATTTCACGAAAATGGAAATATAGGTGTGTATCCCATGTTTGCTGAAAACCGACGCGACGAACGAAGAAACGATATTTTTACAGAATTGGAAGCATTAGGTTTTCACATAGAAGATATCGTCGATTATACATCTGCGGAAGAAGAAGGTATTTTCTTGGAAGGAACAGGAAGCGTAGCACTCGATAGAACTAACAGAAAAGCCTATTGCGCCTTGTCACCAAGAGCAGATGAAGAATTGTTCATCGAATTCTGTGAAGATTTTGAATATTCTCCAGTGATTTTTACAGCAAATCAAACGGTAAATGGACAGCGAAAAGCGATTTATCACACGAATGTAATGATGTGCTTGGCAGAAAACTTTGCAGTGATCTGTTTGGAATGCATTGATGATAAAAAAGAGCGTGAAAACGTAAAAAAACATCTCAAAGCAGATGGTAAAGAACTAATTGTCATCACCGAAAAGCAAGTGAATAATTTTGCTGGAAATATGTTGCAAGTAAAAGGTACCAACGATGAACGTTTCTTAATTATGAGTGCAGCGGCTTATCAATCGCTCACGGAACATCAAATTGTAGCAATTGAAAAACACTGTAAAATCATGTCAAGCTCTTTAGATACGATAGAAGCTTGCGGTGGTGGAAGTGCGCGCTGTATGATGGCGGAAGTGTTCTTGCCGAAGAAGTAGTTTCATGCAACTTTATTTTGACATTAGAGAAGAAACTTTTTTAAACAGCCTAAAAACATATTGAATCTTTAAGCAAAAAGTATTTTTCAAATATTTTACGAAAAATGATAAAAAAGGTTGAAAAAAGTGAGAAATACGTTAAGTTTTACGGATAACTCTGTAAAATTGATAGATAATTTGTGAATACTTTTGTTTTTAGCCAACAACCAATTATTTTTACGCGCTAGATTGGAATGCCTCGAAACCTGTTCCCACATATAGAAAAAAAGTCACATGCTTTCTAAAAAAACAAAATACGGACTCAAAGCATTAAGTTATATTGCTAAAAAAGGCGATGATGCTCCCGTATTGATTTCTGAAATTGCTACCGAAGAAAACATTTCTAAAAAATTTTTAGAGGCGATTCTATTGCAATTAAAAAATAACGGCTTTTTAGGTTCTAAAAAAGGAAAAGGAGGTGGTTATTATTTGATTAAAATACCAAGCGAAATAAAAGTGGCGTCTTTGATTCGAATTTTAGAAGGTCCAATTGCCATGTTGCCCTGTGTGAGTTTAAATTTCTACGAAAAATGTGACGATTGTGTAGACGAAACACGCTGCGGATTGCACCATATCATGCTCGAAGTGCGCGACAATATGTTGGACGTTTTAGAAAACAAAACCCTGGAAGATTTAACGAGTCTATAAATCTGAATTATCTCTCTCAACTTTTCGCAATTCATTGTCAATAATTGATATCTTTGCATCTTAAAATTTTTTGAGATCATGAATATTCAAGAAGTATTAACAGCAAAAGTCAAAGAAGCATTTGAAACTTTATACAGTGCAACCTTAGAAAATGTAGAGTTTCAAGCGACACGCAAAGATTTTGAAGGTGATATCACAGTCGTGGTATTCCCGATGCTGCGCGTTAAAAAAATGAATCCTGCACAATTGGGAGAAGAGTTAGGACAATTTTTGGTAGCCAATGTAGCTGAGGTGAGTCGCTTTAATGTGGTAAAAGGGTTTTTAAACCTTGTAATTGACGATGCGTATTATTTAAATTTCTTCGCGAATAGTACTCAAAATGATACATTCGGACATGTAGCTACGCAAGAAGGAGAAAGTGCCGTAATGGTGGAATATTCTTCACCAAATACGAACAAACCCTTGCATTTAGGGCACATCCGTAACAATTTATTAGGTTATAGTGTTGCTGAAATCATCAAAGCTGCTGGAAAAAAAGTATACAAAACACAAATCATCAATGATCGTGGAATTCATATTTGTAAATCCATGTTGGCGTGGAAACGTTATGGAAATAGCGAAACTCCGCAAGCTACTGGATTGAAAGGAGACAAGTTGGTGGGAAATTACTATGTAAAGTTTGATAGCGAATACAAACAAGAAATCGCGCAATTAGTTGCAGATGGGATGTCGGAAGAAGACGCTAAAAAGCAAGCACCAATTTTGTTAGAAGCCCAAGAAATGTTGCGTAAATGGGAAGCTGGCGATCCAGAAACGGTAGCGTTGTGGAAACAAATGAATCAATGGGTTTATGATGGTTTTGCGATTACCTATAACAATTTGGGAGTCGATTTTGATGCTTTGTATTATGAAAGTGACACCTATCTCTTAGGAAAAGATTTTGTGGCTGAAGGTTTGGAAAGTGGTGTTTTCTATAAGAAGGAAGACGGTTCTGTTTGGTGTGATTTGACAGATGAAGGGCTAGACGAAAAGATCGTTTTACGTGCTGACGGAACAGCAGTTTACATGACACAAGATATCGGAACGGCGATTCAGCGTGTAAAAGATTATCCTGATGTAGGCGGAATGATTTATACGGTTGGAAACGAGCAAGATTATCACTTTAAAGTATTGTTCCTAATTTTGAAAAAGCTCGGATTCGATTGGTCTAAAAACCTACATCATTTATCATACGGAATGGTAGATTTACCGAGCGGAAAAATGAAAAGTCGTGAAGGAACAGTCGTGGATGCAGACGATTTAATGATCGAAATGGCATTAACTGCCAAAGAAATTTCACAAGAACTAGGAAAGCTAGACGGCTATTCTGACGCCGAAAAAGAAGAACTTTATAAAATCATCGGAATGGGCGCGTTGAAATACTTTATCTTAAAAGTAGATCCTAAAAAACGCATTCTGTTTGATCCAAAAGAGTCGATTGATTTTGCAGGAAACACGGGACCATTCATTCAATACACATATGCGCGTATTCAATCTATTTTGCGTAAAGCCGATTTTGACTATGCGAAAGAAATTAGTGGAATTGACTTAGATATTCGTGAAAAAGAAATCTTGAAACAATTACAAGGATATCCTGCGGCGGTACAATTGGCAGCCAACAATCAAAGTCCAGCAGTCATTGCAAATTATACGTACGATTTGGTGAAGTTATACAACTCTTTCTTCCAAAATATTTACATTTTAGGAGAAGAAAACGAAGACAAAAAAATATTCAGAGTACAACTTTCCAAAAAAGTAGGAGACACGATCCGATTGGCGTTTGGTTTGTTGGGAATTCAGGTACCAGAAAGAATGTGACGCAGTCATGCTGAACCTTGTGCTGAACTTGATTCAGTATTGATTCAGCATCTCATTATCTTAAGTAAAGACACAAAAAGCATATATTCCAAGGAGTATGTGCTTTTGTTTTATACATACTTTTTATGTAATTCTTTAATAAATTCTTTGGGATTAAAATCTTCTATAAAACCACTTTGTTCACCTATTTCTAGTGCGCAGATCAATTCCTTTTCTTTATTTATATAATTCTCAGAGTGCTTTCTCATTGAAATGTTTTTTTATATTAAAAACTAGATCATAATTTCTTCCACCAAGATTGTTTTTTAATTACTTGATCTTTTTTGGTAGATTCTTTTTCTGTAATCGAAAGTTTATTTTCCATTCTAGATTTAGGAGTATACGCAACATCATCAGAAAATAATCCATCAATTGAACTCACTCTTGTCAACCTTTTTCCATGCTTAAATACAAATTGGAGTCCGTTTTCGCGTTCCCAATCACATTCACACATCACAACAACATACATGTCTCCATGTTCATTATAATTTTGACAGATATCAATTCTTTCAGGATAAATAAAATTCCAAATCTCATGTTCTTCTTTGATATCCCATAACGGTTTATCTTCCTCATTATAGTCGACTGCTTGTAAAAAATCCATGCAATTTTTATACGCTAAATGACTGATTTTTAATCGATAATTCGCGTCTTTTTTAATGAAGTATGTCCAAGCTGAATCTGCTTTCTCCATAAAATCGGTGTCTATTTCAGGTTCAAAATCTACAAGTATAATTTTCATTTTTGTATGATCGAACAGCGGAATTTCAATGAATGAACTTTCCCAGTAATCATCCCAGTCCTTACTTTGCGTGAGTTCCCCTAAAACAGTACTCGTTATTGTGTTCATTTTTTATATGTTCATTCAGTGCGAATTTTCTGAGTGACCTGATCTTTAAGATACATAAGACTTAAAAATCCACCCAAAAATTCAATTTTGACCTTTGGAAAGTGTTAATCTTTTTGAATATAGCAGATCTAACACCTGCATTTTATTTTTAATTTGTAGTAAAGCAGAAAATTGGAATTCAAGACTTTTGATAATGAAGACTGAATTGCTTTTCGTTAATTCCAACTTGCTTAATCGTTCATATAAACTATCAGACAAATTTTCACTGTGCGTTTCTTTCAGATGTGCGAGATATTCACTAAATGTCATATCCTTAAATAAGGGTTTGTCAGCAGCATCCGCTTTTAAAATGTAATTTTCTATATCCAGTTGAACTTCTTCTGATAGCTTTTGAGTTGCTTTAAATCGTACTTCTATCGGATCGATCTGTTCTTCTTCTTTGTCTTCTTTTTCTCCTTTGCGTTTAGAAAAGAAAAAGTATTCAACAGCCACAATTACGACGATAAATCCTAAAATTCCTATAGTTATTTCCATGCTTTTTAAAATTATGATAATATAATTAGAGATCAAAGTATTGCGTAGGATTTTAATTAAGATTTAACTAAGTTACACCATCTTTAGATTCAGATTTTGAATCAAGTTTGGCACAAGAGTTTTTCCTAATATGAGTTCGATTTATAATTTAATTCATAACTCTGACTTTTAACAAGTTACGTTAATGTCAAATCAAGCGCAGTCGAGATTCCTTTGAAATTATCAATTCTCAGATGTTCTCGAGAGCCACGCTCGGTATCTACGATAATGCTCGAACTGACAATCGTTTGTTTTTCAGCTAATTATAAGTAGTGAAACGTTTTTTATTAATCGAACTCAGGTTCCTAGTTTAAAAATCCACTCGAAAACTCAAATTTGGCGTAATGCCCAACGCACGATTTTGAATTTGCGAGACAACTTGACTGTCCAAATTATAATATTCATTCAACACATTCTGCTGATCGAAAATGTTCCAAACAGACACGCCAATTTTGGAGTGAATTTTCTTCTTTTTGGAGATGACGAGGCGATAGGTAGATGAAAAATCAGTTCTAAAATAATCTTCTAAGCGTTCTGCGTTTGGATTGTTAAAATTAATATCTCCATTGACAAGATTTGGTGTGCCAATGGTTGTATTCGGAATTCCTGTGCGATAGTTAGTTCCCAGAGAAAATTCGAAATCGTTCCATGTGTAGGTTCCGCCAAGAGTGAAATTGTGCGTGATGTCTACATTATTTGGAAAAGCTTCGCCATTGTTAAGATTTGCGAATTCATAATCGTTTTTGCTAACGGAATAACTCAACCAGGTATTAAAATCGCGCCATTTTTTGTTGAACAAGAAGTCAATTCCGTAGGTTTCATAACTTCCCACCGCATTCACAAATTGAAACTGATTTTGAAAACCTTGACTTCTCGTCGTAATGCCATCAACGTTTTTGATATACGCTTCTGCCATGACTAATAAATTATTCTTGTTGTACTGCGCACCGATGGAAGCTTGCTTACTTTCTATCAATGGAACTTCTGCTCCATTTGCCAACGTCCAACGACGTTTTTCAACACCTAAAAAATCATTTTGTAAATCGATCAATTGAGAAATCGCTTGACTTTTATATTCGCCCAACACCAACAGACTGAAATAATCAGAAAATTGCTGTCTAAAATTCAAGCGCGGTTCAAAGCGAAATTTGTCAATCTTTCCATACTGATTACCGCGAAATCCAAGCGTCAACATGGTGCGATAACTATCTGAAAAATAATGCACTTCCGAATACAGGGCATGATTTCGCATAACGTCTTTGCGTTCGGTACGAAACTGCGGATTGCTTACATCTTGAATATTGGTGATGCCAATCTCCGAAAACTGATAGCCACTTTCGATGGTGAAGTTTTCATCGATACGTGTTTTGGCGTGTAATCGGATTGCGCTATCTGCCAAATCGTTCTCTTGAAATAAACGTTGATTATTCGTAATATTAAAATTAGTCGCTTCCAGATTATAGTTCGAAGTATACAACTGAACTTGTGTAGAAAAAGCAGGATTCCACTCGCGATTGTAGGTCAATCCAGCCGCCAGATTTCGTTGCGTAATTCCACTATTTACCGCAAGTTGTCTATTGTTTAGCGTTGCTTCTTCCGTATAACTTAAGTCGTTAAAAATATTCAAAAAACTAACTTGTAAATTTTCTGTTTTAGAAATATCATAAATAAACTTTGCGCCTACATCGTAGAAATAAAAATCTCTGTTAGTTGTGGTAGTGGAATTGATTTCTTGATTGTTATTAGTGATGTCCGTATCTTGAAAAATACGATCAAAATAAATGGCGTAGGTTGGAGTTTCGAGTAAATCGGTAATAGCACGACGCGCTGACACTTGTACTTCCATCTTTTTGTTGAGTTGTACTTTTCCGAAGCCATCCACGTGAATCAAATTCATTCCCGCACCTGCAATCAGCGAATCGTTGACATGTTGATCCAAATCCATTTGAATCATTCCTGAAACACCATCGCCATGTTGCGCGCTTGTGCCGTTTTTGGTTACAGTAATTTTCTTTAAGAAATACGGATTAAACGCAGAAATCAACCCGAAAAAGTGTCCCGATTGATACATTTTAATATTATCCCACAATAAAATATTTTGATCATTCGTACCGCCGCGAATATTGATGTTTGAAACCGTTTCATTCACACTCGAAATTCCCGGTAAGGCTTGAATCGTCAATAACACATCAGGTTCAGTCACTCCAGGAAGTATGCTAAAATTTTTAGGTTTTACTGTGATTTGTCCCGTTCTATTCGTAGAAATTCCAGACGCAATATATTCGGTCAAATACACTTCGTCCAGCTCCTGAATTTCATCTACAAAAACAGTAATTGCAATATATCGTTTGTTGATAAGCGTAAAAAGCAGATTGGTTTCTTCTTCAAAACCGTCTAATAATTCTTCAAGTGAAATCGTTTTTTTTATTGGAGTCACGAAAACAGTATCCAAGGTATTATCCACATACGAAAAAACAACATCATACTGCTTTTCAATACTAGGCAATAATTTGGACAGTAAGATTTTAGGTTCTTGATTTTCTTGTGCGATACTACACTGAAAACTAAGAAGGAAGCAAAAAAAAGTGAAAGAAGTGAGTACGCCGCGTTTTTTAATCACGTTTTAGAATAATCGAATTTTGTTTCTTCTGATACTTCAAGTTCAACGGAAATGTAATGGATTTTAGTGCGGTATTGATATCAGTATGTGTGAAACTTCCCGTAACTATTTTAGAAGTATCGATATTCTTAACCTCAATCGTTACATTATACTGTCGTTCAAATTCTTGAATAACTTGTTGTAAAGGTAAACTTTTATAAGAACTTTCATTGTGTATCCACGAAGGTTCTTTTAGATTTTCTTCTTCGTTACGAAATTCTTTCCCATTGAGTATCAAATAACGTTGTCCTGGTTTTAAAACAACTTCCGTGTCATTGTGCATCACTTTTACAGAACCTTCGTAGCAGAATACTTCAAACAAATTGTTACGTTGCTTTACGTTGAATTCAGTTCCTAAAACAGTCACAATACCATCATCAGTCACCACGCTAAATGTATTGCCTTTCTCAACTTTAAAGTATGCTTCACCGTCTAAATTGACTTCGCGTTTGTTTTCCCAAGCATCTTCGTCAAATGACAAACTTGAAACCGCATTCAGTGCCACTTCGGAAGTATCAGGTAATTTAATAAGTGTTTTATTTGCCGCAACCGTATCGTGCGTTGTTAGCGTTGGCATTGTTGTATAATAATAGATACCAAGTCCGATCACTAAAATTGCGGCAATTTTGAGTAGGGGTTGAAACCATGACGTTGGTTTCAATATATCTTTTTTCGTGGTAGTCACGTTCGTGTAAGCAGCATCTACGTCCACTTCAGGCGCTTTAAAATACTGCAAAGCGGTTTGCATCTTTGTCAATTCCTCGTAATCATCTAGCTTTTTAAAGGCTTCCAATTCCGCAGGAGTCAACGCATGATCCAACCATTTTTGAATTAATTCTTCTCGTTTCATAATCGTTACTTATCTATATAACAACTTACTATCTGAAATTCCCCTGTTTTTATGAGAATTGAGATTTTAGTATTGAGTATTGAGTGCTTTGATTCGTCATTACGAGCGACAGCGCGGTAATCTCTTCATCGTATATCAATCTGTTTTTTGAAACAATGAGATTGCCACAAATTTCTACGAAATTTTCGCAATGACGTTTCTTAGTTTTTATTCAACATCCAAAATTCAAAATTCAACATTTAAAACTCACAATTCTTCTATTTCTTCCCGCAACTTCGCCAACGCTCTGTAAATACGTTTTTCTACGGCTTTTGTGGAAATTCCGAGCAATGCCGCAATCTCTTTATGGCGTTTTCCTTCCACACGATTCATTAAAAAAGCCGTTCGTTCGGATTCTGTCAAATTTCCAATGGCACGTTGTAATTTTTGCAAATATTCTTGCTCCTGCATTAAAAATTCGGGACTTTCATTGGTATGAGATTTTGGCTTAATCTTTTGGTGTTGTAAAACCACTTTGTGATGCTTTACTTCGTTCAACATCATATTATTACCAATCGTAAATACATAACTTTTGGCTTTTTCGGGCTTCACTTTTCCACAATTTTGCCACAGTTTCGTAAACGCTTCTTGGGTCTTATCTTCAGGATTTAAATAATCGCCAAACTTATAATATAAATACGAATACAAACTTTGGTAATGCTTCTTGAAAAAACTAGAAAACATAACTTCATTGCAAATATTATCTTGGAGCGATTTTGGCATTTGTGTTGGCTGAGTAATTCGCCAAAAATAAACATAAATTTTTTATAAATAAAGGTGGGAATTTTGCTGTTTGAGTTGTTCTATTGGTAGTATACTAAAAGAGTAGCGTAGTACTGTATGAATAAAATTGCCGTAATGAAAGTCATAAAAAATATGTGTGTGCTTTGCGCGATGCTGTATTGTTTTTATGCATGCCAAGAAGAAACTGTACAAACTTCTGAACCAGATGCTCAGGAAACGCTGGTTGCCAACACAAATTTACCAGTATTGATGGAACGTATAGCGTTGTTAGATGGTTCGGTAGATAATTTTATCGACAATGCGAATTGTTTTATGGTGGATTTGCCAGTGACGATTTCTATTAATGGAGTTGCATATCCGCTAGACAGTACGGATGATTATGCGGCGATTCTTCAAGTGATCAATCAGGCGAATGATCCTATTTTTCAAATTAGCTATCCGATTACGATTATTTTAAGTGACTACAGTGAAATTGTGATTGAAAATCAGTCCGCATTACTGTCGGAAATCTCAAATTGTGCAGGACCGAATCAGCCAGATATTGACATAGAATGTATCGATTTTCAATATCCGTTTAGTATTGCGGTTTTTGATGTGAATTTTGATGTAATTCAAACAGAAACCATCACAGATGATGAAACTTTATTCTACTTTTTACAAACGCTGAACAATGGAGTTGTGGCGAGTATCAACTATCCGATTAGCTTACTTCATGCAGATGGAACAGTTATGACAGTCAATAGCAATACGGAATTGGAAACGGCAATCGCTGCTGCAGAAAATACCTGCGATGAAGATGATGACAATAGTTTCAACGATGCCAATTGTACAGAAGAATTTGTAACAACAAATTTACTAAACTGCTTCTGGCGAATCACCAATTTTGCAGGAAATGAAGAACTAGCATACGAATTTTACTTTAACGATGATGGATCGTTTACATTTTCTACCGATCCGATGAGTAGCACAGCGTATACTGGAAACTGGGAAGTTTCGATTTCACAAGGAAGTTTGGTGCTCAATGTGAGTAATATTGATACCGAATTAACCACATTTAACGGTTCTTGGATTTTGGATGAATGTAGTGAAAATCAATTGATACTTCACAGCGGAAGTCAGGAAATCATACTACAGAAAGTTTGTGAAAATGCTACGCCATTCGAATGTTTTCAAGATATTCAAACGACCATTTGTGATGAAGAAAATCCGTTTGATGGTTTTGTGCAAATGGACTTGGAAGCGCTATTCATTTCGCCAATACCATGTACACAAGAATTTACATTTACATTTCATCTTTCACAAGTTGATGCAGATACGAACACCAACCCACTCATTCCAAATTCATATACAAATACATCTTCTGTCGAAACCTTGTATCTCAGAATTCAAGATTTGGAAGAGAATTTTCAAGTATACACAATCACAATTGCGATCGAAGAATGTTGCACAAACGATACCATCTTAACTGAAAATCTAGTCTCATACATGCCGTTTGCTAACGAAGTCAAAGATTTGGTAAGCAATTGGGAAACTTCTGGAAACTATAATTATGTGTCGGATAGAGCCGGAAATCAAAGTTGCGCACTAGCATTCAACGGAAATCAAACCGTTTCCATTCCTGTGACAACTACCAATCAAATTGTGCAAGGTGATGCATTTACCGTAAGTCTCTGGTTTAAAATGCAAAACACCAATCCTTCCAATTATGAAGTCTTATTCCAAAAAGGAAGTACGATTAGTGAAGGTTTTCAAATCAGCGTGTTTGATTTGAATACGCCCGTATTCAGTGATGCAGATTCAGGTTACGGTTTATGGGACGATCCGTGGAATATGGATGCTAATTTACCAACAGACACCACCAACTGGCATCATTTAGTCATCACTGTAGATGCCAACAATACCGTCCGTTTATACCGTGATGGTGTACAGCGAAATGTAGACGACAATGCGATGATTGATATTGGAACACAACCACTCATGAATTACATTTTAGGAAATGGCTTTGAAGGTCATTTAGACGATATACGTGTATACAAAGTTGCACTCAATCCAAACCAGGTCAATGCTTTATACAACTTGGAAGCCGATTGCAACAACTGTTTATAAGAAATTAAAAATTAAGTGTTTATTTAAGTTAGTTTAGTGACTTATTTGTAAAAGCTGCCTTTCGTTGAATTAGGGCAGCTTTTTCTATTTTAAAAAAACTACTCAGTCACATTTCAGTATCCCAAATTCGATAATATGAGTTGTCAGTTCTTGTGTTCATGATAGCATTTATATTCTTTTGTTACCGTATTATTTTTAAAATCAATTCATATGAAAAAAAAGAATTTAAAATCGCTAAAACTAAACAAAAATGTAGTTTCGATCTTAAAAAGAAATGACAAACATCAAGTAAAAGGTGGTGGATCAATAATGCTTGATTGCACTACGATGTTTAATTCTTGTGATGTGTGTCCTCCGGAAGAAACAGAATATACTTGTCCTTCGTGGTGGAAAGGTCAATTTTGTGTTAGTGACAATATCTAAAATTTCAGAGCGAACTTCGGTTCGCTTTCTCTTTTCTCTAAATGATTTGATAGTTATTTTATGGATACATTCCATTGCTTCTAATTCGATAATTCTGTGTGACGAAGTAGCTGTGAAAAGTTATTACACAACACAGATAGTCATACCACTTCGCAGAAACATCATAAAAATATGAATTATAAATGCCAAAATTAGAATTTAAAAAGTTTCTCCTGAAAACCACCCAACACCCAACACCCAACATCTAATACCTAGTAAAACCTTTCAAAATTTAGAAGTTTCCACTATCTTTGCCACTTCTCAAAAAAAGAAATACAGTCGTATGTTTAATAATTTAAGTGAAAAACTCGATAAGGCATTACATGTACTGAAAGGGCATGGAAGTATAACGGAAGTAAATGTTGCAGAAACCTTGAAAGAAGTGCGTAGAGCGCTACTAGATGCCGATGTGAACTTTAAGATTGCGAAAGATTTTACTAAGAGAGTAAAAGAAAAAGCGATTGGTCAAAATGTATTGACGACGTTGCAGCCAGGACAGTTAATGGTAAAAATCGTAAAAGATGAATTAACTGAATTGATGGGTGGAGATGCTGCAGGAATCAACTTATCAGGAAAACCAACGGTAATTTTGATGTCAGGATTACAAGGTTCGGGTAAAACGACGTTTTCTGGGAAACTTGCCAATTACTTAAAAAACAAAAAGACAAAAAAACCTTTACTAGTTGCCTGTGACGTATACCGTCCAGCGGCGATTGATCAGTTGCATGTAGTTGGTGATCAGATTAAGGTAGATGTATATTCAGATAAAGGAAACAATGATCCCGTAGCCATTGCACAAGCAGGAATTGCACATGCAAAGCAAAACGGCCACAATGTAGTCATTATCGATACCGCAGGTCGTTTGGCTGTCGACGAAGCCATGATGACCGAAATTGCAAACATTCACAAAGCGATTACACCGCAAGAAACCCTTTTTGTAGTGGATTCCATGACAGGTCAAGATGCGGTGAATACGGCAAAAGCCTTCAACGATATCTTAAATTTTGACGGCGTTATTTTAACGAAGTTAGATGGTGATACACGTGGTGGAGCGGCAATTTCGATTAAATCTGTTGTAAACAAACCGATCAAGTTTATTGGTACAGGTGAAAAGATGGAAGCAATCGATGTCTTTTATCCTTCACGTATGGCAGATCGTATTCTGGGAATGGGAGACGTTGTGTCATTAGTAGAAAGAGCGCAAGAGCAATTTGATGAAGAAGAAGCGAGAAAATTACAAAAGAAAATCGCGAAAAATCAATTTGGTTTTGACGATTTCTTAAAGCAAATACAGCAAGTAAAGAAAATGGGGAATATGAAGGACTTAGTCGGCATGATTCCAGGAGCTTCCAAAGCTATGAAAGGTATGGAAATAGAAGACGATGCGTTCAAACACATTGAAGCGTTAATTCACTCTATGACTCCAGCAGAACGTTCAAAACCATCCATGATCAATGCAAGTCGTAAAAAGCGTATTGCAAAAGGAGCGGGACGTTCGGTACAAGAAATGAATCAATTGTTAAAGCAATTCGATCAAATGAGTAAAATGATGAAGATGATGCAAGGCGGCGGCGGAAGAAAGCTGATGCAGATGATGAAGGGAATGGGACGCTAATTTAGTTAGCAGTCTCAGTTTTCAGTTTTTTCTTTTGACAATTAGAATTGTTCGAGTAAAATGGATTTTCAAAAACTATTAGCATACCAAAAATCGTATGAATTGGCTATGCAAATTTTTGAAATAAGTAAACAGTTTCCTAAAGAAGAAAAATATTCTTTGACAGATCAAATAAGACGATCTTCAAGGTCAGTCACAGTCAATATAGCTGAAGCTTACAGAAAGCGAAAATATGTAAAGCACTTTATTAGCAAACTAACTGATTCAGATGCTGAAAATTCAGAAACCACAGTATGGTTGGATTTTGCATTATCCTGTAATTACCTAACAACATCAGAAGTTGAGCATTTAAAGACTTTAAGCAAAGAAGTAGGGAAGTTGCTTAATTATATGATAAATCACCCTGAGAAATTCGGAGTTAAGACTGAAAACCGATAACTGAAAACTGAAAACTGAAAACTGAATACTGAAAACTGAATACTGAAAACCGAATACTGAAAACCGAATACTGAATACTGAAAACTGAATACTGAAAACTGAATACTGAAAAACAACACAACAAACTATAAATGATTTTATTAGACGGAAAAAAGGTATCGAATGATATCAAGGATGAAATAGCTGCGGAAGTTCAGAAAATGAAAGATCGCGGCGAAAAAGTACCGCATTTGGCTGCTGTTTTGGTAGGGGATGATGGCGCGAGTTTAACATACGTAGGAAGTAAAGTACGTGCCTGCGAACGTGTAGGTTTTGAATCTACTTTGGTGCGCATGTCCAACACAACTTCTGAATTAGAGCTTTTAAAAAAGATAAAAGAGCTGAATGAAAATGACGATATTGACGGATTCATCATTCAGTTGCCATTGCCACCGCAAATCAATACCCAAAAAGTATTGATGGCAGTACATCCAGATAAAGATGTGGACGGTTTCCATCCAGAGAACTTTGGGAAAATGGCATTGGATATGTCAACCTTCATTCCTGCGACACCTTTCGGAATTTTGGAACTCATCGAACGTTACGATGTAGAAACCAAAGGAAAGCACACCGTAGTGATCGGAAGAAGTCATATCGTAGGAAGACCGATGAGCATCTTAATGGGAAGACGTGGTTTTCCAGGGAATTCTACAGTAACTTTGACACACAGTCACACCAAAAATATCACACAAATTACCTGTCAGGCAGACATTATCATTACGGCTTTAGGACAACCAAATTTCCTAAAAGCAGAAATGGTCAAAGATGATGCTGTGGTCATTGATGTAGGAATTACACGTGTTCCTGATGAAACTAGAAAACGTGGATATCGCATTACAGGTGATGTAGATTTTGAAAACGTAAGTAAAAAGGCAAGTCACATCACACCGGTACCAGGTGGCGTAGGGCCGATGACCATTGCCATGTTATTAAAAAACACGCTTTTGGCAAGAGAGCGTCATAGAATGTCGAAATAATAAACCGACTCAATAAACACTGAAAAGCGATCTTTGAAAAAGGATCGCTTTTTTTAATGATGAATTTATCCCGAATTGTGGAAAGCCTTATTTTTTTATAATTAAATTAGCGTATAATTGTTTATAAATCAAAGATCATGAAACACACACATATCATTTTAGTATTGATGCTTACATGCTTTATTAGTTGTAAAAATGATACAAAAGGAGCTACAACAGGACAAGGAAACAATGAAAAAGCAGAATTGCTGTTAGGAAGATGGGAAACCTCTACGTTTATGAATGAAACGCAGGTTCAAAAAATATTTAAAGATGATATGGAAGAAGGAATGAGTGGAGAGATGACCTTAGTTGATGCGTATCATTTTATTAAAGGCAATCGCTATAATCAAGAAGGTGAGATGACTATTACACTAAAAATGGGCGGTCAAGAAATACCTTTAAAGTTTTACGGTAAACAATCGGGAACGTGGAGTATACATGACAATACACTAGTTACTGTAGCTGAAGATTCTAAAATAATTGCTATGGACGATTTTACAAAAAATGTCCTTGCAAATGCTCCAGAATTTAAGGAAATGCTTCAACCGAACAAAGGCGAGGCGATTTCCTTGGAAATAAAAATGTTGACAAAGAAGGTGTTGCAAGTGGTAGATGAAGACTTATCAGGGTTGATTCTTACTTATAATAAAAAATAATGGAGCGCATACGATTTGCTAAAAGAAGGCATCTTTAGATCAATTAAAACACATCATGAAAACTTCTGAATCATCTGTAATCGTTTCACAAAACTTTACACAATCTGTAGCAACTGTATGGAAAGCCACCACAGATGTTTCGCAAATGCGACAATGGTTTTTTGAGAATATTCCCGATTTTAAAGCTGAGGTAGGTTTTCAAACGCAGTTTAATGTCAAAGCACCTTCTCGCGATTTTATGCACTTGTGGAAGATCACAGAAGTCATTCCGCAACAAAAAATTGTCTACAATTGGAAATATGAAGATTTAGCAGGCGATTCATTTGTGAGTTTTGAGTTGGAAGAAATTCATAACCAAACATTACTTACCGTAACAGCAACCGTTACTGCAGACTTTTCAGATGAAATTCCAGAATTTACCCGTGAAAGTTGTCTCGGTGGTTGGACGTATTTTATAAATGAGCAATTGGTAGTGTTTTTAGATTCTTTCAAACAATACTATTAATTCTCAAAAACTCCGTTAATCAATATCATAAGCGAACTGATATGAAATTAAAATTGTTTCTTTTAGTATATATCATGTTTTTAGTGAGTTGCGCACAAACGGAACACAAGAACATAAAAAATACTTCTATCACTTTTGGCGATGTAGTAGATTTGTCAAAGTTGGAAAAAGTAACGATGCATAACAATTCGGGAACGTTTGTGTTGAACACTAAACAGATGGAAAAATTGAAAGGTGAACTTTCCAAAATGGAATATGAAAAAGACCTTACTGTAAAATTAGGATCAATTTATATTGAACTCATCATCGATGGAAAAAAATGTGGGATCAGTTCTCGAACACATGCAAATTATATAGAAGTTCATAAAAATAGTTTGACCGAAACAAAAGATTTGTCTGCTGATCGCGATTGGTTCTATTTTAAAACGAATGGTGTGAACTTTGATAATTATAAGAAACAAATCTAGCAAACATAGAAATTCTAAGATTTATTACGGTCTTACCGTAACTCACTGCCATTTTAAATTCGTAAGTTTATTCTTAATTTTTTAGTATGTATATAAGTTAAAAATGATAATAGCTGTATGAATGAAAGTGCACATCCTCCATCGGGAGAGGCTCACTCTCAAACCCCGGCCCAAAGAGCATAAAGCCAATGAGCCCAACATGCCCCACCGTGGAGATATATCCGCCAAGGGACATGGGGACCTAG
>JBCCLH010000060.1:0-30847 GCA_039026955.1 Bacteroidota bacterium
CACAATTCTACAGATTTTGAGTGTCTGTGTTTTTGATAAAGTTCCTGTAAATCAGTTATTTGAAAATAAAAATTACAATAATAATACCACTGATAATTATAATCAACTGATTTTATTTGATTTATAACCGGACAGTAGTGATCTTGCATATAAATTAACACTTAAAAAAAATAGATTCTTGCTTAGAGGAAATTAATAACAGAAAGTTCTCAATACTCAATACTCAAAACTCATAACTGAAGCAAAGCAAATAAACAAATCCACATCAAACATCACTTCCCACCCAAATGCATACAATCTTGCAACGACTGCATTCCTTCAAAAGGTACAAGCGTTTTTTGATACTGATACGCAACATCTAAATTTTTAGATAAATGGTGATCGTCTACGTTCATTACCACATCTTTCATGGTAAATTGGCATGGATGTTCATAACCCGCAGCGTGTGTAATTTCGATAAATTCTTTTCGGAAGGTTTTAAAATATTGTGCCAATCGGACAGATTTCAACGTAGGATCAATTCCATTTTGCAACCATTTACTTTGCGTAGCAACGCCCGCAGGACAACGATTGGTATGACACACCTGCGCTTGAATGCAACCGATACTCATCATGGCTTCACGCGCTACATTGATGCAATCAACGCCCATGGCAAATGCCATTGCTGCTTTGGCAGGAAAGCCTAATTTTCCGCTTCCAATAAATACGATGCGTTCGGTTAAACCTTTGTTTTGGAATAGTTTGTACAAATCCGCAAAACCATAGACCCACGGTAAAGATACATGATCAGCAAAACTTGGCGGTGCTGCTCCGGTTCCGCCTTCGCCTCCATCAACTGTAATGAAGTCAGGGCCTTTGCCTGTTTTTTTCATGATATCGGCTAATTCTTCCCACTGATCTAATTTTCCAATCGCAGCTTTAATTCCTACAGGCAAACCCGTTGCTTCCGCTATAGCTTCTACAAAATCTACCAATTCTGGTACATTGGAGAATGCTTTATGATTTGGCGGTGACAATACATCTTTTCCAACTTCCACACCGCGAATCTTCGCAATTTCTGGTGTGATCTTTTTTCCAGGTAACACACCGCCTTTTCCTGGTTTGGCTCCTTGTGATAGTTTGACTTCAACGGCTCTGATAAACGGATTATCTTCCACCAATTTGATCATTTTTTCCATAGAAAAACCACCATCTTCCGCACGAACTCCAAAATAACCAGTTCCAAAGTGAAATACGACATCGCCACCATAACTGTGATATGGAGACAAACCGCCTTCACCAGTATTGTGATAGGCGTGCGCCATTTTAACACCTTTATTTAAGGATTCCACCGCTTTGGCAGACAGCGAACCAAAACTCATCGCCGATACATTGATGATTGACGCTGGACGATACGGACGTTTTCTTTTGTTGAATTCTCCCATGACTTTCGCACACGGCAAAAACGATTTATCTGTCGCATTCGGATGATTTTCAGGAACTTTATACGGCATCATGGCATTGTTGATAAACATGTGATGATGCGCATGAATATCTCTATCGGTTCCAAAACCTTCGTAGTTGTTTTGTTTTTTAGCAGACGCATAAATCCAGCCGCGTTCAATACGATTAAACGGCAACTCTTCACGATTGTTCGCTACAAAATATTGACGAATTTCAGGACCAATACTTTCAAACATGTAGCGAATGTGTCCTACTACAGGATAGTTATGACTAATCGTGTGTTTCTTTTGCAGAATGTCTCTGATGGCAATAATAAGTAGTACAATCAATATCCACATCCACCATGTGATATTGCCTAAAAAGTCTAGAATTGCGTCCATATAGTATAAGTTGTTGCGGTCATCTCACGTACGTTGCACAAATGCTTGTGTAGCATGTGTACGATCTTCTCAAAGATATTTAAATTTTTGATTTGTTTTGAGGAATCCAATTTGTCATTCACTATTTAGAATAACTAAAAAAAGCTTCCAGTTTCCTGAAAGCTTTTGGGTATAATATATGTTTAAGATATTACATTTCACCTTGAATAATTTCACACAAATCTTTATCTGTGTTACAAAGTGGACAAACAGTATTGAAGCGTGTTTCTCCACCACCTTTTACTTTATCAATTTTTAAACTAGAAACTACAGTTTTGTTTAATGCTAAGTTTTTTAAATTTTGTTTTTTCATGATTAATTAATTTTGGTTAGCTCTAAAATTAAGAACATAAACCGAAAAAACTGTTAAAAGTTGCAAGAAAAAAGAAATTAAAACTAAAATTATTTACGAACAGGTGTAGGAAATAAGGTTTTAAAAGTATTTAAAACTTCATACGCATTTTCACAAATTCCTTTAGTTGGATGACTGTTTATAGAGAAATTCCAGCGTAAAGCGATGATACTTTTATAAATGTCTTCAAATGGAATATTGGCATCAATATAGAATTTATAATACAAATATAATGCTGCGATGGTCACGGAGCGACTTCCTCCATCTTCACAATGAATGAGTAAATTTCCTTGTGCATAAAAAGAAGTCATTCCGTCTGCTTTTTGTTGTGTGGGAGAAGGGAAATTCAGCAATTGATCTGCTTCCTGTACCGCCGCAACCAAAGTCATCATGTCATTCTCATTGCTATCTGTCAAGCCAACTTTACTGAGTTGATTCAAGTAATACTCTTCGTTTTCAGCTTTCGTGAAAGGTAACGCAGCACGTTTGTCTACTTGCGGATCAGAAAACGGAATCTGTAACTCTTTTGCATCATTGTGTTCCGTTGCCACATTCAAAACACCTGCAATTTGATTGTTGATAATGGCTTGTTCCGAAAGTAAAAAACTTGCTCCTACAAAAATGTATTGTGCTTTCATTCCTTCCGGTAGATGCGCTTTTGGTACTTGAAAAACACTGGTCATCGTTTGGTTGGGAAAATTTCCTGCGGGTTTTGGTGGATTCGCTCCAAACAATACGCGCGGATCAATGGATTGCAATTCTTCACAAAAAGATTTTGTCACAGGATCAACAATCGTAGTATCCGTATCTCCGTATAACAAAAGCTGCGGAATTTGTGCTAAAGTATAGGTTTGATCTCCGTTGTACGTAAGTTTCCAAACCAAATCAAAACAATCTTCTGGCCATGGTGTTGTAGGAACATCTTTCGTTCCAAAAGCAGTAGCAATCGCTTCAATATCCGTATGTTGCCAAGCAATGGTAATCACTGAATTTGTATACTCATCATCTCCTAAAATATGAGTCACCATCGCTTGATAATCATCCTTTAAAAACTTCTGATGAACTTTTTCACCAAGACGATTTGCCAAAGGCGTAACCGTCTCTATTGGACGCTCACTAGGACTGTTTGGACCTGCACCTGCGGCAAAAATATGGTCAATAGTACCAAAAGCATCAGGTAAATAGTAGGCGAGTGCTGCGGCACGTTCATAGCCTTTGGTGGATAAATTTTCATTAGAAGTATCAGCAGGTTTTTCTGCATGTCGTATGATCAAGATTTCTTTAGGATATCCCATGGAATTATTTTTTTCTAAAAGTAGCAAAATATCCGAAAGTTATGGCAGCGTAGTTTTACGTAATTTTTATAAAATCGTGCACACCATTGTTCCAATCAAAACGACTATTCACCAACTCAGGTTTGGTCAGAAGCCTACTTTTTTCCTACATTTAATCCGCTAACTGAAAATTACACATCATGAACAAAGCAATCCTTCTCATATGTTTGCTAATATTTCAATTCAATTTTGGACAAACTTCCGAAACAGAACAAACTTCTACATCCACTAAAAAAGATGCCAATGCTTTTAATGATTTTTATCCGATCGCTGTACAACCGTCGTTTGGGTATTTATCGAATATGAATGAGCGCGAAGATATCCTTTTCGATGCGAAACCTGTGGTATATTATAGTATTATCAATACTATCTTAGAGAATATGCAGGCAGATGAAAATAAGGCAGGAAACGCTTTTTACATCACGTTTCAACCACATATTCGGATGTATGCAGAAAACTCAAAACCTGTCAAAACACCTTCGTATCGTTTTCTATTTGGTTGGCAGCACATGATAAAAACGAAAAGTAACAACTTTTTCACTTGGGCATTTGAAACGGGACATTATTCCAATGGACAATCGGGTTGTGCTTTTTTATCGGGAGAAGAAGACGAATCGATGCCGTGTACCGATTTTCATGCGACCATTACGGATGATAGCAATCTTTCAGCCTTATTGAATCGCACCAATGGAAACTTTTCAACAAACACCACAAAATTAACGTTAAATTTCCGATTCAATGAACTAAACAAGGCAAATGAACCTTTTAAAATACATTCATTTACCGCTTCGTATGAACTGTATCATAATTTGTTTGTTGGCTTGTTTGATTTTGGTGGCTATACTGACTTCGACATTAGTATTTACGGAAGACATCGTTTTGGCGCAGGCTACGCATACATACATCAGTATAAACCTAAATTCCGTTATTCTTTAGAACAAAAAATTGAACTCATTCAAGGTGCGCATCCCTTTGTAGAACCGTTACGCAGCGAAACTACAGTTACCTTTTATCCATTCAATCCACCCATAGGAATTTTTATCACCTATGTCCACGGACATGATAATTACAATTACCGCTTTGTGGATTCAGGTAACCAAATCGGAGTGGGTGTTAGTTGGGATTTATTTCAACCTTTTCAAATCAGTCGTGCAAAAACTACGGACCTTTGAAATGTTGAATGTTGAATTGTTTCAATTCCTAAAACCTAAACAAAAAACACAAATCAACAAATTGACGAATCAACAACTAAACAATCAAGGAGTTAAAAAGTTAATAAGCGTAGTAGTTTCGTTACAATATAAATGTATTTTTACCAATATAAATGTTGAATGTTGGGTTTTGAATGCTAAATGTTGAATGTTGAATTGTTTCAATACCTTAAATCTAGACACAAAAAGACAAATCAACAAATTGACGAATTAACAAATAAACAATTAAGAAGTTGAATGGTTAATAAGTTTAAGAGTTTAGCATATAAATGAAAAAACATAATTTGATAAAAACATACAACCCACAACGGACAACGGAGCGCAGCGACCAACATAAGAAGTTTATGTGTTTATAAGTTTAGGAGTTTAGTGTAGAAGCAAAGAATACAATTAGAAACAAACAGACAACTCAAAACCCACAAGAGCGCAGCGACAAACCAACAACAAAACACAACATACCATTGCAGAGTTAAAAACAATAACTATATTTGAGTAAATAAATAAAACCGAAATACATGGAAGAATTTAAACAAATAATGCCAGTAAGTGCGTTAGCAGAAGACAAAAAAGTAGCCTTCTACAAAAAAACATATACCTATTTAGCTTTTTCAGTACTACTTTTCGTAGTGATTGAATACTTGTTCTTACAAGTGGATTTTATCGTAGAATTAGGATTGAAAATGACACAAGGTTGGACGTGGCTTATCGTTTTAGGAGTATTTATGTTTGTCACCAATTATGCAGAGAAAATGGCATTGAGCAGTAAAGACAAAACAATGCATCAAGTTGCGTTATTTATTTATGTTGTAGCAGAAGCGTTCATCTTTGTACCGCTTATTTTTGTAGCAATGCAAGTAGGCGTGATGGAAGGAACGAATGTATTGACACAAGCTGCTATCATGACATTAGCTTTATTTACAGGACTGTCTGCAATTGTATTTATGACTAAAAAGGATTTCTCTTTCTTAAGTTCTATCTTAACGATAGGAAGTTTCTTAGCCATCGGATTGATTGTTGCAGGAATGTTATTTGGATTCCAATTAGGATTATGGTTCTGCGTAGGAATGGTAGCTTTGGCTGCGGGTTCTATCTTATACCAAACCTCAAACATGATTCATAGATACGAAGAAGATCAGTATGTAGCAGCATCTCTAGGATTGTTTGCTTCGTTAATGTTATTATTCTGGTACATTGTCAGCATCTTCTTGAATGAATAGATAAAACATATTTTTAGATATCAAAAACCGCTTTGCAGTATTGTGAGGCGGTTTTTTTATTTTGGACTCGCTTTGCTTTTAGATTGTTAGACTTGGCTTTGCCTGTTAGATCGCTTCGCTTTTGGATGCGCTTCGCTTTGGTATTTTAGTAGGTGAGTAAGTGAGTTTGTTAGGATGTGTAGGTACATTTTTAAATTTTCAAATAGATACATTAATAAACAGGTACATTTTCAAATCAACAAGCAAATAAATTGACGAATCGACAAATATGAAGTTTAGGAGTTTACGTTTCATAAAAAACGACTTAGCAAATCAACGCATTTACAAATTAACATAAAAAAGAAACGTCACTGCAAGCGTAGCGCGGCAGTCTGTTTGTTACAGTGCAATTTTGTTATTGGTACTATGAGATTGCCGCGGCTATGCCTCGCAAAAACGAATCCAATTAATTAATTATCAAATTATTAAATTGATACATTACAAAAACCATCTATTCAGTTTTGATAGCTGTTTGGGTGGTTTTATTTCAAAACAACATAATTTTCCATAAAGTAATTCTGTTTTGAAAATATATTTTCGTTTTATTGAAACTTATACCAATTCAACTATAAGATGCAACATATAAACTCGTTCATTTGACATTCTAATGCCTTGTGAATACTTTTCGTAGCTAAGGCTATGCAAATCATATACAGCGTTTTATAATGCCAAAGCAACTTCGTTTCTAAAGTCGCATCTTATAGTAGATTTGGTATTAATATTTAAAGTCGGAATCATTAAAGTGTACGATTTTTATGATGATTAATAGAGTTTTCCTAACTTTAACAGATTACTTAAACAACCGATTCGATTAATAATATTATGAATACTATTTCTTCTTTTTCATTTCTTAAAGTAGAATATAAAACACTTTTTGGAACTATAATATTAGCAGAAAAACTTATATATATAGACCCTAGTTCTTCTGTCACTAAATCTCGATTGTTTAGTGAAACACTTACCAAGTTAATATGGAAATTTGAGGAACTTCCTGATTTTGAAGGCTCCCAAGTAGAAAGAATAAGAAAATTAAAAATCTACATAACATTACCTACAATAATTAATGACTTGTTACATACAATTCGAAAGTCAGGTAATAATGCAACACATAAAGGAGCTAGCTCGTTTCAAGAAGCACACTTTATTTTAAAAAAATGTTTTCTATTGGCAAAATGGTTTTATGAAACCTATGAAGATAAATACTTAGATACTTTAGTATATACACTTCCGAAAGAAGAGCAAAACTTAGAAATAGAACTTTTAGAACAGCAACTCCGAAGCCTTCAAAAAGAAATTCAAGACTATAAAGGAAAAATAGCAGCTTTAAACAGTTCTTCAAAAATTAAAAAAGACAGAGCAGCAAGAGCAGAAAAGAACACAAAAAACTTTCATTTAACTGAAAAGGAAACTAGAATTCTGCTTATTGATCCACAATTGCGTAAGGCTGGTTGGGAAGTAGATACGCTAGAATTAAATTATAAAATACACAAAACGCTGCCTAAGAAAGGTAAAAATATGGCTATTGCAGAATGGTATTGTGATGGTAAATGGGCAGATTATGCACTCTTTATAGGTACTAGATTGTTTGGAATTATTGAAGCAAAGAGATATGCAACTGATATTTCTTCCGATTTACGGCAATCCATTATGTATGCTACCAAAGTAAAAGAAAATGAATATACTGACTTATTGGGAAATTGGAATGGGTATAAAGTTCCTTTTTTGTTCTCTTCAAATGGTCGCCCATATTTAGAACAAATAAAAACGAAAAGTGGTGTTTGGTTTTTAGATGTTAGGAAATTAACTAATATCGCTA
Organism: Bacteroidota bacterium; assembly: GCA_039026955.1. Classification (GTDB taxonomy): domain Bacteria; phylum Bacteroidota; class Bacteroidia; order Flavobacteriales; family Flavobacteriaceae; genus Kordia. The sequence continues at coordinate 7,832 of JBCCLH010000060.1, forward strand.
AACCCTTGTATGGTTGGATTTCACCTACAGGATTAAAAGAACTGTACGAACGAGATATCTCTGAGGCTAATGAAAAACTAATTGCTGATGATTATGAGTATCTGCAACAATCGAATGGACTTTCATTACGGTATTATCAAATAGAAGCTATTAAGGCTATTGAGAATAAAATAATCCAAAAGCCAAACGATCCTAAAGCATTGCTGGTTATGGCTACGGGAACAGGTAAAACAAGAACTGTTATTGGCTTGGCGTATCGCCTTATAAAATCTAATCGATTTAAACGTATTCTGTTTTTAACTGATAGAAGTTTATTAGCATCACAAGCATCAGGGAATTTTAAAGATAATCGTATAGAAGCTTTATTATCTTTTGGAGATGTATACAAATTTGAAGATACAAAAACAATACTTCCAGACAGTGAAACACGATTACATTTTGCCACAGTACAAAGTATGGTAAAGCGGATTTTTCATAATGATGAAAGTAGGCTTACTGTAGATTTATATGACTGTATCATTATTGATGAAGCGCATAGAGGATATACTTTAGACAGAGAACTAGACGAAGAAGAACTCACATTTAAAAACGAAAGAGACTATCAAAGCCAGTACCGTAAAGTCATAGATTTCTTTAAAGCCTATTGTATAGGACTTACAGCAACACCAGCTTTACATACTAGTGAAATATTTGGAACACCTACCTATCAGTATTCTTACAAGCAAGCTGTAATAGACGGTTATTTAGTAGACCATGAACCTCCGTATACTATTAAAACTAAGTTAAGTGAAGAAGGTATTGTTTGGGAAGAAGGAGAAAAGCCTCAGATATATAATCCAGAAACCAATAGTATAGAAGAATTAGCTGAATTAGAAGATGAATTAAGAATTGAAATAGAGCAATTCAACAAACTTGTTATTACAAAATCTTTTAATAAAACTGTCATTGAATATTTAGTTAATGAAATAAATCCTTATGGTGAGGAAAAAACCTTAATTTTTGCAACAAGAAATGATCATGCGGATATGATTGTTACTTTTTTGAAAGAAGCATATAACGCTATTGGAGTGGAAGTTTCTCCTCATATGATTCAAAAAATTACTGGAAAATCACACAATCCAAAAGAACTTACAACACAATATAAAAACGAGCAATTTCCTAATATTGCCGTTACTGTCGATTTATTGACCACAGGTATTGATGTACCTAGAATAACAAATTTGGTATTTATGCGTAGGGTGTGTTCTCGTATTTTATTTGAACAAATGCTCGGAAGAGCCACACGTTTATGTGATGAGATTGGTAAAGAGGTATTCAAAATTTATGATGCTGTCCGTGTATATGAAGCATTAGGCGATTATACACAAATACGAACTGTAGCCAATCCAAAAATAACATTTACGGAACTATCTGAAGAATTTGCTAGAATTAAAGAGGAGATTCGTTTACAACAACAAGTCGAGCAACTCATAGCCAAACTACAACGTAAAAAGCATAGGTTGGATGAAGAAGAGTTAGAGAATTTTGAATATTATTCAGAAGGGAATAGTCCAGACGATTTCATAGATTTTTTAAGAAGTATTACTACTCAGGAACTGCCAAATACAATTTCCTACTATCAAAAACTATGGACTTTCTTAGATAAAGTAAAAACAAAGCCAAGAAATCGACTGGTTAGTGAGCATACAGATGAATTATTGTCAGTCACTCGAGGATATGGAAATTCGGAAGCTCCAGAAGATTATATTGAAAGTTTTAAAGCTTTCGTCTTGGAGAATAGAAATAAAATAGCAGCTTTAAAAGTGGTCTGCACACGTCCTAAATCCTTAGATAGAGCAACATTAAAGGAATTACGCTTACTTCTAAATGAACAAGGCTTTTCGGCAACAAAACTAAATACAGCATGGAAAAACGCTAAAAACGAGGAAATTGCGGCTGACATTATTTCATACATCCGTACTATGGCATTAGATGTGACATTGATAAATCATCAAGAACGTGTCAGAAATGCCATTCAAAAAATAAAGGAAAGCCATTCTTTTAATAAAATACAGTTGGATTGGTTGCTTCGTTTTCAATTACAATTAGAAAAAGAATACATACTCCAAAAAGAAGATCTAAATAAAGAACCCTTTAAGAGTGATGGTGGATATGTTCGATTAAATAAAATATTTAAAAACCAACTGGATGTAATTATTGACGAACTCAATACCAATTTATATTCGGACATAGCTTGAAATTATGGATGATAAAAAAAAATTACCACAACAAAACGACTCTGGTGGTGGCTTTTTCACATTTTTATTAAGTGCATTTGCCATTGGAGGAACAGCCTTTGCAGTCTCTGAAAGACAAAAACGAAAAGTAGTAGTCGCAAGAAACAAAAAATTACAACAACAAAACAAAGAACTCGGTAAAAGCAATTTAAAACTAATCTCTGAAAATATAAAAAGAGAAAAAGGTGTTACCGAAGAAGTAAAAGCGCAATTAAAAAACCTTCAAAAGAACTTTGCGACACTCAGTCCACCTGTGTCAAAAGAATTAGATGCTGTAGTTACACTTTTAGAACACAATCAAGAATCTTCTGCTATAGGAAAGCTCACTAAAGTGATTGAAAACTTATTGGCAGAAAAATTAATCAAAAAGGGAGAAATTACAAAAAAGCCATCTTTGTTTAAAATGCTAGAGAAAGCCTTCAATCTTAAATGGATAAACAACCACGAATATGGTTTTGCTAATCATTTAAGAGAGTATAGGAATAAAGAAGCGCATGAATTATCTGTAGAAATACCAAAGAATAAAAAAATCGTCTTATTTTTAACGGCTATAGACCTAATTCAAACCTTAGACAAATAACTATATGAGCGCACAGGAAATTGCGAACAAACTTTGGAACTTATGTAATGTATTACGAGATGATGGAGTAACCTACCACCAATATTTAAATGAACTTACCTATATCTTATTCCTAAAACTATCAGAAGTCAAAGATTTTGAAAAGCATATTCCTGACGAGTATCGTTGGCGAACTTTTGTTGAAGATACCAACAACTTAGCTTCTTTTGAACGTTATAAAAACTTTTTGGTAAATATTAGTAGTACTTCTACCAGTAATGCCATCCAAGAAATATATACCAATGCAAATACCAGTTTACGCAAACCTGTAAACTTTAATACACTGGTACAATCAATTGATGATTTGGATTGGTATGAAGAGCAAGACCGTGATGTCATGGGCGACATTTACGAGAGTTTGCTAGAAAAAAATGCAGGAGAAAAAAAGAGTGGTGCGGGACAGTACTTTACACCGCGACCACTAATTAATATTATGGTTGAACTTTTAGCTCCTAAATTGGGAGAACGTTGGAATGATCCTGCTTGTGGCACCTTTGGATTTATGATTGCTTGTAATGATTACTTAAGAACGAAGCATAACGAATACTATGCTTTAAGTACAAAAGATAGAAAATTTCAACTAGAAGAAGCATTTAGTGGAGTTGAATTGGTACAAGACGCACACAGACTAGCCTTAATGAATGCACGCTTACACGGATTGGAAAGTACAATCTATTACAGTGATACCTTATCAGAATTTGGAAAAAAACTTCGTGGATACGATGGTGTGCTTGCCAATCCGCCGTTTGGGACTAAAAAAGGCGGTGAAAAACCCAATAGAGATGACCTTACATTTATAAGTAGTAACAAACAATTAAACTTCTTACAGCATATTTACCGTAGTCTTAAACGTGATGGGAAAGCGAGAGCAGCAGTAGTGTTACCCGATAATGTACTATTTGAAGATGGTGATGGACAAAAAATACGTAAAGACTTAATGAACAAATGCGAGTTACATACCATACTGCGTTTGCCTACAGGCATCTTTTACGCTGCAGGTGTCAAAACCAATGTGCTGTTCTTTACACGAGGTAAAACAGAAACAGACAATACGCACCACGTATGGTTTTATGACATGCGCACCAATATGCCAAGCTTTGGAAAACGTACACCTTTTACTCGCAAAGCTTTTCATGACTTTATAAAAGCTTATACAGGAGGAATTACTGAAGAAAATTTAACAGCATACGATGGAAGTATTGACCATAAAAAACGAGCTACAATACAGGACGAACGTTGGCAATGCATTTCTAGAGCTGATATAACCGCAAAAAATGATTCTCTTGATATTGGCCTAATAGCTGATAACAGTATTGTCAAAGCAGAAGACATAGGCGAACCTATCGATATAGCCAAAGAAGCATTAGCCGAAATCAAAGCCATTACTAAGGAGTTGAACTCTATTATAAAAGCATTAGGGTGATGGAGCAAAAATTACCAGAGAATTGGGCTGAGAGTAGATTTAGTAACTTAGTTTCTTTTGTAATAGGTGGAGATTGGGGTAAAGATGTAAAACTAGAACTAGATGATGAATATACTGAAGTTTTATGTATTAGAGGAAGTGAAATAAAAAATTGGAACTATGATAAGGGTTCAACAGCAGTTACAAGAAAAATAAAAGAATCAAGTTTAGAAAAAAGGCAATTAGTAGATGGTGATATACTTTTAGAAATTTCTGGAGGGGGACCAGATCAACCTGTTGGTAGGACTATCTATATTGAGAGTGAGATTTTAAAAGATATACCTATAGTTTGTACTAACTTTTTAAGATTAATTAGAATACATAATACAATAAACAAAAAGTATATTTACTATTATTTACAACATTTTTATTTTGCAGGAAATATCATAAAATATCAAGGCGGAAGTAATAATCTTAGAAATCTAAAATATAAAGAATTTGAAAATATCTTGGTGCCTCTTCCTCCATTATCAGAACAACAGCGCATTGTACAAAAATTAGATCAGTTGTTTGGGGAGTTAGATTTTTTTAAAAAACGTTTAGAACGAATATTTATATCATTAAAAAATCTTAAAGAAATTTTATTGGATAAAGCTGTAATAGGAGACCTGACTATAGACTGGCGTAAATCGAAGCAATTAAATGCTTTAGAAATAAATAATAATAGAAATGAAAATTATTTTATTCATAGTTTACCAGAAACTTGGAAGCATAGTATTATTTCAGATTTAGGTAATGTTAAAGGAGGTAAAAGGCTACCAAAAGGTGAAAAGTTAGTTGAATATGATACAGGTTATCCGTATATAAGAGCAAGAGACTTAAAAAAGAGTACAGTAATTACTGATAATGTTAAGTTCATTACATCAAAAATCCAAAGACAGATAAAGAACTACACTGTAAATAGTGGAGATTTATATATGACTATTGTAGGTGCAAAAATTGGAGATACAGGAATAATACCACCTGAAATGGATAAAGTGAACTTAACCGAGAATGCAGCTAAAATAACAGATTTGAAAGAAGAATATGTCTTTAATAAATATTTATCATTTTGGTTGCGATCACTTATATCACAAAAAAACATAAAGGAGAGTATAATGTCAGCAGCTCAAGGTAAATTAGCATTAAGTAGGATAAAAAAACTTCCGGTCTATTTGCCACCTTTGAAAGAACAACAAGAAATAGTAAAACGAGTTGACAAACTTTTTAAAAGTATTGATAGCATTGAAAAGCGGTATCATATATTAAAAGAAAAAATAGATACCTTACCACAAGCCATCCTTGCCAAAGCCTTTACAGGAGAATTGGTACCACAACTCGATACCGATGGCGATGCTCGTGATTTATTAAAAGAAATAGAAGCACTCAATACCGCATTTTCTAAAAAGAGAAAAGTAAAAAAGAAGTAAAACTGTATCTTAGTCATATGAATGTTATCAATGAATCTATATATAGACAACTAGCAGAAAAGCATATTTTCACAAAAGAAGAACTCTATCACAAACTACGAGAGGAAACTTCGTTAAAGATGTCATTTTCAGATTTCATAGCCTATCTTACTAAAACTGATGATTTATTTACAATACACAATAGCTTAGTTTTTTTAAAAATCCAAAAAAATATACAGGATATATTTTCTCAGACTTGGCATTTAACCAATATACTAAGTGGTGTCCATTCAGTTGCAGAAACACGTTTCATTGTCAATGCATTATTATTTTACAAACGAGGATTTGATTTAGATAAAATTAGTTCAGAGTATCACTATGGAATTGACTCTCAAAAGGATAGTTTTATTAGCGACCCTTTAGAACTTTTTAAAGACAATGGAAATAAAAAACAATGGCTTGATATATTAAAAGCCAATGATGAAAATTTAGCCTTTGATATTTTTCAAGAATTAGTAAATCTTTTACGTCGTTTTTCTGTCAATCAATTAGAACAAATCATTAATACCTTATCTTCTATAGATACAAAATTTTTAGATACAGCTACTTTTAGTATCATATTTGAAAATTTACACGAGTATGATATAAAAGATAGATTACTCATTGGGACACCTAAAAATATAGTTACATTTATGACGCAAATTTTGCAAGTAAAAAGAGGTGATGTTTACGACCCGGTGTGTGGTAAAGGAGCTTTTTTGAATGAAATTTATAGAGAAACAGGAAATGAACACTTGCATGCTACGGAATTGCATTATAAAACTGCATTATTTGCATATATGTCACAATTGGTAACAGGTGCCTATCCAAACATAAAAGTTCAAAATTGCTTTGATACGCTAGAAGATGGAAATACTTATGACTATATTGTTGCAAACTTACCCTTTGGAGGTAGAGGAGATACTCATCATTTATTTACTTTAGCAGATCGTTGGAACGTTACTTTTCCAAAAACAAAAGGTTTTTCTGCATTGATACTATTTATAATTTCAAAATTAAAAAATAAAGGACGTGCTATATTCACGGTATCAGATAGCTTTTTATTTAGGGGTGGTGTTGAAAAGAAAATCAGAACCCGACTCATACAAGAAGATTATATAGAAGGTGTTATTAGCATACCAAACGAAGCATTAAAACCATATACAAATGGGAAAGCTTCTATCATTATTATCAATAAAGCCAAACCGTCTGCACTGATCAAAAAAATAAAGTTTTTAGAAATAACGTCTTTAAATTTTGATGTATTCGCTTTTGCTAAAGAATATAATAACACCAATGCATTAGATACTGAGAATGTCAAAATAATTGATGTTGACGATGTGTTAAAAACCAGCTCACTAGAGCCATCAGCGTACACAAGTAATTTTTATGAAATTAAAAAAATGCTTGAAGAAGGTGAAGGGACCTATTTACGTCATTTGGTTGTAATGCACTCAGGGCAAAATATAAAGCAAGATCAAATAGAGTCCTATTCAAATATACCTTTGGTAAAAATAGAAAACTTAGAGCGTGATATTTTAGATGTATACCTGTCAAAAGATACTATAAAGGAGTTTGTGTCAATAGACAATGCTGAGGTGAAAAGAAAATTTGTAGATGTGCCATGTATTTTAGTAGCTAAAGTAGGTGACTATTTAAAGCCAACCATTTTTGAGCCTTCAAAGCAAATTCCTTATATCTTACCACATTCCAATGTGATCATTTTAGAATTATTAGCAGATACTGTTACACTAGAGTATTTGTATTATCGATTATATACAGACTTTGTAATTAATCAAATAGAAAACAATCGAACACGCTCTGTAATTCCTTTTATTTCACAAATGCGCTTGGGAGAAGTTGTGATTCCTATGGTTAGTATCGATTTCCAAAAGGAGTTCATCAAAACACAAAAAAGTGAAATTATTGCCTCCGAAGAGCGTAGAATTGCGGAACGTTTTGAGAAGATTGGTTATAAGCGAGAAATTCAAGAAAGAGAGACTAATATTATCGCTACGTTGACACATCAATTAAAACATAGCTTGACCAATGTTCGTACGCAAATCACTAAATTAAATCACATCTCAGAAAATAACTCATTACAAGATTTTTCTGAGTACGATAATACAAGTATACAAACGCCAACAATAGAAGGTGTTGAGTCACCAGAAAACAAAACGTTAGCTCAAACATTAGAATTAGCCCAACAAGAAGCCGATTTTTTAAATACCATTCTCGAAAATGTGCAAAAAGCAGTTACATTAGAACTAACTGAAAAAGATTTCACAACTGTTCCAATACGCTCATTATTTGACAATTTACCAAATGATAACGCAAATTATCTTATGACTGTAAGAGGAGAAAATTTTGATGTAGAAGTTTCAGTACCTCATATGCGAGAACTATTAAAAGGCTTACTTAACAATGCAGAAAAACATAGTTTTTGTTACAAAAGCGATGATATACACAAAGTATCTTTTACAGTACGAAAAGATAGAGGTTTAGCGATCATTCGTTACCGAAATAATGGATTGCCTATTACAATCACTCAAAAAGATTTCGTAACCATATTATCAAAATCGAGAACCAGTAAGGGAAGTGGTATCGGAGGGTATTACATCAATAAAATCATTCAGGCACATCATGGTGAACTATTTATAGGAGAAAATTACAAATCAGGCGTTGCTATGCGTATAGAACTACCATTAACACAGAAAGAAAATGAGTAATGTATTACTTTTAATAGATGATAAAGAAAAGTTTAAGGAAACTTTTAAAACAATCGCGCAACGAAAAGGTTATCAACTTGCTTGGGGTAAAAGCTATGAGGAACTAGTAGAAAAATTAGCAAAGCTGCATGAGCATGTCTGTACCATAGTATTAGATGTAAAATGTTTAATGACTAATGACCAGCCAATCGAACACGAAAATTTCATAGGAAGCGCATTACTTTTTTTAAGTTCAAATTATGCGCATATACCGAGAGTCATTTTAACAGGTGATGCAACAGCTTTGGCTAAAGTAAATGATATTTTTAGTACATCCAATGAAGATGTATACACAAAATCTGTGGAAGATATAGAGCGAATGTTTATCAAAATTGAAGAGCATAAAGCTAACTTTCCAATCCGACAATATGAAACGGCACAACTCAGAATCTTAGATGTTATTAAAAGAGGTGAAGGAAAGACAATAGAATTCAAATCTACATTGCATTATGATATTGTAAATGATATAGAAGCTAAAAGACTCATCTTTCAAAGCTTTAAAAATATTGCTGCTTTCTTAAATTCAGAAGGAGGAACGCTTCTTATTGGTGTGGCAGATGATAGGACAATTCTTGGCTTGGAAGCATATGAGTATCCATTATTAAAAGATGGTGATAAAGAAGACCTGTTTCAATTGCAATTGGATAACTTGATACGTACACATTTTGGAGACGCAGTACATCGAATAGTAAGTGTTGCAATAGTAAAAATTGAAGGAAAAAGTATCTGTGAAATCAGAATTAAAGAAAAGTATACAGCACCAATATTTATAACAAAAAAAGAAGAAAATAAGTCTAAGCGTAAAGCTTTTTATATTCGTAGGCTTTCTAGTGCCATAGAATTAAAGGATGATGAAATGGAAGCTTATATAAAAGCTCATTGGCAATAATGTGGATTTCCGTAAAAGCAGCGATTATAAGTATTGTATTTTTAACAAACAAATGCGCTATTTATGGATATAATTAAAAATAATTGGTTAAAATACTTTCTTACTGAATTAAGTGATACTCAAGAAATCTATATAGTTTCCCCATTTATAACAGATAATATAGTTAAACTGTTATTAAACGCTTTTAAAGGACGAACAATAAGGGTAATAACACGTTATAATTTAAATGACTTTAACAGTGGAGTTTCAAGTTTAACAGCAATCGAAAGATTGTTAAATAACAAAGCTTTGATAAAAGGTGTAAAAGGACTACACAGTAAACTTTACCTTTTTGACCAGAAAAGCGTTATTATCACTTCTGCTAATTTTACAAATGGAGGATTCTTTAATAATAAAGAATTTGGAATACTTTCTAAAGAGCAAAAGATAATAAATCAGTCTTACAGTTACTTTAATGACTTATGGGACATCAATTCCAAATTATTAAATCAAGTTAAAGTTAATGAATGGAGGAATACAATTAATAAACATAAATCGATTCCAAAAACCACCCCAAACCTTAAAGATCACGGAGCTTCTTACCAAGAATCAGTTATTGTTAGTGACCAGAAATATTTTATTAAATTCTTTGGCAAAGGAGATGAAAGATCAAATTTAGATGATCACGTAATGACTGAACTTGATGGAGGTTGTAGCCATTTTGCACTATCTTTTTCTAGGACAGCTAATGATGCCAGACCTAAACGCTACAATGATGGAGATATCGTATTTATGGCAAGGATGACCCAGGAACCCAATGATTATGCAATATATGGAAGAGCTATAGCTCACAAACATCATTATATAAGAGATGTAGCAAGTGAAGAAGATATTAAGCATATACATTGGTTAAAAGATTGGCCTATTTTAGTAAGAGTTAAAGAACCTATATTTTTAAATTCGACTTATAAAAACTGCCCTAAACTAGGAGATTTAATGAATGAATTGAATTATGATAGTTTCGCAAGCACTAAGCGAAAATATGATACTGGAATTAGAGATATTGAGCCTAAAAAAACATTAATGCGAAAAGGAGATGTAATATTGAGTAAATCTGGTGCACAATGGTTAGAGCTAGCCTTTGAGAAGGCACTAAAGAAAGAAGGCAAAGTTGATAAAAAAATAATCAACTCATTTTATCGAGGAAGTAAAATAAAACAATAATGCAACACCGACCACAAACCATACAAATCTTTTTGCCAGATGGCTCACCCACGAGCATCAGAGAAGCAGAAATTACCAATCGTTTAGTCAAAGCTATCTTATTTCCAAGAAATAAAATGTTGAAAGCATCAAAACGAGAAATTGTATTTTATACAGGTGTATATTTTTTATTCGGAGTATCTAAAGATGGCATACAACCAATGGTATATATTGGTGAAGGCGAAGAATGCTTTACACGAATTAAAGAGCATAATAGAAACAAAGACTTTTGGACGCATTGTGTTATTATTACTACGAAAACTGATGAATATACCAAAACCGATGTAAAGTACTTAGAATATTATTGTTTGGAGAAGGCAAAAGAAATTGAGCGCTATAAAATAGAGAATGATGCAGGTTCACGAAAGCCTTCAATTTCGGAAAGTAAGGAATATGACTTATTAGATAATTTCGAAACTGCTAAAATACTTTTGGCAACGTTAGGGTATCCTATTTTTCAAGAAAAAAGAAAAGCTCATGATGATAAAGACTTGTTTTATTGCAAAGGAAAAGAAGCTTCTGCTAAAGGCGAACTTACAGATGATGGTTTTTTAGTGTACAAAAGAGGAAAATGTAATTTAGAAGAAAGTAAAGGTCTGAGTAAATGGATCACTATTTTAAGAAAACGTCTAATCGAAGACGAAATCCTAAAAGAGGAGAACGAAGTTCTTACATTACAAAAAGATTATATTTTTAATTCTGCTAGTGCAGCAGCTGCAACAGTACTTGCTAGAAATGCGAATGGTTGGAAAGAGTGGAAAGATAAAGATGGAAAAACATTAGATGAAGTAAAAAGGCAGCATTGATTTTTGTCTTACTATATATTGCATATAACGAGCTGCATACAAAACTATTTATCAATTCAAAAAAAAACCTAACTTTCTGTTTAATAGAGTTTTTAATTACAGATACATAGGGTAAATCCACTTTTGAGTACTATTGCTATTGTGGAAAACCGTAACGATTTTTGCCCCTAGTATCATAATTTTGAGTAAAATAGGAAGTCATGTCAATAAAAAAGGGAAATAGGGTACACTGGTGGCAAGTTTATAACGAGATTTCAACATTACTGGTAAAACATTATAACGAGTGGAAAACAAATAGTGAACGAAAGTTGTATGAAATATGTGAAAATAATGAAGCATTTATTAATGAAAACTCGTGGTTCAAAAAAAATATAGATAAGAAGAAAACAAAGGGTCTAGATCCAATACATATTTTTGCTTCTATTAGTGGAAATAGGTTAAGAGAAGACAACCGTATACGAAGGATTACTATTATTCTTGCGCTTTTAAAAAGTGAAAATGAATACACCAGCATTGATTTTTTTGGTTGTCCCACACCAGCAGTGATTAGTATTCTTTCTGCAAGATCACATGAGAGTCAGACGGAAATATGGAATTTCTTTATTAGAGTATATAATTCTGCTGAATTAATTTCTAATGATTTTGCTAACTATGGTGATTGGTACGGTATTAAATTTACATCGTTAACTATCTTTTTATTTTGGATTCGATCTGACATGTTTCTTCCTGTAGACAGAAACACACAAGACTTTTTAAAAAAATACAATTTAAAAGTTCCTCGCGGTTATCAAGAGTACGAATATTTATTGGAGATTGTACGAGAAAATAATAGTGAAACTGATGAGGGTTATGGAGAAAAAGGATTATTTAGAGAAGTAGCATTACATGCCTATGATGAAATTAACAATGTAAAATCGTCATCAAAAAAAACATTTTCTTACCTAAGCCTTATTGAAAAACTTGAACTTGGAACTTATGATGTTTTTAATAAGGTACAGAAGAATTACAAAGCTCCTATTATAGAAATTGAAGAATTAGTTGTAGATCGAGAATTTGCAGTAAAGAAGAAAGGAAACCCAATTTCTGGATTAGGTTTTAAATTGATTGCTGTTGTACCAGAAGAAGGATGTAAACATCTTAAAATCCTAAAAAAAGAACCTTTGTACTTTGAAAAAACGTTCTCCATTACAGATAAAGAAGAGGTATGCTACTATCCCAAGAATCAATTGTCATTATATGATTTAAAACTAGGAAACCAAACTCTAAAAGTAAATATAACTGCTATTGTTGGTAAAAACGGTTCTGGAAAAAGTAGTTTGGTAGAGTTACTATTTCGAATGATCAATAACATTACGTTTCAATTTCATGAAGAAATATATACCGAAGAAATTGAGTTTGAAGCAGGTGTCAATGCAAAACTGTATTATATAGTGGATGAGTATTTGTATTGTATTCATGTAAATGATACTAAAAATACAATTCAAGAATATACATTTAATGAAGGCGATAATAAATTTATAAAGTTGAATAACAAAAGAGGTTTAATCAAATCTGATTTAGATTCTTTCTTTTACACCGTAGCGATCAATTATTCACATTACGCTTTAAATAGTCTAGATATAGGAACTTGGATTGAAAAACTCTTTCATAAAAATGATGCATATCAGGCTCCAATCGTCTTAAACCCGATGCGAACCAAGGGAAATATTGATATCAATACAGAAGATAAGCTAGTAAAATCAAGACTATTGGTAAACTTATTTAGGGAAGTAGAAACCGATGATTTAGGAATGCGACAACTTACAGAAAAACAAAAAGTTGACAAAATAGAATTTAAATTAAATAATGAGAAAAGCAAGGTTTGGGTAAAAGATAAAAGATTATTTTTTGATATAACGGATACGCAATTGTATAGCGATAGAGTCGTTATTTTAGAAACAATTTATGAAAAATTTAATTTCTCTCGAGTGTTTCCAAATGATGAGGATGAAGCAGAAATTTTTAGAATTACTGAAAAATATATTTTAAAGAAATTAGTAAGTATTTCGGAAAAGTATGCGCCCTACCATCATTACTTACAACAACAAGGAGGTGAAGTCCTCAATAGTATAGACATAGATCTTATTGAAGTCTTTGCACAGCAATTATTTGAAGATAAAAGCCATATAACATACAAACTAAGACAAGCAATACACTATATAAAGTATAAAAATTTTATTCCATGGGAGACTGAATTTACAATGACTTTAGACGATATTAATGACAAAAAAGAAGAGTTCTTTGATAATGGATTTAAAGAAATCAATGATATCCCTTTAATTGAATTATTACCTCCTTCAATTTTTGATGTAAATATAAAGTTAATAAACACTGCCGATGAAAAAAATCCTACGGATTTTAAATTCTTAAGTTCAGGTGAAAAACAACAAATATATGCTGCAAGTTCAATTCTGTACCATTTTCAAAATATAGATTCTGTAGATAATGAAAATTTTATTACTTACAATAATCTTAATTTCCTCCTAGATGAAATAGAACTCTATTACCATCCAGAAATGCAACGTAGCTATTTAGCCTATCTATTAAAAATGTTGAGTAGAATGGAAATACGAAATATGAAATCTATCAATATCTGCATGGTAACGCATTCTCCATACATCCTTTCAGATATTCCAAGTAACTATTTATTGCAACTAGAAGATGGAAAGCCATCTCAAAAAGAGGAAGACAACACCTTTGGTGCTAATATTCACGACTTACTAGCGCATAACTTCTTTATGTCTTCAACAACAGGTGAGTTTGCACAAACAAAAATTCGTGAGATAGTTGATTTTTATTATCGTGTAAAACGATATGTTGAAACTAGTGAGCGAACCAATGGGAACTCTAATAATAATATTTCTCAAAATCAAAGCAAGGGGAAGTTAGATACAAAGGATGGATTGAAGTTATTATATGAAGATCATCAAGAACAATTCCGCTATATTATTAAAAATATGGGAGAAGATGTTATAAAAGGCATCTTAGAAAATCACATAAAATTTATTGAAAATAAACTAGGAATTCAAGATAAGCAGTTCATGATAGAAAAATTGAATGAAGAAATACGATTGCGTCAAGAAGAACTAAGTAAATTACAAGACAATGATTAGAATTCCATATCCAATACAATCCGAAGATTTTGATAATAGGTACATTCAAAAGTTAATGGCAGCAAATATTCAAAATTTTGATAAAGCTAATACGCTATTAAAAAAAATTAACTACCAGGGGGAAGTCTTAAAGGTTGAAAGTTTGCTTGTCGCTGTATTTGAAAAACTCTTATCAATACATGAAACTATAAAGAATAACCTATCAAAAAATGAATTTACAGAATTTGAAAAGTTGTTTAATTATCACGGCGGAAATCAACGAAAAATAGCAGACTTCTTCATGCAACAAATTGAAATACCTATGGATAGCTGTTTTTACTGTAATATAGATTTTATAAACTCTTTTACAGATATTGCCGATTATAAAAATGATATAGATTTTGTGAATAATGCACAGGAGTTTGAATTAGAACAATTGCATGGTGTTGGAAAAAGGTCTGCTACTGTTATTATTGGTGAAAGACTTAAAAGGAAAGAAGGACAAGGAAAAGGTTTTACAGACATAAATCAAGTACCGAGATTAAATAAAAAAGCAAAAGAACAATTAAAATCTCTTGACTTTTTGAATACCCACAATCACTTTACCCTCGATCATTTTCTACCACAAAGTAAATATAAATGCTTATCGCTTTGCCTATATAATTTTGTACCCACATGTTACGCCTGTAATTCAAAATTTAAAAAAGATAAGGAATTTAGTACTATGGATATGGATAAACTAAAACTTGTTAGCCCATCATCAAGATTTTTTTCCCTGCACGATAATTTTTCCTTTAAAATATATTATCCAAAAGATTTAGATGATATTAAAACGGATACGGATTATAATTTAGAAAAGGAAATAAATGCTAATAATGAATTAGTACAAGAATTTCTTAACTTATATAAGATAGAAGGTCGATATGTATTTCATAAAAGAGTACTATTAAAACTTATTGAGAAAAAACTTAAATATCCTGAATCTAAAATAAAAGAAATCTCGGAAACCTACGGAATGTCTGTAGATGAATTACGAGAAACTATTTTTGGAGAAGAATTATTCAACGCAGATTTAACAACAAAACCTTTAACAAAACTTAAAAGAGATATTGCCAAAGACATTAACATTAAAGGAGTATTGTAGTTAAGATATAGAAAGGTAAGAGTCTACAAGTAAACAATAACAATTTGAAAAGTTTATTTATTTAAATAAAAAACAAAAAGTAACTTAGCCAAACTTACTAATCCATAATTTCCCAAAACCTGATCACTAACAAGAAATGGAACTCATAGACATCCTAAACCAACAAGGAAACCCAACCAACAAAACCCTCCCCAAAAAAGAAATCCATCGCCAAGGACATTTCCACGCGTCTACACATATATGGTTGTATACCAAAACAGGAAAAGTGGTCATGCAATTGCGAGCTGCTACAAAACCAAACTTTCCAAACTGTTGGGATGTGTCGGTAGCAGGACATATCAGTGCAGGAGAAACAGCTTTAGAAACCGCAGTCAGAGAAACAAAAGAAGAGCTAGGGATCACCATAAAAGCAGAAAATCTACAAAAAATAGGACGCTTCCGAATTGATTACCAACATGCAGACGACTATATAGATCGGGAATTCATTACCATTTTTGCTTGCGAAATTCCAGACAAACCATTACAAGTAACACTCCAAGAAGAAGAAGTTGCAGATGTGATGTTGATTCCCTTAAAACAAGTACAAGCAGAACTTGCCGATGCAGAACTTTCCAAGAAATATGCATCGTTTAGTGAGCAATATATAAACGAAGTGTTCAAGAAGTTAAATGCTTTTTTTGATTGATTTGCCAATTTGCCAATTTGTTCATTTGAAAAACACTAAGAAACGTCTTTGCGAGCGAAGCGTGGCAATCTTTTACTTCAAAGAACAAATACATTCTATGATAAACAGATTAACATGTCGCTAAAAAGTTATGAGTTATTTTAAAAGAACATATTATATTAAGAAACTTCAAATTAACGAACACACGAATAAACAAATCAACAAAAAAGAAGTTTAAAAGTTTATAGGTTTATGAGTTTAGTGTAGAAAGTAAGAGTATAATTTGATACTAACGGACAACCCACAACAGAGCGCAGCGACCAACCAACAACAAACGAAGTAAAATATAAAATGTAAAACCGCAAAATGTAAAATGAAAAAGTATTTTTCCCAACAATCAGCAACTAACAACCAAAATACCAAGGCAAAGCGTGACCAAAATTCTAACCTCTAAAAGCACGCAGTGCGCTCTAAAAGCGACAGCGATTCTAACAATCCAAAAGCAAAGCGCGTCTAACACATCATAGATTCAGACAACAAAACCATAGATTTGGAAAAGTATCCTAGCTGTAATTCCCGCAACTTTGTACTGTAATTATAAAACAATTAAAAACAATACAATCATGCATACAAAAACAGCAATTATTACAGGAGGAA
Source organism: Bacteroidota bacterium (assembly GCA_039026955.1). Classification (GTDB taxonomy): domain Bacteria; phylum Bacteroidota; class Bacteroidia; order Flavobacteriales; family Flavobacteriaceae; genus Kordia. The sequence goes on from JBCCLH010000060.1 coordinate 24,917, forward strand.
GCCGTGGACTAGGAAGAGACATGGCGATCAATTTAGCACAAAACGGAATCAACGTGATCTTTTCATATCACAGCAACACCGATGCCGCAAACGAAGTGATTTCGGAAATCGAAGCACTAGGACAAAAAGCAGTAGCCTTTCCATTTGATGCCAACGATCATAAAAGCGGTCAAGCGTTTGTAAAGCAGGCAACTGACTATCTACAAAAAGAAAACAACTCACCAAACTTTGATTTCTTAATCAACAATGCAGGAACAGGAACCTTTAACATGATCGCCGATACTACAGAAGCACAATTTGACGAAATGATGAACGTACACTTAAAAAGTATTTACTTCTTCACGCAAGCTGCTTTACCATTCTTAAACGATAGCGGACGAATCATCAATATTTCCAGCGGATTGACACGTTTCAGCTTCCCAGGAATGTCTGCGTACGCCATCATGAAAGGAGCCATTGAAGTCTTTACACGTTATCTGGCAAAAGAATTAGGCGGACGTAAAATCACTGCGAATATTGTTGCACCAGGTGCCATTGCCACAGACTTTGCAGGCGGAAGCAACAAAGATCCAGAGAAAAGCGCCATCATCTCAAGTGTCACAGCTTTAGGTAGAGTGGGAGAAGCCGAAGATATTGGCGGAGTAGTAGCTTTCTTATGTTCAGAAAAAGCAGGCTGGATCAACGGACAACGCATTGAAGTTTCTGGAGGAATGTTGGTCTAGGAAATTTTAAATGTTAAATGGTTGGATTTTGAATTAGTTCTTAAGATACGATACACATCAGTTCGAGTGGTTTTTGAAGAAAAATTGTATCGAGAACAGCTATGAAGATCTAAGTACATCTTGATACTAATTTCTTTATAGAAATTCACTCGATGTGACGCCTAAGAAAACAAGGAAACGTCATTGCGAGACGGAGTCGCGGCAATCTGTTACTTCAAATAACAAATACGTTCTATGATAAACAGATTACTAAGTCGCTATTGCTCCTCCTAATGACGAATCTAAGAACTTTTATGAAAATAAAGTATCTTTATGGATTATGAGTAGGAAATTAAAAAACAACTCAACAACTCAACAACTCAACAACTCAACAAATCCACAAATCCACAAAAAACAAACAAACAGCGAAGCGACCCAACACTCAACACCCAACACCATGAAAACCCGAAAACACTTCAAAAAAATAAGCGATTACCACAAGTTTGCAAACATCCCTGCACCTGATCATCCGCTGATCAGTTTGGTGGATTACAGTCAGGTGCAGTATCCTGATACTATTGAAGACTTGCAATGGATGCAGGAATATTATACGATTGGACTCAAACGCAATATTCCGTATAAGTTTTTCTACGGACAGCAAGCCTATGATTTTGATGAAGGTTTGATGACATTTATCGCGCCAAAACAAGTCATGAGTTTGGCAAACAATCCCAATGTAAATAGCAAACCTTCTGGATATTTGCTGTTAATTCATCCTGATTTCTTGTGGAAAAGCAGTTTGGCAGCGGAAATAAAACAATACGATTTTTTTGGATACAGTGTGAATGAAGCGCTGTTTCTCTCCGAAAAGGAAGAACAACAAATGATCGATATTTTACTCAATATTGAACGCGAATACCAAGCAAACATAGACAAATTCAGTAGTAAAATTATCATTACACAGTTGGAGTTATTGTTGAATTATGCCGAACGTTTCTATGAGCGACAATTCATCACCAGAAAAATATCAAATCATAAAATACTAACACAGCTTGAAACGTTATTGCATGAGTATTTTAATGATGAAAACGCTCTGGAAAATGGACTGCCAACGGTACAGTATGTTGCAGACAGTCTACACTTATCGCCAAATTATCTGAGCAGTATGCTAAAATCCTTAACAGGACAAAGCACGCAGCAACACATTCATAACAAGCTGATTGAAAAAGCCAAAGAGCAATTATCAACCACGCAGCAAACCATCAGTGAAATCGCGTACAGTCTAGGATTTGAACGTCCAGCCTCGTTTACCAAACTCTTTAAAACCAAAACTGAGATGTCGCCTATGGAGTTTCGGAAGAGGTTTAATTAGGTGTTAGGTGTTGGGTTTTGGGTCGCTTCGCTTTTAGTATTTTGTTTTTGTGTATTTATTCTTTGTGGATTCGTATCTTAAAACGTCATTGGAACGTAGTGAAGCAATCTTTTATTAATGTATCAATTTGATAATTTGAAAATGTGTCAATGTCTTTCAAAGAAAATTATGTGTTTTACTATAAACAGATTACTTTGTTATTTTTCCTTGTAATGATGACATGTCAAAGTTTCATTTAGTTAATATGAAAATCTCCAAAACGTCATTGCGAACAGAGTGAAGCAATCTGTCTCTATCAAAGTACAATTTTGCTATGAAACAAACAGATTACTTTGTCATTCTTCCTCGTAATGACGTATCATATGGTTCTAGTTTGTAGGCTCAGACAAACAAACACAAAGACAAACAAACACAAAGACAAATAAACAAATCCACAAAAAACAAATTCACAAAATCTAACAGCAAAGCAGTCTAACAGCGAAGCGAATCCAAAGCAAAGCGTGTCTAAAAGCGTCAGCGTATCTAAAATCACATCATATTCGAAAAGAAAATCGCATTCATCAACAATTTATTAGTTCCATACCAGAAGGCTCTAAAGTTGGTATTATCGGTAAATGCAATTACACGCCCGCTACCGAGTCTGGCAGTTTGGAAAGGTACACTGTTCTTTAAATGCTCTAAATTTTCCTCTGAAATATAACCACTCAACAACGGGGAATTGGTATACTGAATCGGATTATTATAACTTCTCTCGTGTGGTTTTACAAAAATGGTTGTGTTGCGGAACATTGGCAATTCATCTTTACTATACCCAAAGTTAATCGGATGCGAACGATCAATCTTCGTATTAAAAATAGCACCACCAATGACTTGGGCACCGTTGTGATCTCTGCGTTGTTCAAACGTAACATTCTTTGCAGGAATGCCTGTTTTCTTAAAATTTAAGTTGATAAAACTTTCTCTGTTTAACAATCGGAGAGAATTTCTATATCCAATCAACGTTCCGCCAGCTCGTACCCACGTTTTTAACTTTTCAATATCTCCTTTCTTTAAGGAAAAAGTATTCGGTAAAATAATATGTGTATAAGGTGATAAGTTGGCTCTACTAAAATTACGAGTATCCAATTTTGTCAGCGGAATTTCATAACGCTGATCAAACAAATGCCAAATTTCTCCCGCATCATACGAATTGATCCCATCGCCAATAATCATCGCAACTCTTGGTTTTCTAATGGCTTCAAAATTGTTACTTCCTAAGTCGATTCCTTCCGTCAATCCAGAAGAAACGGCGGTAATGTTGAGGTGACTTTCTTTCGCAACCGATCGTAAAAACGTACGCATTTGCTGTATATTCATAGCTTGATTCTGCACAGGAACCATGATCGTCCCGTAATCATAACGCGTACCTTCTAGGGTAAACGGTCTCAACGCGACTTTGGCACGCAATCCTTTCGCTCTAATCTTAGCCAAAGCTTTTGGTGCATAGTATTCGTTCCATCCAAATAAAAAGGCATAATTCCCACTTCCGTTAAGGTTTCCTGTAGGCGCTTGCAAGTCTGTGATTTCGTTTCCAGCATTATTTAAAGAAGACAATTCATCATACGATACATTGAAAGCTAATGGAAATGTCCACGCTGAAATGTCATAAAATAAGCTGTCTTGGAATTTTGTACGCTTCTCAAATATGGCATTGATCAAGCGATGTTGACGCTGATTCTTTGGTACAATATAACTTGCTCCTTTCTTGTAAGAAGTTCCGTTTGTGGTAAAATCGTTTTGAATTTCGTGTACTTTAATTTTATGTCGTTTTAAAATTTCGGCCAAATGGTATGCTTTTGCTGCGTCTTTTTCATCTCCAAACACATACGCTTTTGCTGTAGTTCGTGACGCTTCTTTTCTTGCATTTTCATAAAATTGTCTTTGGTAGCGAAGAATAGTCGTGCGCATGTTTTTGGCAGCTTCTAGCGTAGACAATGACGCCGTAAATTGATTTCGAATAGAAAACGGAAAAGTCACCAAACCATTTTCACTTTGCTGAAGATGTCCGCGGGAACTGGCTTGTTCAAACAAAATTCCGATACTTCCATTAATATCTGGGAAGGTAGAACCTTTTCCATAATAAAAATCATCAAAGCTTTCTTCTGTGTAATATAAAGAACCGATTTTATCAAACGCTTTTGCGTGATAAGTAGCAATTTCCTTAGTTAAATCCTGATTCATCTGTGGCGTCAACGGATGTGTTCGTGACGGAATTCCAGGTTGAAAGAAAAACGTAGCATTCGTGCCCATTTCGTGGTGATCTGTCAAAATATTTGGCATCCATTTATGAAAGGTATTCACACGCGCTCTCGATTCTGGTAATTGCACTGGCAGCCAATCTCGGTTCATATCAAACCAATAGTGATTAGTACGTCCGCGTGGCCATGATTCGGTAAACTCTCTATCTTGCGGATCGCTAATCAAGTGTTCGCTTTTGTGCATGTTTACCCAACCCGTAAAACGTTGCATTCCATCAGGATTCATACACGGATCTAGCAACACCACGGTATTTTTCAATAAATCATCAATCTGAGTTCCTTCGGCAGCAGCCAAATAATACGCCAATAACAAAGCGGCATTTGCGCCACTCGGTTCATTTCCATGAATGGTATACCCTTGATAGACCACAATTGGCATCTGCGTAATTTGTGCATTAGCGCCACTCGTTTCTGTCAAACTCACATGTTTTTGACGAATGTCTTCAATATTTTGCTGGTTTTCAGGCGAAGTGATGGTCAATAAAATCAAAGGACGATCTTCAAAAGTTTTTCCACGATCTTCAATCGTAATACGATCTGAACTCGCAGCGACAGCTTTCATATACTGCACGAGTTTGTCGTGCGAAACATGCCATTTTCCCACTTTATAACCAAGAATACTTTCAGGCGTCGGAATGTTTTTGTTATACGTTACATCAGAAGGTAAATAATACGAAAGAGAAGTTTGATCTTGTGCGTTTACCATGAAAAAACTCAGACAAAACACCACAAGAAAAAGAGTAGAAAATCGGAACATAAAATTTTAGATTGGTTTGGAAACACAAAAATCAACTATTTACAATCCATTTCAAAACGTTTACACCGTAATTTAACAAAATTGACCTTGGAAATGATATTTGTTGTTTGTTCGTTGTTTTTTGGATTTTTGGATTTGTGGATTCGTTGATTTGTGAGTTCGTTGATTTGTTTATTTGGGAATAGTTAGATACGTCACTGCGAACGAAGTGCGGCAGTCTGTTACTTTAAATAACAAATATATTCTACAATAAACGGATTACTACGTTGCTATTGCTTCTCCGTAATTATGTACTTAAGAAGTCTATATGTATATAAGTTTAGGAGTTTATGTCTTGAAATTTTGAATTTTGAAAATGATCTAAGACCCAATACCTAAAACCCAAGACCAGAAGTAGTTTATTGTAAAAATTAAGAACATAATTTGATACTAACGGACAACCCACAACGAACGAATTGCAAAATTTAAAATGTTAAATACTAAATGTAAAACGAAAAAGTACATTTTACCAGCAACAAGCAACAAGCAACCAACAACCAATTAAGAAGTTTAAAAGTTTACAGGTTAATAAGTTTATACTTCGAAACAAAAAATAAAGACACATAACAACCGATAACGGAGCGCAGCGACCAACTCACAACAAACGAATGAAAATTTAAAATGTAAAACTGCAAAATGTAAAATGAAAAGTAGTTTTTTAACTAGCAGTTAGATATTAGTATTGAGAATTGAGATATTTATTAAGAAACTTCAAATTAACAAACAGACAAATTAACGAATCCACAAATCAACAACTAACAACCA
>JBCCLH010000061.1:0-27487 GCA_039026955.1 Bacteroidota bacterium
CAAATGTCACAAATGCCTGTTGGGGCGCCTTCTAGACTAAATCCACCTGCTGGTTGCATTGCTGGCGTTCCTAAAATTGCTCCCGTTGCCTGATCGGTGATTACCCAAGTAGCATTATCGCCTGATAATACATTCATATCTACAAATTCTACGGAGATTAAATCATCTGTTCCTTCGCCAACACAAATTGTTGCTGTAGTGTCTGTTGTTCCTGTGATTTGAATGGCTCCGCCTTCTGCACCACAAGCACTCCAAGCAGCAGCAGAACCTCCTGTTGTAGTTGTATACGGAGCATTACCAGATACAAAATTATTGGCATCGTCCCAACGACCTGCGGTTACAGCTTGACCAACTCTAAATTGATTCGCAGCACCCCATTGCACATACGATAAAAGTATCGTTGGATTGTCTGATCCAAAAGTATTTGTACTAAAAAGACCTAGTCCGTCTTGTGATTCATTAACATCATATGGTAATGTTACAGATTCATTCGCTGATAGCATGTAATCTCCAGTAATTGGAGTAATGGTACCTATTCTATCATAAACTCCTGGTCTTAAACATAACCAATAGTTGGTTAAGTTAACCATTGACGATCCATTATTGGTAATCGTTACTACATCAGTTGAAGGATTAATACTAGTAAAAGTAACTCCTTGTGCATACCCTTGAAAAAATCCAAAGAGAGATAAAAACAAGACTACTAAAATTTTTTTAAATTGTAATTTTCGCTTCATTTTTAATGGTTTTTCGTTTTTCTCCCAAAATTAATATCCGTAATTAGCATAAAATGTTAGCTAGCTAACATAAAATGAAATAAAGCGAAGAAAATCAGAACTTTATTGACCTATTGAAGCAATGTTTTTTTCTTTTATTTTTAGTAGCCATATATAAAAATATGCATTGCTACTCAGGTCCTTCATAAAGCCTTTCTACATAATTGTGCAGCTGTATTATGATAATTAAATTTGACATGATGAAGTTTTGTCAAAATTTACAATACACTATTAAAAAAAAGAAAAACACTCCGCAAACGCGAAGTGTTTTATAACTAACCAACCAAAATGTAACAAGCTCTATTTAGAAAGTAACCAGCTTTGCTAAATGTCATTGCTTTGCTACACTTTTATGTAACCAAATCGCGTGCCAAACTTATTTTTCTTTCAAAAAAATTTGGATAAAGTCTATATACTGGATTCTTAAAAATGTCTTAATACAAAATATTTTTGGTTAAGTACTTGGAAAATATCAATTTAATTTTATATATTTATGATATCATTTTAATATCAAACTAAAATTCATCATCATGAAAGAAGAAAAAATTATTGTCCCTGCAAATGGTTATTTAATGCTATTTGTCTTTTTAATCCTGTTTTTTGGAGGTATTGCTGTTATGATTATCATGAAAAATCCAGCATTTATTCCAGTAATTGTTATTGCATTATTCTTGGCCTTTGGGTTTTTAATGGTCAATCCGAATAACTCTCGCGTGCTTTTATTATTCGGTAAGTATGTAGGTACGGTAAAGCAAAACGGTTTTTATTGGGTAAATCCTTTCTATACAAAAAAGAAAGTATCCCTTCGTGCCAGTAACTTTGATAGCGAACGTTTGAAAGTGAATGACAAACTTGGAAATCCGATTATGATCAGTACGATTCTTGTTTGGAAAGTACACAACACCTATAAAGCCGCTTTTGATGTAGACAACTACGAACATTTTGTACGTGTTCAAACCGATGCCGCAGTTCGTAAATTGGCAAGTATGTATCCGTATGATAATTTTGCCGATGAAGGACACGATGAAGACATCACGCTACGTTCTAGTGTGAATGAAGTAAGCGAAGCCTTGGAAAAAGAATTGGAAGAGCGTTTAGCGATTGCTGGAATTGAAGTATTGGAAGCTCGAATTGGATATTTAGCCTATGCACAAGAAATTGCAAGTGCGATGTTAAAGAGACAGCAAGCAACGGCAATTATTGCAGCGAGACATAAAATTGTAGAAGGTGCCGTAAGTATGGTTGAAATGGCAATTCACGAGTTAGGAAAAAAAGAACTCTTAATGCTCGATGAAGAGAAAAAAGCAGCAATGGTAAGTAATTTATTGGTGATTTTATGTGGTGATAAAGAAGCATCTCCAGTCGTAAACACAGGAACTTTACATCAATAAGTATGAACAAAAAGCAAACTACAGCCATCGCACTTGGACTTGCCTTAGGAACAAGTATTGGTACCACAGCCGGAGTTACTTTTGGTAATATTGTGGCAGGAACGATCATTGGTCCACTTGTTGGTGTCTGTATCGGCGCAATTTTAAGTATTGTAATATTTAAAGAAAATCATGATGAAAGAATATAAAGTTGTAAAACCGAATTTAGGTTGGAAAAGTAGAAGTGAACGATTAGAAGAAATTCTAAACAATCATGCAAAGCAAGGTTGGGAATTGCATACCGTGACCAAGCATGAAGGTTTTATACAAGTAATTTTTGAACGTAATAAAAATAGATAATGATATATTCAGACAGACCTAAAGTAAAAGTAAGTTTAGAACCCATTGACACCATTTTAGAGGCGACAACAGCGGCTATATTGATAGCGTTATGGATTTACGTAATTGTGTCTTACACAACTTTACCCGAAACCATTCCGACACATGTCAATTACAAAGGCGAAGTAGATGGAGTCGGCAACAAAGCGTCTATTTGGATTTTTCTTGGAATTACTACCGTGATCACCATAGGAATGCATGTACTCACTAAGTTCCCACATATTCACAATTATATGGTCAATATCACAGAAAAAAATGCGGAACACAATTACCGATTGAGTAGCAGAATGCTGCGCTATGTAAATCTGTTAACCTTACTTTTGATGGCGTATATGTGTTATGCAATGATTCAAAAAGCGTTAGGAGAAAGCTTTTTTATGGAAGCAGGAACGACGTATGTAATCATTATCTATTCTGTAGTAATGCCAATTGTATTAATTGCATTTATGTTGAAAAATCAAAAAGCTCCAAAATAAACAATGATAAAAACGATCGGCGTACGCGTCGAAGTGTGTAAATCTCAATGATCGAGTCAAAAAAATAATTATGGCAAAAAAGAAAGCCTTTGCATTACGTATCAATGAAGAAATGCTGAAAGCTATTGAAAAATGGGCTGCGGACGAATTTCGCAGTACCAATGGACAAATAGAATGGATGCTGATGCAAAGTTTAAAAAATGCAAAAAGAGCACCCAAAAAACGAACAGATCGTTCTGAACAAGCACCTGAATAATATATTTAGGTGTTTGTTATCATTTTCGGCATTGTTTGTTAGTAATCCTTTACTCCACGCATAGCAATAATATGTCGAATACGCTGCACATTGAATTTCCTGACTTGCAGAAAATGTAGTATCATTACAAACATCTAAATAAAGTTGAATGTACTAGTCAACTACTTCGAAGCATTTTAAATCTCAATTATCGAGTAAATTATACTACATTTATAGAATAATACCCCAATTTTGAATTACAAAAATCAAATAGTCGAGAAATACGATATTTTTTACACTGCCGAGAATACCGAAACTAAAGAAAAACTCCGCGCAGAAATAAAAGCACTTGCAGCTGCACATCCTGAGATGGATTCGCATTGCTATCACATAGTAGCCTTGGTAGACTACGAATCTGACGATTGGAAAGAAAATATTGATCAAATCATTCAAAATTTACAAAAAGCGCTTGCGCTAGATGCTGACAATTTCCTGGCACAATTGTATTTGGCACATTGCTATCATGATACTCAGAAATTTGAACTTGCGTTAGAAAACTATCGAAAAGTAGATCAAAATCAATTACAAGAATTTCAAACTTGGCGCTATGTCAAACTTTTGGAGCAAATTGGCTATTGCGAATACAAACTCGGTAACAAAAAAATTGGAGAATTTTATTTTTCTCAAGTGTTAGAATGGTATAAAAAACTTCCCGAGGTTGACAGAGCGGTTCCTTCTGAACTTCTAGAATGTTTACCAAAAAATCATTGGATAGTAATTGAAATAAAAAAAATTGAAACCTACTTAGACTAAATATACACTAGAATTTTTTACCACGAATACACAAATTGATTATTTTTCACGACTGTCATTCCTGCGCAGGCAGGAATCCAATACTTTAGAAAGAGGATTCCGCATCAAGTGCGAAATAACAATTGAATTCATAAACCTGTAAACTTTTACATTTAAAATTTAGCATTTAACATTTTTAATTTGAAATTTTGGTATTTTGCGACATAAACCATCCGACTATGTCCAAAAAAGCCACTGCTTTTCTCCTATTTTTTATGTCTTTCTCCCTGTTTTCACAACAACTTAAAGTGAACAGTATAGAAGCCAAACAGGATACGTTCAATGCCAACATCACGGTAGATTCTATTGCTTTTACAGGATTCGATCTTAAAATAAAAGTCAAGGACTCTTTTGCTAGCATTGAAAAAGTGAAAAATATGCGTCAAGAATTTTTAGCTACGGGCGATTTCAAATTCAACATAAAAGATGCAGAAGCTAGCATTTCATATCGCGGAAATAATACCATTACCATACAAAAAGCACAGTCTTTATTTGAACTAGCAACAACACCAAAAAAGGGATTTTCAGCATTTATTTACGAATTTACTCAAGCCACTTTTTACAATGGAGATAACGTCATAAACATTCCCACAAAAAATCAAAAAATACAAAAAACCATCATTCATCCGAAACCGGTTTTTAGTAGTGACAAAATTGTTTTTGGAATTTTAATGGTGCTTTTAGGCTTTGTGTTCTATACAGAATCTAGCAAAAATGAAGGTTGGAAAAAGTTTTACAAATACGTTCCTGCCCTACTCATATGCTACTTATTGCCCGCTATTTTAAGCTCTTTCGGTATTATTTCTGACAAATATTCAGAATCTTACATGATTGCGAGTCGTTACTTATTGCCCGCAGCATTGGTATTAATGACGTTGAGTATTGACTTAAAAGGCGTATTCAACTTAGGTCCAAAAGCACTGATCATGTTCTTTACGGGAACAGTCGGAATTATTATTGGTGGACCGTTAGCCATTTTACTCATCTCTGTATTTTCACCAGAAACAGTGGGCGGAGCAGGTCCAGAAGCAGTTTGGCGTGGATTGTCAACCTTGGCGGGAAGTTGGATTGGCGGTGGTGCAAATCAAGCAGCGATGTATGAGATTTATAAATACAGTCCTGACAAATACGGCGCGATGGTATTGGTTGATATTGTCGTGGCGAATATTTGGATGGCGATTTTACTGTTAGGAATCGGAAAATCAAAAAAAATTGACCAAAAACTCAAAGCCGATAGCTCTGCAATTGAACGTTTAAAGGAACGTGTTTCTGCGTTTGCAGATAAAATAAAGCGAAATCCGACCTTAACCGAATTGATGATTATTCTAGCATTAGCCTTTGGTGGCGTTTCTTTAGCACACTTTGGAGCCAATGCCATTACAGGCTATCTCGATCAATTTGCTATTGTTAAAAATGATGACGGTGCATTGTCCTTTTTAGGTTCTTCGTTCTTTTGGATGATTACCATTGCGACTGCTTTTGGAATCATGCTTTCCTATACCAAAGCCAAAAACTATGAAGGTGCGGGCGCTAGCAAAATTGGAAGTATTTTTATTTATGTTTTAGTCGCTTCTATTGGAATGAAAATGGACTTAGGAAAAGTCTTGGAAAATCCTGGATTGCTAGTTGTAGGACTTGTTTGGATGGCAATTCACGCAGGACTGCTGATCTTAGTAGCAAAATTGATCCGTGCACCGTATTTCTTCCTCGCTGTGGGAAGTCAGGCAAATGTCGGTGGTGCAGCTTCTGCGCCAATTGTGGCTTCTGCTTTTCATCCATCGTTGACTTCGGTTGGTGTATTGTTGGCAGTCTTTGGTTATGTTGTCGGAACCTATGGTGCTATTTTATGTACCATTTTAATGGAAATGGTTTCCAAAGTTTCCTAAAGGATACACAAGCGAAATCAATATGAAAATGCTATATTTGCGCTCTTTAAAATTCAATACAATGTTCAAAAAATGTTTGGTAGTCCTAACGGTTTTAGGATTTATTGCTTGTGGAAAAGAAACAAAAAATGGAAACTTCACCATTTCGGGAAGTGTTGACGGTTTGAAAGAAGGCACCATTTTTCTACAAAAATTACAAGATACGACTTTGATAAATCTAGATTCTCTTGTGGTAGACGGAAACGAACCTACATTTGTATTCAGCACAAACATTGACGAGCCAGAAGTATTGTATATCTATCTAGATAAAAAAGATTTTAACGATTTAAATGATCGTGTAGAAATTTTTGCAGAACCTGGCGAAATGACCTTTAACACTACACTTCGCAGATTCGTAAATGATGTAAAAGTAACTGGATCTAAAAACCATAGCGATTTAGTAGCTTTTAAAGAATTCATGACCAAATTCAACACCAAAGAATTGATGTTGCTACGTGACGGAATGGACGCGCAAAAAGAAGAGGACACGAAAAAAGTACAGGAAATCAACGATCAAATTGCGAGTTATGCAACGAGTCGTATGCGCTATATTCTCAACTATGCCATTACAAATAGTGACAAAGAAATTTCACCGTATGTAGTCATGACAGAAACTGCGGATGCCAATGTGAAGTTTTTAGATACCATCTACAAAAGATTGACGCCAAAAATTGCAGAATCAAAGTATGGAAAGCAATTGAAAGCACTGGTGGAACAACGTACAAAAGAAACCGCTAACGAGTAACTTCTGACAAAATAAAATAGTAACACAGCACAAAAAATAGACGCAATATTTTAGCGTAACTTTTCTCTATTTTAACGGTTAATATTTGTGCAAACTTATATCTTTGTAGCAGTATTTACACCTTGAAACAACTAATTTCCATAACGCTGCTCGTGCTTATTTCACTGAAGCCCATTTTGTATGTTGGGCAAGTAGCTTATTTTCAATTAAACATTGATGAAATTATTGAAAAGTACTGTGTAAATAAAGACAAACCTCAGCTAGAATGTAATGGAAAATGTCATTTAACCAAACAATTGGCACAATATGACACTACTCCAACAGAGGACACTACTGGAATCGAGACGATCAACGTAAAAGAGGTTTTTACTTTAGTCTACATCGTAACACAATCCATAAAAGTACCAAAGAAAACTGTAGCTGCATCCTCAAAAGAGGTCATCAATGCGTATACAAACGACTATTCATATCTAGGAATTTCCTCCTGTTTTAAACCTCCGACCTTTTTTATTTAATATAATTCAATACACATCTTATCGGCTTTCGATACTAGCCTTCAATAGTATCTTTTATATTAAATAAATTACAAATGAAATTTTATAAATTCACATTTGCGATCCTGCTATCGCTTACCATATTGTCATGTTCAAGTGACGATGATACCACAACAGAAGACCTAACGAGTCAAACAGGAAACCTAGTTTTAAAATTTGATAATGGCGTCGGAGATCAAGATTTTATCTTTGGTACCACTTACAATAAATCGAACGGAGAATCGTATAAATTAAACACCTTAAAATATATCATTAGCAATGTTAAGGTAACAGATCAAGAAGGAAATACATTTACCTATCCTTATGAAGAGAATGTATTCATTATTGATGAAGCTGCTAGCAACAATGCGGGAGAAGTTTGGATTACCTTAAATGACGTTGATGCAGCAAACTACACTTCCATTTCTTTCGGAATTGGCATTGACCAAGAACGCTATGCACTCGGAGCGGAAGGACAAGGAGATTTCTTAACAGAAGCTTCTGACGCTGGCATGATGTGGTCTTGGGCAACTGGTTTTAGATTTACACGTTTTGACGGAACCTACTCTTCTCCAACAGCAACTGATGTAGCCTTAAACATTCACATGGGAAGCGTTGGAACGGCACTAGATAATTACCGTGAAGTCACACTCGATTTCCCAAATACAGTACGTGTGAGAGAAGCTTCAAACCCTGAAGTACATATCAAAGCAGACATTGCAAGAGTGTTTGACAATACAACTTCTATAAATTTATCAGACGGATATGATCAAGTACATACCAATGCAACTACTACAGCAGTGATTGCTGATCATATGAGCACTATCTTTTCGGTTCACCATGTTCACAATGAATAATTTAAATGAAGTGACTCTGGGATAGCACTCCTATTTTAGAGTTACTTTTTTAAATAGCATAAGCTTATGAACAAGGTTTTACTTAGAATCATGATCGTATGTTGTGTATGGTCATGTTCCGACACCGAAAATGTTGATGATGTCTACCAACCGATACCTTTAACGGTCACAACGCCTAGTAACTTTCCTGAAATGGAATATGTATTGGAGAATAATCCTGTTACGGAAGATGGTGTAGCGTTAGGAAAACGTTTATTTTTTGACGGTTTGTTATCCGCTAACAATTCAATTCCTTGTGCTTTTTGTCACGAACAAGCTTTTGAATTCACCCATCACGGACATACCGTAAGTCATGGTGTGGATGGAAATATTGGCTTGAGAAATGCACAACCGATTCAAAATATGGCGTTTCAACGTGAATTTATGTGGGATGGCGCCGCTTCTCATTTGGATTTACAACCGATTATTCCGCTGACAAGCGATTTAGAAATGGGCGAAACATTGCCAAACGTCATTCAAAAGTTGAAAAATGATGCTAGCTATCCGCGTCTTTTTACACGTGCTTTTGAAGATGGAGCAATCAATAGTGAAAATTTGCTGAAAGCACTTTCGCAATTTATGGTTGTGATGATTTCGTCGAATTCTAAATATGACAAATACGTGCGACAAGAAGACAATGTCACATTATCAACGACCGAACTCGACGGACTGAATACGTTTACCGTAAAATGTGCTTCTTGTCACGCAACAGATTTATTTACAGATCAAAGTTATCGAAACAACGGTTTGCCTGTAAATCCGCAATTGAATGACAAAGGACGCTACAATGTGTTGGAAGATCCGAACGATCTTTACAAGTTTAAAGTACCAAGCTTGCGAAATATCGAAAAAACATTTCCGTACATGCATGACGGACGATTTTCAACCTTAGAAGCAGTATTGAACTTCTACGATCAAGGAATGGTTGACAATGGCAATGTAGATCCAAACTTGTTAAGAACCGATGGAAGCTATGGAATTTCCTTAACTCCGTACGAAAAAAGCAGTTTGATTGCTTTCTTGAAAACACTAACCGATTATGAATTTTTAAATGATGAACGTTTTGCAGAATATGAATAACTACAAACTACTAATACTTGTCTTTGCTGTGTTTACAAGTACTTCAGCAAATGCCTGTGATCTTTGTGGTTGCACGACGAGTAGTGGAAACACTTCTTTTGGAAATTTAGGAATGTCTAATTTTGTGGGACTTCGCTACATCTATCAATCATACAGATCACAAAACGGAATTTTTATCAACTCTCCACGAAGTGAAGAACAATTCAATACGTTGCAATTGTGGGGATGGATGCCTGTGCATAAATCGTTTTATGTAAGTACCATTATTCCGTATCAAGATTTAACTCGAAACTTTCAAAATTCCAGCGAGCAAATTTCTGGTTTGGGTGATATTACTGTGATGGGATGGTATCAATTCAACATCAAAAAAAAGCTGAAAGATGCGGCTGTATTTGAAAATGTAGATAGAATAGATAGCGGACATGCCATTAATTTTGGAATCGGGATCAAAGCACCCACAGGAGCGTTTGAAGAACGTTTAACCGACAGAATCAATCCTGGATTTCAAGTTGGTACGGGAAGTTGGGATTTTATTACTTCCGCTTTGTATACGTATGCAAAAGATAAAATTGGCTTTAACACGACGGTTTCTTATTATCTAAAATCTGAAAATAAGAACAATTACAAATTTGGAAATCAGTTTAGTTTTAGCTCCAATGCGTTTTACAAACTATCTACACCAAAAATGGACATCTCTCCTTTTGTAGGTATTTCAGGCGATTTTTATGATGCCATTGAACAATACGGCGAAACAATCGCAGATACGGATGGATATTTGTATAATGCTTCTGTAGGAACTGAAGTAAACCTTCGAAAACTACAAATTGGTGGTAAATTTACGATACCTGTGAAGCAAAATCTTTTCGGTGGAAATGTAGATGCTAGAAATCGAGTTTCGATTTATTTGAATTATTCGCTTTGATATGGTTTTGAAAAAGTTGATAATTTTTTAATACGAATACACGAAACAAAAATTGTCAAATCGAGCGCAGTCGAGATTGATTTGAAGCATATGTTTTCAAATTGTTCTCGACTGCGCTCGAACTGACAAATACCTATTTTTGAGCGAATTATTAAAAATGTACTAATTTTTCACATCGAACTCACTTTATTTTATAAACCCTTCATCAATCAGAATCTGAGCAATCGCATTGACTTTTCTATACGCTTCGCCTGTTCCTATGTTTGAGAGTACTGTGATCGCAACACCTTCGTCCGGAAAGCGAAGTAATTGCGAACTGATGCCCCAATCGCCACCGTCCCAAGCAACAATTTTTCTACCGTTGTAATCGCCAATATACAATCCGAAAGCTTGATTGTCTCGGTCGTGATTAAATTTAATTGTTTTATGCATCAAATCGTAAAAGGCTTGTCCTCCAAACGTTTTGGAAACCATATTTTCACTCCACTTTAATAGATCTTCAATCGTAGTTACCACACCACTTCCGCCATAATGCGGAGAATTTCTAGGATGTTGAATAAAATCACTTTCATTTTTAAGTTTTACATCATATTCGCCATAACCCGCTATACTTTCTTTCGTTCTAAAATTATACGGTGTCACTCTATTCGGAATGATTTCGGTAATGTCATCGTTAATCAACGTGTGATTCATTTGTAAAGGTGCAAACAAACGTTCTTTGGCAAATTGACTGAACGACATTCCACTTACTTTTTCCACAATTTTCGTCAACAGCATAAAGTTCACATTGCAATAATCCCAACGATCGCCTGGCGTAAATTGCAATTCATCTTCTGCAAGTGACGTCGCAATACATTCATCAATATCAAAATAGTTAAAAGTAATCCACGATTTTCCGCTTTTTCGTTCCAAACGCGGATAATCTGTAATACCACTCGTGTTGTAAATCAAGTGCTTTATGCGAATGGTATCTTTGTATTTTTTTAATTCAGGAATGAACTGTACCGCTGGTGTTTCTAGCGAAAGCTTGCCATCTAAAATTAACAACGCTACACAAGCAGCCGTGAATTGTTTGGAAACAGAGGCAATACTAAATGCTGATTTTGACGTGATCGGAAGATTGTAATCCAAATTAGCAGCGCCAAATCCTTTTGCATATAGCGTTTTTCCATTTTTAGAAACGCCAATGGCATAGCCTGGTGTGTCAAGTCGGTTGAACTCCGTAAATAAAGAATCAATTTTAGTTTCAAGTAGTGTATTTGTTTGGCTATTGGCTTTTTGATTGCTACAACTCATACACACAAAAATGATCCATAAAAGTGTAAATATATTTTTCATAGGAATGATTCGGTTGGTTTAATACCTAAACGTAATTCTTCTCAAAATAGTTTCTAATACCAATTAAACTAAAAAAGATGGCTTAAAAAAACCATCTTTCTCCTATTTCATATGTGAAGTTACACTAGTTCATTCCGTCTCGGAATTCCAATTGCACTTTTGTTTTCTTTTCCGTGTCAAAGTACATTTCGTATCCTTTTGGTATTGGAATCATCGTTGATTTTCCCGCAGCCAACTCACGTGTTTTTTTGATTTCTCCTTTATATTGTATGCGAATTGAGAGTTCGTTTTCTCCTAAATTTTTCACAATCGCGATGCTATTTCCATCTTTATACGGATTGATGGCGCCATCTTGTCCTTGACCTTTACCCGTCATCAACATATTCTGCGATGGTTCTAATTCAAAAATTGTTTTGTCTTTCTGCGCATACGATTGCAATGCAAAAAGCATCACAAAAAGGAAGATATATTTTTTCATTTTGATAACTATTTTATGTACTCGTACTTATCTTGAATCCAAGATACAATTTATTTCATGCTTTTTAAAAAAAGTTGTGACTTTGCTTTGACAAGTCCGATAAGCATACGCATATTCCCGTTGAGTTGTATTTTTACTTTTATATTTCTTTGGAATCAGATGGCGGTTTCCATGTTTTTTGCTGCATGATGGCTTTCACTTCTTCATACGAAAGTGGATAGAAATCATGACAATCTACACCAATATCAAAGCACAACCGATCTGCCAAATCGGGCAAATTTCCATGACTATGTCCGTACAAATGCCAAGTACCTCTGTAATCGCCACGCCAAACACGCATGGCATAATGGAATAAAATAATACGCTGCACCCCATTTTTACAGGTATCATCTTTTACTTTCAGTTCAAAATATTCCTTTACCCATTTGAATCGTTTTCGATGATTGAGCGCAGCGCCTTCATGATTTCCGACAATCAAATATATGGTTCCATTCAAGCGATCTAAGATGTCAGCAATCATTTCTCGGTCTTTTGTCATTCCGAAATCTCCTAAATGATACACCTCATCTTCTGGTGCAATTTTTTCGTTCCAACGTTGAATTAAGACTTCGTTCATTTCATCAACCGTTTCAAAAGGACGCTCGCAGAATTTAATCACATTGGCGTGTCCAAAATGATGATCGGAAGTAAAGAATATGTTTGGCATGCTATTTATTTTTAACTAGGAAGACGAAAATACTAAAATTGTTAGTTATTTTTTGTCACTCCAATCATAACGCCAAAATTACCGTCAAGTTGTTCGTATCCTTTGGAAGGCAAATAGGTTCTAGAGACAAATCCATCCAAATACAACGCATTTTGACACCCATTTTCTTTAAAGAAAGTTGCAAAATCATAAAAGTTTATTTTCTCCTTACTCATTGCAAACAGTAGATTTCCATTGGGCAATACGCCTACTCCATTCCGAATGTGCAGATTTTTTGAACCTTTCGTGAATTTTTCATGTAGTTGTCCATCAATAACCAACATTGGTCCTGATTGTGTGGCGTATTTGATACTTCGCGTCGCTTTTAAGGAGTCGGAAACACAAATGATGGCTTTGTTATATTTATTTATATAAAACACACCATTCGGTTGCAAATAGAAATTTCCGTAGCCTTCTTTTTTAGAATCTTCTGGTGTAATGATTCTTCCATCTTCCACATATAAGCCTTGTGGCGATTGATCTTTGAGATACATGCCGCCATTCATTGCAAAAACAAGTGTTTCTCCTTTCTCCTTAAGTTGATTCTTTAGATTTTTAGCATTTCCATAGATATCGCCTTGCTCATTTTTCCAATAAAAACGAATTTGATCAGTTTTCGGATTAACTTCATAGGTAAGAATTCTTGGCGTATCGTATTCTTTTTTAGGAGATTCTTTTACGAAAGCCCAAACATGTAAACTAATTAATAGAAGAATTATGTGTATTTTCTTGAGCTGCATTTTAATGTTTTGTTACCTTTTAAAGATATGAAAATTGAAGTTGCTCTGGAAAGTGATGTTAATTAGATTCGTCTCAGCGAGAATTTCTTAGAAATTCGTGGCAATCTCATACTTCCAAAAACAAAAACGTTCTATGACAAACAGACTACCACGTCGCTTTGCTTCGTAGTGACGTTTCGAAAAAATCAAAAATCGTAAATCCTCAATCTAAAATCCATTAATACCAACGCTTTTTTTTCTTTTTAGAAGCTGCGGATTTCCTTCCTTTTTTGTGTTTGCTCCCTTTCTTTTTATGAACTTCAGGTTTTGCTTTTGGATCAAGTGGATACGGATGTTCTTCTTCTATTGGAATTGTTGTGTTGATTAATTGCTGAATGTCTTTGATATAGTTTTTCTCATCTGCTGAACAGAATGAGAATGCAAGTCCTGATGCACCTGCTCGTGCGGTTCTTCCGATTCGGTGTACGTAGGTTTCCGCCACATTTGGAATGTCAAAATTGATCACGACATCTACATTTTTGATATCAATTCCTCTGGCAGCTACATCTGTGGCGATAAAGATATCCGCTTCTCCATTTTTGAAGATATTCAATGCTTGTTGTCGTACACTTTGCGATTTGTCTCCGTGAATACTCGCGACTTTGTAATTGTTTCGCAGCAATGTTTTTTCAAGCTTATCTACGCCGTATTTTGTTCGCCTAAAGATGATGACACTTCCTTTGATCGTATTTCGCAGCAAATGCAAACATAGTTCAATCTTTTTTGGTTTTGGGACGTAATACAGCTTTTGATTCACACCTTTTGCAGCAGACGAAGTTGGTGACACTTCAATATATTCTGGATATTTTAGGATGGAGTTTGCTAAGTGTTCTACTTTATATGGCATGGTTGCAGAAAACAACAAAATCTGCTTGTCGTCGGGACATAAACGCTCTATTTTTTTCACATCGTCGATGAATCCCATGTCTAACATTAAATCGGCTTCATCGAGCACTAGGGTTTCCACATAATCCAAGTTGATTACATCTTGTTTGTGTAAATCGAGCAGTCTTCCTGGCGTTGCTACTAAGATGTCTATACCTTTTTTGAGTATATCTTTTTGTGGTTCAATAGAAGCGCCACCAAAAATTACACCTGTTCGCAAGTTGGTATACTCACTGTATGCTTTAAAGTTTTCTTCAATCTGAACTGCCAATTCACGTGTTGGACACACCACTAATGCTTTGATTTTTTTTCCTTTTTTCGGAGCATCTTGCTTGTCGAATAACAATTGTAAGATTGGCAATGCATACGCGGCCGTTTTTCCCGTTCCTGTTTGTGCAGAAACAATTATATCTTTTTTAGACAATACGATGGGAATTGCTCTTTCTTGAACTAAAGTGGGCGTTTCGTAGCCTTTTTCGAATAATGCACGAACGATGGGTTTGTTGAGTTTTAGTTCTTTGAAGGTCATGGTTTGGTTGTTTGTTGTTTGTTGTTTGTTGTTTGTTGTTTGTTTGAAAAATATTTTTTCGTTTTATATTTTGAGTTTTACATTTTAAATTTTGTGATTCGATTGTTGTGGGTTGTCTGTTTTGAGTTACTTTCAATTTAAAATTCAACATTTATAATTTAACATTTTAACTTCGTTATCCATGTATTGTCTTGTTGATTTATGTATTCACTTTGAAATTTCTCAATACTCAATACTCATATCTAAAAACTAATCAAAACTACTTTTTCGTTCTGAATTTTGTGATGCGATTGTTGTTTCAAAGCATCAACTTATGAACTCCTAAACAAATTAAACCACTTCGAAGAAAGCATACTGCTACAATCGTATTCTTAAACTTTGAAACTTATAACGTCTGTTCGAGTGTTTTTTACGGAGTAAAACGTAGTAAAAAATGTATCGAGAACTAATTGTTTACTCTATTTTTCCAATCAACTTCTACTACCAAGTACTTCTCGATACTATTTTTCGTGCCTCAAAATCACTCGAAGTGACGTTTGAGAATCTAAATAATTAAACTTCTAAACTCTTAAACTCATACACTTCAAATATACATTGAATTTACTCCACAAAAAAAGCAGCAACCAAGAATGATTACTGCTTTGATTTTACTTTGAGCCGATGGAGGGACTCGAACCCACGACCTGCTGATTACAAATCAGCTGCTCTAGCCAGCTGAGCTACATCGGCAAAGCGGTTGCAAATATAAAAAGCTTTTTATCTTTTGCAAACCTTTTTTTTATTTTTTTAGAGGGCATTAATTTTTGCTACTAATTCCGTTGCTTTTGTCTCTAATGATTGTCTGATTCCTTTGAAGTGTGCCTTTGCATTTTCAACACCTCTTTTGTTAGTTTCCGCGATTAATTCATCAAAACCTTGAATCGATTCGTCAATGATAGCTTCACTTGCTGCAACATCAGCATCAGGATTTGCCATTTGCCATAATAACGCTGCGTCAATGATATCTCCAAAAACGTAGTTTAAATCCTTTTTTAAATTTCTTTTATTCGACATGGTGTAAAATTTTTGACAAATTTACACTAAAATGGTCTATTATTTGTTATAAATAACACAAATGTTAGTTTGTCTAATTTTAATTTTTTAGATTTATACTATGAATGTTTTAGTACACTTATTTCGCCAATTCATAAATCGCCCTGCAACCCAGCAGCGCGCTGTGATTTGTATTCCTGTGTCGAATCAGAAACGCCCGTACTACAAGCATCAACGTAAGTATTAGTTAACAATTCAATATCTATATTATAAACTTATCAAGGTGCTTTTTACAAAGCACCTTTTTTATTTTTAAACTGTTTAATTTTTAAAATCTTTTATTATGAAATGCACAACAAATTTTATCCAAATGATCGCAATGACAATTCGCTTTTTTCAACCCTTTTCAGGAAATCAACAATCGTTTGCGCCTTCTGAACCAATTCCACTTTTATTACACCATTAAACTTTTACATTATGAACACCGCAAGAAATACTATACAGACAAATATTCAATTTTTAGTTACAAAGAAAGTAACAAACCGCAACGGATTTTTACATCCACATGTACTTTTTGATAAGATTCAAACAGTAGCCACGTATCCCATTAGAGAATTTTATATTCATGAAGTTCCAGCCATTGTCGACTATGCCTTTAAAATGACCAAAAGTGCCCGTTTGAACGATTCCTTGACAATTCAGGCACAGTTAATTCAACAAGATCAAAAGAAGTTGATGGTGCGCATTATGGTTAGCAAACCCAAAAAGAAATCAAATACCGAAGAGATTATTTGCAATGCTTTGTTTGGTTTTCCATTGCTAGAGAAACCGATACGTAATGTTTCGTGAGTTGTAAAAATCCCAAGTTGTTGCTTGGGATTTTTTGTTTTTATTCGTTTGAGTCGGGAGACTCAAACAAGCCTCGTGTTTTGTATTGTTTAAGTCGGAGACTTAAACAAACGACTTAAACAAGCCTCAAACGAACGAACTTTTATTTTATGTAGACTTCTAACAGTTCTGACGCTTCTTCTGCTTTAATTTTGAGGTTTTTTAGTGTTGCAGGAACTAACAGTGTTTCTCCGAATTTTAAAATGTCTTTGTAATTGTTCGTTTCAAAACTGACGTTTCCTTTTACACACATGTAAATCATAAAAGAATCCTTGTCATCATGATGCAAGTCCATTTCTCCCGTAAACGGAATTAGGTTCGTTGTGAAGTATGGACAATCGACAATTGTAGTAACTTCATCTTGTTTTTCTTGATAGCTTGTTTTGTAGGTTTTGTGCAATGTATAATCGATTGCATCTAGCGCTAGTGCTGTGTGCAATTCTCTTGAATTTCCTTGTGCATCAACGCGATTCCAATCGTAAATTCGATAGGTAATATCAGACGTTTGTTGAATTTCTGCTAACAAAATTCCACCACCAATCGCATGAATCCTGCCCGTAGGCAAAAAATATACATCGCCTTTGTTGACTTCTTCAAAGTTGAGAATTTCAGTCAGCGTATTGTTTTCAAGATGTTTTTGGTATTGTTCTTTGGTGACTTCTTGATTGAATCCTACCATTAACTTCGCACCAGGATCAGCCTGCATTACATACCACATTTCTGTTTTCCCAAACGAGTTGTGACGTTCTTTTGCCAGTTGATCATTGGGATGTACTTGAATGGATAAATCGCTTTTCGCATCAATATACTTAATTAACAATGGAAATTTTGTTCCAAAAGCATCGTATACTTTTTTACCCAATAATTCATCCTGAAAAGTTTCACTGAGTTCCTGTAATGTTTTCCCTTTGAATGCTCCGTTTGCCACTACCGAAGGTTCGTCTTTTACATCTGAAAGTTCCCAACTCTCGCCGATGGCCTCGCCAGAAATATTTTTATTGAGTTGTGTGTGTAGCTTATTGCCACCCCAAATACGTTCTTTGTAAATAGGTTCGAATTTTAAAGGATGTAGTGTCATAATTGTTGTGATTATCCTGTGTATTTTACAAAATTTCTTGGAGTTTCATATAACACAACTTCTAATTCTAGAGAAGTAGCTATATGCTTCCTTAATTTGTTCCAGATGACAACAACAATATTTTCAGCAGTCGGATTCAAATTTTTGAAATCAGGCACATCCAAATTTAAATTTTTGTGATCAAAAGCATCTTCTACTTCTGATCGGATCAAGTCTTTCAAAATTTTCATATCCATCACATAGCCTGTTTCCGGATCTATAGGTCCTGTAACACTAACGATCATTTCATAGTTGTGTCCGTGGTAGTTTGGATTATTACATTTTCCAAAGACCTCATAGTTTTTCGCATCGTCCCAATCAGGTCGATATAATCTGTGTGCTGCGTTAAAGTGTGCTTTTCTACTTACGGTAACTTTCATTTATCGACTTTTATATGTTTGTAAAATTTTTCAAATATGATTTTAAACCAAGCTGTATACAACTCAGGATTTGCCGCAATGTCATCTTTCACCGCTTGCACTTCCATCCACTTCCAAGAAGCAACTTCATCCGGATTGATAACAGGTTCTCCGTTGTAAGTTCCTATCATCACATGATCGTATTCATGTTCGGTCAATCCGTTGTCAAACGCTGCTTTGTATATGAACGAAACTGCTTCTGTAAGTTCAGTAACAAATCCCATTTCTTCTTGCAATCTTCGTTTACCTGCACCTATGTTGCTTTCACCTTCGCGTTGGTGACTGCAACAGGTATTTGTCCAAAGACCAGGAGAATGATATTTATGTAATGCGCGTTGTTGCAGCATTAATTCACCTTTGTCATTGAGAATAAATACAGAAAAAGCTCTGTGCAGTAAGGCCTTTTCATGCGCTTCTATTTTCTCCATTACGCCGATTTGCTCGTCGTTTTCATTTACTAGGATTACGTTTTCTTGTGTCATAAGTTTAGTTAGAATGCAAAAATACGAAATAGCTAGGCGGGAATTTTGTCTTATATCCTAACTTTTAGTTAAAATTAACATAAAAGCTTTGGTGTGATTATATCCGTTTAGCGTGTTTTCAAAGATTTCACAGGGTAACTTTTTTTAAAAAATTATGCCAAGAGAATTATAAAAAGAACTTGATACTTCATTTTTTTATGGTATCTTGCTGATAAAGATTACATTAACAACAACCAAAAGATTATCTATGAAAAAAAACTACGCATTACTCCTTTTCGTATTATTCACCTTATGTACTTCAGCTCAAGATGCTGGCGTTCTTGAAATTATTCGACCAACCATAAACACAAATTGCGGAACTATTTCTGATACTTTTAGAGTTAATTTTAATATTACTTATAGTGAAAACTCAGGAACGATTCCTTGTTATTATCAACTAAATAATGATGCTATAGTGCAGCAAGATTATCTATGGATTGGGATCACTAGCCTTAATTTTCCACAACAGATTACGCCAGTTGAAGGAGTAAACACATTACGCGTTTGGACAGATTTACCAGGAGACACTGATCCTACCAATGATGAAGTTATGATTCAATTTGATTATAGAATTAATAATCCAACACCGCCTTGGTCAGAAAATGGCGAAAGCTTTTCTGAAATTTTATTTCCGCCGGGAAATGTAGGATGTTTAGAATTTTATTCATTTTTTGGAGGTGGCACGCCCGATCCAATGTCTACATGGGGAATTGTTAATCTTGATTCATTTCTCAATGCACCCGCTGCTGCGAGTGGAAATAAAGCGTTTGCTCCTACTAGCGGTTCTGGTATTGGCTCTAATGTGTATATAGAAACCCCAGAAATTGATATTAGCGGATTGACCTTAGCCGAACTGAGTTTTGATTATCACGTATACGGACGTTATCAAGGAGATGTCTCTGTTGATATTTTTTATAATAATGCTTGGATTGAGAATATAGATAGGATCAAAAATGAAGAAAGACAATTAGAAATCACCGATCCATGGAAAAAGAAAACTATTTTGCTTGATGGGTATAGTGGCGTGATTAAAATTCGATTTGACTATTCTGATATTGATTGGGTACAATGGTATGATTTTACAGGTCCTTATACAAATGGTTATTTTACGGGAATTGACAATATTGAAGTGAAAGAAGCGCCAATGTGTCCATCGCCACAAAACGTTAGTATTCGTTTTGACGAAATCACTAAAGAAACGGCAAACATTACTTGGAACGCTGGACATGTAGAAACTGACTGGAACATAGAATACGGACCGCTTGGTTTTGCGCCAGGAACAGGAACTGTAGTACAAACTTCGCAAGCTTCTTACAATATCACAGGACTCACCGCAGGAACCGATTATGATGTGTATGTACAAGCTATTTGCGGTGCCGCACCTGGCACAAATGATAGTGCACTTGTCCCTTCTAATTTTCAAACTGTTTGCGCTGTTGTGGCACCTTGGACAGAAGATGTAGAGTCACACGCAGGAACAACTCGTGGAATGATCGAAAATTGTTGGAAAACCGATGCATACAATACACATACGTACCGATGGAATGTTGTTAATGATGGTGGAGGAACGCCTAGCACTGGCACAGGACCTTCACAACCGTATGAAGGAACGCACTTTTTTCACATAGAATCATCTGTGGTGGAAGGTGGAATTCCTATTGTGATTGCACCAGCAGCTTCCGAAATGTATTCTCCTTTTATAGATGTTTCAAGTTTGACAACTCCTGCATTGAAATTTCATTATCATATGTATGGTCAATACATAGGTTCACTAAACGTTGATGTTTTTCATAATGGAAGTTGGACTAATGATGTACATGTCATTTCTGGAGAACAGCAAACGAGTAGCAGTGATCCTTGGGGAACTGCTCTTGTGGATTTGAGTACTTTTTCTGGTGAAATTAGACTGCGTTTTCGAGGAATATCTAGTTCTCCAAGAACATTTTCTAGTGATGTTGCGCTAGACCTAATTCAAGTGAATGAATTTCAAGTATTATCTGCACCTCAACTAGATTCAGCGCTGGAAATAGTCATGTATCCAAATCCTGTCACAGATATTTTAACAATCAAATCTCAAGAAAATATTGATAGTGTTACTGTATTTACAATTGAAGGAAGAAAGGTGCTAGCTATGAGTCCAACAACGACTGGCAATATCAAAATTGCTACTGCACAGTTTGAAACAGGTATGTATTTTGTTGAAATTATTAGTCAGCAAAAAAAGCAGACGCTTAAATTATTGAAAAAGTAATCTGTAATCTTTAGTGATTTAAATATAAAAAAGGGGCTGTCTTAAAAGTTTAAATGGGCTTCATTCTGAGCTTGATACTGAATCAAGTTCAGCACAGGCTTCAAAAGCTCATAACATTGATTTTCAACTGTTGTGAGAAACCGAATCAAGTTCGGTTTGACGAAATCTGTACTTTTCAGACAACCTCTTTCCTGAATATATGTAAGTCGGTTTTATTTTTCTGTAACTATAAACTCACTACGTCTGTTGAGTTGGTGTTCTTCTTCGGTACATTTTACGCCGTTGCTACATTTGTTCACATGGCGCGTTTCTCCGTATCCTTTTCCTATCAAGCGGCTTGCATCAATTCCTCTAGAAACGATGTATTCGCGTGTAGAAACGTTTCTACGTTGTGATAAAGCCAAGTTGTATGAATCAGTACCACGACTATCAGTATGCGAGCGTACGTCGATTTTAAGCGTTGGGTATTTTTTCATGACAGCCACTACTTTTTCTAATTCTGCAGCAGCATCCGGACGAATATTCGATTTGTCGAAGTCGAAATAGATGATTGGAATGTTTAGGATTTTCGCTAAATCATCGCCTACTTCAAATGGTACTTCTTCTTTTTCAAGCAATAACGTAACCGATCGGATGCCAGGCTCTTCTTGTTTTGGCATGTACGCTTCTGCCGAATTGTAATCTTGTTTGGAAGCTCTTACAAAGTATACTTCATTACATTCTAATATGGTTTTGAATCTGAACTTCCCTTCGTTGTCACTATAAGTATTTTCTAGCTCTTTGTTGTCTTTATCAAATAGTTTTACTTGTGCACCTACTATGATTTCATTCGATTTGCTGTCCTTCGTAATTCCGACAATTTCCTGCTCACAAGTCCATTGAATTGGCTTCATTTCCAAGAAGGAATAGATATCGTCATCACCTTGTCCACCATCACGATTGGAAGCAAAGTATCCTTTTTTCGTTTTGGTATTGATGATGAATGAGAAATCGTCTACCGGACTGTTCACAGGTTCTCCTACGTTGTAAATGATTTGTTCTTCATCGTCCAAACGCATCACAAAGATGTCCAATCCACCTAAGCCAACATGTCCATCTGAAGAAAAGTATAACTCATTGTCTTGACTCACAAATGGGAAGTTTTCGCGTGCTTCTGTGTTGATACCTTTTCCTAAGT
Source organism: Bacteroidota bacterium (assembly GCA_039026955.1). GTDB lineage: Bacteria > Bacteroidota > Bacteroidia > Flavobacteriales > Flavobacteriaceae > Kordia. The sequence continues at coordinate 22,369 of JBCCLH010000061.1, forward strand.
TTTTTGGTTCGCCAAACGTCCCATCGTCTTTAATATCAACTACATATAAATCCGATTGTCCTACCGAACCTGGCATGTCTGACGCAAAGTAGAGTTTTTTCTCGTCTACGCTTAACGCGGGATGCGCTACTGAATATAGATCACTGTTGAATGGCAATTCTTCTATATTGGTCCATTTGCCATCTTCTAGCGTTGCTCTGAATATTTTTAGTTTGTTGATTCCTTTTTCGTCTTTTTTGTATTTTCCTTTGTAATAGTTGTTACGCGTAAAATACATGGTATTTCCGTCTTTGGTAAACACAGTAGTAGATTCGTGATATTTTGTATTGAGCTTTCCCGAGAATTTATCAACGTTGGCTAAACTTCCGTTTTCCGCAACTTCGGCTCCGTATAAATCTAAGAACGGACGTGCATTCCATTTGTGTTTGTAACGCTGTGCGACGCCTGTATCTCTTGCAGAAGAAAATACTAAATTGTTTTCTAAGTAGAACGATGGTGCAAAGTCTGAATAGGGTGAGTTTACACCTAAGTTTTCAATTCGGTAACGACCGGATAGTTCTGCAATTTCATCCAAATAGTTGCGCGTGTTCATAAATTTTGTACCACGAATATCGCTTCCTGTCAGTCTGTTGAATTCTTGCATTTTTTTGTCTGATTCCGCATAGCGTTTTTCCGCTTTGAGCGCTTGTGCGTAACGGAAATAGTATTCAGGTGCTAGTTCTTCTCCCAATGAAAATAATTCGCCATACCATTTGGAAGCGTTGATTAAATCGGCATTGAAGTAATAGGCATTTCCTAATTTTTCTAAAAGTTCTTTCGACTTAAAACCTTCTTCCGCAACTTCTTCATAGATTTCTATGGCATTGATGAAAGCGTAGCTATCGTAATTTTTGTCTGCTTTGTTAAGTTTTCGCTCTTGCGCATATCCGACAAGGACGAATAAAGAAAGGACAGTGTATATAAGATATTTTGTTCGTGTCATCATAGTTCGTTTTAGAAGAATCTTGGTGAGATAATTTTATCACGGTTATTAAATAGTTCGAAGCGCATAAAGATTTCGTACGAACCGTTGTTAAACTGTGTGTTTCCTAGTTCAGTAGTTTCACGATCGTACGCAAAACCAACCATGAAGCTATCTGAGAGTTGCAATCCAACCAATCCACTAAATGCGGCGCTCCAGCGATAGGCAGCTCCTAAGGTTAGTTTTTCGTTGATTAGAAAGTTAGCTGATAAATCTGCCTGTAAAGGCGCTCCAGCAACTGCTTTGAAGAGTACTGCTGGTTTAAATTTTACGCTATCGCTCATGTCAAACACATATCCACCCATTAAATAGAAGTTGATACGTTCTCTAGCAGTTGATAGCGCTGCTTCATCAAAGTGTCTTGTTTCTAATAAGTTTGGTGCAGATAATCCAACATACCATTTTTCAGAGTTTCGATAGTAAATTCCGGCTCCTACATTTGGCGAGAATTTATTATCAATATTTGCTTGTAATAACACATCATTCGGATTGTACTGATTTAAACAATCAAAACAGACATCCAATAAATGTCCACCAGCTTTAACTCCAAAAGAAAGTTTTCCATTTTCGGACGTATTGATAGTGTATGAGAAATCAATATCAAAATAGGTTTCATCTGTAGGACCAATTTGATCATTTACAATAGACACACCGAGTCCCACTTTTCCTTTTTTCCCCATAGGCGTATGGACATTGAGGGTTTGTGTTCTTGGTGCACCTTCGAGACCAACCCATTGCGAGCGATGCAATCCTGCGATGCTTAATGCGCCTCGTGATCCTGCATAGGCTGGATTGATACTAATGGTATTGTACATGTACTGCGTATACTGAGCGTCCTGCTGTCCATAACTTTGTATTGAAAATACAGTGCTCAATAAGACTATGATGATGATGATTTTATTTCTCATTATAGTATGCTGTGTTTTTGTTTATTAGTTATAGCGAACATACTACCGAAATAGTATGTCCGCTTGTCTTGTTTTATCGTTGTATGTATAAGTAACCGGCTCTGCTCTTGCTGACACCGTTGGCTACGTAATCAACAACGTAGTAATAGGTTCCTACTGGTAACAGTTTGTTTTTCTGGATGGTTACACGACCGTTGGATATACCTGTGAAATAGTTTCCATTTTGACCATATCCTCTTGTCTCGTATACCAGAACTCCCCATCTGTTATAGATACGTACTTGGTTGTCTGGGAATAATTCAATGTTTCTGATTGTAAACACATCATTATCGCCATCTCCATTTGGTGTGACCGCGTTAAAGATTTCCAAGTCGTCTTCTGATGGTGATGCATTGTTAGGTTCTAGATAATCTGGAACACCATTTGCGTTGGCATCTGTGGCATCACTATTGTCGCCATCTCCGTTTGGATCAGGGTTTTCATCTGATGTTGGAAGTCCGTCACCGTCATCGTCTTCATCACGGTAATCTTGATCCTCAGTTCCGTCCGTATCTGGTAAATCATCCGTTGGACTATCTACAGCAGCTCCGTTAGGATCGCCATATCCAGTGGTATCTCCATCATACGCATCATCTACACCGTCATTGTCTGCATCATTTCCTGTAGGTGTGGTATCTGGAATTCCGTCTCCATCATAATCATGACCTTCTACGATATCTAAAGCACCATCGTTATCACTGTCAGTATCTATATAATCTGGATTATCAGTTCCGTCGGTATTCTCTGGATCAATTCCTTCTCCAGATCCTGGTGATACTTCGTACGCATCATCCAATCCGTTACCGTCCGCATCGTTTCCACTTGGTGGAATGTATCCGTCGGTAGTTTGCCCTTCAACGTTATCTAAAATACCATCGTCGTCACTGTCTTGATCTAGATAATCTGGAATCATATCTCCGTCACTATCTACAGGGTTTGTTGGGTCAACGCCAGCTTCTATCGTATCAATAATTCCGTCGTCGTCACTATCAATATCTAAGAAATCTGGGATGCCGTCACCGTCTGTATCTTCTGTTTCTTCTACTTCATTTGGTATACCGTCACCGTCACAATCGCCATCTAACCACGCATCGCTTTGTGCTTCTGTAATATCATCTACGTTGAGATCACAAGGATCGTTTGGATCGGTTGGTGTTTCACCGTCTGGCGGATTCAACTCGTCTCCATTCGTTACTCCGTCTCCGTCACAATCTGCCGCAAGATAATCTCCTGAAGGCGTTACTGTAATATCGTCCATATTAGAATCACAAGGATCAGTTGGATCAGTTGGAGTCTCTCCGTCTGGCGGATTCAACTCGTCTCCATTCGTTACTCCGTCTCCATCACAATCTGCTAGTAAGTAATCTCCACTTACTGTTACCGTTTGATCACCGTTTACAAAGTCACAAGGATCAGTTGGATCTGTCGGTGTTTCACCATCTGGTGGCGTTAACTCGTCTCCGTTGGTTACTCCATCTCCGTCACAATCTGCTGCTAAATAGTCTCCTGCTTGAACCACTGTGATATCATCATCGATAAAGTCACAAGGATCGTTTGGATCAGTTGGTGTTTCTCCGTCTGGTGGTGTTAATTCGTCTCCGTTAATCACTCCATCACCATCACAATCTGCTGTTAAATAACCTCCTGATTGCGCTACTGTAACATCATCAATATTGGCATCACAAGGATTCGTTGGATCTGTTGGATCTTCTCCGTCAGGCGGATTCAACTCATCTCCGTTGGTTACTCCGTCTCCATCACAATCAGCTGCAAGGTAATCACCGCTTACTGCTACTGTTTGATCATCTGCTACAAAATCACATGGATCAGTTGGATCGGTTGGTGTTTCTCCGTCTGGTGGTGTTAACTCGTCTCCGTTGGTTACTCCGTCACCGTCACAATCAGCTGCAAGGTAATCGCCGCTTACTGCTACACTTTGATCTCCATCTACGAAATCACATGGATCGTTTGGATCGGTTGGTGTTTCTCCGTCTGGTGGTGTTAATTCATCTCCGTTGGTTACTCCGTCTCCGTCACAATCTGCTGTTAAATATGCTCCGCCTACGGCTACACTTTGATCTCCATCAACGAAATCACATGGATCGGTTGGATCGGTCGGAGTTTCTCCATCTGGTGGTGTTAACTCGTCTCCGTTGGTTACTCCGTCGCCGTCACAATCTGCCGCAAGGTAATCGCCGCTAACTGCTACACTTTGATCGCCGTCTACAAAATCACATGGATCATTTGGATCGGTTGGCGTTTCGCCGTCTGGTGGCGTTAACTCGTCTCCGTTGGTTACTCCGTCACCATCACAGTCTGCTGCTAGATATGCTCCGCTAACTGCTACTGACTGATCTCCATCAACGAAATCACAAGGATCGTTTGGATCAGTTGGTGTTTCGCCGTCTGGTGGTATTAATTCGTCTCCGTTGGTTACTCCATCGCCGTCACAATCTGCCGCAAGGTAATCGCCGCTAACAGCTATACTTTGGTCACCATCTACGAAATCACATGGATCGGTTGGATCGGTTGGGGTTTCGCCGTCTGGTGGTGTTAATTCGTCTCCATTGGTGACTCCGTCGCCGTCACAATCTGCTGCTAGATATGCTCCACTAACTGCTACACTCTGGTCTCCATCTACGAAATCACATGGATCGGTTGGATCGGTTGGTGTTTCTCCATCTGGTGGTGTTAATTCGTCTCCGTTGGTTACACCGTCTCCGTCGCAATCTGCTGCTAGATATGCTCCGCCTACTGCTACGCTTTGGTCACCATCTACAAAATCACAAGGGTCGGTTGGATCGGTTGGTGTTTCTCCGTCTGGTGGTGTTAATTCGTCTCCGTTGGTGACTCCGTCTCCGTCACAGTCTGCTGCTAGATATGCTCCGCCTACGGCTACACTTTGATCACCATCTACAAAGTCACAAGGATCGTTTGGATCCGTTGGTGTTTCGCCGTCTGGTGGTGTTAACTCGTCTCCGTTGATTACTCCGTCGCCGTCACAATCTGCCGCAAGGTAATCTCCTCCTACTGCTACTGACTGATCGCCGTCTACAAAATCACATGGATCGTTTGGATCGGTTGGTGTTTCTCCGTCTGGTGGTGTTAATTCGTCTCCGTTGGTGACTCCGTCTCCGTCACAGTCTGCTGC
>JBCCLH010000062.1:0-27402 GCA_039026955.1 Bacteroidota bacterium
CCGGCTTTGACCAAGACTTGAGTAGTTGGGATATCAGCAACCTTTCTGATGCCCAAGATATGTTCGCCAGCGCAGGGCTTTCCGTTGAAAATTACGATGTTTTATTAATAGGGTGGAGTACCGACAGTAGCGGCACTGCAGGCGATGGTATAGATGATGTACCCAGCAACCTTACCTTCGACGGGGGAAACAGCCAGTTCTGTGTGGGTGAGTTTGAAAGGAGTGTATTAGATACAAGTTTTAATTGGAATATTACTGATGGTGGTCGATCTTGTCCCGACCCGAGCACCCATTTTGTCACGACTTGGGATACAGGTAGTACATTTAATCCCGTAAAATCTGTAATTACAATTCCTACCACGGGCGGCGGCTATAATTACGATGTGGACTGGGACAACGATGGTGTATTTGATCAGTTTGGCATAACAGGAGGTACGAGTTTTGATTATGGCGTAGAGGGCATCTATACCATTCGTATACAAGGGAGTTTTCCTCGTATCTATTGCGAAGGCAACCCAGATCAAGGCACTAAGTTGGAATCTGTTGATCAATGGGGTGCTATAAAATGGCAATCGTTTGAAGGCGCATTTACAGATACCAGTGAACTCGCTATCCTAGCTCCAGATGTTCCTGACCTTTCTGAAGTTACCAGTATGGCTCGTGCTTTTATGAATGCTTTAGCACAATTTAATCCAACATTTTTAAACGCCAATAGCTGGGACATGAGCACCATTACAGACATGAGTAGCATGTTTGAAGACAGCGGCTTTAGTTCTCCTATCAACAATTGGGATGTTTCTAATGTTACTGATATGGACCGGATGTTTCTAGATGCCGACCAATTCAATCAAGACATTGGTGCTTGGAATGTCAGCTCGGTCATGGATATGCGTAGTATGTTTTTTGATACCACAAACTTTAATCAGGACATCGGTGGTTGGGATGTGAGTAGTGTCACCACGATGAGAGACATGTTTGACGAAGCGGCTGCATTCGATCAAAATTTGGAAAATTGGGATATTGGAAGTCTCAATGCTAGCGGTGCAATCAATATGTTTGATGGTGTCACTTTATCAACAGCAAATTATGATGCCTTGTTGATCGGTTGGAGCACAGATTCCAGCGGTGTATCAGGTGATGGCATAGATGATGTAACGAGTAACTTAACTTTTGATGGTGGAAACAGCCAATATTGTGTGGGTGAGTTTGAAAGAAATCAATTAGACACAAATTTTAATTGGAACATATCAGATGGTGGTCGGTTTTGTCCAGACCCCAGTACACATTTTGTAACGACCTGGGATACAGGTAGTACGTTTAGTCCCATAAAATCTGTAATTACAATCCTTACAACAGGCGGCGGTTATAATTATGACGTAGACTGGGACAACGATGGAGTCTTTGACCAGTTTGGCATCACAGGAGAGGTGAGTTTTGATTATGGTGTTGAGGGCATCTATACCATTCGTATACAAGGGAGTTTTCCTCGTTTGTATTGCGAAGGCAACGCAGATCAAGGTACTAAGTTGGAGTCTGTTGATCAATGGGGCGCTATCAAATGGCAATCGTTTGAAGGCGCATTTAAAGATACAAGTGAACTCGCTATCCTAGCTCCAGATGTTCCCGATCTTTCTCAAGTTACCAGTATGGCTCGTGCTTTTCAGAATGCTTTAGCACAATTTGATCCAACATTTTTAAACGCCAATAGCTGGGATATGAGCACCATCACAGACATGAGTAGCATGTTTGAAGACAGTGGTTTTAATTCTCCAATCAACAATTGGGATGTCAGTAATGTTACCGATATGGACAGGATGTTTCTAGACGCCGAACAATTCAATCAAAATATTGGAGCTTGGAATGTAAGCGCGGTTATGGACATGAATGAAATGTTTAGGGAGACTATCGATTTTAATCAAAACATCGGTGGTTGGGATGTGAGTAATGTCACTACGATGCGAGGCATGTTTGAAGACGCAGACGCGTTCGATCAAAATTTAGAAAATTGGGATATTGGAAGTCTCAATTCCAACGGTGCGTTCCGTATGTTTAGGGATATTACGCTTTCTACAGTCAATTACGATGCTTTGCTAATAGGTTGGAGCACAGATTCCAGTGGTATACCTGGTGATGGCATAGATGATGTGCCAAGTAACTTAACTTTTGGTGGTGGAAACAGTCAATATTGTTTTGGCGAAACAGCACGGAATCTATTAACGGATACTGCCGGACTCAACTGGAGCATTGCTGACGGTGGATTAAATTGCGGTGTCACACTACGCCCAAAAGTATTTTTACAAGGGGCGAGCATCAATCCTATTCTTGGGGAAGAAAATTTACTTAGAGATGATTTACGATCAAATGGATTCATTCCAACAACGTCGCCTTACAGTGATGCCAAAACGGTGGAATCATCAGTATTCACAGCTACAGGTTCAGATGCTTTAGTAGATTGGGTTTGGGTAGAATTGCGAAGTCCAATCAATAATAGATTCATTATTGATAGTCAATCCGCATTGTTACAACGAGATGGCGATATAGTGGATGTTGACGGTTCTTCTGCCCTACGCTTCTTTCAGGACACAGGAAATTATCACATCGCAATAAAACATCGCAATCACTTAGGAATTATGAGTGCTTCAAGCATCGCTTTAAACACCACAGATGTCCTTGTAGATTTTACTGACGGAAGTACAGTTGCTTTTGGAAGCAATGCACAAACCAACTTTGGCATGCCAACTGGCATATTGGGAATGTGGGCAGGAAATGTAAATGGAGATAGTATAGTACAATATTCTGGCACGAATCCAGATACGCCAAGTATATTATCAACCGTTTTGAATGATCCTGGCAATTTTCTAAATTTTCCAACATTCAGCATTACAGCTTACAATGCCAATGATGTAAATATGAATAGTGTCATACAATATTCAGGGACGAGTCCAGATACACCGTTTATTATACAAAATGTGCTAGCACATCCTGGAAACTTTTTAAACTTTAGTACCTATCAAATCATAGAACAATTACCAGAAAACTTATAACAATACTAATTATGAACATATACAAACGCATACTTTCTATTCTTCCCTGCTTCTTTTCTTACTGCAAGCGCATTCCACTGTATGCCCTAAGTGGATAGACCTACACGTTTACAGAGTATAGAAGCTATATTTTTAATTTGGTGCTGCTCAGAATGCTAGCATAACTAATTTTGCAACCCTTGTGCGAAGTTATGATTTCACCATGATCCTACCAGATGGTGTTGCTAGCATTTCTTCTTAAAACTAAATTCAAGCACAGACTTCAGAATCTCATTATACTTATTTTCAACTTTTATGAGAAACCGAAGATACCGAATCAAGTTCAGCACATGGTTCAGTTTGACGAGACCTGTACTTTTTAGACTGCCACTCTTTAATAATTATGCTGATAAAATTCTATAAAATCCACGTTTTCAGTACTGTTTTTTACAAACGCAGCACAAACTACATAAGTGTTGTCATTTAATTTCGAAATGATCTTAGCACAAAGCAGCTACCAATTTTTAGCTGTCGAATTTGTATAATTCCGACATATGTTAGTTGTTTCTATTAGTATTTTTCTTTTTGTTTGAAGCATTATTAACTTAAAATTATTTGTTATGTTAAAATCTATTTTAAAAATTGACGGAATTAAGGAACTAAAAAAGCAAGACCAATCAAACATAAAAGGTGGTGATGAGGTTTGTGAAAGTTTTTATTACATGTGCGCTACTTTTGAAAATCCTAGTGAGTGTATGGAAGCAGTACTTTGCGGTGATTACAGGCATGTGATTGTCATAAGAACTACATGGAAAGTATAGTTTTGCAAATGCATCCTTAGTGTAATACCAAATCAACTTTAATGGCGAACTTCGGTTCGCTTTCTCGCTGTTTCTTAAATTATTCAAGCTATTTTCATTGTAAGAGATACATTCGGCTATAATCATGATGCTCCCCTTTTTGAGTTTTGTTTATATTTGACTCATGAAAAAAATTACTATTTTCAAAATCCTTTCACTAGGCTTTTTTTTGTATTACCTAACGCTTTTAATCTTATCGTTTACCAGTCATTATTCTGGAAATACTAGAGGGATCGTATTAATTGTTATCGCATTATTGTATTCTTTAATCCCTTTTGCTGTAGATTTACTATTAGGACTTTTTATAAAAAGTAATTTTAGGCTCAACTTAATCGAAGCGTACATCATCGTTATTTTTTGGGTATGCATCTACATAATTCCCTAACGACTGTTGAATAGATCGAAAGCAATCATCAGTTTGTTTTTAGCCTGTCTAGCTTACATGTAAGATAGTAGGTAGTTTTTAGTTTGAAGGATTATTAATGGTAAAAACATTTCCAAAAATACCAAAGGTGATCATTTTCTCTTCAGGATCGCTGCTGAGACTGCTTATTGTCGAGAAAATAAAATAAGATCCATACGCTTGTTTTGCCTCGTAACCATTGATATAGATATTCTTTTGGGCTAAATGCTCCTCATGCGCTTTAAAAGACGGATTCGTTGTAAAAGCCAATAACGCCATAATAATTAGCCCAACAAACCAAATAGTACCATTATTGTCACGCGCAGCAGTTTCTGCGCGACTCGCAGTTTTCTTTGCCTTTTCGGTTTCTGTTTGTACGTTTTCTAGTTTTTGATGTAATTGATTCACCTGATTTTTTAAATCTTGAATATCATTTTGTAGCTTTTCTTCCATAATAACATTAAAAATAGTATTCCTAAGATACACTTTTTCAGCCAATCAATGTATTAGACCTTTTCGGAACAACTTTTGTGCGTTTTCAATCAAAACCGATTAAAATTGAAATTATGAAGACAAAAGTCACACAAAAACTTACCATTTTGTGTGTGCTGATGAGCACTTGGCTCTACGCACAACAAAATTGTAAAGAAACACTTTCACTCTTTGCCGAAAATGTAAAAACAAAACGATATGCAGAAGCTTCGCCACAATTACAGGAGCTTCGAACAAATTGTGCCGAATTTAACTATGCGATTTACGCCTACGGAGAGAAATTATTAGATCATCAACTCAAAGAAGCTTCCAACAAAAAACAAGCCGCTTCTGAAATCATTGAATTGTTAAAAGAACGCATACATTATTTTCCTGACAGAACTAAAAAAGGACAGTTTTTACCAAAAATTGGCGCACTGATGGTTAAATATGACATTGGTACCATTTCAGAACAATACCAATGGTTTGATGATGCGTTTACCCAAGACAAAGCACATTTCAAAAATCCTGTGAATTTGTATTACTATTTTGAACTGTATTACAAAATGTATCAAGAGAAAACAAATGGCATTTCGTTAGAAAGCTTGATGGAAAAATATCAAATCGTACAAGAAAAATTAAGCTTCGAGAAAGAACAAAAACCCAAAAACAGCAAAGCCATTGAAACACTTACCAACAATATGAATGTGTTGATTGAGAAAGAAGCGACTTGCGAAACCTTGATTCCGATGTTTGAAAAGAAATTTGAAACAGAAAACAAAAACATCGATTGGCTCCGAAAAGCTGTGGGACAGTTAGATGCGAAAGGTTGCAAAGAAGAAGCGTTGTTTGTAAAACTGGTGGAAGCTATTGACGCAGCAGCACCAAGTGCCAACTCCAAATTATACTTGTACCAAATTCACGAACGACAAGGCAATTCCGCAAAAGCGAAAACATATCTAGAGGCATATTTAAAATTGGAAATGGATGGCGTCAAAAAAGCAACTGTACTGGTGAAAGAGGGAAAAAAAGCAGCCAAAGCCAAACAAAAGTCCAAAGCTTATATGTACTTTATAAAAGCGACCAATGCCAATCCAAAATCGGGTGCTGCGTATTTAGGTTTGGCACGTTTATATGGTTCAAGTGCGAACGAATGCGGTACGGACGATTTTACCAAAAGAGCAATTTATTGGAAAGCAGCGGATACTGCTCGTAAAGCTATACAAGTAGATTCTTCTGTGAAAAATGAAGCCAATGGATTGATTGCAAATTACATGCAATCAGCACCTACCAAAGTAGATATTTTCAACAAAGGCTACAAAGGCGGAGAAAAAATTGAAATGAACTGTTGGGTGGGTGGAACTGTGACGGTTCCTGTATTATAGCTCATATTCCAGTTAAAAAAAGCAACTTCAAATTCATAAAACCAGAGTAGCTTTCTTTTGAATCGCTTGTGGTATTCTATAGTTTTAAATCAATATTAATCATAAAATTTTAAACTATGTTAGAAAAAATTGCAGGCTTGGGCAAAGTCTTAACAAAACAAGAATTAAAAGATATCAAAGGTGGCGTTTGGGTATGTTACCGTAGAAAAGGAGACCAAGTTGAGCGCTTCGACGGAAATCAAAGTGAAGGAACCGCAACGGCATGGGTTAACATGTGGGGATCACTAGGTTGGAATGCTTCTTGTCGCGATTATGTGATTGCACCAGCGGACTAAGCAAACTTAAAATGAATAGAAAAAGGCTGTTTAAAAAAGTCTTTGCAGGCGTCATTCTGAGCTTGATACTGAATCAAGTTAGGTTTGACAAAATCTGTACTCTTTTAAACAGCCTCTTTTTTATAAAGCTTTCACATATATCCACCCTTTTTTTCCAGATTGAAAAGTGGCTTCAACCCTTGTATATTCTGATACTTCGTAACGATCTGCTTCCTCCAATTCTTTTTGAGAAATTTGGTATAAAGTTCCTGAAATGACATCATTTTTATCATTAGTTTGAATGGCAATCGGATGAAATTCTTCTTGACTCACCGCCAACACTGCTGCATCTATAATCCGTAATTGCTCCAGTTTGAAGCCTACTATGCATCTTTTGAACCTTCAAGCTTTCTCCCAAAAGATTCTAATTGTACACTTTCAAGTTGTAGTGTTCCGTAAGAGAATAAATTGTGTTTCATAAAAAAATTTGAGTTTGATCTTTTAAAAAAGAACATACGTAGTGACCATTACTTGACCTAATATTAAATTGATAATATATCCGATACACAATAACAACGCGACCCAAAATTGATAATTCTGCGGTTCGCGTTTTACATATCCTATAATTAAGAATACAACTGCAACTATAAATAATAGCAATGCAATCAAGCCTAAAACGTTTGCTTTTTCCAGAAAATTAAACAAACTATCTACATCTTGCGCAAAATATTCTATGTTGAATCCAAAAATAATCAGCACAACTTGAATAATGACAATCCAAATTGTAAAACGAAATGCCCATGTATAAAATTTAGTTTTTGTCATTATTTTTGGTGTAACATTGTATCAATCTGCTTTTAGTTTTCCATCGATACTTTTCAGAAAAACGACGGACAGTACATAGATCATTCCCGCCATAAAAATAGATTCGCCAGAGAATGCTTCTGCCTGTATTTCAGCATATTTTTCAAGAATAAAGGTATGAATATTATGTAGGATACAAATGACGAAAACACTCAAAATCGTAACGCTGATTTTTTGTAAAATGTTCGCAACCGTAGCACTGTACACATTTTCCAAAGTTTCCTCACTCAACAAACGCGTGGCAAACAAAGCAATATACGCCAGCAACAAATACTGCAAAAAGTAATAGAAAACAATGATGGTATAATGAATAAAACTCGCTTGGTAATAGCGCGACAAATCCAAGCCGCCATACAAATCTTTAGCACCTTCTGGATTTTCCACACTCGCGCCGTACGCCATGATCATTGCACCTGCTTTGACCAACATCCACACGAAAATAATCCACGCAAAAATACGCATCGCTTTCAATATCCACTCCGAAGTTTCTTTCATTGTCTTAGTTTTTCTTCAAAGATCACAGCTTTTTTGATGAAAAACAATACTTAAAAAATTTACCTTGCTATTTAGACTCAAATAACAAAACATTTATGTGAGCACCTTTTTATTTTTCGATACTATTTTAGATAAATTATAAACAATATAAACCATGAAAAAAAGTAAAAAATGTTACACAAAATTTCAGAATTAAAAGGTTCAAACATCTTGAACAAACAAAAAACAGGCAACAATTAATGGAGGAGGATTCTTCCCTATCTGTGGTCCTACCTGTTTTCTAAGAGAAGATTGTGTAGATGCAAACGGTTGTCCAATTCCAAACAAACCAAGATGTATTAACTTTTGTTAATTTACATTGTTAAAATAAGAGGCTGCCAAAAAAGCATAGGTTTCGTCAAACCGAACCATGTGCTGAACTTGATTCGGTATCTTCGGTTTCTCATAACAGTTGATAATCAGTATTATGAGATTCTGAGTCAAGCTCAGAATGACGTCTGCAAAGATTTTCTAGACAGCCTCTTCTATAATTTTATTTAATTTTTACAGATATATTCCTAACTCAGCGCACGTGTTAGCACCGCTGCCAATTCATATTTCAGTTCATCTGAAAAGCCTGATAATCCTGGAATGTCGTTATATTCTACAATATGAAGATTCCCGTTTTCTTCTTCTAAAATATCTATGGCAATGATATCCGCACCAATGGAATTTTGCAGCATTTTTAAATCGTTTACCAATGCTTCTTGGGGTTCAAACTCTTCAAAATCGGTTGTTTCAATATTGGCTTTCCAAAATTTCCCTTTTCGAGACATCGCCCAGACTTTGTCATTGATAGCAATGTAGCGAATGTCACGCACATAGTTAATATACGGTTCAATCGTGATGTAATCATCGGTAACAAATAACAAGTCTTGAATGTCTTGCCATTTCTGTTCGTCCTCCACCAATACTTTACCGAATCCGCCATGATAATTTCCAACTTTTACTACAAAAGGAAAACTTCTTTTAATATTCTTAAGATTTGTAGATTTCGTCACCACATCAAAATCGATCACGGACAATCCCAATTTCTTGATGGTTGCCAACATCGACAGTCGATCAAATCCTGTTTTTAAAGTTTCTGGTGAATTTACACAAGGAATTCCCGCCAAGGTAATCAAATCAAGCGCAGTGGTTTGAATTTCCATCGGTTTGATCGCGCCCACGCGCCACAAAATCGCATCTGGCTGTACCACGCCACTTTCGTCAGCCACATACAATTTCCCAGATTTTAAAATCCAAGAAGTATTCTGAATCGATTTCTGCACTACATCATACGCTGGCAGAATATCTTTCCAGTATTTTTCGCCGTTGACAACTAAAATTGTTTTCATGGTACGTACTAATATTTCGTAAAAATTACCGAATTGTGGTAGTTATTTTAGGCGTCTCATGTAGACTTTTCTTCCTCTATTCACAACAATATAAATGTGATCACTATCTATCCAAGTAACTTTAAATGTTCCTTCACCAGGCATTTTTCTCTCTGAACTCACTGTAAGTTCATTGGTTTTGGTATTGTATTCCCAATTTCCTTCTCTGTCTGTAGTATCTAAAGAATTTCCGCCTTTCAATACACCTTCTTCAAAAAACTCCATCCAACGACCACTAGATTCACGTATGTCTCCTTCTAACGTTTCCATTTTATACAGTTCCCATTTTCCAATGATAGAATCCGTTTGTGTAAAAGATAAAAAGCTAAAAATTGTAACTACTAACAGAAGTGCCTTGACATGTTTCATTATAAATTATTTTGATTGTTATGTAGCTAATATCAAACTTTTACCAATAAAAATCATAAGAAATAGACATTATTTTATAAAATTGATCGAAATCTGTGTTTTTAGCTGATTTTACGCTATAAATAGTATAAAATCTTTATTTATAATTGTGCTACTTTTAAATACATTCATGAATCTTACATGGCTTTTATTGCGCTCAGTAGAGTTTTTCGGTAATATTGAATTCAAACACAAAACCACTATACTATGAAAAAAAATAAGTTTGAAAAGCTTCGATTGGAAAAGAAAACAATTTCAAAACTGAAACAAGCAACACTAGGCGGATTCGCACCTGCTGAAACTTGTGAAGGACCTTGTCAAGGAGGAACTGGGTGCTGCAGACCTCCTAAGCCAGACCCATCTGGCTCTTGTACATCATGTTTTAATTGCCACTAGGCATTAGAGGCAGGCAACACTACTCCAAGTTCGTGTTGACAAAAAGGAAGAGGCTGTCTAAAAAGTCTTTGCGAGCGTCATTCTGAGCTTGATACTGAATCAAGTTCGGTTTGACGAAATCTGTACTTTTTAGACAGCCTCTTTTTTATTCGAAAATCTCCCCAGTTTTCTTTATTTTTACCACATGAACTTATATGTAAAACATTTAGTTACATTTCTAAGAGCTTCCTTAATATCTCTTCTATTTGGCGCGTGTTGGGTGGTTACTTTTTATGCCTTTGATGCATATGCCGAAGCTTATTTGCTAAAATATCGAAGCGATTTCTTCTTTGATATTGTTCTTTTCTTTTTAAGCGGATTGGCCGGTGCTTTTCTTTTCTATATTACCATGCTTCTCATTGGAAAATTGAGTGCGTTGGTTACAAAATCATAAATGAACTACCTCGATCGCTCTGCGTCGAGGTAGTTCATTTGGTATAACTTCTGGATTTGATGCGTTAAACGGTTCAGTTTTTAGAGCTTATATTGAAGGATGTACAGGTTCATTTGTGAGCAGAACTGCTGATGATCCGATTGCGTTTACTGATGAAATCATCTTACCAGAAGAAACCAAAGAAATGCAGAAAATGCATATTGCACCGAATCCAAATCAAGGAGTTTTTTCTGTGTATTTTGAAGAAGAAGAAAGCGAAACGTTGCAAATTTTAGATTTCAAAGGCAAACTCATTCAAACACTAGATTTTGAAAACACGTCCAAACTTGAAGTAGATATTCAACGAAATTTACCAGGAATGTATTTTGTGCAAGTTCGTACGCAGTCAAAAAATTTCATTGAAAAAATCATCAAAAAAATAATTGTATTACAATCGTAACAACAGGAAAAGGACGAACTTCGGCTCGTGCTTTCTTTTATTTATAAACAATTGATTACAAGTAAATTAATTTCAAAAAACAAGAACATAAAATCAAAAAGCAGTCGACATTTATAAAAAGCGACTTGCTTTCGTTTTATGTACCTATTTTTCTTTCTACATTTAAAAAACAATTTAAATTTAATCAACATGAAAAAAAGAAAATTAAACTCGTTAAGTTTAGAAAAGCAAGTAGTATCGTCATTAAACCAAACTGTTGTTGGTGGAGCAGACAAAACAGGTGGATTTACAATTTCATGTGCTAGACCTATTGGGAATTGTACCGTAGCACTCACAGTACAACCACTAGTTTGCCAATTATATTCACAACTGTATGATTGCAACTCTTTGGTGAAATGCTAACCGTATTAAAATTAATTTTGAGAAGGACTATCAGCAATGATAGTCTTTTTTATTTAGAATTATTCTTAATAAAAGAAAAGTGTTGCAAATATAAGGAAAAACCAAGATAAAAACGTATTTTTGTTTAAGCTATATAGAAAAAGATTAAACGGATGGATGCGGTAAAGACTAAATTTAGTATAAAAGACTTAGAGAATCTTTCGGGCGTAAAGGCACATACGATCCGTATCTGGGAAAAAAGATATGATCTATTAGCACCTGAAAGAACTGATACAAATATACGAACTTACGATATTAAAAGTCTAAAAAAACTTTTGAATATCACTCTACTTTATAAAAACGGATATAAAATTTCTAAGATTGCTCAAATTCCAGAGGAAAAGATTCATATTCTTGTCCGAGAAATAGCAACTGAGAAAAATATCCACAATCAAGCATTGAATTCATTTAAATTATCAATGCTTAATTTTGATTATAGTCTTTTCTACAATACTTACAATAAGTTATTAGCCGAAAAATCATTTCGTGAAATTTTTTACGATACTTTCATTCCTTTATTAAATGAATTGGGTGTTTTGTGGCATACACAAACCATCAATCCTGCGCACGAGCATTTTATCTCTAGCCTGGTAAAACAAAAAATTATTTTGAATACAGAACGTATTCAATCTTTAGAAAAAACAAACAAATCAAAAACGTTCGTTTTATACTTACCTGAAAACGAAATCCACGAAATTGGATTGCTGTATTTAAACTACGAATTACAATTAAAAGGGTATCATACTATCTATCTTGGACAAACAATTCCTGTGGATAGTTTAACAAATGTTCACAGCTTTTTTCCAGAATTGCATTTTATTTCTTATTTTACGGTGACGCCTCCTGAGGATAAAATAGAAGATTACTTGAAAGAGTTTAATGATAAGATTGGTTTTGAAGAGCACCATTTATGGCTTTTAGGCTACCAATCCAAGTTTGTTAAGAACACTCAAAACTACAAGAATCTTAAAGTTTTTAAGTCAATTATTGACCTAGTTGAAGAAATCTAAAATTCAATTTTATTTTTGTTTAACTTTTTACTATTTTTGTTAAACAATGAAATTAAAAACTATAATTATAGGTTCTGGATTTTCCTCCTTATCTGCTTCCTGTTACTTAGCTCAAGCAGGTTATGACGTTACAATCCTTGAGAAAAATTCGACTGTTGGCGGAAGAGCACGACAGCTAAAACGAGACGGATTTACTTTTGATTTAGGTCCTTCTTGGTATTGGATGCCCGATGTTTTTGAACGTTTCTTCAGCGATTTCGATACAAAACCTTCCGAATTTTATAACTTAGAAAAACTCAATCCTGCGTACGAAGTATACTTTGGCAAAAATGATTCCATTCGTATTGAAGATACACTAGAGAAAATTTGCGCAGCATTTGAAGTTGAAGAAAAGGGAAGTAGTATCAAGCTTCGAAAGTTTATCGCGAATGCGGAAGAAAACTACAACGTAGCCATCAAAGATTTGGTGTACAAACCTGGTGTTTCTCCTTTGGAATTGGTCAACACGAAAACGATTAAGAAGATTGGTCAGTTTTTTAGCAACATCAAAAGAGATGTTCGCAAAGAATTTAAAAATGACCGATTGATCAAGATTTTGGAATTTCCTGTATTGTTTTTAGGTGCAAAACCGAGCGATACACCTTCTTTTTATAGTTTTATGAATTATGCCGATTTCGGATTGGGAACTTGGCATCCTGATGGCGGCATGTACAGCATCATTCAAGCGATGGAAACCTTGGCGAAACGTTTAGGCGTGACTATTAAAACGAATGAAAATGTTGTTAAGATTGCTGTAGAAGGCAAAGAAGCCAAAAAAGTGATCACTGAAAATGGCGAATACGAAGGCGATATTATTTTATCCGGTGCCGATTATCATCATTCAGAAACTTTGTTGGACACAAAATACCGTCAATACTCTGAAAATTATTGGGATAAGAAAACATTTGCACCGTCTTCACTCCTATTTTATGTAGGTTTTGATAAGAAGATTGAAAACGTATCGCATCACACGTTATTTTTTGATGTAGATTTTGATGCACATGCACATGTTATTTACGACAAAGCTTCGTGGCCAAAAGAACCTTTATTCTATGCAAATTTCCCTTCTATGACTGATCCTGCGGCAGCACCAGAAGGAAAAGAAGGCGGTTTCTTTTTGATTCCGATTGCACCAGGATTGGAAGATACGCCTGAACTCCGAGAACAATATTTTGACATCATTATGGCAAGATTTGAGGAGTTAACAGAACAAAATATCACAAATCACGTTATCTTTAACGAGTCTTTTTGTGTAAATGACTTCGTTAAAGAATATAATTCTTACAAAGGAAATGCTTATGGAATGGCAAATACGCTATTACAAACTGCATTTTTACGACCTAATTTGAAAAGTAAAAAAGTATCAAATTTATATTTTACTGGACAATTAACCGTTCCTGGTCCTGGAGTGCCTCCAGCATTGATTTCTGGGAAATTGGTAGCTGAATTAATCACAAAACATCAACCAAATACTCATGAAAGCACTTTTTGACACTGTTTCTCACAATTGCAGTACGCTCGTAACCAAATCGTACAGCACTTCATTCTCACTAGCTACAAAAATGCTGGCTCCCTCAATTCGCCAAGATATTTACAATATTTACGGCTTTGTGCGTTTTGCAGATGAAATTGTAGATTCTTTCCATGAATTTAATAAAGAATACTTATTGGATAAGTTTCAAGCCGATTGGGATTCTGCACTAGAACACAAAATTAGCTTGAATCCAATTTTGAATTCGTTTCAACACACTGTTCACAAATACGACATTCCTATTCACTTGATTGATGCGTTTATGAAAAGTATGCGTCAAGATTTAGACAAAAAAATCTATCTCACCCATGAAGAATATAAAGAATATATTTATGGTTCGGCAGATGTGGTTGGTTTGATGTGCCTGAAAGTATTCGTAAAAGGTGATGAAACAAAGTATAAAGAATTGAAATCTTCGGCAATGTCATTAGGTTCAGCTTTTCAGAAAGTGAATTTTTTGCGCGATTTAAAAGCGGATTTTGAAGATTTAGATCGTACTTATTTTCCAGATGCCGATTTGAAAAATTTAGACGAAGCATCCAAACAAAAAATTATAGCAGAAATTGAACACGATTTTAAATTGGGACTTGAAGGAATTGCAAAACTCCCGATAGAAGCGAAGTTTGGCGTGTTTACAGCCTATAAATATTATTCTAAATTATTACACAAATTAAAGCGAACGCCATCTGTAAAAATAAAAAATACACGAATTCGCATTCCGAATTACCAAAAAATGGCGTTATTAGCAAAATCGTATGTGAATTATCAATTAAATTTGATCTAAAATAAAAACAGATAAACAATGATAACCCTTATTTGGATTGCTACCTTCTTAGGAACATTTTGTATAATGGAGTTTATGGCGTGGGCAACGCATAAATATGTAATGCATGGTTTTTTATGGTCGTTACACAAAGATCATCACCAAAAAGATCATGATTCTTGGTTTGAGCGTAATGATGCATTTTTCATCTTTTATGCAGTAGTGAGTATGATTTGTTTTTTCTTGTGGCGATTCGATATTTTCTGGTTGGGTTTACCCATCGGAATTGGAATTTTCGCATACGGACTCACCTATTTCTTAGTGCACGATATTTTTATTCACCAACGTTTTAAAATGTTCCGCAATGCCAATAATTGGTATGCACGCGGCATTCGTAGAGCACATAAAATTCACCACAAACATTTAGGCAAAGAAGACAGTGAATGTTTCGGTATGTTATGGGTTCCTAAGAAATATTTTAAGCGTACAAAAAAACCATCATTGCAACGCAGAAAAGGTTAAAAACGAACTCCTCTCTTCTGTAGATATTTTTTAAAATTTGAGACATCTTCTTTGGCGCTAATCGTTTGGTTGAAATTGTGATCGTCCAAAGAAACATAATGCAGTTCTGTATGTGTGAATAGAAAACCTAACACATTAGATCCAGTTTTTCCTTTGGTATACGCCCAACAATTGCACATAAAGTTGATGTAATAGGTAAAATGTAGTTGGTTTTCATCTGTTAAAAACGACACAAAGTCGCCATAAAATTCTTCAACCGATTCTTCTAGATCGTCATATTCCGTTAACTCTAATTCTTCATAGATTTCTTGACAAATTCTATTCAGAAGCATTGTCTTATGGAAAGCAGTAGCATCCTTAAATTCTATTTCTGGTTGATATTCTTTGTAATTTTCCCAAGGATATAGCAAATCTGATTGTTTGGCGGTGAGATCAAAACCTTTCAATAAATCATATTCAATATCAATGACTTTAATTTGATATGGAGCAGACACTTGCGCTTCTAATTGTCTCGTTTGCAATTGATAGAAAAAGTCTAACACACCATCAACGCAAACTTTCCAATAAGTAGTTTTTATACAGTGAACTCCACGCATTTTCAAAAGCTTCAATGACTAAGGTTAAATCAAAAATATTATCATCAAACGATTTTCCCTGATACGATTTTGTAAAAGAAGAAGGATTGTCAAAATCATAATAAGTTACAGCTTTGGCGACCAAATGATACATTTCTGAAGCAAGATTCCAATGTTCTCTTAAAAAGTCAGATTTAATTTCTTTTTTGTCTTTTCTATTCCCGAATACACTCATAAAATTTTAATTTGAAGTAGATGCTATCAACTTTTTATATACTACCAAAACGAAAGTACTAAAAAAGTGCAAAACATAGCGTTTTGCACTTTTGAACGTATTCTTAGAAATAAAATATTATTTAGGTTTTATACTGTAATCAATATCAATTGGTGTCGGACCTTGTACCGGACCGATTAAATGCAACATTTGCATACGAAATCGTTCTACAATATCTCGCTTTAACAACCAACGATGAAAATCAGCAGGAGACGTATTATGATTGTGGACAGACTTGTATCCTGCAGGTGCTTCGACATCTCTACGTACTGGAAATTGCAACCATTTGGCTTGAAATTCTTCTGATAACATCCAGTTTATATATAATTTGGCGGCTGCTTTGTGTTTGGCTTCTTTCGGAATTCCAGCTGCTTGAAACCAAGTAAGAAAGTAATCTTTTTTAGGAAATTGAAATTTTGTATTCAATCCCGGAATCGGTTCAAACGCCCAAAATGTCGTAAAACTTGCGCCATACCAACCATTATTGATCGCTACATACGGCATGGCGGTACCACGCACCCAAACAGGTTTTGTGGCTACTAATTTCTCCAAATAGTCCCATCCGTACATTTCTTTTAAATTCCAAAATTGATACAACACCGCATCATCATCGTGTGGATACGTTAATATCACTTTTCCTTTCAGTGCCGGATCTAAATAATCTAATGCATCTCTTGGTGCTTTGTCTTCTGGAATGATGTCTGTGTTGACATAATTTGTAAAAGTTACGCCGTATAAACCTGTCCAATGTCCATGTGGATCTTTGTAATCTGGAAACACTTTGTCCCAGTTTTTAGGTTTATATGAATCTAAAAAACCTTGTTCAGTGTAGTAGGTAAAACGGTGTAAGGTTTGAAACTGAATCACATCGGGAATATTTGTTTTTCCTCCTGCCGCACGCGCATTGTCATAACGTGGTGCATGATTGATACTTACATCTACTGTATGTGTGACTTTTAATTTCGGGAAGCGTTTTTTAAACATGTCCAAATAATAATCAATCTGATCCGATTTATCACCACCAGCACGAAGTACAAATTCGCCACCTTCATCCAAAGCTGCTTGATATAATTGCTCTAGCGATCGTGTTTCTATTTCAACATACGCAGAACCTTTTTTGTTTTGTGCGAATGTATTCAGTGTAAAAAATAGCATTGATACTACAATCAGAAAAGTATATCGTGTTTTCATTTTTTGTCGTTTTTTAATTTGTTGTTTAAATTTTTGAATTGAGAGGTAATGCAAGAAATCCTTACTCAAAGTTGCCTTTTGCGAAATCATAAGAGCGTTGCAGAATCATTTTTGAAGCTTCCAATTCTGCTTGATTTCTTGGAGCATACAACATCACAATGTTTGGCGGAAGATATCCTCTTTTAATAAGCGGATGCCACTCGCCCCAACCTTTATCAATCATTTGCTGTGCATCTTTCGTGGGTAATCCGAGATGCATGCTGTAATCAGGATGTGGATGAAAATGTGCAAATTCAGTTCCAACCATAAAAGCATTACAACGATCGCAGGTATGTGCTTCTTCCATACACATCGCAATGGAGCCTGGAACTGAAATTCTGCTAGGCTCTTTGGTGATGTTTGTCAAAGTAAACGCCCAATCCATCAAAGCGTCTACATAAGAAGTGTTTTCGGGTTGTTGCGTTAACTGTGTATGCGGATTGGTATTCGTTGTTTCAGGTCGATTGCCTTCTCTGTGAGTTAAATTGTCAAATGTTTTTTGGGATTCCATTTCTTTTTCATTTTTTGATATTTTTACAAATTCAACACAAGAAAAAGTCATGAAACAGATGATCAATAATCGCTTCCATAAGGTTCTAGTCATCATGTGTTTTTATTTTATCTTGTGTTATGAAGACAAAGTTCAGGCGTAGTAACTAGAAAAAAATTAAAGTAGTTTAAGAAATTAGTTGGTTCTTTTTTTGCGCAGCATGCTTAAAAATTCAGGTGTGATTCCTAAGTAGCTTGCAATGTGTTTTTGAGAGATGCGTTGCGACAAATTGGGATAGGTTTTTAAGAAGGAATTGTAACGCTCTTCTGCGGTAAAAGATAAGTTTTGTAGAATTCTATTTTCATGAGAAAACATCGTATTGCGAAATAAAATTCTTGTGTAAACACTAAATTCAGGAACTTCTTGCAATAGAAAATCCCAGTCTTCTTTACTAATAGATAAGGCAGTTGTTTCTTCCAACGCTTGAATATGAAAAGAAGCTGGCGTAGCATTGATATAACTTTGCAAATCACCAAACCACCAATTTTCCATCGAAAAAGTAATGTTATGTGCTACTCCGTTTAGATCATAAATATAGGTTCTAACACAACCTTTTAAAATAAAGTAGACCTCTTTAGCATATGCGCCCTCATGAAGCAAATGTTCTTTTTTGGCAAATTGTTTCTCAACAGTTGTGTCTAAAATGAGGGAAAGTCGATCGTTAGGAATCGAAAGGATGCTTTGTATATGTTTGGATAATTCGTTCATGAATCTTGGAGACTAACATTCTACTTGAATGTTCCATCAGACTAAAATATAAAATTATTCCACTACATAAAAAGACAAGAAGTATTTACAATGCTGCCTCAGCACTAAGTTTTTCAAAACAATCCTTATAATTTACTTCAGCACCTATTCTTTTTAAAAGCTTTTGAGTCAATTCAATTGAAGGAACGCCTATGAATACATTAGCATCATTAGAACTTGACTGAATAAGTATTAGAAACTTTCTAGCTTCAGCTATCTTTTGATTATCAGCATTATCTACATTTTTTTCAAAAAAACAATAAGTACCATCTAGAAGACCATGTTCATTTAAAATATGAATTATTTTCTGAGAATCACTTTCTTGGATTTTACTACAGTCACTGCTTTCTTTAGGCTCCTGTGCTAGTGTCAGGAAATAACTAGATGCATTTGCTATGAATGTAAAACTCAGATTGTCTTTCTCTTCATTCAACTTTTTAAAAAACTCACTTTGTTGCTGATTTGTAGAACAAGAAGTAATACAAATAAGAAGCACTAATAAATGTGTAAAATGTTTCATATGGACTAATTGCTATATACTCAACGGAATTTTTCACTTTTTCTTTTTTGGAGTATTTTTTCTTTTAGAAGAATTCACTGTAAATAGAAACGATCATTACTTCGACACCTATTATTCCGCCACTGAAAAAGCCAATAATTCATCTATTTGATTGCGAACGTTGCTGCTGTTCCAATTGTACGCGCCTGTTTCTTTCATCACAATATTTCCTTGATTATCAATTAAATACGTAGTCGGAATACTTGTCGATTGCAAAGCTTCTGGCTCGTTGTCTTTGCTAAAATACACTGGCAAATCATACCCATTCTTTTCCAAATACGCATAGACTTTATCCGCTTTGTCATTCGCCAAAAACACAAACTTGATTTTATCTTTATAATCTTCATGCAACTTCTCTAAACTAGGCATTTCAGCCACACACGGCGGACACCATGTCGCCCAAAAGTTCACGAGAATGATTTCTCCTTCCATTTCCTGAAAGTTCACTGTGCTTCCGTTACTATCTATCAAATTCCAATCATAGTCACTTAAAACGACTCTTTCCGCTTCCTCAATCGCATCTGGATGAAAAAATATCATTTTCACCTGATTCAGTTTTACCTTGACATACGTACCCACAGGCGTAAAAATGATCACTGCAAGAACAACGATAAAAATAATATTGCTCCAATGTTTTCTGGTGAGTTTTTTTGGTGTTTTTAGCATGCTTTAAAGATAGGTTTTTTGTGGGGTTGTTTTTGTTTTTTGTTTTTTGTGGATTCGTGGATTCGTGGATTTGTGGATTTGTTTGTGGTTTGTCCATTTGTTTGTGTGATCATTACAAAAGCAAGTGATTTTTGATAAAATCTAGAAGCGAAGCGCGTCTACCAATGTACCAATTTGAAAATTTGAAAATGTAGTAATGCCATCAAATGACACTCACAAACTCAACTACTAAAATACTAATATACCAATTTGAAAATTTGAAAATGTAACAATGCCATCAAATGACACTCACAAACTCAACTACTAAAATACTAATATACCAAGAGCGTGAGCGATACTAAAGCGAAGCGCATCTACCAATGTACCGATTTGAAAATTTGAAAATGTAGCGATGCCATCAAATGACACTCATAAACTCAACTACTAAAATACTAATATACCAATTTGAAAATTTGAAAATGTAACAATGGGGTAATTCTATTCAAAGAGGATTTACAAACTCACCAACTAAAATAATAATATACCAAGAGCGTGAGCGATACTAAAGCAAAGCGTGTCTAACAGGCAAAGCCGATACCAACAATCTAAAAGCAAAGCGCGTCTAAAATTCCAACATCCAAAACCCAAAAAAACACGCCATCCAAAAACGGATAACGTGTCTTTCATTAACGACAATTAATCATAAAGATTATCGCACAATTGTTCCTGTTGGGAATGACGAAGCATTAAGGTTAAAATCGTTGGTTGCTGGGGCTGTGTCATTTCCAGCGGTTCCTACTAGGGGCTTTAGTAAGAACGGTGCTGGACTGTTGTCTGGATACGGTTCTATAGAGATAACTACGGTACGTCCGCGTACATCTAGTGGGAATGTAAAACCAGCTGGTGCGTTAAGGAAAAAGTCTTCTCCTGGAATTGGAGGACCTACTGTATTTTCAGCGCCGCTGAATCCGTTAAACTCATCTACAGTTTCGAATCCTGTAAACGTTCCTGTTGTCAATGGACCCACGCCATCTACAACTACCCAACCTTCGTATTTCCAACCATCTGCTAAAGGTGGCAAGTTCAAGCCTGATGTTGGTGGCATTCCTGGAGTACCATACCAAACACCATAGTGATCGTTTCCGTTATTTCCTGAGCCAGGCATTTCGTCTGTTGGAGTTCGTAAGAAGAAAACACCTGACGAATTGTTAAAATCTCCAGAAGTAATTACTGGACCTAATCCTACAGTTGCTGTATTTCCTGAGAAATCTCCTGCTAATAATTTTGTGGCTGCTGGTGCTGGATCTGGGTCTACTGCTGGTTCAATTGAAAGTACAAAAGCAGTAGCCGCAGCTAATTGATTTGTGTCTATAGAAAAAGAAGTTCTTGATAAAGTTCCTGAACCATTTACTGTAAATGTTCCTGTGGTTACGGGACTTCCATCTACAATAATCCAGCCTTCATATACGAAGTCACTTCCAAGGTCTTCTAATCCGCTTAAGTTGATTTTTAAATTTGATAATGTTGGTGTAGTTACATCATCGTCACTACTACATGAGACTGCGAAGATTCCTAACGTCAATCCCAAAAACATTTTTTTTATCATTACAAGTATTTTTATGATTATGATACAAATGTATTGTAGCAAAATCACCTAAAATGTTAGCTAACTAACACTTCTGAAAAAAGTTGTATTTTTTTCTAAAAAACTTACTTTTTTACACGACAAAATATTTAACTATTTTTAATATTTAAAACATTAACTATCAATTACTTAATTAATATTACTTAAATCAAAAATACAATATAATTCAAAAACCCAAAACTGTCATGATGTCATGCTAATTTTGGGTTCTTTTTAAGCTAAAAATAGCTATTGGAATCTGCTTTTAAATATACTGTTATTTTGTATTTTTTACAACCTCAGAAAATAGATTTTTTGTATTTTTTATACTTGAATTTCACCGATAAAACGAATTTCTTTTCGATTGAAATCTATGATTTTTGCCTCTTTCAATTCGTTCATAATGATGTTTAATGTGGGGCGTGAAGTGCCAATTAAACTTGCAATATCTTTTTGAGTGTAAGGATGTTTTACAACATGATCGCCCGTTGTATCACACTCATATCCGTACTCTTCACACAGCTCTTTTAGGAATTCTAACAAGCGTGTTTTGGTATCTTTGAAGAGTAATAATTGCAATCTGCGTTCTAGTTTTTTGATTCGGAAACCGATAAATTTATAAATCTTCAACGTAAAGGTTTGGTTGTCTCTCATGAGGTCGTGCATCGTGTCTACAGAAATCGGACAAATGGAAGTAGTGTTGTCAATAGACTGTGCAAATTCGTTTCGTTTTTCTTCTCCCAAAATTGCTTTTTCGCCGAACAATTCCCCACGAGAAAGAATGGATTTTACAACTTCTTCTCCATCTTCTGTGTAGTAGCCTAACTTTACTTTTCCTTTATCAATTAGGTATACTTTAGTGGCAGAATCTTCCTCAAAATAAATATAGTCTTGCTTTTTATACGCATTAAATTCATGATCTTTTTTATACTTCTTGAATTTGTGCGGACATAAGACTTTGAATAGATTGACATCGTTAAAATACCAAAGAGAATTCATAGGTGTTTGTTTACTTTTTTTAGGTTGTATCGAGGTTATATTTTTTGAAGTCGTATAAAAAAGTAAGAACTTACACTAATGCATAAAAAAATTGTCTAAAAAGTATAAATTCCGTCAAACCAAACTCGATACTGAAATAAATTCAGCGCAGGTTTGGGTTTCTCACAGTAGTTTACCACTGGATTGATGAGATTCTGGATCAAGTCCAGAATGACGTAATCAATAACTTTTTAGACAATCTCTATATTTAAATTACACGTGACTATTTACACGTGCAATGCTCTATCTTCTGTAGCAGCTAAGGCAGCTTCTTTGATCGCTTCTGCAAATGTTGGATGTGCATGTGACATACGCGCTACATCTTCCGCAGACGCTCTGTATTCCATAGCAACGACAGCTTCCGCGATTAAATCTGCAGCTCTGGCACCGATCATGTGTACGCCTAGGATTTCGTCGGTAGTTTCATCAGCTAAAATTTTGATGAATCCATCTAAGTCCATACTTGCTCTACTTCTTCCCAAGGCACGCATCGGAAATTGTCCTGCTTTGTATTTGATTCCCGCATCTTTTAATTGTTGCTCTGTTTTTCCAACGGCTGCAACTTCTGGCCATGTGTAGACAACTCCTGGAATTAAGTTGTAATCGATATGTGGTTTTTGTCCTGCAATGATTTCTGCAACCATAGAACCTTCTTCCGAAGCTTTGTGTGCCAACATTGCTCCTTTTACCACATCTCCGATGGCATAAATATTTGGAATATTGGTTTGTAAATGATCGTTCACTTCTACTCTACCGCGCTCGTCAATTTTAACACCAGCTGCTTCTGCGTTCAATCCATCTGTGTATGGACGACGTCCTACTGAAACCAAACAATAATCACCTCTAAATTCTACTTCTTCTCCTTTTTTATTGTCTGCTTTTACAATTACCTCATCACCGACACGTTCTACAGATTTCACTGCATGCGACGTATTGATTTTGAATTTTTGCTTTTTGAATACTTTGGTCAACTCTTTAGAAAGTCCCGCATCCATTCCGCCGATAATTCTATCTAAATATTCAATTACGGTAACTTCTGCGCCCAAACGTTTGTATACTTGTCCTAATTCCAAACCAATCACACCACCACCAATCACAAGCATGTGTTTTGGTACTTCTTTTAGTTTTAAGGCTTCTGTTGAAGTGATGATTCGTTCTTTATCCAAAGTAATAAACGGCAAGTTAGATGGTTTACTTCCCGTAGCAATAATGATATTTTTTGCCTCAATTTCTTCGTTAGAACCATCTTCTTTAGCAACGTTTACATGTGTTGCATCTTTAAAACTTCCCAGACCTTTGTAAACATCAATTTTATTTTTGTTCATCAAGAAATCAACTCCTCCTGTGGTTTGATCTACTACGGCTTGCTTGCGCGCAATCATCTTTTCGAGATTCACTTTTACTTCACCTGAAATTTCGATTCCGTGTGTATCAAAATGTTTTACAGCTTCTTCGTAATGATGCGAAGAGTCTAACAATGCTTTAGACGGAATACACCCTACATTCAAGCAGGTACCACCAAGTGTGTTATATTTTTCAATGATTGCAGTTTTCATGCCTAATTGCGCACAACGGATAGCAGCAACATATCCGCCAGGACCAGAGCCAATTACGGCTACATCGTATGAATTCATATTCTTGTTTTTAGAACTTTTTATTTTTGTAAGTACTACAAAAGTACAACTATTTTAGGGTTCGGCAAGGGGTTGTTTTGAGATAATTAGACACGCTTCGCTCTTGGACCGCTTCGCTTTTAGACTTGGCTTCACCTGTTGGATTTTTGGTCACGCTTCGCTTTGGTATGTTTGTATTTTAGTAGTTGATTTTGTGAGTGTTATTTGATGGAATTGATATATTAGTACATTTTCAAATTAGTACATTGATAAATTATTAGACGCGCTTTGCTTTAATATTTTGGTCACGCTTCGCTTTGGTATGTTTGTATTCTAGCAGTTGAGTTTGTGAGTGTCATTTGATGGAATTGATATATTAGTACATTTTCAAATTGGTACATTGATAAATTATTAGACGCGCTTTGCTTTAATATTTTGGTAGCTGTTCTAGGTGAAATTTTCAAGTTGACAGCTTTTCAAATTAACAAATACTATAAAACAACAAAAAAGAAATTAAACTATAAGATGCAACATGTAGACTCGTTCATTTGGCATCCTAGTTTCTTGCGAATAGGTTCCTTAGCTACGGCTATGCAATCCATTCACTGCGTCCTATGATACCAAAGCAACTTCGTCTCTAAAGTCACATCTTATAGTTTAATTGGTATAAGGATAACGTTTTGTGCAGATGCTGTAGCTGAATTTAGCAGCTATGGACATTTTGCACTTTGTTCAATGCAGTGTTTTTTAAATTGGAAATTCTTGATGACATCAATCCATGTCGCTTAGAAGCTACTCTGCTTGGTTTATTCTAAAGTTGCCTTCAGTGTATTCTCGATTCTGGGAGCATGACTCACTCCCATAGTTACAAACACCTTTTTGTCTTTATTGACTAATTCTATAATCATGTTAACCATGTGTTCATCTCTCAACAAATTCGTATAATTCCAAATCTCATTAAGATATCCTTTTGGATAACCTTTCCCTGATCCATAATCTCTCCATTCAATATTTGGGAAATCATCTTTCCACTTCTTGTCTAATTCCTGCCAAGTTTTAAATACTCCACGAATACTAGGGTAATCCGTCCGGTTTTCTAAATACTCCTGAAGTGTAGATTCCGGATTATCATACTTTCCATATCTCATATTGCTAAAATATGGTCGAAAAGTATAAAACATGGCTATTTCTTCTGGAGTATATTTCTGTATTAAGAATTCTATTTCTTTTTCACGTCTTGATTCCCATGAATATAATTGGATTCCCTTTTCATTCGCGAGTTTGGTTACTAAACCACCTTCACCTAATTCTTTTATCGGATCTTGAAACCAAGTGATTAGATTGCCTACTCTTCCTTCTACCAATGCAATTTCAGGATCAAATTTATTCCAATAATATACGAGGGAATCTAGATTAGAATTAGTTGGATCTTTAGTATGGTCAATACCAACAACGCATACTTTACCTTCTGATTTTGGTGAACTAATGGAATAGATATAGGGTCTTCTGTGAGTGTCCCAAATTTCCTTGTAAGCTTCCATATCCATTATGGGTACTTGTAGTTCAACTGGCTTTTCTATATCATAATACGGTGCTAGTAGCCAAATAACCTTAAAATACAATAAGGATATTATAAATAATATAAGAAGTCCAATTCCAACAACTATTTTCTTTATCATTTTTTTGTTCCTTTCATTGCAGTAAACGCTTTGGTTATGTGCCGCGTTGACACTTAAGAGTCATAGACATATAGCTTTTGTTACAGCAGTAATTTATTCTTTTAAATATTTTTAAGGAATCAAAACTCTATTTGTACCTAACAGCCATAAAACATCTGATATCCACCCGCGGTTATCAAAACAAATAAGCTAATAACTTGTCATTCCCTTTACCTCTTGATTATCGGAGTCCTTTGTTTTAAACTTTGAAAACGTTTGCAATTCCATTGTATTCGTTTTATAGTTGCCAACGCTAGATAATAGGAATTATCTTTATTTCTACTATAACCAAACCTTTTTCTTTTAATAATTTAGTTATTTTAAAGCTACAATTTTCTTATTCAAAGTCAAAATCATCCAAAGGATTTTTTAATATTTTCAATACCAGATGATGTATACGAATTGACAAATCCACAAATCGACGAATCCACAAATTAACAAATTAATCAACTCGGAAACCCTAACATCGTTCCCATTCCGACAGTGAATAACCAACTGCCGTAAATGGCGTGTTCTATAGAAACTAATAAGGTAGAACGTGTTTTTTGAAAGGTCAACGCAAATAAGATTCCTCCTAAAAAAGTTAACAGAGAGACTAATGAGTTTTTAAATAACATATGTGCTAAGCAGAACACAATTGCGTTGATGAATACGAATAACTGCGGATTCCGAATGAGCGATTCGTAACGTAAGAAGAAAAACGTACGATAGATCAGTTCTTGCGGATATACGGAAAAGGCGCTGTATACAAAGACAATGACAATCCACATCAACGGTTTATTCCGAACGACGACAAATAATTCAGAAGCATCTGTAAAGTAGACATAACTTATGGTCAGCACGCAAATTGCGATGAAAACTACCAAAGTTCTTCGCCAGAATTGTTTCCAATCTAACAACTTACTGATTTTGAATTTCTGCTTTTCTACTTTGAGCAACATCCAAATGACATAGATAAACCCAGAGAGAATCAACCCTACTTTTACATACGGCGAATAGTCTAATGCCAAACTCACAGGCAATGCAATAAACAGCAGGAAGAGTTCTGTAAGTTTGTAAGAAGCGCGTTGGAGTTTCATAAGGCAGCGTTTGATAGCTAAAGATACTATTTCTAAACTGAAATTGCAGTGGTATGTTTTACTTCTCCGATGACAAATATGCTATGCGTATTTCCAATGTTGGGAATCGCCGTCAATTTAGTCACCATAAAATCGCGATAGGCTTCCATATCTTTCACCAATACTTTGAGAATGTAATCGTAATCGCCACTGATATGATAACATTCCAAGACTTCTTCTAGCTTGGTGATTTCACGTTCAAACTTCATGACAAATTCCTTTGAATGCTGTGATAAACGCACATGGCAGTACGCCATAAAATTTTTAGCAATGGCTTTTTTATCCACCAACGCTACATATTGTTGAATGATTCCTTCTTTTTCCAGCTTTTTAATACGCTCATATACAGCCGTTACCGAAAGATTTAGCTTGTTGGAAAGTTCTTTATTCGTTTGCTTGCTATCTGCTTGCAATAAGGAAAGTAAGTTTGTATCAGTTTGATCAAGTTTTAACATGTAAAAAAATCTATAATTGGAATCTACAATTAAGTTTAAACAAA
>JBCCLH010000063.1:0-27252 GCA_039026955.1 Bacteroidota bacterium
AATGATTTAGTATCATCAATAAGAGTACAAAATTCTCAAAAACCAAATAATCTTCGAATCAAACGTAACAATAAATTCCGTTTCGCTTTACGTTTCTGTACGTAAATATTATTTATGACAGTATAATTAAATTGACAACGTTTAAAATAGTAATGCTACATAAACTTAGTATTTATATGGGTTTTATTAGTATTAAGTAAATATAATGAATTAATAATAAAGGGTTTATAATGTTCTTGCGTTATGTTACTTTGCTTAGGCGGAAAGCAAAGTTTAATCTTCATATTTTAAAAAAGTTATTACTTCAAAGTTTCTTCAAGAAAGGTAATGGAACAATTTTTTTGCGACTAGTTTATACTTAGTTTGTCGAAGTGTAGGAGAGAAGCGGAATAGTTGTGGAGTGGCAAAGCAGCAAAATTATTCTTACAAAACATATCATTATTTATTAGGATGTAAAAAATCATTATTAGTAATGATTTTTATAAAAATTTCAGTTTGTATTTTTACAAATTACTACAATTATCGTTGTTTTCAGAAATAATTTAATATATTTGATTATTATCTGTAAGCGACATTCTTCTATTTATCAAATATTTACATTTCATAATCTTCCTCTGCATTATTTTATTGCAGACATTCTTTATTTACAGAACTAAAAATAAATACAAGTTCTTAAAAGAGAGCTCTAAGATTGACAAAAACAAAATAAAACAACTTCTCAAAGAAAAGGAATTAAAATCTTTTAATACTATACTTGAGGTACAAGAAAATGAAAGGGAAAGGATCGCAAAAGATCTTCACGATAGATTAGGAAGTATACTTTCGATGGTTAAGATATACTATCAATCCATAGAAAAAGATGTTGAAAAATTAAATAGTTTTAGTCAAGAGCAATATTCAAAAGCTAATTTATTATTAGATCATGCTTGTGATGAAGTTAGAAAGATTGCTTATAATTTAGGCTCAGTAATTCTCATAGAATTTGGTTTAATTGCTGCTTTAGAAGACTTAATGGAAGTACTTAAAGACACTAGTACTATAAAAGTAAATTTTATAGTAAAAGGAGTTGAGACTAGATTAGAGACAAAAAAAGAAATTACCATATATAGAATAGTTCAAGAATTAATAAGTAACGTTTTGAAACATGCTAATGCTAGCAATATAATAATTCAATTAACATATAGTAAAGACTTAATTAATCTAACAGTGAAAGATAATGGTGTTGGTTTTGATTTAAATAATCAATTAGAATATGATAGCATGGGACTTAAAAATATTAAAGCAAGAGCAAATCAAATCAATGGAAAATTATATATAGATTCAAATTTAGGTAAAGGTACTAGAATTGAAATAGAAATACCACACAATGAACTCATAGAACTATGATAAAAATTATTCTTGCAGACGATCATATAATATTTCTTCAAGGCATAGCCTCTCTCATGGGAATCGTAGATGATATTGAAATTGTCGGATTAGCAGAAAATGGTAAAGAGGTCTTAGATTTGCTTACTTCTAAAGAAGTAGATATTGTAGTTTCTGATTTTTCAATGCCAGTTATGAACGGATTAGAGGTTACTAAAATTATCAAAAATAGATTTCCAAAAGTTAAAGTTTTAATATTGACAATGCACAATCATTTACGCATAATAAAAGGAATTATAGAGGCTGGTGCTGATGGTTACATACTTAAAAATAAAGGACAAGAAGAATTAATAAATGCTATTAGAGTTATATTCAATGGAGGTAATCATTTTGGAGAAGATGTTACGCGGGCTTTGATTAATAGTACACGTTCAAATCAAGTAGAAGGAGAGATACATCTAACTAAAAGAGAAAAAGAAGTGCTAAAATTGATTGCTCTTGGCGATTCATCTAAGATTATTAGCGAGAAATTAATGATCGCTACTACAACGGTAAATACACACCGAAAAAATTTGGTTGAAAAAGTAGGAGTTAGAAACTCAAAGGAACTTATAAGATTTGCAATTGAAAAAGGATATGTGTAAGAAAAAATAAAGTTTACTCAAAAAAATAATTAATGGAATAGTGGATGATTTTTTGAAAATACTAGCCGAATATAATTTCTATAAACTAACAGCTTTGGTAGTCATAGTTGGTTGTGTTATAAAATTAATCCTAGCCATTTCAAAAGTAGTTATAAAGAATAAATTGATAAATCATACTCTTCGAGATAAAGATGTAATAAGCATAACAGAGGAAAATGGTAATTTCTCGATAAAAAAACAAGCATCACAAACTTTAAATAATCTTACTCAAGAAGAAAATGACTTTTCCATAAAAGAATATTCTGAAAGTGATCTTAAAATTCCAAAAACATGGACTATAATCAGAAGTAAATCTTCCAATAAAAATAATAATGAAGAGTCCATGTAAAATGAATCAAAAAGTAGTTCATCTCACTCAAACTTTCCAGTACCATAATTTACACGTTTCTTAAAATCTATAATTTCATCTTTTAGTTTTCTATTAGCATTCTCAATAAGTTCATTTTGAAGTTTCATAATCTTTAATAAATCATGAATTGCATTCAGATTATCTAATTGCGTATAAACGATTTTCTCTAAGTCTGCTTTTGTATATTTAGGATATGGCATTGTTCTTTTTTTATGATTAAATATTCCGATTATCAGAACAAATATATTTAAAAACGGATAAAATAAAAATTAAAATTTCATAAAATCGGAATAATTTATCTTATTATGTAAATTTATGTTTTTAAAATCAGACAATAATGACCAAATTAGGTTTATTCTTATCAAAAAAATCAGTGAATCGTTCCGATGTTGCTAGAAAAACAGGAATTAGTAAAACTAGACTTAGTGAACTAGCTAACAATCAGAAAACTAAGCTTAGAGCAGATGAATTGTATCTAATTGCTTTAGCTATCGACGTTGATCCTTGTGATATCTTCAAAGAAATTTGCAAAGAACTCAAATTAAAAGACGAAGAATAAATTTCAATCGAAACTTTAGCGACCTCAGAAAACTTTGGCGAAAACAATAGGCGAGTGAGCGTCCATATTCTAGAGATGAAGCAATATTTTCGTTGAGTGTTCAGAATTTTCATTGAAACTTATTACAAACTAAAGAACTCAAAACGTTTCTAGAATATAGCGAACGAGCCGTAATTGTTTCCAAAGTTTTATGAAGTCTTGATTTTTGTTTCTTTTTATCAAGAAAAAGACAAAATAAAAAACTTCTAACGGTACTTATTAAAACTCAAAAGCTATTTAACATAACGAAAAGCCAAAAAAGGTTTTTATGAAAACGAACAGTTAACATAGTTATAGAAAATTCTTTGCAAAAAATTTTTATAAGTATGTGGCAGGCTAACGTAAAGGTCATAAAACTTTTTCTAACGGAAAGATTCTCGTATAACAGAACGTTTCAATAAAATTTCTAAAGTAGGCTTTTGTGCGGCTGGAAAGCGTTGGAAAATTGCGTATAAAATAAATTGTAATAACAATTTGATTTTATGAAAGCAATCGAGCATTTGCGCGCGGCAATTTAGCATAACGACAAATTATAATACAAAAACTATATAAAGTAAATAAGTGTATTTCTCGTTTTTGTAACTATAATTCTACATTATGCTAAATATCCCAGAACCTTTGTAGTTGCTACTAGAATCATCCTGCTTGGGTTATGAACCTTTTTTAATCGGAACGCTGCGTTTCATTATTTTTTGTCCCATAATTTATATTATGTTAAATAAAGAATTAAACAATACAACAAATCTCACACAATAAAATAAACTCCTCCTAATCCGCTATTGCATCCAAATCTCCACGATACCCAATCAAATCCTCTTTCAAGTTAGCAATGGTCTGACCATAACCATTAATATATAAAAATCGTAAGGAAGCAATTCTGGCTTTGTGGTGTTTGTCATTGTAGAAATAATGTATACAATCGTTTTTACAAACTAAATTGGTGACGAATTCAATATACCAATCTTGTGAACGTTCAATCTCTTTGAGGTTTTCCGTGATACCTGTGAAAATTAAACGTTCTATAGCTGCTAATTCTTCTTTGTAGATTTTATAGGTCGAATTCAAATTCAGTAATTCTTCTGAGGCTTTCGATTGATTTAAAGTTGCATTATCAATCATCGTCATGACATGTGAATCTAAATCCATCGTATTGACTTCAAACAATAACGATCCTAAGACATCTCCAGGTATCGGATTGATACTATCATTCGCCTTTAAATAATTCAAATAATTTTTCTGTAAAGTATCTAAATTCTGTTGAAATGCAGAAATCGACGCAATGTCTTTATCCAATTGCTTAATAATATTCTCACGAAGCTCTACATTCGCACTATCCAATTGCTTACGCTGATTCCAATTATTGATGGAAACTGCAATCAAAATTCCAATCACAACCAACACAATCTCTCCAAAAGCATATTTAAGGTACTTTTTAAAATCTTTTCCTTCCAAAAATCGAAAACGTTGTTTATTAAATAACTTCATCTCAAAAAATCTGCTCCTAAGATACTAAGATTTGGATTTATACAAAATACCCAAAACCCAACACCAAAGACCTAACACCTTTCCAAAAAACACTCACAAACTCACCAACTAAAATACTAAAATCCCAAAGCAAAGCGTGACCAAAATACTAACAAAAAAGCAACTAACACCCAAGACCAAAAAATCATAGCTCTCCACAAAACCAAAAAAAGTCTAAAATCTAACAGCGAAGTGATCCATATTCTTGAATCAAAAAAGCAACCAACACCTAAAACCCAAGACCTAAAAACCAAAAAAATAACCGTACTTTTGCAAAATGATTTCAAAAAAGCAATCGCAAACGGAATTTATCATACTCATGGCATCGTTGATGTCGATTGTAGCACTCTCCATTGACGCGATTTTACCAGCACTAGAAGCGATTGGCATTTCTATCGGAACCACACAATCAACTGAAAATCAAAGACTCATTACGATGATCTTTTTAGGATTAGGATTTGGACAGTTGATTTTTGGACCACTATCAGACAGTGTCGGACGAAAACCCATCATTTACATAGGATTTGCGCTATTTGTGTTGGCAAGTTTTATTTGTGTTATAGCCCAAAGTCTGGAAGTCATGATTGTCGGACGCATTCTGCAAGGTATTGGACTTTCCGCACCAAGAACAATCAGTATTGCGATGGTTCGCGATAGTTTCAGTGGCGATTATATGGCAAAAATCATGTCGTTTATTGTGGCAATCTTCATCTTAGTTCCTGTAGTTGCTCCTGCTTTGGGAAAACTGTTATTAGATAAATTTGGTTGGCAATCTATCTTTAACAGTCAATTAATATTTGGAGCAATTATCATGATTTGGCTTTGGAAACGACAACCCGAAACACTTCATTCAGAGAATAAAATAAAGATATCTAAAGATTTATTTATCAACGGTTTAAAAGAATTTTTAAAATTCAAAACCTCCATAGCATTTACCTTAGTTTCTGGGTTGATTACCGGATCATTTATGGTCTATTTAAGTGCCTCACAAGACATCTTCGAAAATCAATATGGTTTGGTAGAAGAATTCCCATACATCTTTGCATTGCTGGCAATTTCAGTCGGATTTGCCACATTCTTAAACGGAAACTTCGTTCTAAAATACGGAATGTACAAATTGGTACGCGCCTTCTTAATTGCATTTACAACCATTCCACTAATTTATCTGTTATTTTACTTTGGAAAACCGAATCCAAGTGTCTATGTATTAGTGCTTTTCTTCGGAATTCAGTTCTTTTCAATTGGTTTCCTTTTCGGGAATTTACGCTCGTTAGCCATGCAACCTGTCGGACACATCGCTGGTGTCGGTGCCGCGATCAACGGATTTGTTTCAACAATCATGGCAGTTCCAATTGCCACATTGATTGGAAGCTATATAAAAACCACCGCTTCTCCTCTATTCATCGGATTCCTTATTTGCGGTTGTGCTTCGCTGATGATTCTAGTAGTACTCAAAAAAGTAACGAAAACAGCTTCACTCTCAACTACATAGTTTGTGGAAAACAATCTTTTAGTTAAGTTTACGACACAAAAAACCATTTCAAAAAAAGAGAGCATTCAATAAAAAGTAA
Organism: Bacteroidota bacterium; assembly: GCA_039026955.1. Lineage (GTDB taxonomy): Bacteria > Bacteroidota > Bacteroidia > Flavobacteriales > Flavobacteriaceae > Kordia. The sequence continues at coordinate 6,112 of JBCCLH010000063.1, forward strand.
TAAAGTAGTAATGTACGTTTCACTTTCTAAATCAATCATGGCGTAATGTTGAAAACAGTTATAAGAATTGGCACAGATTTTAAAGCAGATTTTTTATCAGTTTTGGAAGGTGATGATCCAACTTTTATTCGCAATTGTGAAAAAATAATTCAAAATCGAATCAATTATTGGAATCCAAAAGAATTATTTGTCATTCATATCAATACTACTTTTAGCCATCATTCAGTAGAAGGCAATTGTATAAATTCGAGGGATTTCTCTTTTTGGAGTATCGGAGATACACTTGAAGTGACACGATATCATCCGAATATATATCAACCTTCAACTGCCATATTTTTAAGATCATACAAAGGATATGAAGAAAAAACGGCTGTCAATTACATAAAAAGAAGAAAAAGAGAAGAATACAGTACGTATGATTCCAACTATGGAGAAAAACATTGTAATTACAAACCCATTAATGACGGACTCATCATTTATTACAGCAAAAACACATTGTCTCGTGATGAAGCAAGCATTATGTTTTTTAGCAAATACGAAACCCGACACGAAGCAATCCTAGTAAGATTCAGCAAAGATAAAAACTGGAATATTTCTGATGCATACGGAGTTTCAAGCACAGAAATGCAGCAGGTTTTGGATGGTTAATTAACTTGAATTTATCTAAAAGTCTAATATTCTAAAAGCGAAGCGAATCTACTAATGTACCAATTTGGAAATTTGAAAATGTAGCAATGCTATCAAATGACACTCACAAACTCACCTACTAAAATACTAATATACCAAGAGCGTGAGCGATACTAAAGCGAAGCGCTTCTACCAATGTGTCAATTTGAAAATTTGAAAATGTAGCAATGCCATCAAATGACACTCACAAACTCACCTACTAAAATACTAACATACTAAAGCGAAGCGCGTTTACTAATGTATTAATGTGCTAATTTGAAAATGTAGCAATGCGTTAATTGTATTCCAAAAGCACTCACAAACTCACCAACTAAAATACGAATATACCAAGAGCGAAGCGATACTAAAGCGAAGCGCATCTACTAATGTATCAATGTGCTAATTTGAAAATGTAGCAATGCGTTAATTGTATTCCAAAAACACTCACAAACTCACCAACTAAAATACTAATATACCAAGAGCGAAGCGATACTAAAGCGAAGCGCATCTACTAATGTATCAATGTGCTAATTTAAAAATGTAGCAATGCCACCAAATAACACTCACAAACTCACCTACTAAAATACTAATATACCAAGAGCGAAGCGATACCAAAGCGAAGCGTGACCAAAAGCAAAGCGCGTCCAACAGGCAAAGCCGATACTAACAATCTAAAAGCAAAGCACGTCTAAGCCAGTCTAAAATCTACTCCACAATTTCACTCTCAAACACCACCTGACTCTCCAACGTACGATGCACAGGACATCTCGCCGCGATTTCTTTTAAACGTTCTTTTTGTTCGTCTGTGAGATCGCCAATGAATTTGAGTTTCTTTGTAAAGAAATCAATTCGTATAGGTTTATCAAGTTCGATGTCGAGTTCGGTGTTTTTCTTTTTACTGTGCGAAATGTAGACAAATACTTCTTGCAAATCCCACTTTTTACGATCTGCATACATTTTGAGCGTCATTGTCGTACACGCTGCCAAACTCGCGTACAACAACTGAAACGGCGAAGGTCCAAAATCATCTCCTCCTACAGAAGCAGGTTCGTCTGCGATGAGATTGTGATTTTTCATCTGAATTTTTGTGGTAAAATTATCCTCAACTAAATTCAAATGCGCGATGAGTTGTTCACCTTCCGTATCTAACATTTCATTGTCTTGCTTCGGAAAATAACGATCAACCCACGCGCCTATCATATTTCCAGCATAAATACTATCGCGTTCGTTCATGAGTAAATGATCGGCATTATCTAACGAAACAAAACTTTTTGGATGATGTGCGTTTACGTATAATTCTTTGGCATTTTCAATTCCCACAATCGTATCAATCGGCGAATGCATGATTAACAAAGGTTTTCGCAAATTCTTTACAATCGCAGGCAAATCTGTCTTATCAAAATCGCTCACAAAATCCTGATTGATCACAAAAGGTCTTCCGCCAATATTTACTTCTACATCTGTATTGCCTTCAAGTTTGTGAATATCATGCGAAAACAAGTGTTTTACGTGAGTTACGTTGGCTGGAGCGCCAATGGTTGCCACTGCTTTGATATCATCTAACTGAGAAGCTGCCACTAACACCGCAGCGCCGCCCAACGAATGTCCAACCAATAACGTCGGTGCTTGAAAATTAGCTTTGATATATTCATGAACCGACAAAATATCCGCTACATTTCCTGAAAAGTGACTATCTGAAAATTCGCCTTCACTCCTACCCAAACCTGTAAAATCGAATCGAACTACGCCAAAACCGTGATTCGTGAGTGTTCTACTGATGTTTTTTACAGCAGTCAACGTACTACTACAGGTAAAACAATGCGCAAAAATGGCATAGTAATTTGGTTTTTGATTCGCAGGTAATTCTAAAAATGCATTTAAATTATGTCCGTCCGGATTTTGTATCTGAAGTTTCGTACTTTTCATAGTTCTATTCGTTCACCTGTAGGTTGTTTTTGATACAGATTTAGACGATAAAAATAAGAAACATTACGAAGACATGGAAACTGTGAAAATAGCACTCGCGGTAATCTTTTAAGGAATACTATGATTCGTCATTACGAGAAGCAATAGCAACGCAGTAATCCGTTTATCATAGAAAGTATTTATTATTTGAAGTAACAGCTTGCCGCGCTGTCGCTCGCAAAGATGTATCAAACAAATTGACGAATTAACAGACAAAAAACATTTTAATTCTAATTCCTTAAAAAATCAAAAACTTCTTTGTTGCTGTACACATTCCAAGCACTCAATTGATACAGTAAATTTACTTGCGCAGTCGTAAAAGAAATTCCTTTCAGAAGACCATTTTCGCCAATGAGTTTGTATAATGGAAAATCTGGAAACTTTCCGTTGGGACCTTGGCAGATTTCATTTAAAACAGGCGCTTGAAGTTTGTTTTGCCACTCAGGAACAGTTTCGTTGTATACCCACAGAATTTCAACGTTTTGACCCGCAGGAATTCCCCACCATTTATTGTAGACAGTAGTCAGATTTGTTTTAACCATCACTGTCTTTCCAGCTTTTTTAGCATCGCTCAAACCTTTGTAAACTGTGATGAAATCATCTTTAGAAAATACTTGATTGTGGATTTGATTTCCTGTAGGATACCCGAAAAGCGGATATAAATCACTATCAATTTGGCTTGGCAGCGGCGGACAGGTCGCACTTGGCATTAAATCGACCGTAATTGGAACATTGGTATTGATAAAAACAACAATCTTTTTTAAGTCACGTTGTAAAAGCGTGATCAATCCATAGTTTTCGAGATTTCCACCATCGGTAAAACGGTATTTTTCTGCTTTTTGAATGACTCCATTTCTTGAAATTGGCCAATATTCTTCTTCTGGAATAAGATGATCTAAGGAATAGCCCAATAGAATATCCGAAGATAGCTGCAATAATAAATTAGAACTTACAATGGCACCAAAAGCGGCACTACTCGTTCCCGTCGCATCTACTGCTTGAAATCGTTTATGACGCAATTCCACACGAATCGGATTGGCTTCATTCGGTTTGAGTTGTGTGTCTTGTGACGATAATACTTTGCTTCCAAATCCGAACGGTTCTATAAATCCGCCACCAGTAAGGAAATTGACTTCTCTCTTGGAGATTAATTCTTTATCAGTAACATCCAATGCTACGTTAGAACCGATATATAAAGGTGTATAATTAAAGACCGATAAGTTTTCTGGATTCCGAATCGGCAAATCTTTATTCGGACCTAAAACACTAGAGTTTACCACTAAGAATGGACGTTTGATATCGCCTTTTCGCGAATGCACCATGATAAAATCTGAAGCGTCAAGTTTTGGGTTTCGCTTGATAATATCGTCTCTGATTATTTCATTAAGCGTAAAATATTTAGGATGCTTCGGATCGTACAGTCCAAAAGGTTTTAGATACGTATGACCAATGCCATCAATCCAAATAAAGTCCATTTCTTGAAGGATTCCGTGCGAAATCAAATCAAGTCCTAAACGTTCAAACAAATTGTCAAACAAACTTTTTGTAATGACTTCTCCCATAAATCCTTTCGGCATTTGATTTAGATTGTCTAAAGTGATTTTTTCAGGCGCCATAATCGTTCCCAACAACTGTTCATCACTTGCGGCACCTTCTTGATAATAAGTAAAAATCGTCGATGCCCACGATCCGCCAGAAACGGCAGAAATATATCCGATATCATTCCAAAGTCCAAGTTTTTGTAATCCTTTCATTTGTCCGATGGCGCAATTCATGGCACGTGTCCCACCGCCAGAAAAGCAGACGCCTGTTTTGGGCAAATTGAGACTTGCTTCAGGAAATTGTTCAGGTTTTTCCGCAGAACTCCATGCTAAAACGGTTCCTTTGGTGCGACAACTGGAAAAGATCAATACTGAAAAAATACATACAATCACGAATCGAACATTCGCGTATTTGTGAAAATGGGTTGGTTGCATACTACTGGTTTTTAGTGATTTTCAAGATAGGAATTTTTAAATCGCTAGTTTCGAGTAGTTTTACGTGAATTTGTTGTCGGGGTTTTAGGTTTTAGGTGTTGGGTGTTAGTTAAACCAATACCCAAGACCCAAAACCTAAAACCTGTTCATCATGAACTACACGACAACATAGAACACCCAACTTTATGTCGCGCCCATTCTGGACGTTTGGCGTACCATTTTTCATATTCAGGTTGTTCGTTGTAAGGATGTTTTATGAGTTCGTATAATTCTTCTATGATGGAGTAATCGCCTTTGTTTGCAGCGTCAATGGCAAGTTGTGCCATGTAATTTCGCAATACATATTTCGGATTGACTTCATACATTTTAAATTTTCTAGTTTCGTCTTTATCTTCTTCCAATCGCAATAAAGAAAGATAACTTTCAAACCATTTGAGCCAAGTCAACGTGATTTTTCCTGCCAATTCAATAGGTTTGTAAAACGCGTTGTGAATTTTTTGAAATGCTTCTTGTGGCGTATTTTTCTTTTGTACACGCGGCAATTCACGGAAAAAGATCGTCATATCCGTTTCTGAAAGTTGTAAATTTTGCTCTAAATCTTCAATCAGTTTTTCAACTTCAGCATTGGTTTGTGTCAATCCGAGCTTTTGCGCCATCATTTCGACATATTTTTTATCAAAATCTTGCTGATATCCTTCTAAAATGTCTTCCAAAGGTTTGGCTTCTTCCACGAGTGGATATAAAGCATTTCCAAGTTGTACCAAATTCCAAAATGTAATTCCTGGCTGATTTCCATACGCATAACGATGATTCCGACTATCTGTCGTATTTGGTGTCCAATTTGGATCGTAGCCTTCCAACCAACCGTACGGTCCGTAATCAATTGTCAATCCTAAAATGGACATATTATCGGTATTCATAACACCATGTACAAAACCTACACGTTGCCAGTGAATCACCATTTCGAGTGAGGCATTCACTACTTTTTGATAAAACGCAATGTATTTTTCTTTTCCTTCTACTTTAATGTCTGAATGAAAATGTCGGATGGTATAATCTGCTAAATTTTTTAGATTTTCATGATCTTTTCGAGCAGCAAATAGTTGAAAGTTTCCAAATCGTACAAAACTTGGAGACACTCTACAGACAATCGCGCCTTTTTCATATGCTTGATTGCCGTCATACAACATATCGCGTAAGACTTCATCGCCTGTCAATACCAACGACAAGGAACGCGTCGTCGGAACGCCCAAATAATGCATCGCTTCACTACACAAATGTTCACGAATCGAAGAACGCAATACTGCCAAGCCATCAGCTGTACGCGAATATGGCGTCTCTCCTGCTCCTTTGAGTTGCAAAGCCCAATGTTTCCCATTTGACTCTACTTCTACTAAATTAATCGCTCTTCCGTCACCTAATTGTCCCGCCCAATGTCCAAATTGATGTCCGCCATAACACATCGCAAAAGGATTTGTGTTTGGATAGACTGTTTTTCCTGAAAAGACATTTAAAAATTCTTCAGTATTCGTATCATTTTCCAAATCGAGCATTTCCGCCACTTCATCTGCTACGTGAATCAGTGTTGGATTGGATGGAATTCGCGGTGTAACAAAGGAATAACATGCTTCAAACACTTTGCGTCGCGTATTATTTAGGTTGGGATCGGCAGGTAATTCTTTGTTGAAGGTATCTTTTATATTGAGTTTCATAGCATAGCAATTCTTAAAATGTAAAGATACTACTTATTCTTTGCAGCAGCAATGCAAGAATTCGACAAGAGATTGTTAGTTTTACGCATGATTGTATACGAAGACGATTTTATAATAGCTGTAGCGAAACCCAACAATATGTTGGTGCATCATTCGTCTATGGCTCGGAATCAGTCGGAAGAACAAACCTTGTTGAATGTACTTCGGCAACAATTTGATAGAACTTTCTTCCCTATTCATCGTTTGGACAGAAAGACTTCTGGAATTGTCTTGTGCGCGAAGCAAAAGGAATATGTTGCTGAGTTTCAGCAGTTATTTGTGACGAATCAGATAGAAAAAGTGTATTATGGTTTGGTCAGAGGTTTTTCTCCAGAAAACGGCATTATCGATTCTCCTGTAAAAGGTCGTGATGCGAATGTTCACAAAGAAGCGTTAACAAAGTTTAAAACCTTAGCAACTGTTACACTTCCCATTCCTGTGCAACCTTTTGAGACGTCTCGGTATAGTTTGGTAAAATTGCTGCCAAAGACAGGCAGAATGCATCAATTGCGCATTCATCTCAATAAAATCAGTCATCCACTCATTGGCGATCCAAAGTATGGCGATCGCTTTCACAACCGAATGTTTCAGGCAGAATTCCAGATTTCAAACTTATTGTTGCATGCAGCTTCGCTCTCGTTTGTGCATCCGTTTCTGAAGGAATCAATTGCTATTCAATGTAACTTTCCAACCCATTGGCATACAATTTCAGAAAAATTTAATTGGGACTTACCTTCTTTATAAAAATTCTATTGAAATCTGTAGTTTTGTGTCCTGAAAATGATTTTGATGGAAATACTGACTTCTTTTGGCTTGATTTGTATTACCTGTATCGTGATTTGGCGTGCATGTGATGGCTTTGAAATGGCTTCTGACTATTTGGGTAGAAATATGAAAGAAGGCGTGAAAGGCGCTACGATTAATGCGATCGGAAGCAGTTTGCCCGAATTGTTTACAACCTTGTTTTTTCTTTTTGTATTGAAAGATAAAGATGGTTTTTCTGGCGGAATCGGAACGACGGCTGGAAGTGCCGTTTTTAATGCGATGATTATTCCCGCAGTCGTGATTATGGCAGTGATTGGAAAAGGGATTATTGATCGTATCAAAATTTCTAAAAAAGTCATAAAACGTGACGGAATTTCCCTGATTTTGTGTGAAATCGTACTGATTTTGCTGATTTCTGACACTACTTTGGACTGGTATCACGGATTGATTTTGATGTTGCTGTACGTTACCTACATCGCGTTTATGCTGCTAAATCAAGGTTCTGGCACGGTTGATCATGACTATGAAGAAAGTGCCGACGGCGGAAACAGAACGGTAGCATTTTTTAAAGGAGATTTTGCAACGACCGTTTTGGGCGATAAAAAAATCAATTTCAAAAGAGCGTGGATTTTAATGACAATTTCCATCTTTTTCATTGGAATTGCCTGTTATTGGTTGGTAGAAGCTTGCGAACAGTTTGGAGAAGCCATTGGAATGCCTGTCTATTTTGTTTCGGTTGTATTGGCGTCAGCGGCAACCAGCGTTCCGGATACGATTATTTCATGGAAAGATGCGATGAAAGGCAATTATGACGATGCAGTTGCCAATGCTTTGGGAAGCAATATTTTTGACATTTGTTTTGCGCTTGGCTTTCCGTTGTTTCTTTTTACACTTATCTACGGACCTATTACGATGAGTACAGAAACCGTTGAAAATATTGGACAATTGCGCGTACTTTTATTGCTAATTACTATTGTAGCGTTCTTTATCTATTACATTCCAAAAGCGATTAAAAAATCCCATGGATATTTTTTAATCATGCTTTACATATTGTTTGTGATGTATATTATTTTTAAAGGAATTGACAGTGATCTAAGTATTATTCAGAGTATTTCAGAGGGATTATCTGCAATTTCAAATGTATTCAGCTCAATTTTCACTTTGTTTTGATAACCGTCAAAAAAGCGAGCTGTGACACTCGCTTTTAAAATTTGTATCAAACTATGCAATGGTACAAAATGTGCAGGTTTGATCGTCTACTGTATCGGCACAACACATTGAACATGCGGTTAATGTCTCAAACGGATTGATTGTCGTTGTAAATCCACCTGTTACATTTTTTTCTGATAATCTTGAAATTGCTCTTTTGTTCAATTTCATTTTCTGTAATTTTTTACTTTTCATAATAATAAATTAATAATGTTTCGTTAAAAGTATCAGGAAGTCACGCTGAAACAAATTTTAAGTGTACTGAAAACATATATAGTAGTCGTCATTTATAAATTGTTGGGTTTTGTTTGAATTGTAAGCTTCAATTTAGAATTATAAATGATCGGATTATATCCTAATTCATAAAAAAAGCGAGTTTTTACACTCGCTTTCCCTTAAGTTATCTACAAACTGGACTGTCGTTTGTGTAACAACAATTCGTATAATCAATAGTTTGTTCTCCTAAACTATCGCACGCTGCTTCGCCTGATTTTGGCTTCTTTCCTCCTTGTACATTTTCAGCATTTAACTGAGAAATTACTTTTTTAGATACGCTTAATTTTGATTTTCTTTTTTTCATCTTTTTATTTTTAAAAATTAATAATAATGTGAAATTAATGGCTTAAAAACTGAAAAACTAGAAGCTTTACCGTTGGTTTATGAATTGAAGGTGAAGGAATTATTACAGAAAATTTATACGCTAGCTTGAAACATTTCTGCTTTAGTTCGGCACTAATTTTGATATTTAGATTTCATTAACATTAAAACCGATTTTAGTATGAGTATGTCCAGAAACACCAATTCCTGCGTAAACGCAGGCTCTATGGCCGACATTGCGTTTTTATTATTGATCTTTTTCTTAGTCACCACAACCTTTGCCGAAGATGAAGGCATTCGCAGTGTGATTCCAAAACCTTGTCCCGAGAATGTGGATTGCAATTCAGAATTTAAACGAAAGAATGTCTACACGATTCAGTTGAATCAAAACAATGATTTGTTAGCAAATAATGAATTGATTCCTGTAGAAGCGTTACGCGAAAGCATCAAAGCTTTTGTAGATAATAACGGTGATGCTTCTTGCGAATATTGCAACGGCGCTAGAAAGCCTGATTTGTCTGAAAATCCAAAAAGAGCGATGATCTCCATCAAAACAGATCGCATGACTTCGTATGAAACCTACATCAACATACAAAACGAATTGATGGGCGCGTATTACGAATTGCGCAAAGAACTCAGCAAAACCAAATTCAACAAAAATGTAGAAGATTTAACTGAAGAAGAACTGAAAATTTTACAAGATTCGTATCCGTTTCGTATTACGGAAACGGCGGTTGACAATGAGTAGCTTCAAGTGTAACTATTATCAATTAAAAAGCCCAATACAAAACTGTATCGGGCTTTTGTAGTTTGGCAATCGTTTGATTACTGCTTGATAAACTTTTTCGTCAATGCGCTATGTCCATCAAAGATTTCAAGGAAATAGACACCTGAAGGAATATTGTTGATTTGTATTTGCTTGCCAGCGGTTCCTGTAGCCACTGCTTGTCCATACATATTAGTGATTTTATAGGTTTGCGCAGTTCCGCGATCCAATTGAATGTTTAGTACAGTGCCACGAACCGGATTCGGGAAGATGGTTAGTGTGTTTGCCGCGCCAGCATCTAGAATGGTATCGTCTTTTGTTTGTTTTGTGTTCACCGTTACTTGACGCGCTTGCAATGTCGTATTTAAAGCAATATTATCAATTGCGATATCTGCTTGCCACGTGCCGCCAGTAACTCTGTTGAAACGGAGTTGTACACTTCCGCCAATATAATCAGCGAGATCTAAGTTGACGGTATTCCATTGGTTTCCTTTATTGCCAGATTCTGTCCAAAGAGTTGTCCAAGATAGCCCATCGTTTTTACTGATATCTAAGGAAATGGTTCCCATATCATTTGATCCAAACATGTGATAGCTAAAGCTAAATGAAGCAGTAGTTTCGGTTGTTAAATCGTAACATGGCGAAACGATTACAGCTTGTTTGTTAGGATAACCTGTACCATTTCCAGAAGCTTCTACAAAAATATAAAAGGAACCTTCCACCGCACTAGACGGTCCTGTACCATTTGACGGCGTTCCCGCTCGATCAATTGTCCAATCAATATCATCTTGTGCAGACTGTGTCCAATCGCCTAACGTGTTTTCATAACTCTCCGCATATGGAAAAGTATTGATTCCATTTGCACAACCTTCTTCTATAATAATTTCATCAAGTACACGCACATTATCGATAGCAATATCTGCTCTCCATGTGCTTCCTGTGACTCTGTTAAAGCGTAATTGTACATTACTTCCTGTATACGCAGAGATGTCTAGATTAGTTGTTTGCCAAGCGTTTCCTTGGTTTCCTGTTTTTGTCCAAATTGCAGTCCAAGTAGCGCCATCATCTTCACTAATTTCTACAGTTAGCGTTCCCATATCGGTTCCGAACATGTGATAATTAAAGCTAAATGTTGCTTCTGTGAGTTGTGTTAAATTGAAACATGGCGAAGTGATAACCGCTTGTTTGTCAGGATATCCTGTACCATTTCCAGAGGCTTCCACGTAGATGTATGTATTTTCATCCAATGCAGTTGTTGGACCTGTTCCGTTAGAAGGTGTACCGCCTGCATTGATGGTCCAATCGATATCATCTTGAGACGATTGTGTCCAAGCGCCAAGTGAATTTTCAAAACTTTCTGTATATGGAAATACATCAATTCCATTGGTACAGCCTACTCCTATTGCTTCCACAATGACGGTACGTGTTACTTCTACAGCTGTATTTCCTGCGGCATCGCTCACATTATACGTAATTGTGTAGATTCCTGCTAGAGAAGTATCAACTGTTCCCGTAATGGCAATATTTGCTGAAATGTCTCCGTCAATATTGTCTGTTGCAGTAGCTCCTGATTCTACATATGCATCGCCTACATTCAACGTTACAGTAGCACTTCCGTTTAAGGTTATTACAGGAATCGTAGTATCAGCCAGTACATTAACGGTACGTGTTCCTTCTGCAGCAGCGTTTCCAGCCGCATCACTTACATTGTAACGAATGAGATAGGTTCCCGCTACGGAAGTATCAACCGTTCCAGTAATGGCAATATTTGCCGAAATATCACCATCAAAATTGTCTGTAGCCGTGGCTCCTAATTCCACATACGGATCACCCACGTTTAGATTGATGATAGCATCTCCATTTAGCGTAATTACTGGTGGAAGATCATCCACAGGCTCTACTACGTTAACGGTTCGCGTCAGTTCTGCTGCTTCGTTTCCGGCAGTGTCTCTTACGTTGAAGAACAGTGTGTACGTTCCCGCCACAGCGGTATTTACAGATCCAGTTACTTCAATCAAATCTGTCAAATCACCGTCTTCATTATCAATTGCGGTTGCGCCTGCATCTGTGTAGGTTTCATTGACAAATAGTTGCACAAGATTATCTCCGAGTAGCGTCAATATTGGAGCAACGGTATCTGGTGCAGCCGAAACAATATTTATAGTATAGTCTTCTACTTCTCCATAGTTGAACGTTTCACACGGCGTTGGCGCTGCATTGTATTTCATTGTAATACGCATTCTTGTCAAACCATTTGGCACTGACGTAGGAATGGTAATCGTAGTACTTACAGGTGATTGTTGCGTATTTCCTTGCGTCCAAACTTGTTCGCCGGCATCGGTAAAATCTCCATCTTGATTGTAATCAATCCAAGCGGCATAGGATTCGTTGTACACAGTGCTTGGCCAGGTTGGTGTTACTGTCAGTAGGTATTGCCCATTTTTCGCCAAATCTGTAGCGATATTTGTGAAATCTGAATAGAATTGTGCACCAGAAGCATTGTCTATATCGCCAAATTGAACTCTGCTGATGTATTCGTCATTTACGCTCGTACTTTGCGAACCACAGTAATTTAGTTGTACGTTTTGAAGCGTAGTGATGGTTACTTCGTTACTTACTGCTGATTCGTTCCCTGCAAGATCGATTGCAGTTACACCAAATGTGTAGGTAGTATTTGGCGTTAAATTATCCACAACAAAAAGAGTATTTACAACATTCGTCAATAAAGTACCATCTTGATATATATTGTATCCTGCTAAATCGAAATTATCTGAGGAAGGCTGCCATAGTAGTTCCGTGGAAGTCTGACTCGTATTCACAGCAGATAATCCTAAAGGAATCGCTGGCGGTATTACATCATCTGAAACATCTGGAATAATTGTGACGTTTTGTGTGCTAGAAAAGTAACCACAAATTCCCACTGCATATCGTATTACATAGGTTCCTGGAGAAGAATTAGCGACATCAATTTGTCCTGTAATTGGATCAATCGCTAAGCCTGCTGTGGCTGAAAATGTTCCGTTGGGTAAACCTAAGATGATTGGAGATGGATTTGAGCCACTTATAGCATACGTACTTGACATGTATCCAAATTTTGCATAGTCGTTGTAATGGGTGTTGACAAAGTTGAGTATCGCCGCTGCAAAATCTTTAGCAAAAGGAACCAAGGTTTGTGGACGTGTGTCAAATACTTGCCCATTGTAGGTTCCTAAATCTCGGGCGCGACGGTTGACTTCAATCATGATTCCGTCGATATTTCCGCCACCTCCTACACCATCGCTGGCAGGATTTCCTGATCCGTGACGAAGATTGTTGTAAAAGTTTCCATCAAAATAGGCATTGTTATACGGACGTGTGTCGTCGCAGGCTTGACTGCCTCCATTTGTAGCACTTGGAATCGTTCTGTATCCGTTGGTGCTTCCACAACCTGTATAACCCAAGCTAGCATAGAACGTTCCTGGTGCATCTTGAAGCATCTCGCCTAAACTATTTGTTCCTCTAACGAGTTCTTCGTGCGTTAGATTGTTTAGATTATTGCTTACAAGATTTCGAATCGTTGATTTGTTGATAATACTTGCTGCGTTTAGATTCGCACTGTTGAGTTCTGCAGAAGAGATATTATATCCTGCTTCAATTCTAGGAATGGCGTGACTTTGACCGTGTAAGTCAATAAACAATCCTTTTCCCCAGTTGGCTTCCACAGAAGCACTCGCCTGATCTACAAATGCATGATATGCGTTCCAGTGAGCTGCTGAATTCGAATTGCCACAAGTTGCTTCATTAATTTCACGATTTGGGTCTAGTTTTGATCTGTGCAAATTGTTGATAATAACATGCGCATAACAACCCGTGAGATTGAAAATTTCTTGTTGCATTTCGCGGACTAAGATGTCTGTATTGTCATCTCGTTCGTTGACACCACAAGTTCTATCTGGTAACGTACTGTCATTGTCTGGATAGAAAGTTCCTCCAATCGTTTGTCCTGACTGGAGTAAGCCTCCATGCGGTGCTGAAATAATGATGGGTAAATTTCCTGGAATGTACTCAATGTAGTTTCGCGTATCTCCTGCGGTTTGTTCGTAAAAGATGGATACGCCCGGAGTCTGTGCTTGAATATAGGATGTAAGCAAGCACAACACCATAAGGTGTAGCATTTTTTTCATAGTTTTAATTCATTAGGTTAAGTTCAAAAGATCATTTATTGGGGCAAATAATCTATTAAAACGGTTTCGTTTTGTGAAATAGACATTTAGGGCAAAATGTATATTTCGAGGCTATTTTTTTATTGATTATTATAAAACTAGGGTCATTTGAAATGATCTCTAGACTATTTAGTTGATTGCACCAAAAACGTCGCTTAAGTGTCTGTTTTTATCGTTTAAATACACTTTTTACCGTTCAAATGCACATCTTGTATTACAAAATTAAAGAATAAAGAAGGGAAGAATATTGGTTTTGCCTTAGAACTATTAAGGTGTTAACTTACAAAAATGAAGATTTCTGATTATTTTTAACTTTTTTTAATTTTTCTTTAAGAAAAAAGGCGTCTTTTGTTAAAAACGCCTTGTGCTTGTAAGATATTCTTTATTAGCTTTTTAGATTCTCTAGGTGAAACATCGGATCTTTGTTGAATTTTTTCCAATCGGCTTCCAATAATTTGTACAATGCATCTAAATCAGCAATTTGCTCTTCAGAGAGTTTTATTTGGTCACTATCTTTTAAATCGATAATATAATCCATTAAGGTATAACAGGTTGTAAATTGTCCGCAGGCAATCAACGTGTCCATACGTCCTTTTCTGCGGTCTTGCGCATCCCACCAAAGTGTGGTTGGTGTTTCTGAAGCTGTTAATGCTACATTTTCTAGCAGTGTGGATGGTTTTGTAGTGATCGCTTTGTTGAATGGCGATCTTCCATACGCGGTTTTAGCACCATTTAGTTGATATACTGTAGAAGTTACCGATCTAAATTCTCTTCCTTTTTTAAAGTATAAAAATTTATAATTTAAACGTCTTATTTGTTTTAAGAAGACATCATTCACCATGACTACTGTAGTACTGATACGTTCTGTAAGCATGCGCTGTACTAAATCTAAACGTAGTTTTCTAAAACTTAATACATCGTCTACCAATGGTTTTGGTACATTTTTTCGGAACATGGTAGACACCCAATTTATTGCAAATCCTTTTACAATTCCGGCACCAATTCCGAAGATGGTTAGTAAAATTCCTATTCCCGTAATGATGCCACCAATAATGTATAAGGCTGGCCACGCTTGCCCTTTGATGATTCCAAAAGAGTTTAGAGTCATTGTTAATACTCCTACCAATAATAGAATCCAATACAATGGTTTTACGCCAAAATAGCTGAGGATTTTAGATACTTTCGTTTTTACATTGTCACCTTCGTAAATCGTTTTTGGTTCTGGTTTCCAAGGCACCATTTTGTAGCTTGCCACATCGCTTACGATAATTAAATCCAATTCGCGTTTCTTCTTGGGATCAGTTTCATCTTTTCTTCGTTCACTGATGCGCAACATGCTTCCAATTCCCTGATTATCTGCAATTCCACCGTCCATAATTCCCACGCCATCTGCAAAGAGTTCTAGGTTTTTTACGGCTTTGTATTCTGGTGTGGTTTGATCCGTTATGTAATCGTCTGGAAATACCAAGGGTTCAAAACCTAAAGGAAAACAGGATGAGGATGCTACAATATCAGCTAGTGGAATGTCATTTTTGATTTTTGTGACTTCGGATCTTCCTAGCGGATTGTTCCCAAATCGTCCTGTGTTCTGAAAACGAAATACCAAACCGAATGAAAAATCGGTAGCATTGAAACACATATTTTTTAAACTAGGTGATGTCGGTTTGTCAAATAGTCCAAATTTACCCTTGTAAATTTCCATTTCCGCGTAGGTTAACGCAAAGGCATTGATTAGCGAACGTTTTTTATGCGGATTGTCCTTCCAGACTCGGTCATCGCTAAGTTTTTGAATAGCACTTTCTAGCAGGTTGTCTTTTTCTGGCTCAAATTTGGTGTAGAATTGTTTAAAGAATGTTTCAAAATCAAAATTTGCATCTTGAGTAGCTTTGGCATACGCGACTCCAAATAATGTTCCACCACTCACTGTGCTAATGGCTTCCACATTGTCGGCTAAGGGACGATTTTGATACTGTATTTTGTGTAAGTACGAAACCACGCCTAAAGAGAAAAACGTAGCACGATAGCCTCCGCCACTAAAACAAAGCCCAATACTTTTGAATGGAATTAAATTTTTTATCATACCTGATGTGTTATGTAGTTAGTTTGTTGGTTATTTTATATAAAGGCTATTTTAATTTTGGGGAAGTCTTTCAAATATAAGGATTTTTTATGTTAGATGTTTTAGACTTGTTCCTCTTAGACTTGCTTAGACTTTTAGATTGGTTATACTTGTTCTTTTTAGACTTTATTAACGTGAGTTCGATATAACTATTCTATTAAATATATAATAGTCAATAACTTACATAAATTGTCAAATCGAGCATTATCGAAATTAAAATATGTTTTAATTGAAGATACCTGGCGTAGCTATCGAGATTCAATAGAAACATAAGTTTTCTAAGCTGTTCTCATGAGCTTCGCTCGGTATCCACGATAATGATCGAACTGACAAATGTTTATTTTTCAGTTAATTACGAGTAATTTGATGATTTCTTATGTCGAACTCATGTTTATTAGATTGTTAGAACTGTTAGATTTGTTTCCGCTGGAGCGGAAGTCTCTTAGATTATTAGGTTTTTTCTGTAAAACTAAAAAAGCCATTACTGATGACAATAATGGCTTTTCGATTGATTGATGAATTATTATTTTTTGTATTTCTCTAGCAGTTGCTGCATTTCTTTGTCTTTGTTTTTCACTGCATAATACATCGGATAGTTGTTGTTACGAGTTACAAAATACGGATCGGCTCCAGCTTCTAACAATAGTTTGGCAATTTCCTGATTTTGAGAACGTACTGCTTTTGTTAACGCTGTTCCTACATTGGAAGCATCTTGATCTACTTTCGCGCCTTTTTGTAATAAGAATTTCACTACATCTACATGTTCATTGCGAACAGCGTAGATTAACGGTGTCCCAACATTGTCAACAGGTTTGTTGATGTCTGCACCTTTATTCAATAGTAGTTTGATGGCGTTGTTATGTCCGTTTCGTGCTGCGTATAATAATGGTGTTCCCACATTGGCAACTTCTTTGTCAATATTCGCGCCTTCTTTTAACAATAGTTTCATCACATTGATATGTCCGTTGCGAGCCGCATACAACAAAGGTGTTCCCACATTATCGACTTCTTTATCAATATCGGCACCTTCTTCTAGTAAAAATTGAATTACTTGCACATGTCCATTTCGTGCAGCATATAATAATGGCGTTCCTACATTGTCTACTTCTTGGTCAATATCGGCACCTTTGTTGAGCAACAGTTTCACTACATTCACATGTCCGTTTCGTGCCGCGTATAATAATGGTGTTCCCACGTTATCCACTTCTTTGTTGATATCAGCACCTTTTGCTATGAGAAGCTTCATCACATCTACATGTCTATTTCGTGCAGCGTATAACAATGGTGTTCCTACGTTATCGACTTCTTTGTCAATATCAGCGCCTTTTTCTAAGAGTAATTTAATGACATCTACATGTCCGTTTCGTGCTGCATATAACAATGGTGTTCCCACATTTTTGATTTCTTTGTCAATGTCGGCACCTTTATTTAAAAGTAACTTAATTACTTCTATATGTCCGTTTCGCGCCGCATATAGCAACGGATTCCCTACATTTTTCACCTGTTTATTGATGTTTGCACCTTTTGAGAGTAATAATTTGACAGCTTCTATTTTGTTATTTCTAGCGGCATAGATTAAGGGTGAACCTACATTCATGACGTGTTTGTCAATATCGGCACCTTTGTTTAGTAAAAATGTAATGACTTCTGTGCTTCCGCCACGCGCAGCGCCAATTAAGGGCGTTCCTACATTAGTAACGCTTTTATTTACATCAGCACCTTGTCCGTGAATGTATGTTACAGCTTCTATTTTCCCAGCTCTGGAAGCCGTAATTAAAGGCGTTCCGTAGTTTTGAATGGTTTTGTCAATTTCTACACCATTATCCACTAGTAGTTTTAAGAATGGTACAGCACCGTTTTTTGCAGCAGCTAATACAGGCGGTTCGTTTTCTTTGGAATGAAAATCTACCTTTGCTCCTGCTCCAAATAAGAGTTTGCCAATTTCTGTATTTCCTTTGCGAGCAGCGGCAACTAAAGGCGTTTGCGGCTTTCGTTGTCTGTACGTGTATTTGTCAATTTTTTGTTCAATATACCCAGCATTTTTATCAATGCAATTGGCGTCTACCGATTTTAAAAGCTCTTTTACTTTCCCGATATCATTGTCTTCAATTGCTTTTAACAAGCGCGCACAATCTGAGGACATATCAGCTTCTTCCTTTGTTAAGGGTTTTGATTCAGCGCCATACGAATTGAAGTTTTCTTGCGTGAAATCTTCTGTTTCTGGTGTTTTTATACTTGAAATATCTTCAACAGGAATTTTCTCAATGGCATCATCGATAGTTGCGGCTGTTAAAGGTTTGTTTAAAAATAACAGTAATACTAAGACTGTTGGCACTAGAAACGAGTATTTCCAGTAGCTATGCGGATTTGATTTTTTTGAATTCATCTTTACGATTCGTTTTTTGATTAGTGATTGATTGTAATTTGTCGTGATGGTTAACGGCTTTGTATACGTGGCAATCTTTAGTAAACTCAGTTGGTACTGATCGTTTTGAATCGTTTCGGTATTCATCAGGATGGCATCTGTTTGGAATTCAATATTTTTTTCAACCGATTTTCGGTAGCTCCATACAAACGGATTGAACCAAAGGAATACTTTCACCAATTCAGCCAATAGTAAATCGATACTGTGTTTTTTATCGACATGAACGTGCTCGTGTGCGAGAATTTGTTCATACGTTTCATAGTCGTATTGTGCTGGATTGATGAAGATATAGTTGAAAAAAGAACACGGTTCTTTGATACTCGGATGATTGATGATGACGGCATTCTCGTCGCGAATTTTATCGTCACTACGCACAATTTTCAGGCAAATACTTACGATTTGAAACAACAAATGCAACGCAAAAACGATGACTCCAAAAAAGTAGATTCCTAAGATCCAATCTAATAACGATAAAGATGGTTTGGACGCAACAGCAACACTGGAAGTACCTGTTTTTTCAAGAGTTTGTTCTTGTACTTCAGTTTGTTGTGATTTGACTTTATCTAAAATAACTTCTCTTGTATCGTTTTTTGGAATGTTAAGATTCGTTTGATTATCAACAATTTTAGTTGGTTCAATGCTCGAAATCACTTCTGATACATAGCCTTGATTTGCCACCAATTGTGGTACCGAAATAAACGGCAACACAAACGCTAACACCAAACAAATGAATAAATACCAACGGTTTACGGTGTAGAAACTTTCTCTTTCTAGAAACAATTTATAGAATGCTAGAAATATGAGCAATGCAATGGAGGTTTTGAGTAAAAGCGCGATCATGATTCTTTGTTTTTGTTTGATTTGATCAGTTGTACTAATTCTTCAATTTCTGCTTCTGAGAGATTCTCCTCTTTCGCAAAATACGCCATCATTTTCGGAAAAGAATTGCCAAAAAACTTCTTTTTAATGCTTCCTAAATTCTCGTCACGATACGCTTCAAAATCGACTGCAGAACTGTATTGATGCGTATTTCCGATCATTTCGGATTGCAAAACGCCTTTCTTTACCAAAATCTTTACAATAGTAGCTACTGTATTGTAATGTGGTTTTGGTTCGGGAAGTTGTTCCATAATATCGCGAATAAAAGCAGTTTTCAATCGCCATACGATTTGCATAATTTGGTCTTCTCTTTTCGTTAGTTTTTGCATAATTTCTACAAGATTATAACACAAATCTACTAACTTTTTAGTAGATCTACTAATTATTTAGTAGATAATTTTATTGAAATTTTTTTAAATGGGCTTTAATGTATTGAAAAACAGATATTTGAAACTACTAATTTTTTAGTAGGATTCGATAGACTTAGCCTACTAAATGTACTATTAAATTGTTTTTCACTATGAATGCATGAATTGTTCTTTTTGTTTTACTCAACGTCACTTCGAGTGAATTTGTGCAACAAATTTGTATCGAGAAGTACTCAGAAATACTAAAACGGCACATGATTTTTTAACCATAAACTCCTAAATCTATAAACTGATAAACCATTATTTGCAACGTCATTGCGAGAATTTTATAAAAATTCGCGGCAATCTGTTACTTCAGAGAATAAAGACGTTATACGATGATGAGATTGCTTCTTCGCTGCACTTCTCCTTTAGATTAGCAGAATAAAAATTATTGGATTATTTCATGTAATTTTTATTCAAAGAATAGCTATTCTTTGAATAAAAAAAAGAATGGAGTGAACTTTTTGCTCCTCTAGATATATAAGATCTAAACTGCGTATTAGTCTCCATTCTTTTAAGTACGATTACAAAGGACCAAATAGAATTTCAGTTTCGACCTTATAAAGGTTTTAGTCAAAGTAATCATTTTATAAATACACTGTAAAATTATGAAAATTAAACAAACTATTGGAATTGACATTAGTAAATTAACCCTAGATGTTTGAACAACTTAGTCAATGAAGTCAATTTGGACAATGCTTTAATATCTTTAATTTGGTTAGAATCAAGATATAATATTCTTAACGAAGTTAACTGAGAAAGTGCTTGTATATCTTGAATTTGGTTAGAATTAAGATTCAACTCAATCAACGAAATTAAGTTGGCCACAAAATCAATAAAAAAAATTCCTTTTTCTTTAATGACTAATTCTAAAAGCTTTCCCTCATCATTTAATTCATAATCATATTCTTCAAGTTTATATCCCAACTCCGCTTCCACATATTCCAATTCATTCTCAAAATCTAAAGGGTTGTATTTTGTGGGCATGTTTTTGCAGGTTTTAGGTGTTGGGTCTTGGGTTTTGGATTTTTTATGATAACCTTACTAATTTATAAAATAAAATCTTACACTAAACGGAGTTGAAGCGTAAAATTTTTCACAAATAATACACCCACAAAAAAAGCGAACCCAAAAGTCCGCTTATCATTTAATTTTAAACATACTTTATTCTGGAAGTATAACACACCCAAAGTAACAGGTGTATTCCTTTCGTACAGAATACGAACAAACTGCATGTCCTGGAGGTCCTATGCAAGTAGGCTCTACCGTTGGCGGTGGCGGTGGTATGATGCCACGAGGCTCGGGAGATAACGACCCCCAACAACGATACGCTCTACACCTCCGCTGTGCTTAGCCTGGGCGACGGACCTGTCGAGGTCACTGTGCCAGACGTAGAGACTCGTTACCTATC
>JBCCLH010000064.1:0-26116 GCA_039026955.1 Bacteroidota bacterium
CAAAAATCTTTCTTGCTGATATCTTCTGAATACATCTGATCTATCAAAGCAAACATCCGCTGTTGGGTCTTGGTCTTTTTCATCAAACTAAAATACGAGTGTAAATATTGATCTACAATACGGGTTTTGCCGAAGGGTTACCTCTTAGCCATCTTTTAGACCAAAATTAATTTATATTCTTAAGCACACGCAGTCGCTGAAATACAATCTGGAAGTGCGCAATTTGATAGATAGATTGAATCTACTGTACACGTGTATGCTTCTGTTGCATTTTGTGCGCCACATCTTTTTCTTTTGGTTAACAAATTACAATCTTTGTCACACGTATTTTGATTGTCATACGTCATCGTTAAGAAATCATCTCCACCAAAAATATTGTGTACATGTAAATTAGAAATTGATGTTTTGTCGAGTCGTAAATTGTTTAATTTTTGTTTTTTCATACCACAAGTTTTAAAATTATTTTGAAGCGAAACTATCCTGAAAAATAGACGAAACAACAAAAGAAAGCGAGAATACGACAATTCTAGATTTAAAATATATCGTTTAAAATACTATTTACCAGTATTTTAAATATCAAATTCAAATATATTCCATAAAAAAAGCCTCATCGGTTGATGAAGCTTTACTGTATATAATTTGACTTGTTTTTTTAGTTATTTGACACGATTGAAAACGATAGCATCTTCAGAAAAATCAGTTGGTCTTCCTACGCCACCACCAAATCGCAACGCCATTTGCATTTCGTTTCTAGAGTTCATTTTAATAATCCCTTTTAAACGTCCTAATTCTTTTTTTGATCTGTTATCAATAATAATAAAATCGATTCCTTTTGGAGAAGTTCCATCGTTTACGGTATATTTCATGGAGGCACTTTTCCCTTGATGGTTATAGTTTTTTCCGCCTAGAATCTGTCCGCCGAATTCAAAAGTTGCATATCCGTCACCTGACAACGTTAAGAAGCCAATATCGCCTTTATCTTTTCCTTTCCATTTTCCTACATGATCGCCTCCAGGTATCGTAAATGAAAATAACATGAATACAGTGACAAGGGCAAGCGATAGTTTTTTTAAAATTTTCATAATCGGGATTTTAGTGAGTATTTCTGTTAACAATATAGATGAATATTTTGTATTTGACTAATTATTTGAGTGCTTTCATATAATATTCGGTTCAATATAAACAAATTACATGCCAATTACTGCTGCTTCGGCACAGCGTTCTCCATCCATTGCTGCAGAAACGATTCCACCAGCATATCCGCCGCCTTCTCCGCACGGAAATAAACCTACTATTTCGGGATGTTCTAAGTTTTCTTTTCTTGGA
This sequence comes from Bacteroidota bacterium, assembly GCA_039026955.1. Classification (GTDB taxonomy): domain Bacteria; phylum Bacteroidota; class Bacteroidia; order Flavobacteriales; family Flavobacteriaceae; genus Kordia. Next base: position 1,327 of record JBCCLH010000064.1, read on the forward strand.
ATGTTTACGGGCGAAGACGTTCGCGATTCCACACCCACAATATTTGCTTGATCTGTATAGTAACCGTTCATTTTTTGACCAAACGCCGCAAAACCTTTCCGTAAACGTCCGCCAATCGCTTTTGGTAATAACGAATGCAACGGAGACGATTTGAGTCCAGGTTGATACGAAGTCGGATTCAAATCATTGGAAAATTTGCCTTCTACGAAGTCTGTCAAACGTTGTGCCGGTGCTACTTGACTCCTTCCACCTGCCGTAAACGCCAGCCGTTCTAGGTCTTTTTGGAATTCCAATCCTTTTAGAACGCCGTGTTCTTCGTATTTATATAAATCTTTTTCCGCATTGATTTCCACCACAATTCCCGAATTCGCAAATTTATTATTTCGTCGTGAAGGTGACATGCCATTGACTACCACTTCTCCATTTGCAGTTGCCGCTGGCACAATAAATCCGCCAGGGCACATACAAAACGAATATACACCTCGATCTCGCACTTGATGTACCAAACTGTAGGCAGCAGCAGGCAACAATGTATCACGTTCGCCCGTGCAATGGTATTGGATATTGTCTATAATTTCTTGTGGATGTTCCACGCGAACGCCCATGGCAAACGATTTGGCTTTTAAAGCGACTTCCTTCTCATGAAGCAACTCGTAGATATCTCTCGCTGAATGTCCAGTGGCTAAAATGACACGATTTGCGGTCATTTCACGTCCATCTTGCAGTTGTATAGCTTGTATTTTGTTTTCTTTGATGATCAGATCAGTTACGCGAGTTTCAAAGTGAATTTCGCCACCATATTTGAGAATCGTTTCACGGATATTTTGAACAATTTTTGGCAACTTATTCGTTCCGATATGCGGATGCGCATCAATCAGAATTTGTTCCGTAGCGCCATGATAGACTAAATTTTCAAAGATTCTACGGACATCTCCACGTTTCAGACTTCGTGTATACAATTTTCCATCCGAATACGTTCCCGCACCACCTTCGCCAAAGCAATAATTGGAATCTTCATTGACAACATGTTCTTGGTTAATGGCACGCAAATCGCGACGGCGTTCTTGTACTTTTTTTCCACGTTCCAACACGACTGGCTTAAAACCTAATTCAATACAACGCAGTGCTGCATACATTCCCGCAGGTCCAAAACCGACAATGTGAATTTCTTTGGCGTCAGAAACATCTTTGTAGTCAAATTGGTAGTCGCTCTTCTCAGGAACCGATTCGCCAATATATACTGCAACCTTATAGTTAAAGATAATCATCGGATTTCGCGCGTCGATGGATTTTCGTAATACTTTGATTCCGTTGACCTCACCTTTGTTCAAGCGAAGCTTTTTTTTGGCTTTTTGCAACAAGATGTCTTCGATGGTTTCTTCTTCGAGGGTGATGCGGAGTTGGAGTTCTTTGATCATGTTGCGAAGGTATTGTTTTTTTGGTTGGAGTTGATGGATTAAAATGGTTAAAATACAGTCGAATAAATAAACTCATTTTTCTACATAATTTCAGAATAAAACAACACTTTACACACGCGCCTTTTGTTTTCCCCACAATCTTAAGTAAATTACAGTCGAATCACATCGCATGAAAAAAATAAACTGGAAATACGCTTTTGGAGAAATATTGCTGATTTTTATTGGTATTACGCTCGCTATCACATTTCAAAACTGGAATGAAAATCGCAAACAAGCTGAACTAGAGAAAACTGTTCTGGAACAGTTGAAAGTTTCTTTGCAGAACGATTTAAAAGATGTCAATGCCAATTTAGGAACGCATCAAAAGGTGCAACGCAGTTGTATGCAAATTCTGCAAGTATTGAACGGTTCGGAGCCGCTTAACGATCAACAAGTTATCAGACTCATCTCTGAAGCTTCTGACAATAGTTTTTTAATATCAGATGTTTCTACATACGAATATTTAAAATCAGTTGGTTTACACATCATTCAAAATGACGATTTACGCAAGCAAATCTCCATGTTGTATGAAGTAGTGTACAAAGGAATTCACGGAATCGAAAACAATTCGAGTTTTATACAGCAGCACTTTACAGAAAGTATTAAGAAATACTACACAATGACAAATAAAGGCTTTGTCGGGAGAGATACATTTAACTCGATACGAACGGATGATGATCTCAAATTTGAGTTGGGAACAATACAGTATTTGCATCAAATCATGATCAATCGCTATAAAAACAAAGTGATTCCTGAGTTGAATACTTTGATCGCAATGGTGGAAAAAGAATTGTAACTATTTCACTTAAAAAACCGCTTCCAAAATTCCGAATCTCGCCAACGTGTTTCCTGCTTGTATAAATTATCCTTTGACAATAAATATTGCTGAAAGATTTTCTGCATCGCTATTCCATAATCTTCAAACACATCAGGATCAGCTTCCTTGAGCTTTTTTTCAATAGTGTTTGCAGCTCTAGCCGCCGTATAAATAGCATTCGTAATTCCGTGGGAAGACAACGGATCAAAAGACATCGCTGCATCACCAAGTGCCAACCAATTACTTCCAGAAATCTTCGTTGCTACCGAAGAATTCGCATTTCCACCTTTGAATTTAGCTTGCTGGGGTTCTTCTAAAAAATCTTTTAAATAGGTGGTTTCCGATAAGACCGATTTCCACTGTGAAACGTCTTTCAATCGCGCTAAGATTTCATTTCCTTTGTTTGTGTAGAGCGTACAAATATTTTCGGTATCGTTCAATGCGGAAACAATTCCCCAACCTTCTTGGAAACTTTCCACATATACTTCATGTGTCAATTTTGGATGTTTGTATTTTGGGAGATGACAACTCACCGCAACCAAATTATCATACGTTTGACTTTCAACATGTAGTTTTTGTAATACTGCGCGATTTCTTCCTGTGGCATCTATCAAAATTCTTCCTTGGATCATTTTGACACCTTCATTTTTTGCTAAAACAACGGTGTTTCCGTGTTCTTCGTGAATGATTTCAAAGCTTTTATCATACGCAATCATCTCATCACGAATCAAATCTCGCATTTTTTCTAAGGTTTGATGCTTGTTAATTTTCAAACCATGTTTATACGGATTGTGATGAAAAAAGTTGATATCGGTCACCCGCGAACTTCCCCACATAGAATGATATCCGTAGGTTTTTCGATAGGCATTTTCTTCAAAAACAGCCAATACATTCAATTGCTGTAGTAACGGCATTGCGGATGGCGGCAAAGTTTCACCCAACGCAAAAGGTGGCTTCTCTCCTTTTCGATGTAACAATACAAACGATATCCCTTTACGTTGCAAAAGCAGTGCCAGCGTTACGCCAGCAATGCCATTGCCTATGATAATTACTTCTTTTTGCATGTAATTTTTATGATGCTTTTTTTTAATTTGTCAATTTGAAGATTTGATAATGTGCTAATGTGTGTTTCATAGAAAAATCTTGTTTTGATTTTGACAGATTGCCACGACTTTGTCTTGCAATTTTAATGTAATAATTTGAAAATTTGAAAATGTATCAATGTTTATTTCATAGACAAATCTTGCTTTTATTGGGACAGATTACCGCGCTATCGCTCGTAATGACGTTTCACAGTTTTATTATAGAAATAAAAGTGACACTAAGTTGCAAAAAGGTAATTAGCACTTGACTAATACCTAATACCTAATACCTAATCCCCAACACCCAAAAAAACTACTTCTTCTTCATACTTTTAGCATCATACGCTACATAAACTAAGTTTGGAATGCCTTCAATATCTTCTTTCAAATATCTTCCCGTTACGACTCCGATATCTTTCCATTGATACACCATATTGATCAAACCGTTCATGTAACCGCCTTCTGCGTGATAGCCGATAAATCCTGTATCTGCTGTGTGCAACCATGCCAAACGATTCGCATAGATATTTCGCTTCGTATCTGGTAAAATTTTTGGATCTTTTAGTTTTTCATAACTCGCTGCTGGCAATACAAATACTGGCAAATTCGCTGCCCACCACGACGGTACTGGATATTGTTCTTCTACATATACAGCCTGACAACTTCCTGCATCCGATTGCCACGGAATTCCCATCCATTTGGTCATATCGCCTGGCGTTACTTTCCAAAACCAAGCATCTTTACCATCTGGAATCATGGAATTACGTACATCATCCGAAGTCATAGAGAAACCAAAATCATTGTAGAAAATAATATCTTGTTCTTCTATGGAAGCGGCATTTAGTCGAACTTCGCGCAAACCGTATGCGCCGATTCTGTTCTCCGCATTATCAACAATTAATTTATAGGTTTCTGAATTTTCTGCATACAATTGTTTGTGACGCATTGGCCAAGTCAGCTCCACTCCTGGATGGAATCCGCCTCCGTATAAGGTTTCTAAAACTGCTCGCGTCATTAAAAGTGGTTTGCGCGCTTCATCGGCAGCAGACTCTAAGAATTGATCACGATAAAACGCGCCCATTTCATCCATATCTCTAAAATCAAAACTTTCAGGTGTGTAAAAATTCCCGTCGCGCCATTGTCTGAGTTGCTCATAAATCATCGGCGGAATGGCAAACCATTGTGCTGGACTTCCTGGGTAATCAATTGCATCTCCTGGATAATATGGTAGTTTTAATTCGTCCGTTCCGCTTCCTTTATTCACCAAATCTGTTTTGTTTTTACTTGGGATAATCGGTTCGTTCGACATGTTATACGCTGGATTACGGAACATATTAAAAATACGCTCACGTACTGCATCTGCTTCTGCTTTTGGTTCTTTTTTGTATAAATATTTGAATTGATCATTCGCGATAAGCTCATCAATTGTTTCCTTGAACGATGGCGCTAAAAAGTCACCCAAGTTTACCCATTGCATTCTGTAGAGACGATACATCATTGGGAAAACCGTTGCCAATTCTGGTTGATGATACTCGTTTGCCGCTCCTGTGATGAGATCAAACATCGTTGAGAGTGGCTGAATTTGCGGTGCATAATCTGGCGGTGCAGAAGCTACCCAAGCGGCAGATTTGGCATCGTTTAGTTTGTATTCTTCTCCTGTATCTTTTCGGCGAATATTTGCTGTAACACGTCCGTCGCAAATATCATCGTACCAATTGGAGTTATCTGCAAAATCAGTGTTTAAGTCAGAAGGATTCAATGCGGCAGAGATTCCATCTGCTCCATAAAAGATCATCGTTCCGTCGTCATCGTATTCTACCGTTCCTAAATTGACTTCTTTGGCATCAACATTCATCAGTTTTGCCAACATACTAAAACCATTTTTAGAGAATTTGGACGAAGGAAATTCTCCTCTAATTTCTCTGCGTTTGTCATGCGCCGTCACATATACTATTCCTGGATGATTCACCAAATCTTTTCGGTAATCGTAGCCGCCTTCTACACGTAATCCTTGATTCAATACATTTGGATTTCTGTAGGAAGCGCTAATGCCTGGCGCTAGTTTGTCTTTCGCAAAGTTTGGTGATAAGTTCTGGTGATCTTCAATCATGACCGATAAGTCTAGACTGTTGTTGAAATCGTACCAAAACGGTTTTTTATTCGCTACTTCTACAGACCATTCAATATCATACTCAGCGGCGTCTATTTGTCGTAACGGATTGCCGTTTTCATCACATTCATAAATGTAAAAACGTTGTGCTTGCTTCTTTAAGCGTCCGTCTTTGGTTAGATACTCTTGATCAGTATCGTATAAATTTTCCCATGGAATTTCAGGGCTAAAAATCACTTCGTCTTTGGTTGCAGGACCATTTCCAAGTCGCGCAATTCCAATAGAAGGATAAATTCTAAATTTTGGATTTGAGTTTGCCATGTGGTTGATTTTTAAAGTTGCCTAAAGGTAACTGGCAGCGTACTTATTCACTAGCGTAGTTTTACCTGTTTTTTTTGGGTGTTAGGTGTTGGGTCGCTTCGCTTTTGGGTGTTGGCTTTTAGCTTCTGGCTAATTGTGCTAATACCCAAAATTACTTTTTCATTTAAAATTTTGTGATTATTCTGTCGTGGGTTGGTCGCTTTGCTCTACTGTCGGTTATCGGTTGTCGGTTTTGTTTCCGATAACTAATACTTAATAAAAATACTTTTTCATTGCTAACTAAAAATTGTAACATATACGAATCTACCACCGAATCGCGTTTTATATGTCAAACACCAACCTTCATGCTTTATTCCTTCAATAGAAACATCAGCTTCTTGCTAACACTAGTCTGTATCATTTTTATCATTCCATCTTGCCAAAAAAATGAAGTTCTTGAATTGAAGCTATTTGATACTTTTTTGCAACAGAATCACACCTTTAACACAAAGCGTTTGAATCTTGAAAAGGCGACACATTTTGATAAAGCAAAAGAAATTCCTGAAATAAGACCGGAAGCATGTGAAAAATTTGAGATTCGCTATGAACAAATCATTGCGAAATTGGAGGAACTTATCATCGCTAAAGAATCAACTATTGATGCTGTTTTTGAGATTTATAATCAATTTATTGAAGATGTAAAAGATGTGCTCTATCCATATTATAAAAAAGAATTTGGCAACTATATACAACAAATAGATCCACTGAATTTAGATCCAAAATATCGTCTAAAAGTGATGAAAAATCACCTGACACTTGCCATGATGTATGCATATAGAAGTTTTAATGGAAATATTCTTATTGAACATACTGGCGGTCCCGTCCGTGTCAGAACGACTGTTGCGCAAGACAAACATCAAACAAAAATTATATTGGTGTCAAAATACCTTCAGGATTATAGACAACAAAAAGAGATTGTGGTAGATAAAATTGTTTTTAAAGGTGTTGAAAAGAAATTTGATTACGAGATCGTTCCCAATTATGCTTTTGCAGATATTTTTCTGGACTCGTTAGCTGCTGGAAATTATACCATTGAAGGAACGGTTCAATATTTGGATAGAGAAGGCACCTCTATTATTCCTTTTCAGGAAGAATTTAGCATAGACTCATCTCAAAGAAAATAACATGCGAACATTTTATACATTCATACGACCATTTCTCTTTCTTTTGATGCTTTCTTCCTGTGATCAAAATGATATCCGTAAAGATCTAAAAGCACTCAATTCTTTTTTATATGAGAATTACAAAACAAACGAAAAAGTGCTCAAAAATGAACTAGAAGAGTACAAAATTCGATGTGAGGAACAACCGCAGACGCAAAATCCGAAACTAGATGTCGTCTATAGCAAATACAAAGAACTTACTCCACAAATAAGTGAACGTATTGTTTCTAAAAATACAGATGTAAAAGCTATTCAATATGGTTATGAAAAAGTGCTCAATGCGTTGGAATTGATTGTACAAAATCATGAAGGCTACACGATCAACCGAATACTAAGCAATGCTAATGCATCACAACTCGATTCAGAATATCAGTTGCAAATCATGCGAAATAATCTTGTGATGGCGATGAGTTATGCGTTTGAATATGTCAATAATCCGCCGAATAGCTTTCGACAAGATATTGCTAATTTAACACAAGTAGATTCAGAAGTTTCACAGCTTTACAATCGAACTAGAATTACACTTTCGGCTGCTGCACTACAAATTCCTTCTAAGAATAAATATGTATCTGTAGATCGTATCCTACTGAATGATTCTGAAATAGATACAAGTCCTGAAATTCTCAACAATACCGCTTTTGGAACAATTATTTTAGATTCTTTACAAAGTGGAAAGTATTTTATTCAAGGAAAATTACGACTTCATAAAGATAAAAACATTTTCGACATGCCTTTTTTGCAAAAGTTTGAAGTGCGCTAACAAGCTGATTTATTGCAACTAAACAGTCTCACCTACCTCCCTAATCTCTTAAAATTTCATAAATCATTTGCAAATATTTGATATATCAATTATTTTTGAATCAAATATTGATATAATGAATTTTAAATCACCTTCAGAAATTATCTTTTACACTATAGAATCGACCATAAAAGCCTATCGGAAGTCTTCACAGAAAAACCTTTCAGACAAAGTGAAAGACATGACTATCGATCAAGGATTGATTCTAGCGTATTTAGATCGTTATCCCGAAAAAACACAGAAAGAGATCGCAGCTTTGGCTTTTAAAGACTCAGCTTCAATGACTCGTATGCTGAATTTAATGGAAAAGAAGGAATATATCACGAGATCGATCAATCCTGAAAATCGAAGGCGTTTTCACATTGAAATCACTACGAAAGGCAAAAATGTGTTGCAAAGCTTGGCTCCTGTAATCATCAATAATCGTAAAAATGCCTTGGAAGGTGTCTCCGAAGAAGAAATTGAACAGTTGGAAACGATTTTATCAAAAATCAGAGCCAATTGTACTCCATAAAGTGTCATTCATCAATCATCAATCATCAATCATCAAATCAAAAAAACATGAAACAATTCACAATTATCGCCTGTCTCCTACTCTTCTTTACCGCAGCACAGGCACAACAGGAAACAACAATCAACAAAACGCAAATCACCAATGTGATTGACTCGGTAAGTAGTATTTTAAACGCAAATTATGTATTTCCAGAAGTTGCCGAAAAGATGACTTCGCTCGTGAAAACAAATCTCAAAAAAGGTTTGTACAATTCAATTAGCGATCCGAACGCATTGGCTGCTACCCTAACGAAAGATTTACAATCAATTAGTAAGGATAAGCATTTACGCGTGATGTACAATCCTGAACAAATTGCCGCAGAAGAACGTGTGGTAACGCCCGAAGATAGCATTGCGTTTGTAGAAAATCGTGTGAACCAAATGAAGTTTCAAAATTTTGGCTTCAAAGAAGTAAAAATCCTCGATGGAAATATTGGGTATTTGGATTTACGCGGTTTTATGGACACGCGTTATGCCAGTGAAACTGCCGTGGCTGCAATGAATTTTCTAAGCAGTGCGGACGTTATTATTATTGATTTAAGAAATAACGGCGGTGGATCGCCAAGCATGATTCAACTGATTACTAGTTATTTGTATCCTGCACGTCGTGTACATTTGAATAATTTCTACTATCGTCCAGCAGATGATCATACGCAAACTTGGACCTTACCTCATGTGCCTGGCAAACGAAATCCAGATGCAAAAGTCTACGTATTGACAAGTAGCAGCACATTTTCTGCTGCGGAAGAATTCTCATACAATTTAAAGAATTTAGAACGTGCGACCTTAATTGGAGAAACGACTGGCGGCGGCGCACATCCTGGCGGCATCATCAATGCTACCGAAGGGTTTATGGTGTGGACGCCAACGGGAAGAGCCATCAATCCGATTACGAATACCAATTGGGAAGGAACTGGTGTGGAACCACATATCAAAGTTCCTGCAAATGAAGCCTTGGAAGTTGCCGAAATGGAAGCGTTGGAATATTTGGTAGAGAAAACCGAAGATCCGCAATTAAAGTTTCGTTACAATTGGGCGTTGAGCAGTAAAAAAGCGATGAAAAATCCGATGTCAGTTGAAAAGTCTTTGCTCAAATCGTATGTAGGAACGTATGATGAACGCAAAGTAACGATGGAAAATGGAACTTTGTATTACCAAAGAGCCAATCGTGGAAAACACAAGCTTGTTCCTGTGAAAGAAAACGAATTTATGGTAGGCGATCTTTCTTTTTTTAGAGTTAAATTCCTTACGGAGAACAATAAAGTAACTGCCATTCAAGGACTTTATGACAATGGTAGCACTGATAAAAATTTGAAAACCAACTAATCTATTTTTTATATTCTAATGGAAAGGGTAATCTTGTTTTGAGGTTCTCTTTTTTGTTTGATGTGTAGTTTGAGTTGGTGAGTGTTTGAGTTGGTGAGTGTTTGAGTTGATAAACGTGTTAGTTGATGAGTATGTTAGTCTTTGAGTCGTTTGGTTTTTAGCTTATTTGAGATCATGTAATTGTGTATTTATCATCTTTATTTTACTTTTATAAAGTAATACCTATTCAATGATAAAATTCTTTAGAAAAATTAGACGAAACTTACTTTCCAAAGGAAAAACAAGAGAATATTTGAAATACGGATTTGGCGAAATCATATTGGTCGTTATTGGAATACTCATTGCGGTTCAAATAAATAACTGGAATATTGATCGACAAAACGAAGAAAAAGAAATATTGTACCTCACCAGACTTACGACCAATTTAGGTTCTGATAAAAGACTTTATGAGTATATTATTAAAGAAGACAGTCTATTAATAGCTGAATTAAAGGCCATTCAAAATGATATTGCAAACCATATTCAAACCATAAACCAGCCTGTTGAGGATTTCAAATTTTTAACAAAAGGATACAAGTTTGGATCGAATAGAACCGTGATTGACAATTTGATATCGTCGGGACAAATAGAATTATTGAGGAGTAATTACCTTGTTGAAAATATTCTAGTGTATTACAGGCAAACTGAGCATAATGAAGCTACAATTGATGCCACAATCAAAGCGCAAAACTCTAGAACAATTAATGATTTGATTTTAAAATTCAATTCAAATAACAAAAAAGACAGTAGTTATATTGAGATACTGAAAAACTATATTCATTTCAGAATCTACTTAATCGAACAACAACTTGAGAGTTATACTTCTCAAAAAATACGAGCAGAGAAACTCATTGATAAGATCAACAAAGAAATTTATTATATCGAAACCGTTTATTAAATTTTGCTTACAGCGCCAGCTCACAATTCATTTTCCGAAAAAAAATTATCCTAAAAATTGCTATCAAAACATGTTATGCGATCTATTTATTTGTAATATTTATCTTATTTTTAGAAACGCCAATCTAAAAATAGTTCCATGAAACGTAGTAAAAATATACACCTAGATACTGACTTTACAGATACGCATCAATTATCCGCAGCAACTCCATCAGAAGATTCACTTTTTTGGGAATTATGGCGAAATGCAGCACCTATTGCACAAAAAGCGTTGCATACAAAATACATACAAGGCATAAAAGATGGTACTTTAGATCCGAATGTGTATACGCGTTACAACATCAGCGATGCCTATTATTGCTATCGCGGACCAGACGATTATGCCGCAGCCGCACAACGAGCGAAACATCCAACCTTACAAGCATTTTTAGCGTACAAACAGCAACATTACGCCAACTATGATGCTTCCTTACCAAAATTATGGCGTGTCCAAAGCGCGAAAGGCATCATACCGAGTGATGTTTGTAAAGAATATGCTAACTACGAATCTGCAGTAGCCAGAGGAACTTTGCCAATCTTAAAAAATTTACAAGACCCAATCTACACGCTAATTGTCATGTTACCTTGTGAATACTTATGGGCTTGGTTGGGACAGCAATTATCGCCTCCAATCGAAGGAAACTTATACGGTTTCTGGATTAACGGAAACAACGATCCAAGTGGTGCGTACAAAATTGGAAACTTTATTCATGAGTATGAACAGACTCATGCGATAGATCATGATGTTACGAATGAGATTTATACGCAGGCTATGAGGTTTGAGTATTTGAATTTTGAGACGGCGGAGTAGTTTGGTTTAAAGATTTATAAATTTAATAGTTTAGTTTTTTAGTGTTTTACGGGAAACCACAAATTTATATTTAGTCTTTGTTTTAGATTTATAGGACAGAATAAACTTATTTAAAAATATTCATGTTATCTATCAAATTAAATATACAAAAAGGAAGTCCTGTTATACATATGTTTGATGTTATCAGAAAAAATAAACATTGAAAAAATTACTCATTATATCATTTGATTTAATTAGAGAAGGTGAAAATGAAAAATCACTAGCTATCTCTTCAATTCTATCTTTTTTAAAGAAAGACAAAAGGTATGGTGAAGATTTTTTAGTTTACCATTTGCCAATTAATATGTTTAAGTTTGATAAAAATATAGCAGTTAATGATTTAAAACCATACTTGGAAATATTCAACTTTCATGATCTTGACTTTGTAGCTCTTTCTGCTTATATCTGGAATGAATACCTAACAAATGATTTAATGCAGATGTTACGAAAGGATTTTGGATTTTTAGGTAATTATATTTTAGGTGGTTATCAGATATCATATTCAAACAATCCTGAACTTGAATATCCAGAAGCTAGATATTTTATAAATGGATATGCGGAACAGGGATTGCTGAAATTACTCACAGAGGAAGTGAGTGGCTATCGAATAAACTCATTTGTGGATTTCACACAACTACCTTCACCATATTTAACTAAAGAACTTGAGATTACTGATTTCCAAAAAATGGTTAGAATGGAAACCAAAAGAGGTTGTCCATACAAGTGTACTTTTTGTGCTCATCGAGATTTAACATATAACAAAGTTTATAAACATCAACTAGATAAGGTGTTTTCTGAAATATCTTTTTTTAAAGAAAAGCAGGTAAACAAAATCAACATCATTGACCCAATATTTAACGCAGGGAATTACTACCTGAATGTATTAAATGAATTTGTGGAAACAAAAAACTCATCTCTTATTAGTGTTCAAGCAAGATTTGAAACAATACATGGTGAAAATGGAAAGAAGTTTCTTGATTACTGTAGCCAATTAAATGTCAATCTTGAATTTGGACTTCAGTCAGCGAATAGAGAAGAGAGCCAACTAATCAATAGAAAAAATAATCCTCAAAAAATAAAGGCAATAATGCAAGAATTGAATGAGAGAAAAATAAACTATGAAATTAGTCTAATTTATGGGTTGCCAAATCAAACCCTTGATAGCTTTAAAGAAAGCGTTGAATTCGTTTTTGAAAATGGTTGTACAAATATTACAGCTTTTCCTTTAATGTTATTAAAAGGAACAGAACTTTATCAACAAAAAAAACAGTTTGGTTTTAAAGAGCAAAAGTTAGGAGCATATAATATTCCTGTAGTTACTCAAAGTAACTCATTTTCGGAAAAAGAGTGGTATCAGATGAAAGCAATTGCCTCCAATTTAACACCTAATAATCGAATATAAAATCTATCTAAATTATAAGACTCACTGATATTTATGAATATCCAAAATATGGTCAATTAAAATAAATAGTATGATCCTGCTGAATTTTATAAGGACAAAAAAACTACTTATAAAAGAGATAAAGAATCACCAATAAAAGCAAGTAAGATAGTACTCTCTATCAGTCTAACCACGTATACACTAAACCTAAAAAAGATATCTACGCAAATAAATTGCACACAAATCATCGAAGTTTGATTCGCTAACAAATCATTATTAAACTTCTTAAAAAAATAACAATGAACCAAAAAATTAAATTTACAAAAGCTACAGAAAAAGATAAATTTCTTTATACTTGTTTAGGAGAAGCGCTTTGTGCTGTACAAATATTAGAGGATGCAGTTAGCCACTCAATCGTTATGAAGAAAATAGAACCAGAACAGAAAAAAGCAGCGGAAACTCTTCTAAACAAACAAAGGAAATACACACTTAGCAAAGTAATAAAAATTGTAAAAGAGGAGTCGTTACTTCCAAAATCTTTAGAAATTCAGTTATCAGAAATTCTATCAGAAAGAAATTGGCTAGTTCATCATTGTATTACTGAAAATAAAGAAAATTATAAGTCAGATATATTCTACAATAAGATATCTGAAAAAACTAAAGCTATAGTTACAAAAGCTCAAATGCTACAAGTTTCAATTGAACTAGATTTAATTGACTATGCTGAAACGAAAGGAAAAAATATGGCTAATGTCAAAAGCAAAATGAGCGAGTATTATGGCATTATTTTTCAAAAGAAGTAAAATAAGTAACTAATAAAACCTACCTTTTAACAAACCTTTATAAACCCCAAACCACCCAAAAATAAAATTAAACGTTTATATTTGAACAAATGTTTATTTAGGAATGCAATTCAAAAACCCAGAAGTACTTTACGCCCTCTTTTTACTCCTCATTCCTATCTTAGTGCACCTGTTTCAACTACGACGTTTTGAGAAAACAGCCTTTACGAATGTGAAGTTTTTGCAAAATGTGATTTTACAAACACGGAAAAGTTCACAATTAAAGAAATGGCTGATTCTCTGTACGCGACTGCTCGCGATTGCTGCCTTAGTATTTGCCTTTGCGCAACCGTATTTTGCGAATCGGGATATTGTGAAAACGGATAAAGAAACGGTGATTTATCTAGACAATTCATTCAGCATGCAAAGCAAAGGCGAAAAAGGCGATTTGCTAAAACGTGCGGTACAAGAATTGCTAAATACAGTGCCCGAAGAGGAAGAAATCTCCATATTTACGAATACAGAAACGTTCAAGAATACAACGATTAAAAGCATTCGAAATGAATTGTTACGACTTGAGTATTCTCACGAACAAGAAGCAATTCCTGCAGTACTTTTAAAAGGAAAACGCTTGTTTTCAAAGCAACAAAACTCAGTTAAGAACTTAATTCTGATTTCTGATTTCCAACAAAATGAACAATTGCAAGTGCAAACGGACAGTACATTCACAACGAATTACATCCAATTGCGTCCCGCAAATGCCAATAATATTGCGCTCGACAGTCTCTACATCGCGGAACAAGATGCAAATACGGTAAAAATTTCCGTAGTGCTGAAAAATTCTGGTGTTCCCGTGCAAGATGTGCCGGTTTCGCTGTACGATGGCGAGAGTTTGATTGCGAAATCGTCAGTGAATTTAGACGCACAAAACAGTTCGGAAGTGAGCTTTTCGATTCCTTCTAACAAAGTGATTCAAGGAAATATTCGTATTGATGATACGAGTCTGCAGTTTGACAACAATCTGTTTTTCAATATTAACAAACCTGAGAAAATTAATGTGTTGGCGATCAATGAAGCGGATGATGAGTTCTTAAAAAAATTATATTCAGAAGATGAATTCAACTTGATTTCTTCTCCGTTAAATCAATTGAATTATAACGATATTGCCACACAACAATTGATCGTTCTCAATGAATTAAAAAACATTCCGAATCCGTTGTTGATCGCACTAAGAAGCTTCAAACAAAATGGCGGCTCGCTCGTAATCATTCCCGCCAAGGAGAGCAATCTCGCAAGTTACAACGGACTTTTAAGAGACAATAATTTCACAGCACTAAACGAAGTGCCAAATGTGACTGAAAAGAAAATTACTAAAATCAACTTTTCGCATCCGCTGTTTACAAATGTTTTTGAAAAAGAAGTAACAAATTTCCAATATCCAAAAGTCAATCACTATTTCGGAATTACCAGTACGGCTGCGATTCTTCGCTTTGAAAACAATGTACCATTTCTGATTTCAAACAACGAAACGTATCTCTTTACAGCAGCAATCAACAACGAAAATTCGAACTTTAAAAACTCACCGTTGATTGTGCCAATTTTATACAATATTGGTAAAAACAGTCTGCGATTAACGAATTTATACTATACACTAGGACGCGAAAATACCTTTGATGTGCAAACATCTTTGGGACAAGATGCTGTGTTAACCGTGGCAAATACCGAAGAAGAATTCATTCCGCTACAGCAAACTACAAACACCAAAGTGCGATTGACCACGGATGAATTCCCATCAAAAGCGGGCATTTACAGTATCAAAAATCAAAATACGGAGTTGCAGCAAATTAGTTACAATTTTGATCGCAACGAAAGCAATTTACAATACCACAACATCGCCAATCTCTATCCTGAAAATACTCATACAACCGTTGCGCAATTCTTTGAAGAATTAAAAAATGAACAGTCCGTAGCTTCGCTTTGGAAATGGTTTGTTATTTTTGCGCTAGTATTTCTAGGTATTGAAATGTTGATTTTAAAATTCGTAAAATGAACCTCATCATAAAATCCGCCACTATCATTGATGCAACGAGTGCACATCATCTCGAAACAAACGATATTTTGATAGAAAACGGAATCATCACACAGATTGCCACTTCCATTGAAAACACAAATAATTACGAAACCATTTCGCTTGAAAATTTACACATTTCACAAGGTTGGTTTGATAGCAGCGTGAGTTTGGGTGAACCAGGATTTGAAGAACGTGAAACGATTGAAAACGGTTTAAAAACGGCTGCAAAAAGTGGTTTTACAGCCATTGCGGTGAATCCGAACGCGAATCCGATTGCAGATACGAAAGCAGATATTGCCTTTCTAAAAAGCAAAGCCTTTGGAAATCCTGTCAACCTCTATCCTATTGGCGCACTGACGAATGCGAGTAAAAGTGTGGATTTAGCAGAATTATTTGATATGAAAAATGCAGGCGCGGTTGCGTTTGGCGATTATCAAAAAGCAATCGAAAATCCAAACTTATTGAAGATTGCGTTGTTATATGCTGATAATTTTGACGGATTGGTCTTATCGTTCCCACAAGAAAATAAAATTGTCGGAAAAGGCATTGTCAACGAAGGACATAACAGCACGCGACTAGGCTTAAAAGGTATTCCATCCTTGGCGGAAGAATTACATATTGTTCGCGATTTGTTTTTGTTAGAATATACCAAAGGGAAACTTCACATTCCGACGATTTCTACAGCAAAATCGGCACAATTAATTCGGGAAGCAAAAGCAAAAGGCTTGAATGTGAGTTGTTCGGTTGCGATTCACAATCTAGTTATGACAGATGATGAATTGGAAGAATTTGACACCAATTACAAAGTTTTACCGCCATTACGTACCGAAAAAGACCGTAACGCTTTGATAGAAGGTTTACAAAACGGAACCATTGATATGGTCACTTCGGATCACAATCCGATCGATGTGGAACATAAAAAAGTAGAATTTGACAATGCGATGTACGGAACCATTGGTTTGGAAACGGCTTTTGGAGCATTGCAAACTATTTTTGATATCGAAACGACCATCAAATTATTGAATTCAGGAAAAGAACGATTTGGCTTGGAGACTACTACAATTGCAGTAGGGCAACAAGCAAATCTGACACTTTTCAATCCTGATGGCGACTATACTTTTACCAAAGAACACATTTACAGTAGCTCACACAACAGTGCTTTCTCAGGCAAAAACCTAAAAGGAAGCGTATACGGAATCATTCATAACCAACAAAAAGTAGTTTCGTAATGGATTCTAAAACGATAGAAGAAGGAAGACAAACCGCGATAGTTTCATACTTGACACTCATCGGATTGGTCATTGCCTATTCAATGAACATGGAATCCAAAAATAAATTCGCGGCGATGCACATTCGCCAATCGTTAGGATTGAATCTGCTTTTTTACGGAATTGCTATTTTTATTGGGTATTTCAACAGTTGGATGGTTTCTGGACCGTTTTACGTGTTTTTCGTCGTATTATGGACGTTTGGTTTCGTAAACGCCATACAACGCGAATACAGACCCATTCCGCTTGTGGGCGATTATTTTCAGGAATGGTTTAAATCGATTTAATATAAGTTTGATATCCAATATCAACAGAACATATAATACTTCTAGAATTAATTAGTTGTCAGTTCGAGCGCAGTCGAGAACAACTATGAATAGAATAATTCAATTTAATCTCGACTGCGCTCGATTTGACATTTAAAGTAAATCAAGAAAAAAATCATGAAAACAAAAAAGTTATCACTACATCATATCATCAGGGCGCCAAAAGTAGCAACCGAAAAAGCGCCAGTCATTATTCTATTACACGGCTATGGAAGTAACGAGGAAGATTTATTTTCATTTGCTTCTGAATTGCCAGAAAGTCTATTTGTAGTTTCGGTTCGCGCACCGAGAAACTTGCAACCGTATGGCTATTCTTGGTATGATATTCACTATACAGCGACTGAGAAAATCAGCAATGACGAACACGCAATTGAATCACGAGAATTGATGGCAGATTTCATTGATGAAGTCATAGCAAACTATCCTGTAGATGAAAACAATGTGACTTTGTTAGGTTTCAGTCAAGGAACAATTTTGAGTTATGCGATTACATTTACCTATCCAGAAAAGATTAAAAATGTGGTGGCGTTGAGTGGCTATTTAAATCATAAAATCTTTGAAGTCAGCGACGACAAAAACTACGATCATTTGGAATTTTACTGTTCTCACGGAAGTGTAGACCAAGTTATTCCTGTGGAAGCCGCTCGTGAAATCACGCCATTTATGGAATTAAATGATCTAAAGCATGTGTATGAAGAATATCCTGTGGGACATGGTGTAGCGCCGCAAAACTTTTTTTCTTTTAAAGCGTGGTTGGAGAAGCGGATTTAAACTAAAACTAGCCTATTCTTGAGATTATTTCTAAAATCGACTAGCAATAATGTGCTCTTATCTAAGACTTACAAAGCTTTCAGAAAAAGCTACTTGTATTCAGAATCAAGTGTTTACACGCATAGATTTTTGTAAGAATCAAAGTAACTTGAAGTGTATTTTATTGTAATTTAAATCAACACGCATGGGAAAATCGAAAAAACAAAAAGCAATCTTTACACAATCAAAAGAATCTGAATTACTAGTCAAAAAATATCGTGAAAATCCAGATTCGTTATTTGAAGAGTTAAACAAACCTGTACTCGCAAATGCGAATGATATTGAATACAGAGCGTTTCAACGTCCGTATGTAGATGGAAGTTCTAAAGTATTGATCATTTTGGCGGATGGTTGGTATTATCCAACGCCTGAAGTAAAATTATATTTTGAATCGGTTGGGAATACGGAATTCAAACTGATGCAAGAAAACTCAACGTTTGGGTATTACTTAGCCACTTATCACAGTGCACAATGGACGTCTGGCGCAGGATTGATCAATTTAGGCGATACCATCACCGTAGAAGATGCGTATGGGAAACATATTGTAAAAGTAGAAGCGCTATAAATTGAAGATGAGTTCGACATAAAAATCATCTATTTGAAGATAATAACCTAGTTATGTCGAACTCACTTTACATTTAAAAATAGACAAGTCGAAACTCACTGTCTATTATTCACAACAAACTGATTGTTCAGAAGCTGTGCCTACAGGACATGTATTACATGATCCACCTTTTTTAAGACAGAAACTTTGTGCCGTGTCAGAACATCCATAACGTGTGTTCAAAGTTCCTCCAGTAATAGAAACCGAATGTAAATTAGAAATCGATTTTTTGTTGAGACTTAAATTTTTAAAAGTTGACTTTTTCATGATAGTTAAGTTTTTAAATTAATACTATCTTAAAATTAAGTCTTAATAAAATGCTGTCACAGAAAGTCGTATCGTGATTTATAAATGGTGGATCAAAATTTATAAATTCAGACTAGTAGTTGTTTTTTTTACATATCATTTTGAATATGAACATACTACGCACACAGATATTTTTCCAAAATTAACAAATGCTTTTGTGCATTTTCGATCTCTAATTCACTCCAAATTATGAGATCAATACATAAAACTACCCTTCATACTTCGGATACAAAACCTCCGTCACCAACTCAAAAGTCAATTCTTTGGTTTTTCCATTGATTTCGTAACGTAAGATCATTTCACCCCAAAAATCACCATCAGTAAAGCTACACAAAACCCATTTATGATTGATGACTTTTACTTTGTCGACAGACATAAATTTTCCGCCAGTACCATCAAACGGCACTAAAGGATTGTTGGCAGAAGCTGAATTTTGATCGTAGATTGCATCGGTAATAATCTGAGATAAGTTTTCCGTGTCAATATCGGTGCCTTCAAAATATTCCAACGCTTCTCCATTACTTTCCAATGAAAAATAACGCAGGTCTATATTTTCATTAAATAGTGTTTCTGTAGAATCTTGATACGCTTTATTTTCTTGCTTTAAGGTTTCAATAGTACCACGTAAATCTTCTATTTTAGTAGATTGTTGTTCGTATTGTTTGTTAGAACTCACATACAAATACATGACTAGTAACACCAAAAAAATGATCGTATATAATAAAATTCGCTTCTTCATTGCAATGCTAATTTTTTAAATTGTAATCGTTAGGGTATCGTACGCCAAAAATACGTTTTCTGGCAATTCTTTGGAAACTTCTGCATGAAAACCTAACAAATGACTGATATGTGTCAAATACGCGCGTTCTGGCTGAATCTCTTCAATAAACTCCAACGCATCCGACAAAGAAAAATGTGAAATATGCTCCTGAACTCGCAACGCATTGATTACCAAAACTTTTAAATTCTTTAGTTTATTTTTTTCTACCTGTTCAATGGTTTTTACATCGGTCAAATAGGCAAAATTATTGAAGCGATAGCCAAACACTTGTAACTTATAATGTAACGCATCAATAGGTGTAACTTCTACACCTTTCAACTCAAACGGTTGATGATTGATCACTTCATGCTGAATAACTTCAGGCGCGCCAGGATATTTGTTTTCTTTGGTAAAAATATACTCAAATCGCTTTTCCAATTGCTCAAAAACACGTTTGTGCGCATAAAAATCAATAGCGCCTTGGCGGAAATAAAAAGGTCTGATATCATCCAATCCTGCCGTATGATCAGCGTGTTCGTGAGTAAATAAAATGCCATCAATATACGTACAACCTGAATGTAGCATTTGCTGACGGAAATCGGGACCGCAGTCAATTACATACGTAGCATTTTCCCAAGTAATTAAAATAGAAACTCGCAAACGTTTGTCCCGCGGATCGTCACTCAAACAAACAGGATGTTCACTTCCAACAATAGGAATTCCCAGCGAAGTCCCTGTACCTAAAAAAGTTACCTGCATCATTAAACTTGATAATTTGTTAAGAATTAGACAGTTTTACATTCATATCTGTGCATTTTGCCGATGATTCTTCAAATTTAACTGTTTATTTAACAAAAAACCCTAAATATATGGTTCAAAAAAAATAATGAATGTTTATTTTTGTATTAAAACAAATTCTATTCTCACATGGGTATTGTCTATAAAGGGGATCAGGACATTGAAGATGTACTTTCTCTCAAAGCAAAAGCGCTACGAATTAACTTAAACAGTCAAATCTACGGAACATTTGCAGAAATTGGTGCAGGTCAAGAAACGGTACGTCATTTCTTCAGATCTGGTGGTGCTTCAGGGACAATTGCGAAAGCCATGAGTGCGTATGATAAGGATTTTAGTGACGCGATTTATGGTGTTGAAAACGATCGCCGTTATGTGACAGAAGCGCGTTTGAAAAAGATGTTATCGCACGAAATGTCGTTGATAGAGGCACGTATTACGCGTGATAAGCATCCGGATAAAATGTTCTTTAGCTTTGCAAATACGGTCGCTACGATCGATTTTGCCAAGAAATACAAAGGTCATGGTTGGATGGGAATCAAATATCAAATTGATCCATCGCAAGAATACAACGAAATTGTATTACACGTACGTTTCCACGAAATTGATGCCAAATTGCAACAAGAAACGCTGGGAATTATGGGTGTGAACCTCATTTTTGGTGCGTTCTATAAATATGACAATCCAAAACAATTATTAAAAAGTTTATACGATCATATTGATAAAGATAAGATCGAAATTGATACCATCAACTTTTCGGGACCACAATTTGACGAAGTTGACAACCGTTTGATGAGCTTGCAACTATTGAAAAATGGCATGACAGAAGCCGTAATTTTTGGTCCTGATGGAAACAACATTCTTCCAGCGCGTTTGCTCTACAAGAAGAACATTTTAGCGCTTCGCGGAAGTTTTCGTCCTGTAACCAAGGTGAACATGGACATGTTTGAAAAGTCGTATGATATTTTTATTCGTGAAAATAAAGTAGAAGAAGAAAAGACAGTCGTACTCTTTGAAATTACGTTGTCTAACTTACGTGCAGAAGGAGAAATTGACGAGCAAGATTTCATGGACAGAGCACAATTGCTCGGTTCGCTTGGGCAAACGGTGATGATTTCCAATTTTAAAGAATACTATCGCTTGGTGGAATACTTCTCTAACTATTCCAAAGAGCGTATGGCATTGACGATGGGCGTCAACAACTTAGTCGACATCTTTGATGAAAAATACTATCGTCACGTAAGTGGTGGAATTCTAGAAGCCTTTGGTAAATTATTCTACAGAGACTTAAAAGTGTACTTATATCCAATGAAACGCAAAGAAACAGGCGAATTGGTGAACAGCAACAACTTAAAAGTACATCCACGTATGAAGGAATTGTACAAGTTCTTTAAATACAATGGAAAAGTAGTGGACATCTTCGATTTTGATAATAACATTCTTGATATTTTCTCAAGAAAAGTGCTCAAAATGATTGCAGACAACGAAGAAGGCTGGGAAGAAATGTTACCAGATGGTGTTGCAAAACTTATAAAAGAGAAAAAATTATTCGGTTATTTGCAGCAAGGCAAAAGCGAATTAATCGAAAACAAATAATATACGAAGCTCCTTTTTGGGAGCTTTTTTTAATGTCACTTTCGTGAAGAATTATCGCTGATCAAACTTATGAATCGTCTCTTACTACTCTTAATTCCAATTTTTATTGCACAAACCATGACACTATTCGATTTTTCTAAAACAAGCAAACTGTCTAATTGGTATGTAGTAAATGATGGTGTGATGGGCGGAATCTCACAAAGTAAATTTAGCTTGAATGGACAAGGCAATGGACTCTTTGAAGGAAACGTTTCGCTTGAAAATAACGGCGGATTCTGTTCACTTCGTTATGCAATAGGAAATATAGACATTACAGGAAAAACAACCGTAGTCATTCGCCTGAAAGGAGACGGAAAGCAATACAAATTCCGACTCAAACGAAATTCAGCAGATTACTACACCTACACTACAAACTTCAAAACTTCCGGAGATTGGGAAACAATTGAAATTCCATTAAATAGTTTATATCCAACTTTCCGCGGTCGCAGATTAAACATTGGAAACTTTTCCGCCAACTACATCGAAGAACTCGGTTTTCTCATCGCAAATAAAAAGAAAGAAGCCTTTCAGTTGGAGTTGGATTATATTTCATTGAAGTAAAGTTTGATACGTCATTACGAGGAAGCATGACGAAGTAATCCGCTTCAATCAAAGCACAATTAGTCTTCAAAACCAACAGATTGCCACGATTTTTCATTTCGCTTAGGCTCAATAAAAATTCTCGCAAAGACGAATCAAAGAATAAAAAAACAGACTTTACATCCAATGTAAAGTCTGCTTATATATTTAAAAACGTCACTTCGAGTATCCTGAACTCGTTTCAGCACCTATCAAGAAGTACTTTGAAACAAATACTTACCAAGCAGTTCTCGATACAACGAATCAAAGATTCGCCACTCGAACAGACGATTAGTATTTCATAGAATCTTCAAATAAAAACAGATTCCACAATCTTGTAGAATCTGTTCGTATATCTAAAACGTCACTTCGAGTGAAATTTCGTAGAAATTTAGTATCGAGAAGTTCTATGAAACCAAGAATCTCCAAGAAGCTCTCAACTGCACTCGATCTAACAAATTGAATTTCAAATCATCAAATAAACAAATCGACGAATTGACAAATCAACAAAAAATCAACCCACCAACTCCAAAATCTGAGCCGCATGGTCCTTCGTTTTCACCTTATCAATCACATGATCCACAACTCCTTCTCCGTTGACTAAGAAGGTTTTACGGTGAATTCCATCATAGATTTTTCCCATAAATTTCTTCTCGCCCCAAACACCAAACGCTTCAATTACTTCTTTGTTTTCGTCGGCTAATAATGGGAAAGGAAATTCGTATTTATTTTTAAAATTGGTTTGTTTTTTTTCAGAATCGGCACTTACGCCTAACAATTCATAACCTTTGCTTTGTAATTCTGCATAATTGTCTCTTAAGTTACAAGCTTCCGCCGTACAACCTGGCGTACTTGCTTTTGGATAAAAGAAAACGACTAATTTTTTTCCTGCATAATCCGTCAATGAAACTGGATTTCCATCTTGATCATTCACCGTAAAATTAGGTACTTTGTCTCCACTTTTTAATGTATTCATAGCTATTTTAGTTTTTTAGGTACCATTCATTTGAAGCAACAACGAAATAGAAAAAAGGTATTTTATCGCTGTAAATTCAAATGATTTATGGTATTGTGTTATTTTTGTTCAAAAATACTGAAAAATGACTAAACAAGAAAAGGTTCAGTTTGTAATTGATACATTAGAAAGTTATTATCCTGAAATTCCTGTTCCACTCGATCATACCGATCCGTATACGTTATTAATTGCTGTATTGATGTCTGCACAAAGTACGGATGTACGTGTCAATCAAATCACGCCATTACTGTTTGAACGCGCTGATAATCCGTATGATATGATCAAACTTTCAGTAGAAGAAATCCGAGAAATCATCAAGCCTGTGGGCTTATCACCAATGAAATCGAAAGGTATCCACGGATTGTCACAAATCTTAATTGACAAACACGATGGAAAAGTGCCCAAAACACTAGAAGAACTGGAGGAACTGCCTGCGGTAGGACATAAAACGGCGAGTGTAGTTATCAGTCAAGCATTTGGAATTCCTGCATTTCCAGTAGATACGCACATTCACAGACTCATGTATCGTTGGAATTTATCGAATGGAAAAAATGTAGTACAAACTGAAAGAGACGCCAAACGTTTATTCCCAAAAGAAAAATGGAACGACTTGCATTTACAAATCATTTGGTACGGAAGAGAATACTCGCCAGCACGTGGTTGGGATTTGGAAAAAGATATTATTACGAAGACTGTGGGAAGGAAGTCTGTAATCAATGAATATTTGAAGCTTCGGGAGAAAAGGAAGAAGTAGGTGGTATGTCAGTTGTTAGTTGTCAGTTGTCAGCAAAACTATTTTTTCATTTTACATTTTGCAGTTTTACATTTTATATTTATTTCGTTTGTTGTGGGTTGGTCGCTGCGCTTCGTTATCGGTTGTTATGTGACTCTATTTTTGTTTCAAAGTATAAACTTATAAACCTATAAACTTTTAAACTTCTTTGTTGGTTGATTTGTGGATTCGTTA
>JBCCLH010000065.1:0-25200 GCA_039026955.1 Bacteroidota bacterium
AAGGATTATTGATATTAAAACCTTATGTACCATTTGAACTTTTTAATAATATTTTTCAACCAAAGATTTGTATAAATTTACATCACTTTTTTTATGACTTATATTTTCCCTAGCGACATCTAATTGTATAAAAGAGCTTGGAAAATTTATACAAATCTTTGGTTGAAAAATATTATTAAAAAGTTCAAATGGTACATAAGGTTTTAATATCAATAATCCTTGATTTAATGCAATTAAATTCTCATAATGAAAATGGATATTTTCTGCTATTTTTGTGAAATTAAATGAAATTCCAAATTTCTCAAAATCTTCTATAGACATGGTTTTCAATTCTTCATAGGTCATCTCTACGGGACACTTGTTTTCTTCGGAAAAAGGAATGTAAAAGATCAACTCATTATTTTTTAAAGATTCAAGTAGTAATCGCTGTTGTTTATATGATTCAATCTTAAATCTCTTCTTACCATTCACAACTACATTTAAAGGCAATCCTTGGAAAACATGCTTTATATATGTTTCAAACTTATTAAAGTCAAAATGACTTCTATTATCTTCATATAGCGTTATTTCTGTTCCATATTCTTGTAGCTCAATTTTATTTATAAAGAAACATCCTTCATAATTTGGTATGTCTATTTCTAAACTAGTTTTATCTATTATATTTTTAGTTTTTACATTCACTTCTGTGGCTACCATAAAAGAGGATAAAAAACCAATTCCAAAATTACTAATGGCATTATATGTAATTTTATTATCTTCTTTTAATTCCTTGAATTCCTCAGATACATAAAAGCTTCTACCAATACTTGTAAAGTACCTTTCAATGGTAAATTTGGACATTCCAACGCCTCTATCTAAAATTTTAAAATATTTAGTTTTCTTTCTATTTCTGGTTGTTTCTCCAAATGTAATTTCTATGTCAGTACTAAATGATGATTCAGGTTCTAATTTTTTTCTAAGTAAAGTAGCATCTATAGCATTTTGAACCAGTTCTCTTATAAAAACTTCTTTTTGACTATATAAATTATCACCTGTGAGTAGCGGTAACAATGTTGGAATATAAGCATCAAAATGAAAGTTTTCTAATTCATAATTTACAGGAACAACCTTAGGTGATATATAATATAATTTTAGATTGATAGTTTTTAGACTTTCTTCAAACTTGCTCAATCGCATTTCAAAATCTTTAACAATCAATACTGCAATTTTATGTACTGTAGGGTCCTTACACTTAAATTCCAGATAAATTGCTCTTCTATCAATATCACTTCTTACTTGAATAGAATTATTTGGAAGTTCTGTGTAAAACTTTCCATCTTTTAGCTTTATATTAATTTTTAAATTTAATTTCTCTTTGGTAAAATAATATTCTCCATATCGACTAATATTCAAAAATAAATCTGTTAAGAATACGGATACAGATACAAATGCTCCATGACCTTTTTGCTTTACCGTAACATTCTTTATAATAAAAGCATAAAACCCCTCTAGTTTTTCATTAGACGTAGCTTTTAAGAAGTCTAAAAGTTTTGTAGAATATCCGCTATTCTTTATTTTTTTAGTTATTTCTTCTTCTATTTTAATAAGTAACTCTGAGAAGTTTTCATTGGCAGATTCATATATACTTTTTAGTAATATTACTCTATAATTAATCGCTAATAAAATCAAATATATTTTTAGTGGTTCTCTTCGTAATGATTTATCAATTTCAGGGAATACAGTTAACAAGCTACCTATAATTTCAATTATTTTATCAGCGTCACTATCTTGAAGAATTTGCTCAAAATTATCTGTCAACTCTTGATATTCTCCAAATAATCTGGGTAATTGGTTTTGTAATATAACTTTCAACCTAGAGGCACTTAACTCCTTTTCATTTGCTTTAGGAGGTAGTTGGATATTTTTTTTATCGCCTTCCTCTTCACCTTTAAAGTCATATTTTATACCACTTAATAATTGTGGGTTATTTTTATCAAATATTTTTAACCAGTGGAAAGATAAATTATCTACACCTTTACAGCCTATGCTGCCCGCAGCTAATACATAGATAATTGAATTAGGGTTGTCAAAATACTTTTTATCTGTTATTGCGCGTTGAACTGGAGTATGTTTATGCCCATGCAATACTAATTTTATATTAAATCGTTGAAACTGATCCAAAACCTCTGTATAATTCCTTATAAAACTGCTATCAGGTTTTTTTTCTTGTCTTTCAGGAAAAGGATAGAAATGATGATGAAAAGTTGCTATTAGGTTGTAATCTGTATAAGTTGGTATTTCTTTAGTTAATTTCTCAAAAACATTATCCAACTCTACTGAATCAATATATCCAAAATCGTCCCACGTAAATTGTTGTTCTTTGAATTTTCGTATGGAAGACTTTATTTTCTCTTGATCTTTAAATGAAGTAAGATCTATTTCATTGATCCATTTTAAATCTTCTTCTTTTTCTCTATCTGCTTCAATTCTGCAGGAATTAAAACCTAAAATTGCTATTTTTTTATCAGGAAAGTCATAAATAAAATTATATTCATCTACTATAATTCTATTCTTTATTTTTTTTCGACCATAAAACCGTTTAATAAAAGAATCGTATTTTTTGTATTGCTTTTCTCCATCTTCATCTCTGATTAAATCATGATTCCCGGGGACAAAAAGAACAGATTTTTCATCAAACCTTTTTGAACATATTTCTTTAGATTTAAGTTTATCTATTAATAATTTGAAGAAATCAATTGCATTATCTTCATCTTTTTTTAATGTCTTACTTCTACCATCAAATATATCTCCGCTAACAATAATTATATCTACTTTCTTAGCATCATCATTTAAGCTATTGACTATTCTTAAAGCCAAAGTTGCAGGATTACGGTATTTAAAGTTTCCAAAATGAATATCTGATAAGTGAAGAATATTTAATGATTCCATAAGTTGTAGTATGTTAATTTGTGCTTAGAAAAATAGCACGCACAAAATGTTTTCTTTAAATGTAAAATAAAGATTACACATACACAATGTGGTTTCCCGTAAATCCTAAAAACAATTAGTGAATTTGAGGTAGAAATTATTTATTACTTAAGCAGAAATAACAATAATAAAAACAAAAAAAGCTTAAAAAAATCCTTGGTTTTACTCCATAATCGCAGCAGCAATATAATTCTGAATCAACTCACGCAATCCCAAATGCCTGTACGGAGATAGTTGAATCATCATCACATACGCCATGTCATGATCGGTGTCAATCTTGAAATACGTTCCTACAGCGCCGCCCCAACCGAATACATTTTCTAAATTATCTGAATTACTACCTCGGATTGCAAAGCCTAATCCAAAACCATATTCTCCATACGGAAGTCGGAAGCGTTCTTGGTATGGTCGCACTTCTTGCAGATGATTTTTGAGCATGAGTGCGATTGTTTCTTCTTTTAAAATTCTATGATTATTGAAGATTCCTTTGTTCAAAATCATTTGGCAGAATTTTAAATAATCGTAGGTTGTTGAGACCAATCCGCCGCCGCCATTGAACAAAGTTACATTTCTGGTGTAGCGATTATCGTGTTGACTTTCTGAGACATACAATCCAGTTCCTTCTTGCCAGCGATATCCAACAGTAAAGTGTGGTATTTTTTCTTTGGATACTTGGAAATGCGTGTTGTTCATTCCAAGTGGTTGTAAAATATGCTCTTTTAGATACATATCTAAGGATTTTCCTGAGAGCACTTCTACCAAATAACCGCAAATATTGGTCGAAAGTCCATATTGCCAATCAGTTCCCGGTTCAAAAGATAACGGAAGTTTGCTGACTTTTTGCGCAAATTCTTTATTGTTTACTGAAGCATACAGATTTGCCTCCGCGTATAATTGATTCAATGCTTGATGTTGGGTTCTACCATAACTCAATCCAGAAGTATGACGCAATAGATCTATGATTCGAATGGGATTTTTGGCTGCAATCAACATGGAATCTGTGTAAATCTGCATGTTCTTGAACTCAGGAAGATATTTGTGCAGTGGATCATTGAGTTTGAACTTTCCTTGTTCATGTAGTTGCATCAAAGCGACAGAGACAATTGGTTTTGTCATAGAGAAGATTCGGAAAATACTATGTTCATCAAGTTTTGTATTTTCTTCTATATTCGCATAGCCATAACTATCAAAATGCAACAGTTTTCCTTCGCGAATAATTGCTGTTTGAATGCCTGCTAACTGTTGTTCATCTACCAAATTATGAAAATACGCATTCATCGTTTGCAGGCTATCATTTGACATTCCTACCGAAGCTGGTGTAGCGATTTTAAAAGGTTGTTCTTGAGCTTGTACTGTGATAGACATTGACAAGAAAAAGATAAATAATACTATAATTCGAATGGTTTGTAGCATAGGTTTTGACAGAAGTTTGTAGAAATCATCATAACACAGTGATTCTTTCTAGATAATTTACAACAAGAATTATTTATCAAAATACTTCGCAATAATTTCATCCAGCACATTAGAATTCAGTGGTTTGTTTCTGTATTCAGCTACAAATTCTATCCCTTCCGCTTTTTCCTTGTCAAACTTGTTGAGCGAAGTTGTCAACATGATCACGACGATTTTAGCACGTTGATCTTCTTGCAAGTTTTTATATTGTTCCAAAAATTCCCATCCATTCAATCGTGGCATATTGATATCTAAAAAAATGATATCGGGTATGGGCATATTTTGTTTGTCATCACTATGTAAATAGTCTAGTGCTTTTTCGCCATCGGTTCTAAAAACGATATTTTCGCAACACCCGTGATCTTTTATGATCATTTTGTGTATAAAATTTGTTGCTTCATCATCGTCTACAAGAAGTACGCAGTTTAATTTTTTCTCCATGTTATTCATCAATTTCATGAGTACGTTTTTCTATAGTAAAATAAAAAGTGCTTCCTTTTCCCAGTTCGGATGTCACCCAAATTTTACCTCCATGAATATCTACAATTTTTGTACAATGTGCAAGTCCAATTCCAGTTCCTTCATAGGTATCTTTGGAATGAAGCCGTTGAAATATGGAAAATATCTTGTCCAAATGCTTTTCTTCCATGCCAATTCCGTTGTCTGAAACGCTAAATTCCCAATGATTGTCATGTTCAGCGGATTGTATGGTCACATGCGGATTGACACCTTCTTTCTGAAATTTTAAGGCATTGGAAATAAGATTCTGAAACAACAATCTAATTTCAGCGGGAAAGCCTATAATTGTTGGTAGTTTAGACCAATTGATAGTCGCATTGGTTTGTTCGATTTTCACAAATAAGTCTTTTACAATATCCTGCATAACCCGATTGCAATCCACAGTAATTTTTGATTGGTCTTTGCCAATAATGGAATATTCTAACAAATCCTTGATCAGTTGTTGCATCCGAATCGTTGCTCCATCTAAAAACTCCATCATTTTGATCCCTGTTGCATCAAAACTAGCCGAATATTTTGTTTTAAATACATTGATAAGACTATTGATCGTACGTAATGGTTCTTGTAAATCATGGGAAGTAATGTATGTAATTTCTTCTAGTTCTTCATTCTTTTTATGAACTTCTGCAATGACTGATTTCAGTTCCGCATTCTTATCGCTGATTTCTTTATTTGCGTTTTTGAGTAGCTTTTCAATAGGAACATAGATGTAAATGACTTCCAAAATAATAATCAGTAAGGATAAAAAGTAAAGACTGTATTCTATCATGACTATACTGCTTAATTTTTTATCCGAATCATTTTCATACAATTTTACAATGTCATCCATTTTTTTTAGAAATACTTGCTGATTTTTTGAGATATCAGTGAGATTTATAGCTGCATTTCCCAAATATTGTTTCTGTTGCTTGATAAAGGCAAACATGGGATTTAAGGCTTCAAGCGATTTTTTTATCTGTCCTTTAATAGCGTTATCATTTTTACTATTTATTTCCTCTTGAAGCAAATACTGATGCGCAGTTTCCCATTCTTGGAAGGTTTTATCTAATTCTTCTGTGGAATTGCCTTCGTGGTAGATTTTATAAAACTCTGCATCAATTTTTTGACTCAACATACGTTGTTTCCCTGCAATATTAATTTTTTGGGCATCGTATTTCTTTTGAGAAAGCGAGTATTGTATAAAGAGTTGATTGGCAGTGAGTACTAGTACAGCAATAGCAATTCCAATAATATACTTACTATTCATTAGTAGTTAATATTCAAAGATTATATTCTCATATAATTCTTGTTCAACAAAAATTATATAGTGAAATTGAGGCTTTATTAGGTTGGCTTAAAACCTAATTTATGCGAGTATATTATAATTCAGAAATCTTTTGAGTTTGGTATAGCTACTTTAATGAATTTTTCATTGTTCGCTACAGGACTACAAATTTAAATTTTCCCTACATAAAAAACAAATATACCATTGAAGGAATTATGCTCTTTTTCCCACTGAATTTAACCTAAGTTAAATATGATTTCTCTTAAAATAAAATAGGAAGCAAATTATATTTTAAATATGTAAAACATCCACTAAATATTCCATAAATAAGAAAAACTCCCAAAAAACCGTTAGATTTTAAAGAAGCATTTTTAATCTGATTTGTTTATAAATTGTATAGAATTTTAACAAGTTTTTCCACAAACTCGTGTAGTAAAGGTCCCTACTTGAACTCGAACATCTGCGCAATCGCCAATATTACTGATTTCTGCTGTTAGATAACTTGCTACAGCATTTGAAACACATCTTTGCGGATTGCTTAAGTTACCACAAGAAGCTAACTGCGTATATCCTTCAGGACATCTCGCAAAATCAAGATTATCTGAATCGCCAGGTACACTTTTTTGATAAGCATTTGTTTTTTGATCAAAATAATTTGCACTTATTACAGTATTTGTATCTGAATTAAACTCAATAATACTGGAAATAAATGCTTTTCCGCCCGAAAAAGTGATGTCAAGTATAACATCTGTAGTCTCAGAATCCTTGATTAAATCATTGGATTCAGAGATGATTTGATGCATTGATTTTTCAATTTTATGAATTAAGTCCTTTTTATCTTTATAATCAAATACTTTAATTTCTTTTCCAAAAGATGATTTGCTTAAATCTATTTCAAAGTCACTAAAATCTATAGTATTTTGCTCTTCACGATCTGTAGATTCTTTTTCGCAAGAATTTACACTCACAAACAACATAAGTAATGCAAAACTTTTTACTACCATGTTTTTTATCGTTTTGTTTTTCATAATTGGTTATTTATTTAATTGGTTTTTTTAGATCTTTATATAAATAACTTTTTTACGATTTATTTATAAATTCTTTTATTTATATCAGCTAGTGATACCATAGATAGTATAAAAACTACAAACATTATAAAGATAAGAAATTTAAATCGTAATCATGTTATTTCTTACAATATTAAGAAGTTAATTTTTATTTTCCTTACGGGTTTCCTTAAAGACCAATTTTTTTCCAGTAAAAAGAAAAATGCTCCCAAAAAACCGCTAAGTTTTATGGAAGCATTTTTTATATGAATTTGATTTGAGTAACTCGCTACATTGAGCCGAGTCGAAATACTACTTACTCAAATACATTTTTCTACGCGAATATAAGTTATAGAAGTCGTCATCTTTTAAGCTATCAATGAATAAGATGCTTTCTCCAGTACTCTTCATTTCTGGCCCTAAACGCTTGTTCACATTCGGGAATTTGTTGAATGAGAAAACTGGTTGTTTGATGGCGTATCCTTCTAATCGCGGATTAAAATCAAAGTCCGTTACTTTTTTATGACCTAACATCACTTTAGTAGCATAGTTTACATACGGTTCTTTGTAGGCTTTTGCGATAAAAGGAACCGTTCTAGAAGCTCTTGGATTAGCTTCAATGATGTATACCATATCATCTTTAATAGCGAACTGAATGTTGATCAATCCGACGGTATTTAAGGCTAAAGCAATCTTTTTTGTGTGATCTTTGATTTGCTGCATCACAAACTCACCTAAGTTAAATGGTGGCAAGGTTGCATTGGAATCTCCAGAGTGAATTCCGCACGGTTCAATATGCTCCATGATTCCGATGATATATACGTTTTCACCATCGCAAATCGCGTCTGCTTCTGCTTCTATAGCGCCATCTAAATAGTGATCGAGTAAGAGTTTGTTGTTTGGAATTTTACGCAATAAATCTACTACGGTTTCCTCCAATTCTTGCTTGTTGATCACAATCTTCATTCCTTGTCCTCCTAATACATACGAAGGACGGACTAAGATTGGGAAATTCAATTCATCAGCTAATGCCAACGCTTGATCTGCATTTTCTGCTACTCCAAATTCTGGATATGGAATGTTGTTTTCTTTTAATAAGGTTGAGAAACTTCCTCTGTCTTCCGCTAAATCTAACGATTGGAAAGTAGTTCCTAAGATTTTGATTCCGTAACGATCTAACTTTTCTGCTAGCTTCAACGCCGTTTGTCCTCCTAACTGCACAATGACACCTTCTGGCTTTTCATGGCGAATGATGTCGTAAATATGTTCCCAGAAAACTGGTTCAAAATATAATTTATCTGCCGTATCAAAATCGGTCGAAACGGTTTCAGGATTACAGTTGATCATAATGGTTTCGTACCCACATTCCGCCGCAGCTAACACTCCATGCACACAACAGTAATCAAACTCAATTCCTTGTCCAATTCGGTTTGGTCCAGAACCTAGCACAACAATTTTTTTACGATCAGAAACGATACTTTCATTATGTACATAACGATTTCCATCTGCAGTTTCAATCTCCGCTTCAAACGTTGAATAATAGTATGGTGTTTTCGCCGTAAATTCTGCCGCACAGGTATCTACCAATTTATACACACGCTTGATGCCTAATTCTTCACGTTTGTTGTACACTTGACTTTCCCAACAACCTAACATATGTGCGATTTGGCGATCTGCAAATCCTTTTTGTTTTGCTTCTAGCAGTAAATCTTTTGTGATCGTATCAACCGTATTATGTGAGGAGATTTCTTTTTCAAGATTGTACAACTCTTCATATTGCTTCAAGAACCACATGTCAATCTTCGTGATTTCGTAGATTCTACTGAGTGGAATTCCCATCTGAATCGCATCATAAATCACAAAAACTCTATCCCAAGAAGCATTCGTTAATTTGCTGATGATTTTGTCGTATTCTTTGTAGCCTTTTCCATCAGCACCCAAACCATTACGCTTGATTTCCAGTGACTGTGTGGCTTTATGTAAAGCTTCTTGGAACGAACGTCCAATTCCCATTACTTCACCAACAGCTTTCATTTGTAAGCCTAATGTACGATCAGAACCTTCGAATTTGTCAAAGTTCCAACGTGGTATTTTTACAATTACATAATCTAAGGTTGGCTCAAATAATGCCGAAGTCGATTTCGTAATTTGGTTATCTAATTCGTCTAACGAATACCCAATCGCTAATTTTGCTGCAATTTTTGCAATCGGATACCCTGTCGCTTTACTTGCTAAGGCAGAAGAACGCGATACACGCGGATTGATCTCAATAGCAATAATATCTTCTTTATCGTCTGGACTTACCGCAAATTGTACATTACATCCACCTTCAAAATCTCCGATACTACGCATCATTAAGATCGCCATATCACGCATTTTTTGATAAGTGCGATCTGATAAGGTCATCGCTGGTGCTACCGTAATTGAATCTCCTGTGTGGATTCCCATTGGGTCCATATTTTCAATTGAACAGATAATGACTACGTTGTCATTCTTATCACGTAACAACTCTAATTCGTATTCTTTCCAACCCATCATCGCTTTGTCGATCATCACTTCGTGAATCGGCGATGCTTCCAATCCGCGACGTAATAACTCGTCAAAATCTGCTGGATCGTATACAATAGAAGCTCCTGCTCCACCCAAGGTATACGAAGCTCTAATCACTAACGGGAACCCAAACTCTTGTGCAATTTCTTTTCCTTTTAAGAATGAAGTTGCGGTGGCTTGCGGCGCCATTCCGACACCAATTTGTCCCATGAGTTCTCTAAACTTTTCACGATCTTCCGTAATATTGATCGCTTCAATATCTACTCCGATGAGTTTCACTCCAAAATCTTCCCAAATTCCTTTTTCATCCGCTTCAATACAAAGGTTTAAGGCAGTTTGTCCTCCCATGGTTGGAAGTACGGCGTCCACATTTGGGTGCTTTTTCAACACTTCAATAATCGATCGCGTATTTAGGGGTTTTAAATATACATGATCCGCCATAGAAGGATCGGTCATGATGGTTGCAGGGTTTGAATTGATTAAGATGGTTTCAATTCCGTCTTCTCTAAGTGAGCGTAATGCTTGCGATCCTGAGTAATCGAACTCACAAGCTTGACCAATTACAATTGGTCCTGATCCAATAATTAAAATTGAATTTAAGTCTTCTCTTTTTGGCATTAGTTTGTTGTGTGTTGTGTTGCGTAAAAATAAAAAAACATTTGGGTACAAAAAAAGGTGTCGCTTATAAAAAACAACACCTTATCTATATTACTACTATATCATTATTTCTTATGTCTCAATTCAGATGACACAGATAATTTCTTTCTTCCTTTAGCTCTTCTACGAGCAAGCACTTTTCTACCGTTTACAGAAGCCATTCTCTCTCTGAAACCGTGCTTGTTTCTTCTTTTTCTTTTTGATGGTTGAAATGTTCTTTTCATTATTGTAAATATCTTTAATTTCTCTTGAAAATAATTGTAATTGCACGCGAGATTCCTTTCTAAAAGTGCGGCGCAAATATACAAAGAGTTTTTACTTTAACAAATACATTTTAAAAAATATTTTCGATTGTTTTTTATACATTTGCAACCTCTACAAATATATACTGATTTATGTTCAATAAAAATATTAAACTCATTATAGCGGCAGGAATTTTTGCCTACGCAGTTTACCAGTTTTCTGAAAGTTATATCGGAAACGGAATCTTTTTGATTCTCCTCGCTGCCATTTTCATCTTATTGTATTTTAAGAACGAATTTATCTTATTGTCGTTTTTAAAACTACGTAAGCAAGATTTTGATGGCGCGAAACGTTTGTTAGGTCGCATCAAGAATCCAGCGACAGCGT
Organism: Bacteroidota bacterium; assembly: GCA_039026955.1. Classification (GTDB taxonomy): domain Bacteria; phylum Bacteroidota; class Bacteroidia; order Flavobacteriales; family Flavobacteriaceae; genus Kordia. The sequence continues at coordinate 11,086 of JBCCLH010000065.1, forward strand.
TGACAAAAAAGCAACAAGGATATTACTATTATTTGCATGGAATCATGGCATCGCAGAGCAATTTGACAGAAGCTGAGAAACATCTTAAAAAAGCTGAAAAACTAGGCTTAAGCATGTCGCACGATATGGCGATGGTAAAAATGACCTTAGCGGGAATCGCTGCGCAGAAGAATCGTAAGAACGAAGCGAAGAATTTAATGAAAGAAGCGAAAGCACTCGATAAACGCGGAATGCTCACGGAACAAATTAAAATGATGGAGCAGCAAATGAAACGCGCTGCAAACGCTCCAAGACAGCATTATGGCAACCGTCAACAGATGCGAAGAAGATAAGATTTTTGAAAAAGCGACTTTTTGGAGTCGCTTTTTTTAATGTGTTAATTTGATAATTTGAAAATGTATCAATGTTTGTTTCAAAGATGAATGCGGCTTTGATTTATAATTCTTGATTACTTTGATACGTCATTGCGAAAGTTTTCGAAAAACTTGTGGCAATCTGTTACTTCAAATAGCAAATGCTTTATACGATAAACAGATTACCGCGTCGCTATCGCTCCTCGTAATGACGCTTCGAAGTACTTCTCCAATAGATCCTGAATCAAGTTCAGGACACTCGTAATAACGCTCGTGCATATAAGATTATACTAAACGTCAGTTCGAGTGTTTTTATAGAGCGGAGCGAAGATAAAAATGTATCGAGAACAGCTTTGATGTACAATTCTACACTTAACCTGAATCTACTTTGAAAAAGAATGGATTCCTGCCTCCGCAGGAATGACAATTGAAACATTCTCAATACTAACATCTCAATACTCAATACTAAAAACTCACAACAACCCACTATCCACCAACATCTTCTCAATTTGCCCATGATTGTCCCAAAATCGGTCTTTAATTTTTTGAAATGTTGCTTTGTATTCAGGGTGCGACTGTAAATCTTTCAACATGGGATCTTCTTCCCAAAATAATACCATCCAATATTGAAAATTATCTTGAGTAGCAAATTCTTTCATTTTTTCAATGGCAGCATCTTTATTTCCTTCGTATAAATAGCGCATGGCGACACTGGCTGATTTGTAAATAGAAGTATCGTTTTCGCAATAGCTATAGTATTTCTCTATGAATTCGTTTGCCTGTTCCGCAAAGCCCAGTTTTTGATAGGTAATTGCAATTTTTAAATTTTCTTGTGGAAAGCGATCTACTTTCGTATCGCCAAGTATTGCTGCGTATTTTGAATAATAATTATGAGCGTTTTCGTAATCTTCTTGATAGTAATATAATTTTCCAATTTCTTGTAGGAGATCAATTCTAAGCGTGTCTTTTTTCCACTCCGTGATCAATTGTTGTGTACTTTTTTGAATGTCTTTGTGTTGCGCATACTTGATAAAGATTCGCAAATATGGCACAAACGGATTATCCGGATTGTACTCGCCTGCCAACTTGATATATGTATCTGCTTCTTCCACAAATCCGCTTTGAATGAGTGAATTCGCTAGATTTAAATAGATAAAACTTTTCGCTACTGCATCATTCGCTTGAATATTTAGTTGAATACCTTTTAAAGCATATTTTAAATATTTCGCAGTGTTGGGAATGGCTCTCGCATACAAATCACACAGAATTAATACGACAGGAGCAGCATTCGGATTGTATTCCAGCGCTTTTTCTAAATGTGGCACCGCAAGATTGATTTCTTTATTATTGATGTAATACAGTGCTTTTGCAATCAGACTTTCGGATAGTTTCGGATCGTGCAACAAAGCTTTGTCAGCATTTTCATTGATCTGATTGGTATATTGTTTTTCAATTTGATAAATGTCTAAATGGAAATAGGTAAATGCCAATTGCGCATACGCCAAGGCAAATTTTGAATCCAACTCAATGGCTTTTTCAAATAACGGAATCGCTTTGAACAATTCTTCGCGTGAGCGACCTTCTAACGGCGTATCTAAACCACGCAAATAATAGTCATAGGCTTCTACATTATCAGTTGGTTTTTTGTTGATTTGCGCCAATTCTTCTGGCGTTACGGTTGCTTGAATAGCTATGACTATTTTCTTGGCAACCGTGTTTTGCAACGAAAATATATTGACAAGTTTATGATTATACTGCTCTGACCAAATTGGCGTGTCGTTTGTCGCATCAATCAGTTGAATGTTTAGTAAAACCTCATCCTCAATTTTTTGTCCGCTGCCTTCTATGATGTAATTTACATTGAGTTCTTCTGCAATTTCTTTAATGGTTTTGGTCGTATTTCTATATTTTTCAACCGAAGTTCTACTGATCACGCGTAAATCTTCTACTTTTTGGAGATTGTTTAAAGACGATTCCATCAAACCATTGACAAAGTAATAATTGGTAGAATCGCTACTCATATTTTTAAAAGGCAATACGGCAATCGATTTTGTCAAACCTGCAGTCTGAGGTGTTTCATTAGTCGAATTCTTCCAAAAGAAAATAACGGCGAGAATAATGATCGTTGCAAATCCAATAAAGATTTTGTTTTGATGTTTTGCCAAAATGTGCTGCGCAGAAGTTGCTTCTACAGCAGTTTCTACATCACTAACTACAGTTTCTTCCACTTTTTCAACTGTACCTTTTCGAATTTCGCCAGGCGGAACACCATAGAGTTCTCTAAAACATTTGATGAAATAGGAAGTATTGCCAAATCCGACTTCATAAGAAATTTCAGAAATCGTTAATTCCGTTTCTTCCAATAATTCTTTTCCTCGGTTCAATCGGATGTTACGGATGAATTGACTTGCAGAAAGCTCGGTTTGCTTTTTTATTTTTCGCAGCAAATTCGATCTGCTCATATTGGTTGCTTCCGCCAATTCAGAAACTCCAAATTGTTCATCGGACATATGTTCCAAAACAATCGCCTTAGCTTTCTCTAAAAAGTCACCCGTAAATGCAGTTTTTGACATGATTTTATAGCTTATACCAAATAAACTCTACTAAGCAACATATAAGCTCGTTCATTTGGCATTCCAGTTTCTTGTGTATATTTTCCGTAGCTAAGGCTATGCAAAACATTCACAGTGTCCTAGGATACCAAAGCAACTTCGCTTCTAAAGCCGCATAGTAAAGTTTATTTGGTATTAAAAACGAATATATACAATTTCTTGAAACTTCTCTGTTTTGTGATTGATTTTATGTGTTGCAACACCGTTTTGCGTCATAATTTATACCGTTGCATCATAATTTATATTCCTTCTTCAAACTTTATATTTCTTGAAACATTCGTGTTTATTGATGCGTCACGACTTCTCGCATCTTTGTGGAAACAAAAATCAAAATATCAACTCTTAAAATAAAACATCATGAAATTAGTATCAAAATTAATCTTTATTTGTATCGTAGCTGTTATTACTTCGTTGACTTCTTGCGCACAAGACACCCACAAAAAAACTGCTATCGAAAAAAGTAACACCACAACTATTGAAGCTCCAAAAATGGACATTCACGCAGCAATTCTTGCGAATAATTTAGACGTCGTACAGCAACATATCAAAGCAGGAAGCAACTTGAATGTAAAAGAAGCTATGGCAGGTTCTACGCCTTTAATGACTGCGATCACATTTAATAAACCAGAAATCGCTAAAACTTTACTCAATGCAAAGGTAGATTTATCACTCAAAAATAACGACGGTTCTACCGCATTGCATACCGCAGCATTTTTTGGACGTATTGAAATGGTACAATTGCTCATCGATGCCAATGCAGATACAACCTTAAAAAACAACTTTGGCGCGACTGCTAGAGAAGCTGTGTTAGGCGATTTTTCGCAAGTAAAACCAATTTACGAAATGCTCATCATGCAATTGAAACCTATGGGATTTACACTAGATTTAACCGCTGTAGAAAAAGCGCGTCCCGTTATCGCAATGATGTTACAATAGACTTATAAAGCATCCATCATTTTAAACTCATCCTTATAAAACCACTGAATTATGAAAACTGTTACCAGAAGATACGATATAGATTGGCTCCGTGTGATTGCAATTGGTTTATTGCTGATTTATCATATTGCGATCATTTTTCAACCTTGGGCAATGTTTATTGCATTTATCCGAAGTGATGAACTCTCCGAAGGTTTATGGAAACCCATGACGATGCTGAATGTATGGCGTATTCCAATTCTTTTTTATGTGTCAGGCATGGGATTATTTTTTGCGATGCGTAAGCGTAATTGGTCACAATTGCTTACCGAACGCACCAAGCGTATTTTAGTACCTTTTCTTTTTGGAATTGTGGTCATTACGCCGTTGCACATGTTTGTATTTCAGAAATACTACAAATTGGCGTTGGATTATTATCCGCACTTTGGACACTTATGGTTCTTGGGGAATATATTTTGTTACGTAGTGCTTTTATTACCAATTTTCTTATACTTTAAAAAACGCCCAGAAGGAACATTTAAAAAGTGGCTTACAAAGTTGTTCCGCAATCCTATTGGATTATTATTGATAAATGTATTTTTTGTGGCAGAAGTGACGCTTTTACAACCCAAACCATTTGCGATGTATGCAGAAACATGGCACGGATTTTTCCTCGGATTATTAGCGTTCTTTTTTGGATTCTTATTCATATATGCAGGCAAGACTTTCTGGCAAAACGTAGTGAAGTGGCGCTGGTTGTATGTGGGAATCGCAGCGGTTTTGTTCACCATCCGATTTGTGGTTTTTGCAGCAGAAGGACCTGGATATTTGACTGTTATTGAATCAAATTGTTGGATTTTTGCCGTATTTGGTTTTTGCCATAGATATTTAAACAAACCGTGCAAAACCTTGTCTTATTTGAGCAAAGCTGCGTATCCCGTGTACATTATTCATATGATTGTACTGTATCTAGCAGCGATGTTTATTTTACCATATCAATTGCCAGCATTGGTAGCGTTTGTCATCATCACTGTGATTACTTTTGTTGGATGCTTTATCATGTATGAGTTTCTGATCAGAAGAATTGCGATCCTTCGTCCGTTCTTTGGATTGAATTGGAATTTTAAAAATACTCCAAAAGCAACCACGATTCAAACCGTAAAAGAATAACTCGCATGAACTTTTCAACTGAACCTGAGATATTTCTTATTTTTCTGGTAGACAGTTTTCATCACATCAAAAAACGAACAGTATACATCAATCATCAAATAACAGCTCATGAAAAATAAGAAACTTCTCATTATACGAATCCTTCTGTTAGTTGGAACATCAATTTCCCTTTGGTTTGTACCTTGGCCAATTGTCACCGCTTGGATCAAACCTTTGCCAGATACGATACAAGCACAAGTAAACAAAGCTGCAGATTATGGTTTTGACGGAATTATCGTATATGTGGATCAAAAAGGAAAAGCGCCCGCTTGGTATACGGCAGGTTGGCACAATACGGAGCAACAAATTCCTGCGAAACCAAATGCGTTGTTCAAAATTGCTAGTATTAGCAAGTTGTATAATGCCGTTTCGATTGCCAAGTTGGTTGCTAGTAACAAGTTGTCTTTAGACGGAACGCTTGCAGAATATTTTCCTGAGTTTGCAGATCGGATTGAAAATTCAGATCAAATTACGCTGAAAATGTTGGTACAACATCGCAGTGGCATTCCGAACTTTACCGAGACACCTAATTTTTGGAACGAATCTTTTCAGAATAGTCAAGAAGTGTTGGAATTGATTTTTGATTTGCCTGCAAACTTCGCGCCTGATACAGATTACGAATACTCTAACACCAATTATTTATTGATTTCAATGTTGATTGAAAAAGTGACAGGAATGCCGAGATTTCAATACATGAAAGAAACTTTTTTAGCGTCACTTGGCTTGCATAATACTTTTGGCTCTATAAAAGATATAAGTATGAATGATTTGATGAGCGGTTATTATGTAGGCATTGAAAAAGATATGAAAACCACTGACTACGGATCTATGATTGCAACAGCACAAGATGTCGGAACGTTTTTACGCTCGTTGAATGATGGAAGTATTTTTCAAAACGGAGAACAGGAAATTTACACTTCTATTTACGTATACGATCACACAGGATTGATTCCTGGTTATCAGAGTATTGCGAAATATCATGAAGATATCGATGCAGTCGTGATTCAGTTTACAAATACCACCAATTTTTTAGGTTATAACTGGAATTTATCGGAAGTGATGTATAATAGAGTTGTGAAGATTTTGCGGAATGAATAAAGCTACTTAACGTGAGTCCGATATAAATACCTCATTAAACATTTAATAATCAAAACTTACGGAAAGTGTCAAATCTAGCGCAGTCGAGATTCAATTGAAATTCAAGTTTCTTAGTCTTCTCGACTGCGCTCGAACTAACAAGTAGTTATTTTTAGTCAATTACGAGGAATTTAATGATTTCTTATGTTGAACTCACGTTACTTATGTAATTATTTCTTCATTTTATGACGCAACACATCTTTAGTCAATTGTGTATCATCGTTGACAAAATGCTTTAATAAAGACATCATTTCTTCGTTGTGATGATTTTTAGAAATCAATTCATACGCTATGAGTTGAATGTCGTCTTTCGGCGCGATGTCTTTATTGTATTCTAGTGCGATTGCTTTCAGAAAGTTACGTTCCTTTTTAGAATCGACTCTTTTCGCTTTGAATTCTTGGAGTGCTTTTTCGAGTGCGGCTTTGTCTTTGAAATTGGCAAAGTAATTATTGGCGCAATTCACAGCATCTTTATTGTCGGTCCAACCTTTGAGCAACAATTCATTTGCCGCGGGAATATTGTCCATTTTTTTGCGATAGAGCAACGATGCTTTTACATATTGATAGTTGTTTGTGTACTTGTCTACCACAATTTGATAATGCTGATGTGCTTTGTTTGTATCATCCATTTTTCTGTATAAATCGCCTACTTTTTCATTCATTTCCAACTCTTTATACAGCTTGATGGATTTCGTATACGAACGCGCCAACTCGTAACATTCGGCTGCATCTTCCTTACGATGACATCGTTTTAAAAACACGTGTGCAGCTTCATTGTATAAATGTCCGTCCTTTAAAATATTGGCTGCGCGATATGGATTTTGCAACAATCGCAATTGAATGTACGCTGCTTTTTTGTATTGCTTTTTTGCGATAAAATCGTCCGTCAATTTTTCATAATACTGCACCAAGGTATTGAATTGTTGATCGCCAATCGTGGAAGTTCCGCTGGCGCCGTTTCCACCTGAATTTACACCTTCAAACACAGAATTAATCAAATAGATCGATCCAATTAAAACCAACACCAATACAATGATTCCTATTAAAAAATTGGAGAAATCTCCAATGATTATTGAAGTAACCATGAGATATACAAATTTCAACAACATCACACAAATGATGAAGAAAATCAGCTTTGCTTGAAATTGGCTTTCTCTGAGGTTAGTCATCTTTTAGTGCTTTATTTTTGTTGAATAAAAAATATAGTAATCGAATTACGATACCAATTGCAATGATGATAAATATTGTTTTCGTACCATTATCAGTGAACATCGGATACAATAAATAGCCTGTCGCCGCGATTAGAATACAAATAAGTAGCACTTTACTTCTCACAGACAACTCATCACCTCCAAAATAAAAAGAAAACGTATTTCGCTTTTCAGGTTCATCATCAAAGGTAAATAGTTCGCTTTCTTCGGGCAAATTCATCCACGAAGACGAAGCAGTATTTGCTGCATGTACTTTCGGACGTTTCTTTTTCCGATTCGCAATCAAATAGCCGATAAAAATAAAGCCCCCAAAAACGATTAAAAATAGTAAAAATACCTCGATTGCTTTGCGCGAAGCTTTATCTTCTTTGTCATTCACGTTGTAATCACTTTGAGATTTGTCTCTCATGCGCGATGTATCAGGTAAGGATTCCGAATCCATTTCTGTCGATTCTACCACGAGTTCTTCTTCGCCACTTCCTTCTTCACCAGATTCTGAGATTTTAGAGGTTCCGGGAACCACTTCTACTTGATTCTTTTTTACCGCATCAACAACTATAGAACCCAACCAAAAAATCGCAATGACTGCCAAAATGCCCAACACTGTTTTAATGCTCGTTTTGGTACTTTCAGAAGCATTGTTGAATCCTACAGCGTCAAAGAAATTGGTTTTAAATCTGTATTTGGCAAACGCTTTTCCGCGCGAAGTTCCCAACATGTCTAGCGGAACCGCCATTTTTAACGCAGCATCTGGATTTTTTTCTAAATATTTTAAATACTTCTCCACTTCCCTATTATTGCCTTCCAACACTTTTTTCATTTCAAAAGGCAACTCTTTAGTATCCACTTTTTCGTCTCCTAACGGATTTTGCAATGCATTTTCAGTTTCCTGTTCTTCAACTTCCACACTAAATGCTGTGACTTTCATCGGAATGTGAACGCCTTTTGCAGGAGTTTCCAAGTTTGGAAATTGTTCTTTAGGCGTTTGCAAAAGCGTTTCCCAATGTACTTGTTCTTTGAGTTCCATCAAGCCATATTCATGATGGAAAAAATGTGGATTTCCTTGTAGCAACTTTGCATATTCCTCTTGCGTGAGCGACATGTTGAGTCGTGTGTTTTCAGGAATGTAAAAATCTGTATGCACTTTTTGAACGCCTACATGATTGCGAATGTCTAACTTTGGTAATTCCGATTTAAAAATGATAATCACACCCGAAATGCTATTCGCTTCCAAGGCTGGACACGGATACATACTACAGTCTGAAAGCTTTAGTTGCATTCGTGTAATTTCTTGCAACCAAACTTTTGGAGAAGCATGTTTGATAAAGATCCCACAATGTGGATACAAACTATAATCGGTATGTTGCAATGCCAATTTCATGCATTTAAGATGTGTTGTATAAACGGTTCCACATATTTGATATCGAAGTCGGTGGTTTCAATCCTCTTCAAATCAGCGTCTTCTGGTAAAAAATATTCATTCCCAGCAAATTCTTCTTCTGTAGCAATCGCGACACCAATTCCAATGTACGACGCCAAATAAAAGTCTGGAATTATAGGATCGGCACTTTTAAATGTGATGATTCCATTTTTATCGATGCGAATGGTGCTTCCATCTTCTAAAACTGCATTCTGATTGCGATTGTTAAGATATACGGTGAATTCATCATCCAAACCTGCCGCAACTCTATCCACCAATTCAAAATAGCCTGTTTTACCGATCAACTCTAAACGGTGTTTGAAATTGAAAACCAATTCCAAGTCTCTCGTCAACGTGATCGCATTTATTTTAGTAAATACCGAACCTTCAAAATACGCAATTTTGTTGGAAAGATACGCTCTATATGTCTTCTCTAGTTCCTCATGTGGCTTTTCTATCGGCGTGTAGACTCTGTCATAAATATAAAAATATGTGAACTCTGGCGGATCGCTGTAATATTTTTTGGTGACTAAATACAAATCATCATCATGTATGATCAAATGTTTGAAATAGTTTTTTTTGTATTTTGATAAATCAAACTTATAACTGTAGGTTTTACTAGACGTTTTAAAAATCATGTGATCTTCTTTGGTCCAATACAACACAATCAGTTCGTCATTGTGGAAAACTGCCAATTTCTCCTGTTTGATTCCTGTGATGAATCGAATGCCTTGTTGGATCATTTTAAATCCTTTTTTGCGATTGTTGGCACGAAACAAATCACCATTCTTTTGCAAAATATAGGCGTATTGATCGTCTGTAAAATTGATAGCAACACGCGTCGGAAAACCATATAACAACGGATAATTTACAACTTCTGTGTTTGCTGTCTTCGATCTTTTCGTGGTTATTTTTTTCTTTTTCGGCGGATGTGCCCAAAGTTCTTTTAATGGCAATTGAATGTGTTTGGTCAATCGCTTGGCACCATTCTTCATTTTATACACGTCCACATTCCCTTGACTGTCCGCCGTAATAACACCGCCAAATTTTGTGTGATACAGATTAAACAAACGTTTCACATGCTGATGCTCCAAGGTTTTGGCAGCTGTAAATAAGGTGATTTCTATGTTTTCCTCTTCACATTCTTCAATGAAACGTTCTATAATTTCGGCTGCATCTAGCGAAGGTGATGTTAATTGCAATCCGCTGATGATGTTTAGTTTCGTATCAAACTGCAATAGTGTATAGGTTTCACCCAACGCGTACGATTGAAAATGCATTTCATTTTTAGGATGATGAATGAACGAAAAAGCCGTCGCAAACGACAATATTTTAGGCGTTCCCCAACTTTTTATCGTCGTATCAATCAAAAATATACGTGTGCGTAAATCTTCTTCTGGTGTAGTTTCACGGCGAATGAATAAGGCTTCTTTGTTGGCAATTCTGTGTAAAAAGATCAAATCGTCATTAGCGAATTCTGACACTAGAATATTATCAAAATTCCCTTTATTGGTAATATCCGAAATTCCGCCTAGCGACATTTCTCCCGGATGCACATAATGCATCGGCAATTGAATACCCGACCACAATCGCTTGATGAGACTTGCCATAAAAAAGGTTTTGGGATCTTCTAACAACTCTCTGATAAAAGCGGGTTCGCTGCTGTGACGTTCCACTTCAGTATCTTCTGGATCAACCGCTACTTCTTCAATCTTTAACCATGCTTTTAGTAAGGCATGTGCTGTTGGATATCGGTAATGCAACAAAGCCAACGCATTGATATCTTTACTCAACGCAGCAATCGTGAGTTCCTTTTTGAGACTGCATTCATTCAATTTGAAATCACGCACTAAGAAATCGATAATTTGTTCAGAATATTTCGGAGATAAACTATGATTGACCGATTCAAACATGAACACAAAAAGTTCTATTCGATTTTTTCCTTTTTTGTATGCTTCTGGAAGATTCATTAAGGTTGTCAGAAAGTTTTCTGCACCTTTAAAGTCAATATGATCGACCGAAGGGAAATTTTTATGTTTTTCTAAAGTTTCGCTAAATATTTCGCGCATAGCGACTCTCACTGCTCCCGAATTGGTGGCTAAGAAAGTTAATACCAAGGCGCCAAATGGTGGAAATCCGGTGTCGGACAAGAGTTTTAATATCTCGACAACTTGCTCTTTATACACAATCGTCATTCCGTCTGGAATACTGATACAGTTGTAACCGCCGTGATAATCCTGCGCATCTTGAATCACATTTCCTTGAAACATGTGATCAATCTCCCATTCCCAAAAATAGTCTTGGTAGGATTGAAAGTAATAGGCTGCTTTTGACTGCGTTTCGCTCATGAGTTATCGTGACAATCGGTATCCGCTGATTGTGAGTTTTTGTATGTTTTCTTTCGGAATTTTAAAATAACTGCTATCCGTTTGCATGACAATAATGTCATTAGTATCTTGATTGATCTTTTTGTTGAAATAGCTACTTAATTCTGGATATTCAAAATCATAGCCTGCTGGCAGAAAGAAATTCTGCGTTTGCCATAATATCTTTCCAGGGACAGATAACAAAGGGGTTCCGATGAGTAATGCTAGATTATTTATGATCGTCCAATTGATATGTTGCAACCGAACGGCTGGCATTTTTGGAATGATATCGTCTAATAATTCCAACGGAATGAGTTGCGCTGCTGCTGCTTTTTCTGTACTTGAAGGAATGATATTGAAATCTACCGTAGCTTCAATTCCAAAAAAATTAAAATTATAATCGGGTGTTTCAAAAGGCAAAGCTTTGTGAATTGGCGACCAGATGAGTGATGTTTTTAAGCGTTCTTCTGGCAAATTTCCACCTAATAGAAACAACGCGTTTTCATGCTGAAAATAGATTTTTTTAAATGGAATTCGGCGTATTTCTGCACTGTGCAATTGACTTGGAGCAATTCCTCTGACCCAAATATCGTTTCCATCAGTCGCCATTCGCAAGGATTTCCACACACGAATTTGCGCTAATTGTTCTTTATATTCGGAAGGCAATCGCAACCAATATTCCGTTACACTTTGTGCAAGATTTCTTTCCACAATTGGTCAATTTCAGTATTTATAAATTGTTTTTTCTGTTGATCTTTTACCCAATCCGTACGATTTTGGATGTAGCGCAATTTATCTTTAATCACGTTTAATTCTTGTAAAGACAGCTCCTGATCGGTAAATTTTCCTTTTAAGTTGGAAACTTCGCTCATCAATTCTTCCGGGTTTGGCGCTTTGTTGAAAAATGCTTGCGGATGCACGCTTTCTTCCGTCTCTTCTTTTTCAATCAGTGCATTTACCGTCGCTTGCAAAGTTTCGATTTGCTCTTCCGTACTCCAAATATATTTCAACACCCACAAATCGGAGACAATTGCTTCGGTACGATCGCAGAGCATTGCACTTGCCGCGACTAGATTTTGCATTTTCACCGCACGTCGGTCAGAGACTTCAATTCCAGTATTTCGCAAACTGTGAATCAATTCAATATACGAACTGCGAATTGGCGACAGATTTACTTCTTTTACTTTTTCCTGCAAGTCTTTGATTTCTTCTGGAGAGATTTGTGTTTGCACGGTTTTTTCCTTGCGTTCTAGCTTCCAACCTGCTTGTAACACTTCTTCCAATCGATCGGGTTTTACATTGTCTACTTTTAATCTGATTAAGAAACGATCTAACAAAGCTGCCAATGCTTCATCTTCTGGCAATTGATTACTGGCGCTGATAAACATCAAGGCTGGTAATTGTTTCGTTTCTTTTCCACGACGGAATATTTTTTCGTTCAACGCCATCAGCAAACTATTCAGAATCGCCGAATTCGCATTAAAAATTTCGTCCAAAAACACCAAAGAAGCTTCTGGAAGCATTCCGTCTGTATTGGTTACTAATTCACCTTCTTTCAATAAACGAATGTCTAGCGGACCAAAGATTTCATTCGGTTCCGTGAATCGCGTTAAGAGGTAATCAAAGTTAATTCCTCCAATAACATGACTCGAAAGTTGCTTTACAATAGCACTTTTTGCTGTTCCTGGAGGTCCTAATAAGAAGACATTTTCTCTGGCTAACAGTCCAATTCCGAGCAAATCGATCACCTCATCTTTTCCCACAAAGACATTTTTGATTTCCTCGAGAATGGTTCGTATTTTTTTTGTTTCGTTCATAATTATGTGGCTTCTGCTACAAACGCTTTCCAAAATTGGTTGGTATGTTCTCCCAAATGAATGGCGACGTTTTTTTGAATGATTGTGTGAGCCGTAAGGCTGATATCTTTAGTGGCGATAACTCTGTCAATAAATAGGGTTCGAAAACAATCGTTTTGAAAGAGCAACGCCAATTTTTCTTCTTGAATTTCCGGCTCCATATCTTGTCCGATAGTGGAATATGGAAATTTTGCTATATACATTTTTAAAATTTTTACCAGCCAATCGTCATAGTCAATATGTTCTAATTCTTTGATGATGAAGGGCACAAATCGCAATGAAATATCTGCCGAAAGCATGACCGAAGGCGACAATTCACCTTGAAAATCTTGAAAAAACTTAGGTAAGTCTTTCGGTTCTTCCAAACGATGTGCTAGAAATTGTGCGGCATAATACATCGTTTTTGCTGCCCATACTCCTGCTTCTTTGTGAAACGGCGGCGCTTCAAACGGATAATTGAGCACTTCGTTTTCATATTCTTGTTGTAAAAAATCTGCTACTTCGTTCAGTTCACTTGTCGTCACTTTGGGCGTGCTTGTGTATAACACAAATTGTCCTGAAGTGCGTAAATGATGAATAGTTTGCAATATGTTATTTTGTGTGCTCAAGAAGATAAAAACTGATGATTCTCGTCAGAATTAGTTGGTAACATTCAAAAGAACGAAATTTTTATGGAATTGGCAATTTTTTTGGGTGTTGGGTGTTGGGTGTTGGGTTGTTGGGAAATACTTTTTCATTTTGCATTTGGTATTTTGTATTTTGACTTTTTTGTTTCGTTTGTTGTGGGTTGGTCGCTGCGCTCTGTTATCTGTTATCAGTTGTCAGTTGTCAGTTTTGGGTTATAAGTTTGAAGGAAACTGTTCTTTGAAACTTCTCAATACTCAATACTAACATCTAAAGTCTATAAAAAATACTTTTTCATTTTACATTTAGTATTTTGTATTTTGACTTTTTTGTTTCGTTTGTTGTTGGTTGGTCGCTAAGCTCTGTTATCTGTTATCAGTTGTCAGTTTTGGGTTATAAGTTTGATGGAAAC
>JBCCLH010000066.1:0-24681 GCA_039026955.1 Bacteroidota bacterium
AGTTGAACTCATTGTATGTTAATTATTTTGTTGTAATTTTTTTATTGCTCGAATTTGGTCTGCAAAGAAACCACTTTTTTCTGGATATTTCAAAATTAAAATATTATAAGCTTTAATTGCTTTTTTATATTTCTTTTGTTCGAGATATACTTTGGCCAATGTCTCGGTCATTAAGATCGATTGATCCACATGTACTTCATTGGCTAAATTGATGGTTCGCTCCAAAGTAGGTCTCGGCGTAATCTTCGGATTTGTGTCTATAAACTTGTCTATCAGATCAAAACGTTTTTGTTTTTCTTCCTCTGTTGGTATGGTTTCCTCGGGAGCTGTTTCGACTTTTTCTGCTTGTTCAACAATTGTTTCTGGTGTTGCGGGACTTTCGTCAGAACGATCAATCGGTTGGAAACTGGTGAGTTGTAACCATTCCGCAAACGAGTGTTTTTCGTTTTTATTGAAGGACAACGGCTTGCCTAATTGAAGCGTTTCTTCTGGAACTTCAGGAGTTGTTTCTGATGTTTCAGGAATTTCAACAACTTTTGCAGCTTTCTTTTCTTTTGCTTTTTTCTTTTTCTTCTCTTTCTTTTCTTTTTTGTCCTTCTTTTTACGTTTCTCTTTTTCTTTTGGAATCTCTACAACAGTTTCCTTTATTTCTTCAATCTCAGATTCAACTTCAACTTCAAGTTCAGTTTCAGTTTCAGCTTCAACTTCAATTTCCTTCTTCGGTTGAAACAGATTCGGATCGAGAATAGCGTTGGCTTCTTGAATTTTTGTTTTGATCGCTTCTTCCATGCGCAGATTTCGATCTACTTTTACTTCTTCCACTTCCACCTCAATATCATGCGTGTTGTTGTGTATTTCTTTGACCGTGTTGGAAATTCCGTGCTGTTCAAAGGTTTTTGAAGTAATGAAGTCAAATAGAATGCTGCGATCGGTTGTATACGCTGCCGTAATTCGTAAATTCTGATTGTATTCAAAACTATCCTGATTTTTTAATCCTTTTAAATGAACCACGCGCGCTGCTTGGAAGTATGGAAATTGCTTGGTAATGCCTGCAATTGCTTCTGTTTGTGCAGCGTTGATATGCACAGGATTTTGTAGGATGTATGTAAAATCAGAAATATTCATATTACCATTTTGCCAAACTTGCGTTGAAAATATCCAAAGTTAAACGTTCAAAGATTTCTTCAAATGCAGTGGCTTGTATTGCAGAAAGTTGCGTATTTGCCGCGAAATCAAAAAAGAATGAAAAACGTTGGTCAAAGTCATCTTCAGGTTTATTTTTGTGTGTAAAACGCACTTGTACACCAATGGTTAAGCGGTTTTGTGCCGCGGTGTTGTTAGCTGTAGCTGTCATCGGTGATACACGGTATTCTACAATTTCACCTTCGTAGACCAAGTCGCCATTGGCACGAACTAAGTCCAAACTGGTTTGGTTTAGAATAAAATCTTGTAATGCTAGTGTAAAGTCTCTGTCGAGTCCCGGCTCAATGATAGGTGCCACGTTTTGGAAAAAGTTGACTTGATAGGTTTTCGCGTTCAAGTCGCCTGTTCCTGTAAAATTATAAATCCCACAACTTACTACGGTAAGTGCCATGAGGCAAGTTGCGATGATAGTTTGTATCTTTTTCATGTGTGTCTTTTTGTGTTTTATAAATCAAATTGTTTGATTTTTCGATATAAGGTACGTTCTGAAATACCTAACTCTTTCGCAGCCGCTTTGCGTTTTCCTTTGTTGCGTTCAAGGGCTTTTTTAATGAGTTCCAATTCTTTGTCGTGAAGCGAAAGCGTTTCTTCTTCTTCCACTTCTTCGGCAAAATGATATTTATCGGTTTCAGAAACTACCGTAACTTCTGGTGGGATAGACAGCAACTTTACAGGCGCTGTAGTGGTTTCTTCTTCTTGGAAGAATTCTTCATTTTCTTCTTCGCCATATATTTTTTGAATGAGACTTTCGTTGTCTTCTTTTACTTTTTGAGAAACGCCATTTTGCATGAGTTCCATGGTGAGTTTCTTCAAATCGTTTAAGTCACTTTTCATGTCGAAAAGCACTTTGTATAAGATTTCACGTTCCGAACTAAAATCGCTTTCACTTTTTTCAGTTTCAATTACAGCAGGCAAGTTTCCTGAAGTGTTTGGCAAATATTGACGTAAGGTATCTGGTGTGATGGCTCTGTTTTCTTCTAATACAGAAATCTGCTCCGCCACATTTCGCAACTGACGAATGTTTCCGTTCCAACGGTATTTTGTCAATATGTGTGTCGCTTCTTCGTTAAGACGAATTGCAGGCATTTTATATTTCATCGCAAAATCAGACGCAAATTTTCGGAATAGCAAGTGAATGTCATCTTTTCGCGCTCGTAATGGCGGCAGTAGAATTTCAACGGTACTTAAACGATAGTATAAATCTTCTCTGAATTTTCCTTTTTTGATCGCTTCAAACATGTTTACATTCGTCGCAGCGACAATACGCACGTTGGTTTTTTGCACTTTTGACGAACCTACTTTGATGAATTCGCCATTTTCCAACACACGCAACAAGCGCACTTGTGTTGTCAGTGGCAATTCTCCCACTTCATCCAAAAAAATAGTACCATTATCTGCCACTTCAAAATATCCACTTCGCGTTTGTGTAGCGCCCGTGAAGGCTCCTTTTTCGTGTCCAAATAATTCACTGTCGATCGTTCCTTCAGGAATCGCACCACAGTTTACAGCAATGTATTTTCCATGTTTTCGATGCGAAAGCGAATGAATAATTTTAGGAATACTTTCTTTTCCCACACCACTTTCACCTGTCACCAATACAGAAATATCGGTCGGTGCCACTTGCATAGCTTTTTCGATAGCGCGATTGAGCCCTGCATTGTTTCCAATGATTCCAAAACGTTGTTTGATCGCTTGTATGGATTCCATGTATTTTGTGGTTCTTTTTTAGTTTATGTATTGAAATGTTTCGTCAATCGTAATGGCTCCATCGCTAGAAACCGTAGGAACAGAGGTATATATGTTTCCGTTTCTACTGGTAATTCTGTTACTAGCGTCGTATTGTACGCTTAAAATAGAACTTCCTTGCTGCGTAATGACACCCGTGACATTGTTTTGACTGTAAATCATTGCCTGCCAGTGCTCGTATTGATCGTCGTATTCGTCATTTAAAATGGAATACACATACAAATCATTGAGTGACATACGCAATGGATTTGTATTGCTGTCATACTGATACGTATAGGTATTTGCATCTTGTCCTGTGATGAGTACTGAGATTAAATTTCCGTTGCTATCATACGAGCTATTTTCCGTTTTGACAACCGTTCCGTTTTCCATTGTTTCTCGTGTGATTAATTTACTCGTAGTTTCATCAAAAGTAAATTTAGTAGAGAAGATGGTTCCTTCTTTTACACGAGTTACTACGTTATTTAAGTGTGTGAATGTAAAGGTAAAATTTTCAGAAGGATCTTCTAAATCTTCATAGATAATATCATTTATTTTATCAAGATTATAGATCACAGTAGTTCTGTTGACTAAGGTACCACCTACAGTAGTGCGAACTTCCGTTACTCTACTGTTTTCATCGCGAATGATATTGCCTACGCCATTAACCGTAATTCCAAAAAGAGTAAACATCGTGTTTTGTGATAGGAATTGATTGTTGGCATTGATCACAAAATCTGTAATGAACGTAATGTCTTCTCCTGCTGATGTATATGTTTTGATATAATCGTAATCATTCAGTTGAAAAGAGCCGCCTACGGGATCGGGATCTACTGGGTCTACTGGATCAGGATCGGGATCTGGTGTAGGATCAGCGGTTACTGGCTGTGCTATGAAAATTTCTCCGTCATACGGTTCATTATCACAAGAAAAGCAGCAAAACGCTAGAATGATGGTTGTTATAAAAACTGTTTTTTTCATCAGCTGGTTAGCAAAAATTAGTATTGAAATGCTTCTGATTGTGTAACAAGTCCCCCGTCACCAAGATCAATTACTCCATTTCTGCTAGTAATATCATTATTGGTGTTGTACATTGGATTTAAGTCTATCGTGCCATCTGTCGATTGTAAGCTTATCCAATTGTTTGTGGAGAAAAAGGTTGCTAGGTAGGTGCCTACTTCATCATTATTATCATTATCAAAAAGGGTCACTAAAAATTGATCATTAAAGACAGGTTGTAGTGGATTCGTAAAAGAATCATACACAAATGTATTGCTTAAATTGCTGTCTCCAGTAATGGTAGAACTTACACAATTACCATTGGTATACGTTAATACTTCTAATTGTGTGCTAGCAGTCCCAGAGAAAGATTCCATTGAAATTAAGCGACTATTTGCATCAAAGGTATATACGGCAGATTCATTCGCAGCAGCGTTTGTTCGTGTAACGGTATTTCCACTGTAGGCAAAAGTATAGGTATAATTTTCCGTTGGATCTCCGAAATCTTCAAAGGCTATTTGTGTGATATTATCACCTGTGTACGTAACGGTAGTTCTATTTGTTACACTACCTCCATTCATTGCTTCTGATTGCACTACGCGTCCATTGCCATCTCTTGTGATTGTGCTTACTGCGGTATCTGTAGCTCCTAATGCAGTTGTTTCCACATTAGCAGATACAACAATTCCATTATTTATAATGAAATCTGTGTTTACAATGATTTCTCCAAAAAATGGAACATTGGTGGTCGTGTCTAAAGAGTAAACAGAAAGCGCAGTTCCGTTATTTCCGTTCCCGTTTCCATTTCCATTGCCATTTCCATTGCCATTTCCATTTCCGTTCCCGTTTCCATTGCCATTCCCGTTGTTGCTCGCAGGTTGGTCAATAGTAATGTTAGGATCTAACAATTCGTCATCACAAGAAAGGCAAAAAAATGCTAAAATTATTGAAGTGATTAAAAAGGTCTTTTTCATCTGTTATTATTTTTGATTGATCTTTATGTTATTAATTATTATCTGAGAAACCAACTGCTTCTCCGATCAAAGTTGCCGAAGTACAGTCAATTATTTTTACGTTTACAAAGTCACCTGGCTGGTAGTGTTCTCTTGGGAAAACCACGACTGTATTTTCAGAAGTTCTTCCTTTCCAATGTGCATCTGATTTTTTAGAAGTGCCTTCAATTAAGACTTCTTTTACTTTCCCCAATTGCGCTTGCGTTCTGTACGCACTGTGTTTTTGTTGCAATGCGATGATTTCTGAAAGTCTACGTTTTTTTACAGGTTCTGGAATATCATCTTCCATTTTTCGTGCTGCTAAAGTGCCAGGACGTTCCGAATAGGCAAACATATATCCAAAATCATATTTTACATATTCCATCAACGATAAAGTATCTTGGTGATCTTCCTCGGTTTCTGTTGGAAAACCAGCAATCATATCTTGCGAAATTCCGCATTCAGGAATGATTTCACGAATTTTATCAATCAATCTGAAATATTCTTCACGTGTATGCAAACGGTTCATTTCTTTTAAGATGCGATCGCTTCCACTTTGTACAGGCAAGTGAATATAATTACAAATATTTCGGTGCTTCGCCATCACGCGCAATACATTTTCATGCATATCTTGCGGATTTGACGTAGAGAAACGGAATCGCAACTTTGGAAACTTTCTTGCTGCCATGTCCAATAATTTGGCAAAATCGACAGCGGTTGCTTTTTGCATTTCTGAAGCTTTGGCAAAATCTTTCTTCAAGCCGCCGCCATACCATAAATAACTGTCTACATTTTGTCCAAGTAGCGTGACTTCTTTATAATTTTTATCCACCAATTCTTGAATTTCTTCTAAAATGGATTGCGGATCACGACTGCGTTCGCGTCCACGCGTAAAAGGTACTACACAAAACGTACACATATTATCGCAACCTCTGGTAATAGAAACCAAGGCATTAATTCCATTGGAATTTAAACGCACAGGCGAAATATCTCCGTAGGTTTCTTCTTTTGATAAAATTACATTGACGGCATTGCGTCCTTCGTCAATTTCTTGCACTAAGTTGGGTAAGTCTTTGTACGCATCAGGTCCTACGACCATGTCTACAATTTTTTCTTCTTCCAAAAACTTACTTTTCAAGCGTTCTGCCATACAGCCTAACACGCCGACTTTCATTCTCGGATTGTCTTTCTTCACGGCATTGTATTTTTCCAAACGCTTGCGCACGGTTTGTTCTGCTTTATCGCGAATAGAACAGGTATTTACCAATACTAAATCGGCTTCTTCCAAGCGATTCGTCGTATTAAAACCTTCTTTTGCTAAAATAGAAGCGACAATTTCGCTATCAGAAAAATTCATCTGGCAGCCGTAACTTTCAATATATAATTTGCGCGTATTCTTTGGATCTTGTGCTAAAACAATGCTTTCTCCTTGCTTGCTTTCGTCAATAATCTTCTCCATGTAACTATTTTCAGACCTTAAGTTCTTTATCAAATAAGATACAAAGATAGAATTATTTCAAAAACAGTGACATAATGACATGTTAAATACCTGCTTTTTCAACGCAACCTTTTATATATGTTTGTATCTTCCTTACAAACTTAATTAACAAACAACTACGCCATGAAACTCAATCACCTAATTTTACTCTTTGTAGGTTGTCTTTTTTTGTCTTGTTCAGATGATAAAGATTTCGAATATGTAAACGTTGCGACACCTGTTACGATGGACATTGCAGAATTGCGTGCTTCTGTAGAAGTGCAAGCGCCAAAAAGCATTACACAATCTGGAAAAATATATGCGTATGAACAGTATATTTTTGTGAACGATTTGGATTTAGGTGTACATGTGATTGACAATAGAAATCCATTACAACCTACGCTTATTAACTACTTGAAAATTCCTTTAAACAGAGATGTTTCCATAAAAGATAATTATTTATACGCGGATAGCGGAAGAGATTTGGTGGTGTTTGATATCAGTCAAATCAATAGCATAGAACATATTGGACGTGTAGAAGATGTGATTGATAATCAGCAATTTGCAGAGTTTCCAGAGAATGCCGATTTTTTCGATTGGTCAAATTATGATTACAGTCAAGACCTCATTGTCGGTTGGGAAATCACCGTAGAACGCAGAGAAGTTGTGGACGATATCAACGAAGTGTTTGCTTTAACAGGAAATGACGCTGCTAGTGGCGGAACAGGTTCAGGTGGATCGTTGGCGCGTTTCAAAATTGTAAATGATTATTTGTATGTGGTTGATTTGCAAAAGATCAATGTGTTTGATATTCAAAATTTAGAAGCACCGCAAAAAGTCAACGAAGAATATGTGACCTGGGAATCAGAAACTATTTTTTACCAAGACAATAAATTATTTATCGGAACGCGGACAGGGATGTACATTTATGACATTACCAATCCGAGTACACCAACCTATTTATCTAGCTTTGATCACATGCGTTTTTGTGATCCTGTAGTTGTTGATGGCGATTATGCATATGTTACATTACGCGCAGGTGCAAGTTGCTCAGAAAATGGTGAAATACAAGAATTGGATAGCCGATTGGAAATTATTGATATTTCAAACATTTACGATCCGCAATTGGCAAAAACCTATATCATGGACGAACCGTACGGACTCGGAATTAAAGGTGATAAATTATTTATCTGCGATGGTGCCTCTGGATTAAAAGTTTATGACAAAACCAATATTTCAAACTTACAATTAGTGCAAAACTTCAATGTAAGTCAAGCGTATGACGTGATTCCACTACAAGACAAATTACTAATGATTGGCGACAATATACTTACACAATATAACTACACAAATACAGGAATTGAAATGATCAGTGAATTTACGATTCAGTAATACCATTTTTAGTCTAACATGCGACTTTAGAAACTAGTTGCATATTAGGTAGAATTGGTATGCATCATAACTACTACAACTTTTCTTGTCAAGAAGCCTATTTTTAACCGAATAGGCTTTTTTTATTTTTTTCGGGAACCTTTTTAAAAAAGGATGCGTCTTTATTTATAGAAACATTAACGAAACCTTAGATATGAAAAAGCAATTTATAAAAATAAACTTCTTGTTTATTGTGGGAATGCTCACTTTTGGGTGTTCTGATTTAGATGATAATGAAGAAATAGGAACTGTCGCGATAGAAAATGTCATTCAAAAAAGCTCTGAACTCTTTGGCCTGATTGAACGTGTAGCGGAAACCGATGACGAAGATGAAATTACCTGTATCAAATTTCTCTACTCGTTTACGATGTTGGAATTTGATGCGGATTTAATGGTGGTGAATCAATACACAGTGTCGAGCGATCCTGATTTTAGTGCGATTCTTGAAAACATTCCAGATGGCAATAGTATCGGAATCAACTTTCCAATCCAAAGTATTTTAGAAAGTGGAGAAGAATTCCTGATTCAAAATAAAGACGAACTCAAACAAGCAATTGACAATTGTATTGAAGAGCAGCAGGAAGAAATTATCGGGCAATGCAATGTGTTTTTTCAAGAATGTGTGTGGATTGTAAGTCACGATGATGAAATGGAAGATCTCTATGAAAATGCGGTGTTTGATGTTGCTGGTGACGGAACTTTTGAATTCTACAACAATGGTGAACTCCACGAAGGAACTTGGATTTTCTACTTCATTGAAGACGAATTACACGTAAATATCACGTTTGAAGAAGCAGGAGACGTCGCAGACGACTGGAATTTCGATTGGAAAGTCACAAGTTTTTCTAGTGAAATGATGCAGTTTGTCAATGATGAATTCAGTTTTACGCTAACCAACGAATGCGAAGAAGAAAACTATTGCACACTCCTCAGTTTTTCAGAATGTGAAGACATGGCAGGTTCGGGCATATCAGAATTTATATTTGAAAATTACATACCTTGCATATTACAAATTGAAGATTTGGAAGCATTAAATGAAGAGAATAATGATAGCATTGCCTTTTATGAAACAGAAGATGATGCACTCAACGAAATCAATCCGCTTTCGCAAACATCGTATCAAAATACCTCGCAAGAGCAAACCATCTATGTGCGAATTTACTATGGTTTAATTGATCAAATTATAGTAATTCCAATCACTATCATTTCGACAACTTGTTAAAAACCATTCAAATACAAACCAACCAAATAGGGCAAACGTTTTTGGAAAACACAGACGCAGCAACATATAACATCAAAGCATTAATCAAAGGCGATGAGTTGGCACAAAAAGCAGTCTACGATACCTTTGCGCCCAAAATGTTAGCGGCATGTCAAAACTTTATTTCCGATAAAACCTTGGCGGAAGAAGCGATGAATAATGGTTTTGTCAAAGTATTTTTCAACATTAAAAAATACAAAAACAAAGGAAGCTTTGAAGGCTGGGTGCGTAAAATCATGATTCGGGAAAGTTTGTCGTTCCTGCGAAAAAAGAAATTCTTAATCGCTTCGCAAAGCGAGGTGATCCTAGAGCGACAAACTACCTATCAAAAACAGGTAGACGAAGTTTCAGAAATTCAGCGATTGGTGGAGCAGCTTCCGCTAGAATTCAAATTGGTATTCAATCTATATGCGGTAGAAGGCTATGCACACAAAGAAATTGCAGCGCTTTTACAAATACCAGAAACAACCTCAAAAACACGTTTATTCAGAGCGCGAAAACTATTAAAAGAACAATTGCAAACCCTAAAAAAAGCCAATGGAAGATTTTGATTACATAGACAAGCTTGCCAAAAAAGCGCTTTCAGATCGTACCGAAGCACCTTCTACAGATGGCTGGACTATGGTACAGCAAAAAATGAAGCGTCAAAAACGCAAACGCTTCCTTATATATATGGTGGTACTCGCGCTGCTCTGTTCTTTGGGAATTTTTGTAGGCGTGCAGATTTCTGGGGAAACTGAAAATACGATTACAAACAGCAACACCGAACAATTCAAGTCAAAAAATAATACAAACACAAAAATAACAACAAGTCCTAATTCAAAATCAGATTCAACCTCGAGTTCAAGTTCAGATTCAATTTCAACTTCAGATTCAATTTCAACTTCAAACACAATCGTGAATGATACCAGTCAAGCTGGAACGGATACTTCTAGTACCGCAACACAAAATCACCAAACTACTAACAACCTACATGGAGAGAAAAATGGGTTAGCTCAAACTCAGACTGCATATCATTCACGATTCTTAACATCTAAAAATAATACAGCAAATACGAATGCTAATAAATTTGAAGCATACAATAAAGAACGACAACTTGAAGGTGAAACAAATTCCGCTTCCAGCAATGAAGAAGACGATTTTGAGTTAAACAAAGCTGGCGTAAAATTGTATCCATGGGAATTGTTTACGGAAGATTTGCAGAAGAAAAAACGCAAAAAGAAGCAAACCCCAAAAAAGCCTGAAAAAATCTACGAGCAATTGGATTTGATGGTTGGATTCAATGGATTTACACGTCCAAATGATTACAATTTTGTAGGTTCGTATGTAGTGGAGTTGTCGTACACAGATGAAAAAAAGTTGAAAAAGAATTATTTTTTCAAATATGGAATGTCACTACAATTGCGAAATCTACGTTTCAAAAAAGATTCGATCCGTTTCAATAAAGGTGAATTGAGTGTCAATATCCATTCAGGGATTGAAAAGCGTTTTGGCGACTTTGGCATAGAAGCAGGTCCGTATCTCGGATATGAATTGCATTCGCCGAACAATGAATTTTTCAATGACAACACTAGTAACTTCTTTGAGGAAAAAATCAATTACGGATTGTTCTCCATACTACATTACAAAAAAGTGGGACTCGTTTTCAAATATGAATTTTCACCATACATAAACTATTTAGGAGACAAGAAATTTGGAGCATTTATGGTCGGTGTCAAATACGATTTTTGATACGGTAAAAAGGCAAAAATTACAGAGGTAAAAAAAGTGTACACACAAAAAATAGTGTCCATTTTTAAAAATCTAACTATTTTTGTATTCTGAAAAAATTATATATGGCAAAGAATCTGGTAATTGTTGAGTCACCTGCAAAAGCAAAAACGATCGAAAAATTTCTTGGAAAAGATTACAAAGTAGAATCGAGTTTTGGACATATTGCAGACTTACCTTCCAAAGAATTAGGTGTAAATGTTGAGGGCGATTTTGAACCTGAATATATAGTCTCTGACGACAAAAAAACAGTTGTAAAAAAACTAAAGGATTTAGCGAAAAAGGCAGAAATTGTCTGGCTCGCAAGTGATGAGGATCGCGAAGGAGAAGCGATTGCTTGGCATTTGGCAGAAACGCTAAAGCTAGATCCGCAACGTACGAAGCGCATCGTTTTTCATGAAATTACCAAGACAGCGATTCAAAAAGCAATTCAAAATCCAAGAGATATTGATTACAATCTAGTCAATGCGCAACAAGCCCGAAGAATCTTAGACAGATTGGTAGGATACGAATTATCACCAGTATTGTGGAGAAAAGTAAAAGGCGGATTGTCTGCGGGACGTGTGCAATCGGTTTCGGTACGATTAATTGTAGAGCGTGAACGCAGCATTCAAGACTTTAAACCACAAGTTTCTTTCAAAATTGCCGCAGAATTTTTAAACTCGAAAGGGAAAAAATTCAAAGCAAAACTCAACAAAACATTTCCAACTCACGAAGC
Organism: Bacteroidota bacterium; assembly: GCA_039026955.1. Classification (GTDB taxonomy): domain Bacteria; phylum Bacteroidota; class Bacteroidia; order Flavobacteriales; family Flavobacteriaceae; genus Kordia. Next base: position 11,577 of record JBCCLH010000066.1, read on the forward strand.
TGCGAAAGATTTCTTGGCGAAAAATGTTGGAGCTGATTTCAAAATTGCCAATTTAGAAACCAAACCTGCAAAAAAATCACCAGCAGCGCCATTTACTACATCAACACTACAACAAGAAGCCTCACGAAAGCTGTATTTCTCTGTGAGTAAAACGATGACTCTAGCGCAACGTTTGTACGAAGCAGGTTTGATTACGTATATGAGAACGGACAGTGTGAATCTCTCCAACGAGGCAAAAAATGCAGCACAAGAGGAAATCATTCGTTCGTACGGGGAAGAATACAGTCACCCAAGAAACTACAAAAGCAAAGCAAAAGGTGCACAGGAAGCACACGAAGCCATCCGTCCGACCAACATGGCAAACCATACGGTAGATGCCGAATACGATCAAGTACGTTTGTATGAATTAATTTGGAAACGTACGTTAGCCTCGCAAATGAGTGATGCAAAATTGGAACGTACCAACGCAAAAATTGAAGCCAATACGCACGACGAACGCTTTACGGCAAACGGAGAAGTGTTAAAATTTGAAGGATTCCTAAAAGTATATTTGGAAGGAAAAGACGATGACGAAGAAGAGCAGGACGGAATGTTGCCAGCATTGTTTGTGGGAGAAGCGGTAAGCAATGAATTCATCACCGCAACGCAACGTTATACCAAAGCACCATACCGATTTACGGAGGCATCACTCGTAAAACAATTGGAAGAACTAGGAATTGGACGACCATCTACATACGCACCGACGATTTCTACTATTCAAAACAGAGGATACATAGAAAAAGGAACGGTAGAAGGTGTTGAACGCAAATACGAGCAACTTACGCTTCAAGCTGATAAAATCATCGAAAAAACACTGACGGAAAAAGTAGGTTCGGACAAAGGAAAGTTGGTGCCGACTGACATTGGAATGATTGTAAATGATTTCTTGGTGAAAAATTTCTCGTCAATTCTCGATTATAACTTTACAGCAAAAGTAGAGCAGGACTTTGACGATATCGCGTCAGGAAATGAAGAGTGGAAAGTGATGATGAAAGATTTCTATGCAGATTTCCATCCGACAGTAGAAGATGTAAAAGAAAACGCCGAACGCGAATCTGGAGAACGTATTTTAGGAGTTGATCCTGAAACAGGGAAGCAAGTAAGTGTGCGACTCGGAAAGTTCGGCCCAATGGTACAAGTAGGAACGGTTGATGACGAGGAAAAGCCAAAATTCGCGAGTCTAAGTCCAGATCAGCAACTCAATACCATCACGTTTGAAGAAGCCATGAATCTATTCCAATTGCCAAAAGCACTAGGCGAATACAAAGGGCAAGCTGTTGAGGTCAACAATGGTCGTTACGGTCCGTATGTAAAATTTGGTAAAAAATTCATCTCTCTTGACAAAGGAGAAGATCCACTAAGTGTGGAAATGGACAGAGCGCAAGAATTAATTGATGCACGTGAAAAAGCAGATGCGCCAATTGCACAATACGAAGGACATGATGTAACCAAAGGTGTCGGACGTTTTGGACCTTTCTTAAAATGGAACAGCATCTTTATCAACGTGAACAAAAAATACGATTTCGAAAATCTTTCACAAGCAGATATTGAAGAACTGATTGAAGACAAGAAGAAAAAAGAGCGCGAAAAAGTAATTCACAATTGGGAAGCAGAAGGCATTCGTGTTGAAAAAGCACGTTGGGGAAGAAGCAACATCATTCAAGGAAAAATAAAAATAGAACTTCCAAAAACGGTGGATGCTACCAAATTAACATTGGAAGAAGTTCAAAAAATGATTGAGCAGAAAGCGCCAAAGAAAAAAACCAAAGCAAAGGCAAAAACGAAAGCAAAAGCAAAAGCTAAAAAATAATGGAGTTCGAATTTTTATCGCCTGTCAATGACTTATTGATGGCTCATAATGAACTGTTATCCAAACACGCTCTAGGAAACCAAATAGACATGCATACGTCTAAACATGGTATTCCAGAATCTATAGCTACGGCAAAATTTGCAATCATTGCAGTATTGGAAAACCGAAGTGATATCAATTACTTGGGCGGAAATCTCAATCTGCTTGAAATTCGAAAAGCATTATACAGTCTCTATCCAGGCAACTGGAATCACAAAATTGTAGACTTAGGAAACCTGCTTAAAGGCAACACAGTCGATGATACCTACGCGGCACTCAAAACCATCATGGAGCCGTTGCTCAAAAAAAATATCATTCCCATCATTTTAGGAGGAAGTCAGGATTTAATGTACGCTATGTATCGTGCGTATGATAATTTGGAGCAAACTGTCAATATTGTCAATGTAGACAGTAAATTTGATTTTGGCGCAGTCACGCAAACGGTGAGCAACCATTCGTACATGGGGAAAATCATCACGGAAGCGCCACACAATCTATTTAATTACAGTAATATTGGGTATCAAACCTATTTTAACGCGCAAGAAGAAATAGATTTAATGCAAAAGTTGTTCTTTGATGCGTATCGATTAGGACAAGTTTCAAGCGACATTAGCATTGTAGAACCCATTACACGTGATGCCGATATTGTCGGAATTGATTTATCTGCCGTAAAAGCCTCTGAAATGAGCGGAAACCAAAACACGTCACCAAATGGTTTGGACGGAAAAGAAATCTGTGCGATTAGTCGTTATGCAGGCATTAGTGATAAAGTCTCTTCTTTTGGTATCTTTGAATACCGAAATTCCAAAGACGAAGAAATCACTGCCATGTTAGTGGCACAAATGATTTGGTATTTCATAGAAGGTGTCAATTATCGTGTAAAAGACTATCCATTTGTCTCAAAAGATCAGTACACAAAATATATTGTGCCAAACGACGTTGAAGAAATGGTATTTTATAAAAGTAACAAAACTGAAAGATGGTGGATAGAAATACCATTTATTTCAAGTTTGAATAATAAATTAAAAAGACATACGTTATTACCTTGCACACACCAAGATTATTTGAATGCATGCAATCAAATTATCCCTGAAAGATGGTGGATGGCGTATAAAAAAAGTATAAATTAAATAAGCGTGTTAATAAAACCTTAAATTTGTATTTGGAAAAAGCAATTCAAAACCATTAGTTTTTAGAATAAAAAATTGTTTTTTTAAAAATAAATAGATAGGTTTACGCCCTTAAAATCTATAAAAAACGTATTAACCTCAATAATTCCGTATGAAAAAGATTGTTGTATTAACAGCCGTTTTAGCATTTCTTTATAGCTGTGGTTCTAAAGACAGAGGTGAGCTAGTTGGTGTCAAAGGTAAAAAATGGCATCCTGAAAAACCGTATGGTATGACGCTAGTTCCTGGTGGATCATTTATCATGGGTAAATCTGATGATGATATTGCTCAAACAAAAAATGCACCTACCAAAACTGTAACTGTTCCATCATTTTACATGGATGAAACCGAAATTACAAACAGCGAATATAGAGAGTTTGTCTACTGGGTGCGTGACTCAGTTATCAGAACGAAATTAGCAATCTTAGCAGATGAAGAAGGAAAAACAGATCCTGCTGAAGATGGAATCGCTAAGTATGCATTTAAAGATGCAGATACAACTGATTTGTCTGCTTGGGAAAAATATAATTTAGAAAATTATGTTGGACTCGGAGTTACAGGATACGAAGGAAGAAGGTTAAATAGAGATGAAGAATTAATTTGGGATTATTCTGAAATTCCTGATGAATTCTACGCGGAGGTTATGGATTCTATATTAATTCCTGAAGCAGAATCATACAACGGGCAACGTACAATTGATTGGACAAAAGTTCGCTTCCAATACACTTGGATGGACATCCAAAGTGCAGCGAAGAACAAGGGAATGAAGCGTACGAAGTTCATCAAAAGAGAAAACTTAGAAATCTATCCCGATACTACAGTTTGGATTAGAGACTTCGAATACTCATACAACGAGCCAATGCACAACGATTACTTCTGGCACGATGCATACAATGATTATCCTGTAGTGGGTGTAACTTGGAAACAAGCAAAAGCATTCTGTGAGTGGAGAACGTTGAAAAAGAATATCTACAGAAAAGAAAGAAAGCGTCACATGATCAACAAATTCAGATTGCCATCTGAAGCAGAGTGGGAATACGCAGCAAGAGGTGGACTCGAAGGAGCAACGTATCCTTGGGGAGGACCTTACACAATGAACGACAGAGGTTGTTTCTTGGCAAACTTCAAACCATTGCGTGGAAACTATGCAGCCGATCAAGCGCTATACACAGTAGAAGGAGATGCCTTTGAGCCAAATGACTTCAACTTATACAATATGGCAGGAAATGTAGCGGAATGGACAGCATCATCGTACGATCCAAGTTCATACGAATACATGTCAACCATGAGTCCAAACGTAAACGATACCTTAAACAGACGAAAAGTAATTCGTGGAGGTTCTTGGAAAGATGTGGAATACTTCTTACAAGTTAGCACGCGTGACTTCGAATACAGAGACTCAGCTAGAAGCTACATTGGTTTCAGAACTGTACAGAGTTACATGGGAACTGATGTCATCGGAACAGTAAAAAACTAAAACGAGAAAAATCGTAACACTAAAATAAACCACGGTTAACCCAACACTTAAATTTATTAACTAAACACTAAACTAAAAATTAGATTATTATGGCAAAGAATGGCAAGATCACGCTAACGAACATGGTATATGGACTAGGAGCGGCAATTGTAATTGTAGGAGCATTATTTAAAATTCAGCACTGGCCTTACGGAAGTGAGATTTTAACTATTGGAATGATTGTAGAAGCACTCGTATTTACATATTCAGCATTTGAAAGACAATCTGACGAATTGGATTGGTCATTAGTATACCCTGAATTATCAGGAGGATCAGCTAAAGCAAAAGCTAAAAAAGAAGAAGCTACTGATGCAGAAGGATTATTATCTAAAAAATTAGATGGATTATTAAAAGATGCAAGAATTGATAGCGAATTGATGAGCAGCTTAGGAGATAGCATTCGTAATTTTGAAGGAGCAGCAAAAAGCATCTCTCCAACAGTTGATGCAATTGCTTCTACTAAAAAATACAGCGAAGAAATGTCATTAGCGGCAGCACAAATGGAATCATTGAACAGTCTTTATAAAGTTCAAATGGAAAGTGCAAACCGTCAGGCAGCTATCAACGAAGAAGCAGCAACAAATGCAGCAAAGCTTCAGGAGCAAATGCAATCACTAGCATCTAACTTATCATCATTAAATGGTGTATATGGAGGAATGTTATCTGCTATGAGTAAAAACTAATTAGTATTTATTATTTAATTAATTCAACAAAACAAAACTAATTAGAAATGGCAGGAGGAAAAGTATCTGCAAGGCAGAAAATGATTAACCTGATGTACTTAGTATTTATCGCGATGATGGCGATGAATATGTCAAAAGAAGTACTTTCAGCGTTCGGTTTGATGGAAGCGAAATTCGCAGACTCAAACTTGGCAACGACAGACAGAAACGATAAATTATTAGCTGAGCTAAAAACAAAAGGAGAAGAAAATCCTAAAGAATTTAAAGCGCAAGCAGCAAAAGCACAGCAAGTAAAAATAGTTTCAGACAAATTCTACGCATATTTAGAAGAATTGAAAAAGGACTTGTTAAAAGAAGGAAACTACAAAGTAGATCCAAAAACAGGAAAACTTCCTTTTGAAGCAATGGACAAAACGGATATTCTTGATGAAGCATGGTTTACTGGAGACAGATTGACTAAGAAAGGTCAAGAAGTAATGGCAAACATTGAGGAGTACAAAGCTGCGATCAATGAAATCTTAGCGACTGATGAAAACTACAGAGGAAAGGCTGAAGAATTTGCAAAAACATTCAGCACTGAAAAAGTAGAAAACAGAGACGGAAAGAAAATTGACTGGTTGGCATACAACTATCAAGGTTTCCCAGCTATTGCATCGTTCACTAAATTAACTGCAATGCAAAACGATATCAAAGTAACTGAGTCTGACATGTTCAGCTTGTTTTTAGGAAATATCGTAACAGAAGCAACTACATTAAACAACTACCAAGCGATTGTATTAGCTGACAAATCAGCATTCTTTGCAGGAGAAAAATTCCAAGGAAAAGTTGTAATCGGAAAATATGCGAACGTTCCACCAACAAAATTAGTAGTACAAGGACAAGACATTAATTTGAACGAAGCTATTGATGAGAGTGGTGCTGCAACATTAGATTTTAACGTAGGAAATGTAGGTGAGCACGAAATCAAAGGTGAGTTTACATTCATCGAAAACAACCAAGAATTAAAGATTCCTATTACAGCAAACTATGTAGTTGTACCACGTCCAAACTCAGCAACAATTTCTGCTGATAAGATGAACGTAGTATACCGTGGAGTTGATAACCCAATGACGATTTCGTTTGCTGGTGTAGCTGACAACAAAGTAAAAGCAAGCGCGCCTGGATTAAAACAAATCAAAGGTGGAACCTACAACATGAAGCCGCAAGGTGGAAGAGAAGTAACTATCAAAGTTACCGCAACTCTTGACGATGGGAAGCCAACAAGTGATAGCAAAACATTCCGTATCAAAGAAATTCCAGCACCAACAGGATTCTTTAGAGGACTCTCTGGAGCACAAAAAATGTCTAAATCTGGTGTAGCAAAAGGAACAGTAAAAGCAGATTTCGAAGATTTCGATTTCGATTTACCACTGACAGTAACACAGTTTGATTTTAAAGTGCCAGGACAACCAACAATTACTGTAAAAGGTAGCAAACTAGACACAAGAGCTAAAAATGCCTTAAACAGAGCAAAAAGAGGACAATCAGTACAAATTCTTAATATTAAAGCGAAAAGTAACGGTCCACTTATTAAGAAAGTATCGCCAGTAATTATTGAAATTACAAACTAAAAACATTAAAACATTTGTTATGAATTGGAGAGGTTTATTTACAGTTGCATTTACAGTCCTACTTTCAGGATCTATGTTTGCACAGGCAAATCTATTAAATGCCAAAGATCCAAGTGAGATTGGTGTAAAAACAGAAGCTCAGAAAAAAGCAGACAACGATGGTCCATTACCTTACGGGTATGTGGATGACAGAGATATTTTGTGGTCGGCAACTACTTGGGAAATTGTAGACCTTGATGAAAGAGTAAACTTTCCATTATACTATCCTATTGATACCGTAGGAATGCGCTCTGACAGACGTTCTTTGTATGATATTTTAATGAAGAACATCAAGTCTAACAAAATCAAGAAGATTTACACAGATGGAAACTTTACGGAAACGCGTACATTAGACGATATTCAGGCAAGTTTGAAAATGATTGATACCTTGCCGGAAGGTTTTGACGAATTAAACCGAGGCGAAAAGCTCTCAGATGAATTTATCGAAGTTCGCGAATTGACAGCAGGTGATATTGAAGCCTACCACGTAAAAGGTGTTTGGTACTTTGACAAGCGTCAAGGAGAACTAAAATACCGTTTATTAGGATTAGCGCCAGTATCTCCAGAAGCACAATTTGTGGATTTAGATGGACAGCAAGATTTAATCGAATTATTTTGGGTATTCTATCCGGATGTGAGAGAAATTTTGCATGATGCCAAAGCGTTTAATGATCGAAACGCCGCCGTGCCACTATCTTTTGATCACCTGTTGAATGCACGTCGCTTCAACGGACTCATCTATAAAGAAGAAAATGTGCAAGGCGATAGGCGAGTCATCGAATATGTAAAAGAGAACTCACTCATGCAGTTATTAGAATCTGAACGTATCAAAGAAAAGATCAGAGGAAGAGAACAAGACATGTGGAATTATTAAAATTCGTAACATAACAATATCAAAAACGCTCACATTTAGTGGGCGTTTTTTATTTTTGTGGCATGATAGAATATATAGTCGTCGGATTGGGTTTGGCAGGGATTGCCTTTTGTGAAGAATTAGAAGCGGCAGGAAAGAACTTTATAGTATTTGAAGATCATTCGCAGCAATCTTCTACGGTAGCGGGCGGATTGTACAATCCTGTGATCTTAAAGCGTTTTACGCCTGTTTGGAATGCTGATGAACAGTTGGAAGTCGCACTGCCTTTTTACGAAAACTTAGAAAAAAAATTACAAGTACATTTTGATGAAAAACTGCCAGTGCTACGACGCTTTGCCGCAGTTGAAGAACAAAACTTATGGTTTGAAGCTTCTGATAAACCAAAACTATCTCGATATATTGACACCAATCTAATCATAAACGACAACTCAGCAGTCAACGCGCCTTTCTCGTTAGGGCAAGTCAAGGAAACCGGAAGAGTCTTTACAGGCAAACTTCTAAAAGCCTATCGTGAATATTTAGAAACAAAAAACTGCCTACGAAGCGAACGTTTTGAACATGAAAAACTAGCAATAACAGAAACTACTGTTAGTTACAAGGGTATTCAAGCCAAACGTGTAGTTTTCTGTGAAGGTTTCGGACTCAAACAGAATCTGTACTTTTCATACTTGCCGTTGAATGGTACCAAAGGAGAATTGCTTTACATCAAAGCTCCTGACTTGCAAATTGATTATGTATTGAAATCTTCGGTATTTCTCATCCCGCAAGGAAATGACATCTACACCGTAGGCGCTACGTATAATTGGAAGGATAAAACCAATCTTCCCACAGAAAAAGCAAAAGAAGAATTAGAAGAAAAACTTTCAAAACTCATTCATTGTGATTACGAAATCATAGATCAAGTGGCTGGGATTCGTCCAACCGTAACTGACAGAAGACCTTTGGTAGGAATCCATCCTGTACATTCAAAATTAGCCGTTTTAAACGGTTTAGGAACGCGCGGTGTTATGATTGGTCCAACCGTCGCCAAACAGCTCTACAATCATCTAGAACATCAAGAAGAACTTCCAAATGAGATTAATATTGATCGTTTTAGGAAACAGTTAAAAGAAAACTAACTCGCTTTCGGATCTAACTCCTTATCATACGACATAAAAAGATTGATCCAAATATTTCTCGACAAGCGCATGATAACTGGCATAAAAACAATCAAAGTTCCCATGATGGCAAAAAAGGCAGTCAGTAGACTTTCCGCACCAATAAAATAACGTGTAACAATAAACGCAGCGACTCCAAAGGCAATTCCGACGCCATAACTCACATACATCGCTCCGTAAAAAAAGGAAGGTTCAATCTTATAACGCGTGCCACAATGCGAACACGTTTCGTGCATTTTTAGAATACTGCTCAGTTTGTACGGATTTTTTTCAACGTACATACTTTCATTATGGCATTTTGGGCAACTTCCCGTTAAAATGCTATATAATTTCGTTCCTTTTTTTAACATTTGTAAAAATATTTTTAAGACTGACTGTATTACGTGTGCTAATTTGACGTTAACATCAAAATAGTACCACAAAAATACGGCATACATTTTATAAAAACGGTAACTTTTGTCACACTCATGATAAATATTCACAACATTGCTTTAGCTTTTGGCGGAACCTATCTTTTTAAAGATATTGCGTTCCGACTCAACGCAGGCGACAGTGTCGGATTGATAGGAAAAAATGGCGCAGGAAAATCTACATTGTTAAAAATTCTTGCCAAAGAAAACGAACCTGATGAAGGAGAAATTGCTACGGATAAAGATGTGGAAATTGGCTTCTTAAAGCAAGATATCGAATTTACCCAAGGACGAACCGTTTTGGAAGAAAGTTACGAAGCTTTTGAGCAAATTCGCGAGCTGGAATTGAAAATCGACAAAATCAATCATGAATTGGCAGAACGAACCGATTACGACAGTGAATCGTACAATCAACTCATTGTCGATTTGAGCGATTTTACTTCGCGTTACGAAATCTTGGGCGGTTACAATTACAAAGGCGATACGGAACGTGTCTTACAAGGTTTAGGTTTCAAGCGAGAAGATTTCGATAAAAAAACAGATACCTTTTCTGGCGGTTGGCGCATGCGAATTGAACTCGCAAAACTTTTATTACAAAAGAACGATATCCTACTGTTAGATGAGCCGACAAACCATTTGGATATAGAATCGATCATTTGGCTAGAGCAGTTTCTAAAAACATTCCCAGGCGTTGTCATTATTGTCTCGCACGATAAAATGTTTTTAGATAATGTGACGAATAGAACCATTGAAATTTCGCTCGGACGGATTTACGATTACAACAAACCGTACTCGAAATATTTAGTTTTACGAAAAGAAATTCGCGAGCAGCAATTGGCCACGCAGAAAAATCAAGAAAAGCACATTCAGCATACGGAAAAACTCATTGAAAAATTCCGTGCCAAAGCTTCCAAAGCTTCCATGGCGCAATCGCTCATCAAAAAACTGGAACGCATCGATCGTATTGAAGTCGATGAAGATGACAATGCTGTGATGGCAATTCAATTTCCACTGTCGATTCAACCGGGAAAAGTAGTCGTAGAAGGGGAACATATTTCTAAAAACTATGGTGAAAAGCAAGTCCTTTCTAATATTGACTTATTTGTAGAACGCAGCAGTAAAATTGCGTTTGTTGGGCAAAATGGGCAAGGGAAATCTACTTTGGCAAAAATCATTGTCAACGAAATTCCGCATGAAGGTCGCATGGAATTAGGTCACAACGTGCAAGTGGGTTACTTTGCGCAGAATCAGGCAGAATATTTAGATGGCAACCTTACGGTAGAAGATACGATGATTGAAGCTGCCGATGAAAAAACACGTCCCAAAGTACGTGACATGCTTGGAGCTTTCTTGTTTCGAGGCGAAGAAGTTGATAAAAAAGTAAAAGTCCTTTCTGGAGGTGAACGAAACCGCTTGGCTCTGTGTAAAATGCTTTTGCAGCCTTTCAACGTCTTGGTCATGGATGAGCCGACAAACCATTTGGATATCAAATCGAAAAACGTACTCAAAAAAGCGTTACAAAACTTTGAAGGAACACTCATTCTCGTTTCGCACGATCGTGACTTTTTACAAGGACTTACCAATAAAGTGTACGAATTCAAAGATCAGAAAATCAAAGAATATCTTGGTGACATCAATTATTACTTAGAACAACGAAAAGTAGCCGATTTGCGAGAAGTTGAGAAGCGCACAGTTGTCAAGCAAGAAATTGTCAAATCGGAAGCGCCAAAACAATCATACGAATCGCAAAAAAAGCTAAAATCGCTCAACAACAAACTTAACAAAGTCGAGCGTGCGATCTCTGACTTAGAAAAAGAAATCAAAGACATTGACATCGAATTGGCAGTCAATTACGAGGAAACCATCGCACAACCGAATTTTTTTGACATGTATCAAGGAAAAAAGAAAACCCTAGAAACCTTGATGGAAGACTGGGAAGCCATTCAAGAGGAAATGGAAGCATTGGAATCGCAGTTATAAAGTCGTATTTTTGCAATATGAATGAACATTTTTTTCAATGTCCGTATTGTTGGGAGGAAATTTCCATGCTAGTTGACATGTCAGTACGCGAGCAAAAATACATCGAAGACTGTGAAGTTTGCTGCAATCCTATAGAAATTTACGCACAAATTGAGGATGGCATCATCATGGCATTTGACGCGCAAAACATAGAACAATAAAAAAGTTTATTTTTTTGTTGGCAGAATAAAAAATGATTGTATATTTGCAATCCAATATCGCGGGATAGAGCAGTAGGTAGCTCGTCGGGCTCATAACCCGAAGGTCACTGGTTCGAGTCCAGTTCCCGCTACTAAGAAAATTAAGCCTTCACAGAAATGTGAGGGCTTTTTTATTTTGACAGGTACAACATAGGTACAACAAATTAATAGGTAAATCAAAAAAGTCTATTTGAGTCAATCAATCTTTGTACATCTTCAATCATCAATCTTACACTTTCATTGTTAGGATTTAAAACTAAGCTTCTTTGAAATGCCTCTTTAGCTTTTATGTAAATATTGGAATGATAATAAATAACACCTAAATTGAGCCATGCTTGAGACGATTGAGGCTCTAATTTTACATGTTTCATAGCATATTCAATAGACTTTTTATATTGTTTTAATTTAAAATATATAGCTATTATATTTATTATTGCTTTAGTGAAATTTGGATTTATTTTTAAAATTCCTTCATAGAGTTCAAGTGCTTTAGAAAGATTATCTTTCATTTGATTTGCAAACCCAATATTGTAAAGTAAAACTAAATCTTTAGAATCTAGTTCTAGTGCTTTACCGCAATATTTTAAAACCAAATCATAGTCTTTTATATTTAGAGATAGTGCACCTAGATTTTTCCATCCATTAATGAATTTTGGATTAATTTCAACTACTTTGTTATAAGCTCGCATGGCATTTTCGTAATCAAATATCTCGTTGTAAGCAATACCGAGATTATTCCATCCTTCAATAAATAAAGGTTCGATTTCTACGGATTTTTCTAATAGTGGGATTGCTTCTTTATATTTCTTCTGTTCTATATGTATTAATCCAATCGAGTACCATGGAATGTGATTGTTAGAATTGATGCTAATAATCTTATTATAGTATTCTATTGCTTTTGTATGTTGCTTAGCAGAATCGTAGATATAGGCTAAGTAATGAAGAGCATCTATATATGAGGGAGATATCTCTAACGCTTTATGAAAACAATCTATAGCTTCTAGCACTTCACCTGTTTGAAGGCAATTGACTCCATTATTAAACCAAAAATCACTATTAGTATTCAAAAAAGAAGGGTTTAATAAATCATTAATATCAACATCACCATAGACACTATAATCTATATCAAATGCAGAGTCTGTTCTCAGTGATTTTAGATACTCTAAATTATCGTTATTTCTCTTCGATTTACTACTAGCTGTTAAATAATGCAACCATATATCATTTGAATTTGGGTTAATCCTTATTGCTTTTTCAAAAGGGTTTAAGGATTCTTCATATTTATTATTATTCATTAAAATCATTCCAAGATCAAAAAAAGCTTTATAATCATTAATCTTTAATGTTTTCTCGATCTTACTGTAAGGAAAAAAAGTTATATAATTATGACATGGGAATTTCTGAAAAAAAGATGAAAATATAGATGGATTAATTTTAGAAAATGAATTTATTGCTAGCAAAGTCTTTTTATATTTTTCTTTAGATTTTATGATAAATGCAAATTCTCTTAGTACATTGTTAAAAGATATTTCTAAATTTC
>JBCCLH010000067.1:0-22890 GCA_039026955.1 Bacteroidota bacterium
ATTGAATCAAAATATTGATAAACTGTGAATTTTTAAAAATCAAGATAATTTCGTACTTTTGCAGGACTTTAAAAAACACTTTTAACTCATACACTAACATAGATATGCGAAGAATATTTTACTTACTAATTAAAATGACTGATACAAAGTCAACTTTAATTACAAGTAAAATGCCCGCACTATCGGATACAAATAAGATGTATCTTTTCTGAAAAAGAAAGGATTACATTATTGTACCGACTGTCTAATTAAAAAAAGTACTATTATTGAAACAGGAATCTTATATGAAAATTTACCAAGATTATCTCGACGAGATTGAAGAACGAAAAGAAGAAGGATTACATCCAAAACCAATTGACGGAGCTGAACTACTCAGTGCGATCATTGCGCAAATTAAAGATGAAAACAATCCTTACAGAGAAGAATCACTCGACTTTTTTATCTACAATACGTTGCCCGGTACTACAAGTGCTGCGGGAGTAAAAGCTAAATTTTTAAAAGAAATAATTCTTGGAGAATTCATTTTAGAAGAAATTTCACCTGCCTTTGCATTTGAGCAACTATCGCATATGAAAGGTGGACCTTCTATCGAAGTTTTGCTTGATTTGGCGTTGGATATTGATAATGAAGAAATTTCAAATGAAGCAGCTAAAGTATTAAAAACACAAGTCTTCCTGTACGAAGCAGATACAGAGCGTTTAGAAAATGCCATGAAAGCCGGAAACGTACTAGCTAAAGAAATTATTGAAAGCTATGCCAATGCTGAGTTCTTCACAAAATTGCCTGAATTAGATGAAGAAGTGAATGTGGTTACTTTTGTTGCTGGTGTGGGAGATATTTCTACAGACTTACTGTCGCCAGGAAGTGATGCACACTCAAGATCTGATAGAGAGTTGCACGGGCAATGTATGTTTGAACATAACAAAGAACAACAACAAGCATTACTAGATATTCAAGCACAGCATCCAGACAAACGTGTGATGCTGATTGCAGAAAAAGGAACGATGGGAGTAGGATCTTCAAGAATGTCAGGTGTCAATAATGTTGCCTTGTGGATTGGTAAAAAAGCGAGTAAATATGTGCCATTTATCAATATTGCTCCAGTTGTCGCAGGAACAAATGGTATTTCTCCAATTTTCCTTACAACTGTGGGAGTAACTGGTGGAATTGGACTCGACCTAAAAAACTGGGTAAAACAAAAAGATGAGAAAGGAAATACCATTGTAGATGAAGAAGGAGAACCGATATTAAAACAAGAATATTCAATAGATACAGGAACTGTTCTTACCATAAATACAAAAGAAAAGAAACTTTACAAAGATGGAAAAGTAGTAAAAGATATATCAACAGCATTCACACCTCAAAAAATGGAGTTCATGAGAGCTGGAGGTTCATATGCAGTTGTTTTTGGAAAAAAACTACAAACATTTGCTTGTAAAGCTTTGGGAATAGACATTCCTCAAGTATATGCTCCTTCAAAAGAAATTTCTCATGAAGGACAAGGATTAACAGCAGTTGAAAAGATATTTAATAAAAATGCTGTTGGAACAACACCTGGTAAATTACTACATGCAGGTTCTGATGTGCGTGTGGAAGTAAACATTGTAGGATCTCAAGATACTACAGGATTAATGACCTCGCAAGAATTGGAAATGATGGCAGCAACTGTAATCTCTCCAATTGTAGACGGTTCCTACCAATCAGGTTGCCATACAGCTTCTGTTTGGGATAGAAAAGCACAAGAAAATATACCGAGATTAATGAAATTTATGAATGATTTCGGATTAATCACTGCGCGCGATCCAAAGAATCAATACCACGCAATGACCGATGTAATTCATAAAGTATTGAATGACATTACGGTGGATGACTGGGCCATTATTATTGGTGGAGATTCACACACACGAATGTCAAAAGGTGTTGCTTTTGGAGCAGATTCAGGAACTGTCGCGCTAGCATTAGCTACTGGAGAAGCAAGTATGCCAATTCCAGAATCTGTGAAAGTAACTTTCAAAGGAGCAATGAAAGATCATATGGATTTCCGTGATGTAGTACACGCTACACAATCTCAAATGCTAGATCATTTTGATGGTGACAATGTGTTTCAAGGAAGAATCATTGAAGTTCACATCGGAAGCTTACTGGCTGATCAGGCATTTACATTTACTGATTGGACAGCAGAGATGAAAGCGAAAGCCTCTATCTGTATCTCACAACCTGATACACTTATCGAATCGTTAGAAATTGCCAAAAGTCGAATCAAAATCATGATTGACAAAGGAATGGACAACAAAAAACAAGTGTTGCAAGGATTGATCGACAAAGCGAATAATAGAATTGAAGAAATTCGTACGGGGAAAAAACCTCCATTAGCTCCAGATGAAAATGCAAAGTATTTTGCTGAGTTTGTGGTAGATTTAGATATTATTGACGAGCCGATGATCGCTGACCCTGATGTACACAATGAAGATGTTTCTAAGCGTTACACGCATGATACAATTCGCGAATTGTCGTATTATGGCGGTAAAAAACATGTAGATTTAGGTTTTGTAGGTTCTTGTATGGTGCACAAAGGCGATATAAAAATCGTTGCTAGAATGTTGAGAAATCTAGAAGAAAAATATGGTGAGGTGCAATTCCAAGCTCCATTAGTAGTGACGGCACCTACATATAATATTATTGACGAATTAAAAGCAGAAGGCGACTGGGATGTATTGCAAAGATACTCAGGTTTCGAATTTGATGATTTCAAACCAAAAAATGTTGCCCGAACAGAATATGATAATATTCTATATCTAGAAAGACCTGGCTGTAATCTTTGTATGGGAAATCAAGAAAAAGCTGAAAAAGGAGATACTGTAATGGCAACATCTACACGTTTATTTCAAGGACGTGTTGTAAAAGATTCTGACCGTAAAAAAGGAGAGTCGCTACTAGCTTCAACTCCTGTGGTTGTACTTTCTGCAATCTTAGGGAGAACGCCCACTATCGAAGAATATAAAATTGCTGTAGAAGGTATAAAACTTACCAAGTTTGCGCCACCTCTAAAGAAAATGACTTCTAAACCTGGACATTTACTTTCGTATTAATACAATCTGTATTTTGAAGTAATTTCCAAATAGATATACTCACAATACAAACATCTCAATTTTTAGTTTATAAAAATTGAGATGTTTTTTTATAACAACTTTAATAGCTGCGGGTTACAGTTTAGAGTAGAATTGAGCTTATTTAATTTTTCAATCTTTTCGTATGTCAATTTGTGAAATCGTTATTTAGTATGATTATAGATAAAGAGTCAAACTGAAATTCACTTTTAATTTTTTCCTAAATTGCATAAAAGCACATTAAAAAAAGGAAAAAGAATATGGCCTTCGATATTGACATGATAAAAAAGGTTTATCAAACGATAGCAGCACGTGTGGACAAAGCACGCGAAATCACTGGTAAACCATTAACACTTTCAGAAAAAATATTATATGCGCATTTGTGGGATGATGCACCAAGCAAACCTTTTGTAAGAGGAAAAGACTATGTAGATTTTGCTCCAGATCGTATTGCCTGTCAGGATGCAACCGCGCAAATGGCATTATTACAATTTATGCAAGCAGGAAAAAGTAAAGTTGCCGTACCAACAACGGTACACTGTGACCACTTAATCCAAGCAAAAATTGGCGCAAGTGCCGATTTACAAACTGCGATGAACAACAGTAGTGAAGTGTTCAATTTCTTAGAGTCAGTATCAAATAAATACGGAATTGGATTCTGGAAGCCAGGTGCAGGAATCATTCACCAAGTAGTCTTAGAAAACTATGCATTTCCAGGAGGAATGATGATCGGAACAGATTCACACACAGTAAATGCAGGAGGACTCGGAATGGTCGCTGTAGGAGTTGGTGGCGCTGACGCTGTAGACGTCATGGCTGGAATGCCTTGGGAATTGAAATTTCCTAAACTCATCGGAGTGAAGTTAACTGGAAAACTTTCTGGTTGGACGGCGCCAAAAGACGTGATTTTAAAAGTAGCTGGAATCGTTTCTGCCAAAGGTGGAACAGGTGCCATTGTTGAGTACTTTGGACCTGGCGCTGTGGCGATGTCGTGTACAGGAAAAGGAACCATCTGTAACATGGGAGCAGAAATTGGAGCAACGACTTCTACCTTTGGATACGATGAATCTATGGAGCGTTACTTACGCGCTACTGATAGAGCAGATGTTGCAGACGCAGCCAATGAAGTAAAAGACTATTTAACAGGAGATGCAGAAGTATATGCAAATCCAGAGCAATATTTTGACCAAGTCATTGAAATCAACTTATCTGAATTATTACCACACTTAAACGGACCATTTACACCAGATTTAGCAACGCCAGTTGGAACAATGACGGACAAAGCTGTTGAGAACGATTGGCCATTACAAGTAGAATGGGGATTAATCGGTTCGTGTACAAACTCTTCCTATGAAGATTTATCGAGAGCGGCTTCTATTGCACAACAAGCGTTAGACAAAGGACTAAAAACAAAAGCAGAATTCGGAATCAATCCAGGATCGGAGCAAGTACGCTTTACCGCAGAACGTGACGGAATTTTAAAAGTATTTGAAGATTTAGATGCTAGAATCTTTACCAACGCTTGTGGACCTTGTATCGGACAATGGGCACGTTACAGTGATCCAAAAAATGCACCGAAAAACAGTATCGTGCATTCGTTCAACAGAAACTTTGCAAAACGTGCAGATGGTAACCCAAATACACACGCATTCGTAGCTTCTCCTGAAATTACGGCAGCAATTGCCATTTCGGGACGATTAGACTTCAATCCAATCACAGATACATTAATCAATGAAAATGGTCAAGAAGTAAAGCTCGACGAGCCAACAGGATGGGAATTACCACCAAAAGGTTTCGAAGTAGAAGACAACGGGTATTTAGAGCCAGTTGAAGACGGAAGCGGCGTAGTTGTAAATGTAGCAGAAGATTCTGAGCGTTTGCAACTATTAACTCCTTTTGTGCCATTAGGAGACGAAATCAAAGGAGCAAAATTACTGATTAAAGCATACGGAAAATGTACAACGGATCACATTTCTATGGCAGGACCATGGTTGCGTTTCCGTGGACACTTAGATAACATCGCAAACAATACCTTAATTGGTGCGGTGAATGCGTACAACATGAAAACAAACTTTGTGAAAAATCAGTTGGATGGTGAGTATGATGCCGTTCCAAAAACACAGCGTGCGTACAAAGCAGAAGGAATCAAAACGATTGTAGTGGGAGATCACAACTATGGAGAAGGTTCTTCTCGTGAGCACGCTGCGATGCAACCACGACACTTAGGAGTTGCGGCTGTGTTGGTAAAATCTTTTGCACGTATCCACGAAACTAACTTGAAAAAACAAGGAATGTTAGGATTGACCTTTGCGAATGAAAATGATTATGATTTAATTCAAGAAGATGATACCTTCAACTTCTTAGACTTAAATGAGTTTGCGCCAGGAAAACCATTGACTATCGAGATCATACATGCAGATGGAAGCAAAGACATCATCAAAGCAAATCATACCTACAACCAATCGCAAATTGATTGGTACAACGCAGGTTCTGCATTGAACTTAATCAAGCAGCAAAACGCTTCGTAACATACGAAATAGTGTATATATCGAATAAGAAGACTGTTTGAAGAGTACGAATTACGTCAAACCGAACTCGATACTGAAATAAATTCAGCACAGGTTTCGGTTTCTCATAAAGGTTGTAAACCAACATAGTGAGATTCTGGATCAAGTCCAGAATGACGTTCTACAACTTTTTAGACAGTCTTTTATATTTATAAAAAATATCTCACAATTTACATACTAAATCACAGCGATTTAGCGTTATCATAAAAGTATTGCTGGCATTTCATTTGGAAAACCTTGGGCTTCGGTTCAAGGTTTTTTTATGACTAATTCACAATCAACTTCTCTTGAAAAATGTTTTCGCTATTGTTTTCTCTAGAAATAATATACAAACCAGGCGTAAGATTATGTATGTCTACTTGAAGTATATTTGTGTGTAGTTTTTTATGAATTTGTTGGATTTTTTTCCTGTCATGTCATGAATCGAAATTTCTACATATTTAGTATCGTTATAAGCTAATGAGTCATGGTAATTATTGAGCGTCCAAAAATATTCAAATGATTGTTCCCAGTCATGCGGTTTGCTCGGAAAGACAGAGACAAAAAAGAGTTCGCCAGGTTGTACATTTGTAGCAGGTTATTCTTTGAGTTGGGCGTTTTTCAATCTTTTTAGATTTTCTCAAACCTTGGTTGAATTTTAAATTGAAAACAACCGACAACAGAGCGTAGCGACCAACTCACAACAAACGAATGAAAATTTAAAATGTAAAAGTGTTTTGTTAGAATTGAGTATTGAGACATTAGTATTGAGAAATTTCAAAACTAATTTGATTCACAATAGAAAACCCACAACGGAGCGCAGCGACCAACTGACAACAAACGAATTGAAAAATTTAAAATATAAAATACTAAATTTAAAATGAAAAAGTAATTTACCAACAACCAACACCCAACACCCAACATCAACCAACAAACATTTGGCAGAATGCACATTAATTAAGAAATTTGCAACCTAAACTTGAATTCTTGAGAGTCACGTTACAATTTTCCCTAGAACACCCTCAAAAAGTAAAGCAGCAACTGTTGTTATGGAGTCAACAATTTGATGAAGTTGTTTGGTTTGACTCGAATAATTATCAGGCATGTTACAGTGAGTTTGATGCGATTTTAGCCGTGGATGCTTCTACCGCACTACAAACAGATTCCACAAACGCTTTCCAAAAATTAGAGGAATATCAGAAGACCACAAACGATTGGATTTTTGGCTACTTGTCCTATGATTTGAAGAATGCCATTGAGGATTTAAGTTCGCAGAATCACGATGGTTTGTATTTTCCAGACTTATACTTTTTTCAGCCAAAAAAGTTATTCTTTTTAAAGGGAAACATGCTGGAAGTTCACTATTTATCAATGATTCTTGATGAATTGCAAAGTGATGTTGTTGCGATCAGAACTACAAATATTGATACAGAAGTATTCTCCTATGAGGATTCTAACAAAGAACATCGACCGAAAATAAAACTGCGAATTCACAAAGATGAATATTATGAAAAAGTGCACAAATTACTAGCACATATTCATCGTGGTGATATTTATGAAGCCAATTTTTGTCAAGAATTTTATGCGGAAGATGCTGAGATTGATCCGCTTTCAACGTACACACATTTAAATTCCATCTCCAAACCGCCTTTTGCGACGTATATGCGATTGGGTGACAAATATATTCTCTCTGCTTCGCCTGAACGGTACATTAAAAAGAAAGGCACGAAAGTTATTTCACAACCGATCAAAGGAACGGCGAAGCGCATCAAAGAAAATGCTGAAAAAGACCAGCAGATGGCGCAACATTTACGAACTGATGAAAAAGAACGCGCTGAAAACGTGATGATTGTCGATTTGGTACGAAATGATCTATCGAAAACTGCCATCAAAGGAAGTGTGCGGGTAGAAGAATTGTGTAAAATTTACACCTTTGATCAAGTCCATCAAATGATTTCTACAGTGACTTCGGAAGTGACAAAAGATCAAAATCCCATAGAGATTTTAAAAACTACTTTTCCGATGGGAAGCATGACAGGCGCACCTAAAATTTCTGCGATGCAAATCATAGAAAATCTAGAGGAAACCAAACGCGGAATCTATTCGGGTGCGATTGGCTATTTTACACCAAACAACGATTTTGATTTCAATGTGGTCATTCGTTCGATACTTTACAACAGTACGGAAAAATACGTTTCCTATTCCGTTGGTGGTGCGATTACTGCTAAATCCATTGCTGAAAAAGAATACGAAGAATGTTTGATTAAAGCAAAAGCCATGCGCGAAGCGTTGGAATCGTAAGTATTACTTTAAAGCCTTTGCAATCACTTTATCATATCTGCTATCCATACACGCACTCAAATCAGTCGTGACAAATTTTCCATCCAAAAACAGACTGAAAATAGTCGCAGGACTTGGACAATTTTGTGCTTCTTCCATAGTTTTTAGTTTGATGATTTCTAACGGTAAATTTCTATTTTTTGCGGTAACAGTTAAAGAATCTTTCGCGTGAAATTCTGCAAACGGACAACGATTGGAGTAATACACTACAATACCTTTTTTATTCGGACATTCACCACTTTTTACAGATTGATTAAACTTCGGTGTTTCAGCAGTATTATTTATCTTTTTGACTAACAAACTAAATCCACTCGAGATGCGTTCTACTTCTTCAAATCCTTGTCGTAACAACCATTTGGTGTCGCTCATAAAGTGATACTTTTTAGTGCCGACAACCGTGACCAATCCGTCCTTTTTTTGTGCGATGGCATCATCGATAGCAGTTTGTAACAAGGCTTTTCCATGTCCATTTTTCTTATACTTTCCAGAAACCCAAAAACAATTGATATTTATGTAATTAGGCGCGGTAATTGGAATCCAAGCTGTTTCTGCCGGACCGTATTCTATAAACACTTTCGCTCTCGCATCCAAGCGTCGAAACACATAGCCATTGGCAAATTCTTTTGTTAACCAATCCTTTTTTGCTTGATAACTGTCTGCACATTTTTTATCTGAAAATGCACAGCAAATATGCGAATCTGCTATGTTTTGTGGTGTAAGTTGCATATAGGATGACATTACAAGAAGTGATTTTAGGTGTTTCAATAGTTGTTTAAAGTTACAGAATTGCATTTAGCTTTCCGACACAAATTAGGAACACAGTATACGCTATAAAATTTCAAATTAAAATGAGAATTATCATGTTTTTTAACAGAATCTCCTAACAATTTCCTAACATTTCTAAGTCGTTTTTATTGATAATTCACCTATTTAATTATCTTTGGGAACGCTAAGTATCATAAGGGTTTTACTCTGTTTAATCTATTCGTTTGCTAGGAAATATAGAAAAACATATTGCATTGCATCTACCTTTTTTAAAGCATTCAAAATTGCTGATTGCCATTAGTGGCGGATTGGACAGTGTGGTATTGACAAAACTATGTCACGAATTGAAATTTACAATCGCATTGGCACACTGTAATTTTCAATTACGTAGCGACGAAAGTGATGGAGATGAAAACTTTGTGAAAACATTCGCTTCTGAATTGAATGTATACGTACACACAAAAAAGTTTTCCACAGAAACTATCGCAAATTCTGAAAAACTTTCCATTCAAATGGCAGCTCGAAAAGTACGTTACCAGTGGTTTCAAGAGCTAGCCCAAACATTTGAGTACGATTATATTCTGACGGCACATCACCAAGATGATGCATTGGAAACTTTTATAATCAATCTTTCTCGTGGCACTGGACTTGATGGTTTGACAGGCATTCCCGAGCAAAACGGAAACATTGTACGTCCGTTGTTACCGTTCTCCCGAAATGACATTCGCGCGTATGCGGAACAACAACAATTGCAATGGCGCGAAGATAGCAGCAATGCTTCTACCAAATACCTTCGCAACAAAATTCGACATGAAATTGTACCATTATTACAGGAATTGCATCCAACATTCATGGAGAATTTTCAAGCCACACAAGCACATTTAAGAGGCAGCAAAGACATGATTCAAGCGCATATCCAAACACTTCGTGTGGAATTGATCGAAGAAGTTTCCAAGGATCAGTATCAAATTGAAATAGCAGCGTTACAGAAACTGTCAAATCCTAAATTATACTTATACGAATTGTTGAAAGAATTTGGATTTCATGCGTGGGATGATGTCGCAGATTTGCTAACCGCGCAAAGTGGCAAACAAGTATTTTCAACAGATTTTCGATTGGTCAAAGATCGCGACTATTTATTCATTCAAAAACAAACACAAAAACCCGCAAATTCCGAAGCCGTTCTCATTCACGATTCGGAATCGATCATAAAAACACCTATTCAACTACACATTGAAGAAGTAACACGCATCACCAACACGGGCAAAAACATTTTGTATGTGGATAAAGAGATGTTAAAGTTTCCTTTAATCGTAAGAAAATGGAAAAATGGAGACTATTTTTACCCTTTTGGAATGAAAGGGAAAAAGAAGTTGAGCAAATACTTTAAAGATGAAAAGTATTCGTTGATTGACAAAGAAAATCAATGGTTGCTTTGCAGCGAAGAAAATATCGTATGGATTATTGGAAAACGTTCTGACAATCGATACAAAATAACCCAACCAACTAACACTATTATTAAGCTAACATTGCAAGGAGCAACGTCATGAATTGACGAATTCCTGTTGACAATGAAAGAAACAACGATTAGTATCAAATGAAAAAATTAATTACGCTTTTACTTGTATGTATCACTGGTTTTACTGCGCATGCACAAGACCCTGTATCTTGGACTTCTGAAATAGAAAAAGTATCAGATACTGAATATAATCTGATTTACAAAGCTGAAATTCAAGACAAATGGCATGTGTATTCGCAATTTTTAAAAGAAGGAACAGGCTATCCGACGCAGTTTATTTATGATTCGTTACAGCAAATAAATGATTTTAAACTTGTAGGGGAAACCAAAGAAAGCGCCTCTATCACAAAGTTTGACAAGGTTTTTCAAGAGGAATTGACCTTTTTTGAAAATACAGCCACGTTTACACAAAAAATCGAAATCATTAATCCGAATTTAAAAAGTATTACTGCTGATATCGATTATCAAGTATGTGATGATAAAGCATGTGCTTTGGGACAAAAAGAATTCACTTTTAACATTCCAAGTTCAGGCGGAGGCGATGCTGTAGCACAAAGTACCTTTCAAAATCAACGACCAAAAGTATTTGATCCAGTACAATGGAAAGGTACGGTTGTAAAGCTTTCAGATGACGAATACGAATTGGTCATGAAAGCTTCTATCGAAGCAAAATGGCACTTATATTCGCAGCGTAGTTATGGTGATGACGGACCATTTCCAACAGAATTCTCCTTTTTAGAAGTTGGAAAGCAATACGATACAATAGGAAAAGTAGCAGAATCGGAACTCAAAGAAGTATTTGATAAAGTCTTTCAAAAAAATATCTCCTATTATGAAGATGAAGGTACGTTTACACAGAAAATAAAAGTAACAGATACAGACCTAAAATTGCTGACTGCTGAAGTTGTATTTATGGTGTGTGATGATGAAAAATGCTTGCCACCAACGGCCAAGGAAATTCAATTTGATTTGTCTAAGGCTACAATGTCAGCAAAGAAAGAAGACGATAAACCAAAAAGAAGCTTGTGGGCAACGTTTTTCATTGCTTTTAGTTCAGGTTTCTTGGTATTATTCACACCTTGCGTATTCCCAATGATTCCGATGACGGTAAGTTTCTTTACCAAACAAAGCAAAAGTAGAGCTATAGGAATCCGAAATGCAATTTTATACGGATTATTTATCATCATCATTTACACAGGTTTAGGAACGGCAATTTCAGCTTTATTTGGTTCCAATACGATGTATGAAATCTCTACAGGCGTTACGTTCAACTTGATCATGTTTGCGGTGTTACTAATTTTTGCGTTCTCATTTATGGGCGCATTTGAAATTATGTTGCCGAATTCGTGGGTCAATAAAGTAGATCAGCAATCGAGTCGCGGCGGAATTGTCGGCATCTTTTTTATGGCCTTAGCGTTGGCCGTAGTATCATTCTCATGTACATTCCCAATTGCAGGAACTGCCTTAGCAGATGCCGCCAGAACAGGAGGAATCACCCCAATTGTCAGTATGTTTGGTTTCTCATTAGCGATTGCAATTCCGTTTGCCTTATTCGCCATTTTTCCTGCATGGATGAACTCACTGCCAAAATCTGGTGGTTGGTTAAATACGGTAAAAGTCTTCCTGGGATTCTTAGAATTAGCGTTTGCGTTCAAATTCTTATCGATGGTAGACATCGCGTTACAAACACATTTCTTAGACAGAGAAGTATTCTTAGCTATTTGGATTGCTATTTTTGGAACCTTGGCGTTATATCTCTTTGGAAAAATACAATTACCGCATGACAGCCCAATACAACGTTTATCCGTGGGAAGAGCTTCCTTAGGAATGTTAGTATTGGCATTTACCTTGTATATGTTGCCAGGTTTATGGGGCGCACCGTTGAAATTGATCAGTGGATTTCCACCACCAATGAATGGATTTAGCGAATCACCATATGGAGTTGGGTATAAAAAACGTGTGAAGAAGAGTGTTAGTTTTTCTGATGCTAAAGAACAAGCAGAAAAAGGCAAAGAAAATTCTCAAGCTAAAAAAGTAGCAGCGCCAAAATATGAAGAAGAAGTAGCGCATGAAGGACCACACGGATTAACCGCATTTTTAGATTACGACAAAGGTTTGGAATATGCCAAAAAGGTGAACAAACCTATAATGTTAGATTTTACAGGCTATACGTGTGTGAATTGTAGAAAAATGGAAGAGCAAGTTTGGACAGAAGGAAATATTCTGGATATACTAGAGAATGAAGTCGTGTTAATTTCTTTGTACGCAGATAATAGAAAGAAACTTCCAAAATCGGAACAATACGAATCTAAAGTAACAGGAAATAAAATTCGAACAATTGGTCATAAATGGTTAGAATTCCAGCAAACACGTTACAACACCAATGCACAGCCATTATATATTATTCTTGATACGGATGGAAACGATTTAACTGAAGCTGTGGCGTACACACCAGATCCAGTAGAATATGAAAAATGGTTGCAAGATGGTATAGATAAGTTTAAAGCGAAACAATAGATTTATGTTGTAGAATATGAAAAGAGTCCTGAACAATTCTTTAGTGATGTTCATCATTTGTATGTCTTTTATATCCTGTGAAAGAGGAAAATTAGTTACAGTAGAAGAATATGTAAAATCAGGATTTGTCATAGAAGGACCACATAAATTAATGGCGTTTTTAGATTACGAAAAGGAACTTGAATATGCCCAAAAAGTGAATAAGCCTGTACTGTTGAATTTTACTGTGATGAGTGCTGTTAGCTATCGCAAAATAGAACGGCAGGTGTGGAAGGAAGATACTATTCTCAATTTATTACAAAATGAAGTTGTGCTAGTTTTTTTGTATTTAGATAATGAAAAAACGCTTCCCAAAGAAGAACAATACGAATCTAAAATTACAGGAAATAAAATTAGAACTATTGGACAGAAATTGCAAGAGTTTCAAATAATTCGGTATAATACCAATGCACAACCATTATACGTGATTCAAGATATAGAAGAAAACGATTTAACAAAAGCCATTTCGTATACACCAGATCCTGTAGAATATGAAAAATGGTTGCAAGATGGTATAGACAAATTCAAGGCGAAACAATAAACCAACCTATAAAATTGTATGAAAATCATCCCAAAACGTATATTTATCATACTTTTATGTATTGCATGTATCTCTTGCGAAAGCGAACATAAAGAAACGGTAAAGACATATACAGTAACTGAAATTGCCGCACATTCTCAACGCTTGAACGATTGGTTTCAGCAGCAATTTGAGCTAGACTTAAAACAGTCACCCGAAATGCAAACACGTATTGGAGTTAAAACCGATTACGGAAAATGGGATGATCTATCATCAAAAACAGCAGAAAAACATGTACAAGTTGCAAAAGATCGCTTGCAATGGTTGCATGACAACGTTGACGAGACGGCTTTGGATGCTTCTACAGCTTTGAGTTTTAAGCTATACAAGCAACAAATGCAAAATCACATTGACGATTATACGTATCGTTTGTACAATTATCCACTGAATCAAATGCATGGACTGCAAGCGGAAATTCCAGCGTTTTTAATCAACATGCATCAAATTAAAGATACTACTGATGCACAAGCGTATATTACTCGCTTAAAAGGTTTACAGCCACTTTTTGCACAAATAGAAGCCAATTTAAAAGAACGTGAAGTTGCTGGTATTATGCCGCCAAAATTTGTTTTTGATCATGTTATCAATGATTGTAAAAATATCATTAAAGGAAAACCATTTGACAATAGCAGCAAAAATAGTACACTTTGGGAGGATTTTACTTCGAAAATCAACAAATTAGAATTAGAAGACGGCGAACATGACAAATTAGATCAAGCTGCAAAAAAAGTATTAGTACATTCAGTAGCACCTGCGTATACATCGCTCATAAAATTACTAAAAGAACAACGCGAACGTGCGACGACTGACGACGGTGTGTGGAAATTTCCAAACGGAGCCGCATTCTACAATACAGCATTACAACGCACGACCACAACCAATATGACGGCTGATGAAATTCACGAACTTGGTTTAAAAGAAGTAGCGCGTATTCAGGACGAAATGCGGAAAATCAAAAATTTTCTTAGTTTTAAAGGAACGTTGAATGAATTATTTGTCTTCATAAAAAATAGCAAACAATTTTACTATCCAGCAACTCCGGAAGGTCGGAAAGCCTATATGGACAAAGCCACTGCGATTATCGATTCAATGAAATCGCGTTTGGATGAATTATTTATCACAAAACCCAAAGCCGATCTTCAAGTAAAAGCCGTGGAAGCCTTTCGTGAAAAATCTGCTGGAAAAGCTTTCTATCAACAACCTGCATTAGACGGTTCGCGTCCAGGGACATATTATGCCAACATGTATGCCATGGAAGCGATGCCTACGTATCAAATGGAAGCTTTGGCATATCATGAAGGAATTCCGGGTCATCACATGCAAATTGCCATTGCGCAAGAATTGGAAAATGTACCGATGTTTCGCAAGTTTGGCTTGTACACAGCGTATGTAGAAGGTTGGGGATTGTACTCAGAATACATTCCAAAAGAAATGGGCTTTTACAGCGATCCGTATTCAGATTTTGGACGGTTGGCAATGGAATTATGGCGTGCGTGCAGATTGGTGGTAGATACAGGAATTCACGCTAAAAAATGGACGCGTCAGCAAGGAATTGACTATTATATTTCCAACACACCAAACGCGGAATCAGATGCTGTGAAAATGGTGGAAAGACATATTGTAATGCCGAGTCAGGCAACAGCTTACAAAGTTGGAATGATCAAAATTATTGAGCTTCGAAACACTGCCAAGGAAAAGCTAGGTGACAAATTTGATATTCGCGAGTTTCACGAAGTCGTCTTAAGTAATGGCGCGGTGCCACTCAATGTACTCAGCGATTTAATTGATGAATGGATTGCTAGTAAAAATTAAAAATACCATAAAATTTGAAAAGATGAGGCTGTCCAAAAAGTACAGATTTCGTCAAATCGAACTTGATACTGAAATAAATTCAACACAGGTTTTAGTTTCTCATAATAGCTGAAAATCAGTATGATGAGATTCTGAGTCAAGCTCAGAATGACGCCTGCAAAGACTTTTCAGACCTCGTTTCTTGTTTTTACACTTTCGTGAGATTGTACATGTTTCAAAGTAAAATTCGTTTCCAGTACACACATTGTATAACTAAGCAAAATTCGTTTTGTTTTCGTTAGGGGAGAAGCGACTCAGTAAAATTTTAACCTACATCTAAATAATAACAATAAAACTCAAAAAAGCGCAAAAAAAAGCCGTTTCAAACTGAAACGGCTTTCTAAATATCATAAAATCAAAAATTAATTGATGATCAATTTCTTAGTTGTAGAAGCATTCTCAGTAGTTAGCTTTACAAAGTACAATCCCGTGTTTAAGTTTAAACTTAAATCAGCATTTCCAGTAGTACCGTTCATTTGATAAGAAGCAACCGTACGACCATTTACATCTGTAACCGTAACATTCTGCAATGCAAAACCTGCATTTCTAATCGTTACATTTCCACTAGTTGGATTTGGATATAATGAGAATGATTTTGAAGTAAATTCATTGTTAGATAATGTTGTTAAGTTTAATGCATTTGGAATAGCCATTACAGCAGCTTCGTAATCAGTATCAAAAATTGAATTTGCTCTAGCTCCATAATTCGCTATATTGGTGAATGCTGCTTTTGCAGCAGTGATCGCTTCTGCAGTAGTAGCAAAACCTGAAAAATCAAAAGTTCCATCATAAATGGTATTATCCCATTCATCTTGAGGTCCTGTACCAGTTCCTAAGCCCAAAGCTGTTATAGGAGCCATTGTGTCACTCAAACCAGGAGGTAATCCAGTTTGGTTTGAAT
This sequence comes from Bacteroidota bacterium, assembly GCA_039026955.1. Lineage (GTDB taxonomy): Bacteria > Bacteroidota > Bacteroidia > Flavobacteriales > Flavobacteriaceae > Kordia. The sequence goes on from JBCCLH010000067.1 coordinate 16,166, forward strand.
CTGTTGGATTTCCTGAAAACGCTGTAGATCCATTGTGATTCACAAATAAAAATACTGGTGTAGTAGCTGCACTTGAACCTCCAGCAGCATCTGTATTATCTTGGAAAGCAACCACTTGATCTCCAGATGCTGATAGTGCCATTCCGCTGCCGCCTAATATTACAGAATCACTGTAATTTGCAAAATTAGCACCGTTTGTTGAAAATCGTACAATATCACCTGCATTCAATCCACCAGTAGGCGCCGTGTATTTGACTGCACCTTCATTACATGAAGCTGGAAAACCAGTACTCGAAGCTCCACAGTCTGTAAAGAAGATTCCTGTTCCTTCGTTAATATCTACAAAAGTTACAAATGCAAAATCATCTGGTGTATCCGCTTGGTGATGAAATATAACGATGTCACCAGGGACTAGTACTGTTGCCTGACCATACGAGGCATTAGTAATTAAAAAAACTGGTATAAAAGCCAGTAAAGAAAGTAATTTTATTTTCATATTGTTTAGGATTTATTTTGCAGTAAAGATAATAAATTAAAAAAGATACCTACAAACTGCTTGGGAATTGTTAATGTTAAATTAAACTTCTCTTCTGATTTACTTTCAAAAGAGAAGTTTAGTATTGGTTACTAGCATCAATTGATTAGCTTCTAGAAGGGAACGTTCCTTGTAAAGCAATGATGTAATTGATTCCTAAGTAAGGGTTTCTTATGTTAAAAGATTGATTTCCGCCAGTTGCTCCAGTATTTCCACTAATAGATACGCTACCAATCGCCATTGAAGTATCAATAGGTTCTGAGTTGTATGGAGTTACGCTAACGGGACTAGATGAAGAAACTTGCACTGGACCCAATACTCTTCCTTTTGGATCTTCAGAATCACCATCTTCCTCATTGGTTCCTATAGTACCTTTCATAGTACCTGCATTGTGAAAGTGATTTGGTAATTCAAGTACAGTAAGCGTTTTAGTTTCAATTCCGCCTCTTTGTCCTAGTTTGATATCTGCAAGCCCTGGACCACGACCTGCGTGAATTGGACTTCTACTTCTTAAATCTGGCAAAGCAAACGTTGTTCTTCCGTCACCGCCATATGTGGTTCCTAAAAGCGAAAACAATGCTTGATTTTGGGCTATAGGCAATAATTGCCCATTACACAATGCCCAACCTCTAGGAGCAAAGTTTCCACCAAACATAATAATTTGTGCTAAAAATGGATTCATATTATATTTTTTTAATGTTAATTAATTCGATTTTATATATCCTAAATTTTAGCTTCTAGATGGATACACACCTACCATTGCAATAATGTAGTTTACAGCTTCAAATGGATTTCTCATGTAGAAAGACTGATTCCCTCCAGTAGCTAATGTATTTCCAGTAATAGAAACTGAACCAGCCGCCATTGCAGAGTCAACAGGTTCTGAGTTGTATGGAGTTACACTAACAGCAGTAGATGAAGATACTTGAACAGGTCCAAATACTCTTCCTGTTGGATCTTCAGAATCACCATCTTCTTCATTACTACCTATTGTACCTTTTAATGAAGCACCACTGTGAGAGTGATTTGGCATTTCTAAAATATTTAAAGTGTGATATTCAGCTCCGCCTCTTTGTCCAAGTCTAATTGTAGAAAGTCCTGGACCTGTACCTGTGTGAATTGGGCTTCTTCCACGCAAATCAGGTAAAGCAAATGTAGTCCTACCATCGCCACCATACGTAGTTCCTATAATGGAAAACAACGCCGAATTTTGATTGATAGCTAATAACTGTCCGTTACATAATGCCCAACCTCTTGGTGCAAAATTACCTCCGAACATAATAATTTCTCCGATAAATGGATCCATAATAATATAGTTTATAAGGTTAAAAGAATAAAGATAGCATTTTTTATTAAATGCCATTGTTTCAAAATTATGGCTATTATGTCATGAAAACAGTGGGCAAATTACTTAAAAACAAAATCAGGTAGAAACACGTAATTCCATTCAAAAAAAATTTTTTGACGTGTGACTATAGAATTTTACAACATATTATTTACTATTTTTAAGGCATACTAACTACAAAATTTAATTATTATGGATTCAAAATCTAAACAAAAATCAGCTGAAAAAAAATTAGGAGATTATCTCCCAGAAAATGCTGTTCCTCTTCCAATTGCTGCCAGATGGACTCAGAATTGGAGAAAACGCAAAAAATTACAAGAAATTAACGGTTATTTAATACCGATGGTTGATATCACAGAAGTACGTCATGAGCTAGGAATTGACAATATGCGAGGATACTTAGCAATTGACGACAGCGGAATCAATCACTTGCTTATTGTTGGTGTTGATGAAGATGGGAATGATATGATTAACGAAGAAGAAGGACAGTTTGTATATGATTATACATTACCTTGTCCACAACAATGCGGTGACGGAAATGTACTTAACGGAGGGAAATAGTACATGTCATTACTAGTTGTTTTTTCTCATACTTCGACCATATTATTAGCACTTAATGCTATATTGTATTCCAAACATTTAAACTCAAAAGATTTAGTATATAAATACTTTGCAATTTATTTGATATTGATGGCTATCAACCAAATTACAAATACGACCTTATTTGTAATGGAGAAAAGAACTTTTTTTCTTTTCAATACGTATCTTATAGCTCAGTTTTTAATGTTAAGCCTTTTTTATTATGAAATGTTTAAAGTGAAAAAACAACGAAAATTTATATTGATAGTAATGTTTATTATATCAATAATATTAGGAGTTCAATACATTTGGACTCCTGATTTATTTTTCAATTACAATATTATAGGAATCATTACGACATCTACCATTCTTATATCCTATGCCATTACCTATTTCTTTTACCATATTGGCGATAAAGAACTTAAACTATATCTAGTCAACAGTGGATTATTAATTTATCTTTTGGGAACCATCTTAATATTTTCCATTGCCAATGTTGGTTTACAATTAGAAAGAGACTTAGAAAGGGCTTTGTGGATATTGAATGCATTTATTTATCTTGTGTTTCAGATAATTATTATGACGCAGTGGTTTTTTGACCGAAAAAAGAAACAAAATACGTAACTTAGTTTTTGATGGATTCACTTTTTGTTGAAGATATTGGAGTAATTACAGTTGTAATTTTTGGTGTAGTCCTTTTACTAGTAATGGGATTAACGCTGATTTTATTCTTTTATCTATCCCGAAAAAAAATCATTCAAAAAGAACTAGAAAAAAAGACACTAGAGCTCAATCATCAAAAAGAAATGCTCAAAGCTACGATTGTAGCACAAGAAGCAGAACGCAATCGCATCGCGCAAGATTTACACGATGCTATCAGTGCAAAATTGAATGTGGTGGCACTTAGCGCGAATTTTTTGTTGGAAGATGAAAACATTTCAACAGAAGAAATGGACGAAATTATAAGTCACATGCTTAATGTCACCAACAAAACGATTGAAAGCTCTCGAAAAATCGCCCACAACTTACTACCACCAATTCTTGAAAAATTCGGTCTAGGCGCCGCTTTAGAAGAATTGTGCGACGAATTTAGCAACAGTAAAAAAGTATATGTCTCCTCAAAAATTGACTATGAAGCTGGCAGACTTTCCAAAGACAAAGAGCTGCATGTGTTTCGGATTGTGCAAGAACTTATGAACAATTCTATGCGCCATGGAAAAGCAAAAGGAATCGAATTAAATTTTAATCCTAAAGAAGAAAACTTATTTTTACACTACAAAGATGACGGATTAGGTTTTGATACCAAAAAAATTGGCGTTCAAAAAGGACTTGGCTTGCGCAATATTGAAAGTAGAGTTTCCTTGCTTCAAGGCGAAATCAGCTATCACAGTGAAAAAGAAAAAGGAGTACAAGTAGAAATCACCATTTAAACTATAATGTTATGGACACACCAATTATAAAAATAGCCATCGCAGATGATGAGGCATTGTTTAGAGCAGGAATGTCATTCATCCTCACACGCGTAAAAAACTTTGAAATTATTTTTGAAGCAGAAAATGGCTCTGACTTAATTGAAAAGCTAAAAGTGACACCTGAAAAACCAGATGTTATTTTGATGGATTTAAAAATGCCGCTTCTAAATGGTGTTGAAAGTACCAAAATTTTACAAAAAGAACATCCAGAAATCAAAGTCATTGCAGTCACAAGCTACGATGGCAAGTCGTTCATTACAAACATGATAGATGTCGGTGCTTCTTCATACCTACTCAAAAATACATCACCAAAAATTGTAGTACACACCATCAACGAAGTGTATGACAAAGGTTTCTACTATGACGAACGCGTCCTAAAAATCATTCACGAAAATCTCTTATCAGCCAAGAGCAAGCGCATTAAAAGTGATTTAGATAACAATCTACTGACTAAACGCGAAAAAGAAATTTTAGAATTGATCTGCAATCAATATACCACCAATGAAATTGCTGACAAACTATTTATCAGTCCACGGACAGTTGAAGGACATAGAAATAACCTTCTGCTAAAAACGGAGTCTAAAAATGTCGCAGGTTTGGTCATTTACGGAATTCAAAAAAAGCTCATAGAACTTTCACCAGATTTCTAAAAATCTCAAAAAATACTTCTTCTACAAAACAAAAAAACAAACAATCCCAATTCATAAAGATTGGGATTGTTTGTTTTTTGCTGTTTCCTTTGAGATGACTAGCAGTTACTTCTAGAAAAGTAAAATAAACTTGTTCAAGGAGCATACTTTTTGTGAATTAGTGACAAGAACGTTCAAGAGTTGATCAGCTACAAATAACAAATCCACAATTCCACAAATCCACAAAAAACGAATCCACAAAAAAAGAAGTTTAAAAGTTTATAGGTTCATAAGTTTAGGCTTTGAAACCACAATTAGAGTTACATAACAACCGACAACAAACGAAACAAAATATAAAATGTAAAACTGCAAAATGTAAAATGAAAAGTATTTCACTAACAACAAACAACAAAAAACCAACAACCAGCAACCAACAACCACAAAAGGAGCATTTACCAAAATAAACCAAGTGTTTTTCCTTCACAAAATCAGTCTAATAACGGTACAAATTCTTTGCATCAGCTAATACATTTGTTTCATCAAAATAATACATAACAATCATAAAATTTACATGATGAAACGAAACAAAAAATTAAAACTAAACAAGATCAAACTTGTAAACTTAGAAAACACAAAAGACCTAAAAGGTGGAGCAAATTCATCGTATTGTTGGACAAAACCTTACAAGATGTGTCTGCTATCAAAAAAAGATTTAGATTGCACACCTGATGATCCTATTAAAATTACAACACCAAACTGTAACGTGTATTAATAACAAAAAAGGCTGTTTAAAAAAGTCTAAATGAGTGTCATTCTAAGCTTGATACTGAAATACATTCAGCACAGGCTTCAGGATCTCATCACACTAATTTTCAGCTGTTATGAGAAATCGAAATCTTTGCTGAATTCATTTCAGTATCAAGTTCGATTTGACGAAATCTGTACTTTTAAACAGCCTCTTTTCAATTATATAACATATAATCTTTACTTTTGACGGCAGAACTAGAATTACATGAAGAATAACATATTCATTGCCATAGAAGGTATTGACGGAAGCGGGAAAAGTACACAAGCCAAAAACATTGCCAAACGACTTGAAGCTGATGGACACAAAGTCTATCTCACGTTTGAACCTACCGATATGCGTATTGGTAAAATGATCAGAAGTATTTTAGGAGGAAAAGAAAAAGCAGATGAAAAAGTGATTGCTGCGTTATTTGCTGCGGACAGATTGGATCATTTGCTACATGAAACCCAAGGAATCCTCAAAAAACTAGCAGAAGGATATACCGTAATCACAGATCGTTACTATTTCTCTTCCTATGCCTATCACGGTGCACATGTAGATATGGATTGGGTAATTGCGTCCAATCAAATGGCTGCCAATATTCTCAAACCGAATGTAAATATATTTGTTGATGTTTCTCCAGAAGTTGCCATGGAACGCATTAATGCGAATCGTGATACAGTTGAAATCTATGAAACATTAGACAATCTAAAAGCGGTACAATCACAATACCTGAGAGCGTTTGAAAAACGACAACACGAAGAACACATCGTAAAAGTCAACGGCGACGAAACACCTGAAAAAGTAACGGAAGCTTTGTGGGAAGTCATTCAAAAAGAACTCAAAAAAGCATAAAATACAAGCACTATCCTATAAAATCTCTTCAACCGAAGGGATTTTTTTATTTCAAAAACAAATCCATAACTAAAGAAGTTGAAAATGTAAAATGTAAAACTCAAAATGTTAAATGAAAAAGTAGTTTTACTGACAACCGACAACCAAATCCACAACAAAAGAAGTTGAAAAGTTTATATGTTTAAAAAGTTGAGTACAGAAATCAAGAATATCCTCAGAAACGAACTCACAACCGACAACTGACAACCGACAACCAAATCCACAACAAAAGCAGTTGAAAAGTTTATAAGTTTAAAAAGTTGAGTACAGAAACCAAGAATATCCTCAGAAACAAACTCACAACCGACAACTGACAACCGACAACCAAATCCACAACAAAAGCAGTTGAAAAGTTTATAAGTTTAAAAAAGTTGAGTACAGAAATCAAGAATATCCTCAGAAACGAACTCACAACCGACAACTGAGAACCGACAACCAAATCCACAACAAAAGCAGTTGAAAAGTTTATAAGTTTAAAAAGTTG
>JBCCLH010000068.1:0-22878 GCA_039026955.1 Bacteroidota bacterium
AGTCGTGGCAATCTGTTAAAATCAGAATAGGATTAGTCTTTGAAATGAGCATTGGTACATTTTCAAATTATCAAATTGCCACATTAAAAAAGTCGTCACTTCGAATTCTATGACGAATCAAAAAATTTACCAAAATCCCTTGCTTTTGTCATAGAATTCGAAGTGACGACTTTTTTAATGTGGCAATTTGATAATTTGAAAATGTACCAATGCTCATTTCAAAGACTAATCCTATTCTGATTTTAACAGATTGCCACGACTCCGTCTCGCAATGACGAATCAAAAAATTTATCAAAATCCCTTACTTTTGTCATAGAAATCGAAGTGACGTTCAACTTACTCAGGTGTTAATTCTATTCAAAGAACACTCACAAACTCAACTACTCAACTACTAAAATACCAAAGCGAAGCGTGACTAAAAATCTAATAGCAAAGCGGTCTAATTTCTAAAAGTGCGAAGCACAATCTAAGAGATTCCCGCTTCCGCGGGAACGCATCTAATTCTCTATACGCCCTTTTTCATCTTCTAAGCTTCCATCACGTTTTTGCGCTTTTTTCACATCATTGTTTCCGAAAGAGTAACGCACATAAAAGTTGATGTTTCGGCTATCACTTCCACCGCGACCGTCGATGCGTAAGTCTCCGAACTGTGTTACACCTCGCCATGGAATCGTGTACAATACATCGTTCATGGTGATTTTTCCGGTCCAATTTCCCCATGATTTTTGTACGGCGATGTTGAGCGATCCTAAACTTCGTGTTTCATACGTTCCGCCCCAGATGGATGGACTGCTGTACCAACCGCTGACTTCCAGTTTGATGTCTTTTGGCAATGAAAACGTATTTTGCGCATAGAATCCGAACGTTTCTTGGTCTATGGAAATGAACGCAGGATTCGTCGCCGTGTATTTGCTGTACGTACCGTAGACGTTGGCATACGCACGCCACCAATCGTTCACTTTGAATGGATACGAAACACTCAAATTATATACTTCCTGATCTGCCACATTTCGTACGTTTAAAAAGTTTCTGTTTTCGCCTTCTGCCTCTGTCACTTGCGCAAAGAAATCGGACACATACGAGTAACTTAAGCTCGTTGTTAAAGTATATTTATACGTGTGTGAAATTTTGAAATTATCCGTGTATTGTGGTTGTAAGAATGGATTTCCGCGACTGAAACTCAATTCGTCTAACTGAAACTCAAACGGATTTAAATTTTGATAGTTTGGACGTTGAATTCGGCGACTGTAACTCAATGCCAATGAATTGATTGGATTTGCTTGAAACGAGATTCCTGCCGAAGGAAAGAAATCTGTATACGAACGTGAAACGACTTGATTTTGATTGGTATTTTCGGCAGTCAAGGTCCCTTGTGATTCTGTATGTTCTACTCGTAATCCTGCTTGAAATTTCCAATTTTTGATCGCGAAATTGTATTTTCCGTACGCAGCGTAAATTTCTTCGTCATATTCAAATTGATTGCTTCGATTCATGTTTAGATTATTCACACCATTGATCACATCAAAAAAGTTGAAGGTATTGTCTGTTACCACTTTTGAAACTTTCACGCCTGTTTCAAAAGTTCCTTTTCCTAATTTTCTTCCGTAATCGACTTTTCCTGCATAAATGTCAATATCGATTGGCGTTTCTTGATAGGTAATGTTTGCGTTCAATAAATCGCCTTCCGGTGTAGTGTAAAAGTTAGGCTGATCACTGAAACGCTCGCGACTGTAACGTCCATAATCTAAATCGACACTAAAACTTGTCCCAAGCGTATCTTTGTAACGGTAATTAACATTTGCATTGAGATTGAAACTATTGTTTTCAGAACTATTTGGCGCGCGTAAAATACTGTCTATCACACTTGTGTTTCTATCAATGATTGGTGTTACATTATTCGCTGTTGATTCTGCATCGCGAAAGTTTAACGTCACTACAGCGCCCAAAATGCTTTCTTTCGACACATAATAATCTGCACCCGTTCTAAAGTTATTGGAGAATGATTCAAATTCTGAATCCGATTGCGAATCGAAAATATTGTCGCCTTGAGTTCTGAATAAATCTATAAACGAAGTCGATCGTCCCAAAAAGTTAGAATAGGTTCCAAAAAAGTTCCATTTTTTAAATCTGCTGTTGACCGAAACTGAATTGTTCGTACGTACATAATCACCGACTGTCACCGTACTTGAGACACTTCCGCGCGTTCCCAAACCTTTTTCCCTTTTGAGTTTGATGTTGATGATTCCTGCATTTCCAGCGGCATCATATTTTGAGGAAGGTTGCGTAATGATTTCAATACTTTCAATCGTATCTGCTTGCAATGATTGTAAAAAAGCGGTCAAATCGTCGCCAGCTAAAAAACTCTGACGGTCGTCAATATAAATCAACACGCCCGTTTTTCCTTCTACAATCAAATTATTATCATTATCCAAACGTACGCCTGGCGCTTTGCGCAAAATTTCCAATCCGTTGTTTCCAGCACTTCCAATTGTACTTGCCACATTGAAAATCGTTTTATCTGGTTCTACTTGAATGATTGGTTTTTCAGCCACTACCGTTACCGCATCCAAAGATTCTGAGGAAACTTTCATTTGAATCGTTCCTAGGTTTATTTCAGCCGCAGCGGCAGTCACTTCTTTCGTAATCGTAGTAAATCCCACAAAAGAGACTTTTAAATTATACGTGCCTTGCGGAACATTTTTAATCGTAAAATTTCCATCTGCGTCTGAAATGGTCGCTTTTACCAGCGTTCCTTCTAGAGTATTTAGAAGAATATTGACAAATGGCAGAGACTCGTTTTGTTCTGAGATAATTTTCCCTTTTATGATCGTATTCGTATTGGTTTGACCAAAAGCAAAGGCAATACAAAGTAGAAATGTGCATACTGTTAGGAGAATGTTGTTAGCTTTCATAATCGTTTAATTTTCCACAAAGATGCAGTGCGCATTCGCGTAATACAATGTTAAAGTAATGAGTTGACCCAAATCGAATATGAGTTGCCCAAGGACCATTCGTGTCTGTATAGGGCGACTCGTGAAAAGTTTGTTTTAGATATGTATGAATGGGCTTAGTTTTGGTATAAATTTTAAAAAGCCATATGATGCGTACCTTCCTTTTATCAATCATTATTTCATTTTCTATGTGTGCAGTGAGTGTTGCTAATACGAACGACCATAGTTATTTACGAATAGAAATTCCTCAAAAAACGATCAGTTATCCTCCGGGTACGCCTTTTTTGGCAAAAGATACACAAGGTAATACGGTGTTAAGTTTGTACGATTTGAAACAAGTCGGAACTTTTGAAATTACCATTCCGATTACCTTGTTTGTCTATGTTTCTTGGAGCGATTCGCCTGATGTGTATCAATTAAAAAGTGGTACTTTGTCTTTACAAAAGGCGAAAACATACAAAAAACAACTCGATCAAACTCAAAAAACAACTTCTAAAAAGTCTCATGAAAATGTCTATTTGATAAAAAAACAATACTTTAGTTACGATGAAGCGACAGGGTATGACGTGAATTTAGAGTTTTCAAATGGCATTTCTTTTTTGTATCGAGATGGAAAAGCAAAAGCATGGAAAAATGGAGAAGCGCTTACGATCAAAAAAAAGTATATTATTGAAACAGATGAAGGAGATTTGAAGTTGAGTTACAATCCGAAGACGCAAAAAATTTGGTGGATTTTTGATAAGAAATAATCAATTATGAAGAAACGTATTTTAGACATCAAGATTACAGAAGTGCTTGTTTTTACTGGCTTGTATTTTATATTATCCATCGTGTATCATTTGGCGATTTGGTTTAACACACCAGAGAATCGAAGAACATATTCCGATATTTTCGATATTAATGAATGGCTTGACAATGCTGGAATTCAGTATTTGCTCATGTTTGCAGCGACTTGTTTTATTTGGTGGATTGTATTTAAATTGTGTAGACCTTGGAAATTATGGCAGCGTTTGTTGTTACATGCTTTCGGATTGCCCTTTTTTATCTTTTTTGCTTGGAAAGTATTTCATTATGTATGTGATACGTTTGGATATTTGCATCTGACAGGTTCTGGTGAGGTTTGGGATATTTACATTCCGATGTTGATTTATTTGGTTCAGTTTTCACTTTTACATGCGTATGAACATTATGTGATCAATCAACGGAAGCTACAATATGAAATTGAATTAAAGAATTCCGCTCTGAAAAGTGAATTAAGCGCGATTAAAGCACAGTTGAATCCGCACTTTTTGTACAATGTTTTTAATACCATCAACGCAAGTGTTCCGAAAGAAATGGAAGACACACGCGAGATGATTGCTGAATTGTCTGATTTGTTTCGTTATCAATTAAAAGCCAGTCGTGAAGATTTGGTAACAATTGAAGAAGAACTCGATTTTGTCAAAAAATACCTAAAATTGGAACAACGACGCTTTGAAGATCGACTCGAAATTGATATTAACGTTCCGAAAGAATTGCTTTCGCGAAAAATTCCGCCAATGTTGTTGCAACCTTTAGTAGAAAACTCCGTAAAACATGGAATTTCTCCGTTGGTACAAGGCGGAAAGATTGATATTACGGTGAAAGAACAACATGATAAATTAATTTTTGAAATCAACGATACAGGCGTTGGCGTAAAGGACAAAGAAAGTATCTTCAATTTAGGTATTGGCGTGAGTAACACACAAAAACGCTTGCAAAAAATGTATAATTCTACTTTGCAATTCTCTGATAATCTGCCAAGTGGACTTAAAGTATATTTTGAATTATAACTGCTCATGAAAAAAGTAATCATAGTTGATGACGAAAAATCAGGACGTACACTGATCAAAGAATATTTGGAAGATCACAAAGACTTAATTTTGATCGGAGAAGCCAATAATGGTGTGGATGCTATTAAAATCATCAACGAATTCAAGCCCGATTTGGTGTTTATGGACATTCAAATGCCTGGATTGACTGGTTTTGATGTATTGGAACATTTAAACGAATTGCCAACCATCATTTTCAGTACTGCGTATGATAAATATGCTTTGAAAGCCTTTGAAGTACACGCCGTTGATTATTTGCTAAAACCTTACACACGCGATCGTTTCAATAAAGCTATTAGCAAGTTGAAAGATAATCTGCCAAGTCAAATTGCGCCGTTGGCGAACGAACATATTCTCTCCAAATCGGATTTCCCAGATCGTATTATTGTGGAAAAAGGCACCAAATACGTTACGCTTGCTACTGAAGAAATCCATTATATAGAAGCTTATGGTAGCTATTCCAAAATCTTTGATACGAGCGAAGGTTATTTAAGCAATCGTGGAATTACGCAGTTGGAAGAAAAACTAAATCCGAAGCAATTCATGCGCATTCATCGCAGTATTATTGTGAATATTACTGCTGTCAAAGAAGTTTCTAAGTATGGAAAAAGCTATATTTTAATTTTGAAAAATAATGAAAAATTGAAAGTGAGTCGTAGTTATGCGAATAGGATTAAGGAACTTATTCTTTAGATCACTGACGCTGTTGGAATTAAGACCGCTGACGCTTTTAGACTCGTTCCCGCGTAGGCGGGAATCTCTTAGAACCGCTTCGCTGTTAGACTTGCTTTGCTCTTGGTCACGCTTCGCTTTAGTATCGGCTTTGCCTTTTAGTATTTTGGTAGTTTGGTATTTTGGTATTTTGGTAGTTTCGTATTTCAGTATGAATTTCGATTAGCATATTGGTACATTTTCAAATTGGTACATTGATGAATTATTAGACTTGCTTTGCTTTTAGATTATTAGATAGCTTCTCATCGGCATTATTAGTGTATATTTTTTGGTATTACTGACTTTTTAACTCGTGAAATAATACAGTGATGAATCTACTTTAAACCTAAAATAACGTGAGTTCGATACAAATATTTCGTTAAATATTTAACAATCAACAACTTATATTAATTGTCAAATCGAGCATTATCGAAATTAAAATGCATTTTAATTGAAGATACCTAGCGAAGCTATCGAGATTCAATCGAAATTTTAACTTTTACAGTGTTCTCGACTGAACTCGAACTGACAAATATTTGTTTATCAATAAATTACAAGCAATTTGATGATTTCTTATATCGAACTTACGTTAAAATAAACTCTTTTTCAAACTTCACTTTCTAGCTTAGAATTTAAGTTCGTGGCAATTGTTTTTTTGAATTGATCTATATCGTAAGGTTTTAAAATAATATCATTCATCCCACATTCAAAGATTTGATTTTTTTGCTCTTCTATATCTACGGCAGTCAAAGCAATTATGGGAATCGTAGTATTAAATTCTCGAATGTGTTTTGTTGCATCAAAACCATTTTTTACAGGCATATTGATGTCCATTAATATCAAATCGAATGTAGATTGCTTCACTGTGCGCACTGCTTTTTCTCCATCTTCAGCAATGGAACAAATGACTCCTTCACTTTCTAAAATACGCTTTGTTACGGTTTGATTGATACGATTGTCTTCTACAATAAGTACCTTTTTATGTTCCAGTTGTTTAAAATCTAAAATAGGAGATACATTCTGCTCTAGAGTCTCGTTAGAAGTGTGCATACTCATCGTGAACATAAACGTGCTGCCGATTCCAAGTTCGCTTTCTACGGTGATGGTTCCTTTGGCTTGCTCTATTAATTTTTTAACAATTGGCAACCCTAAACCAGTGCCTTGATAAGCAGAAGATGATGAATTTATTTGTGCAAATTCATTAAAAACATGATTTAACTTAGATTTCTCAATACCAGGTCCCGTATCCTTAATTGTAAATTTCAGTTTGGCAACTGTATCTGTACGATCTAGCAGTTCTACAATAATATCGATTTTTCCTTTCTCTGTAAATTTACAGGCGTTGCCAATTAAATTCATTAATATTTGAGACAATCGTACTTGATTCCCTTTTAGTAACAAAGGAACATCTTTATGTAAAGTTACACTGATTTCATTTTGGTGTTGCAGTGTTATATATTCGAATGAAGAAACGATTCTAGATGTCAACGTTTTTAAATTAAACGTACTATCTTCTTCCGCAAAGTTTTTATTTTCAATTTTATTAATATTGAGTAAATCATTCACAAGCGTGAGTAAGTAATTCGCTGAAAATTTCAATGATTTTAAATCTTTTTCGTGCTTTTTTAAATCTTCATTTTCAAGTAAAATAGAACTTAAGCCAATAACACCGTACAATGGCGTTCGTAACTCATGACTTACGGTGGCAAAGAATTTCGTCTTCGTTTTTGCAAATTCTTCACTTTCTTTTTTAGCGGTTAAATACTGTTTATTCTTCACTTTTAAATCTTCTACCAACACTTTTCTTTTTTTACTAGAAACATAGGTTGTGACTAAGATCAAAATCAAAAAAACCACAGTGGCTATGGAGAGTATGAAAAAAATATTTCTGCGTTCTGCTTGTTCTACTAAAAGCTCTTTTTCCAGCTCATTCGTCTTAATCTGGTTTTTATAGCGCTCAACGTTTAACTTTGCATTCACAGCATCAATCATATTTTTGGCATCACTTTCTTCTTTTCCTGCTTCATACACCTTGAGAATCTTATTAATTTCATAAAACTTTTTATAATCTTTTTTCAACTCTAAGGCGTCTCTATAACCTGTGTAGCCTTCTATTAGCGCTTCTGTAAAATTAGTATTCTCACAAAGTGTAATTGTCTGTTTAAAGCTATTAATCGCTTCATCAGGTTGATTCAGCAATAAAAATCTCCTTCCCACATTGTGAAAATGACTAGCTTGAAAATGAGGTGGATTTCCTAATTGATTTAAATAGAACTCAGTTTTCTGTAAATGATACTCACTACGATCAGGATTCTTAGTTTCATTAAAAGCACGGGCTAAATTGTGATGTAATATGAATAAGCGTGTTGTATCTTTTAAACGTTCTGCAATTTTAATACTTTCTAAATAGATGCTAATCGTTTTATTTTTATAGCGATCCATATAGTAATAAATATTTGCCAAGTTGCCTTTTGATCTTAAAATAAGAGAGCTATCATTAGTTTTTTCTGCATGTGCTAAAGACTTTAAAAATAGCTTCTTTGCACTTACACTATCTTTAACTTTAAGTAGCGTATTCCCAACAAGACCTCTTATGTCGTGAATATGATTTGCATTGGAACTCTTCTCTGCGAGTGCTAAACCTTTATCTGCATAAATTAAAATGGGTGCATAATTTGCTTTGTAATGTTCCGTAGTCATTAACTTAAACATGGAATCCACATGTCTAGTAATCTCGATGCTAGTAGAGTCTTTAGATATTTTCGGTAGTGCATCTAATATAGAATTAAGATTGTTTAAATCAGAGTCAGCATCTTGTGTTTGACCTTGCAAATGCCAACTGAAACAATATATAATTAAAACTACTATTTGTGCTGATAATTTCATGAAAACTATAAAACTTGGGAACAACAATATACATATTTTCTTAGAAACAATTGTTTTTTAATATCGTAAGGAATCCTGCTGAAAAAATATACCATGAGAATAGTTAAAATTAAAAAAGAAAAACAAGACAAAATCTTCAATCATCGAATTTTTAAATCCTGCAAAACAAACCCAAAAGCAAAGCAATTTAGATTCTAACAGCTTCAGCAGTCTAAAAGTAAATCAATTAAAATTCTGCAAAAGCAGAAAAAAGTCTAAACTCTAGAAGCGAAGCGATCCAGACTCTAACAGCATTAGCGGTCTAAAATCTAGAAGCAAAGTGATCTAGATTCGAAAAGCACCAGCGGCCTAAAAGCAAAGCGCATCCCAACCCAAAAGCAAAGCGCCCCAACACCCAAAACCCAACACCTAATTAACCTAAACATAATTTGCCAACTAAAGCCAATATCTTATCTTTGCGGACTATCAATACGAATACTAATGAAAATATCATACAATTGGGTAAAGCAATTTATTCAACTTGACTGGGATGCCGAGAAAACGGGCGAACTCTTGACTGATTTAGGTTTGGAGGTAGAAGGCATCGAAAAATATGAATCTATACAAGGCGGATTGGAAGGCATTGTGGTAGGTCATGTGTTGACCTGTGTGCAACATCCAAATGCAGATCGTTTAAAAGTAACTACGGTCGATTTAGGCGATGGCGAACCTGTACAAATCGTGTGTGGCGCGCCGAATGTAGCAGCAGGACAAAAAGTACCTGTAGCCACGGTTGGAACGACTTTGTACGATGCAGAAGGTAACGGATTTAAGATCAAAAAAGGGAAAATTCGTGGGGAAGTTTCTAACGGAATGATTTGTGCCGAAGACGAACTTGGTTTGGGCGAAAGTCACGACGGAATCATGGTGTTGGATGAAGAGTTAGCACCAGGAACACTTGGAAGCGAAGTATTTGACATAGAAAATGATATGGTGTTTGAAATCGGATTGACACCAAACAGAGCCGATGCGATGAGTCACCACGGAGTTGCCAGAGATTTAAAAGCAGGCTTGCTCCAACAAGATATCAAACTTGAATTGATTACACCATCTACCAGTAGTTTTAGAGTGGACAACAGAACGCTCAAAATTGATGTAGATGTAGAAGATAAAACTTTAGCGCCGCGCTATTGTGGTGTGACGATTTCTGGAGTGCAAGTAAAACCGTCACCAGAATGGTTGCAACATCGTTTGAAGGCAATTGGACTGTCACCAAAGAATAATATCGTGGATGTGACGAATTATGTGTTGCACGAATTAGGACAACCATTACACGCCTTTGACGCAAATTTCATTTCTGGAAATAAAATCATTGTTAAAACTTTAGAAGCGGGCACAAAATTCATCACGTTAGATGAAGTAGAGCGTGAATTGCACGAAGATGATTTAATGATTTGCGATGCGGAAAAACCATTGTGTATTGCGGGTGTTTTTGGTGGAATCAAATCGGGTGTGACAGAGAATACTACAAATATTTTCTTGGAAAGCGCGTATTTCAATCCAGTTTCAGTACGTAAAACAGCAAAACGTCATGGATTGAATACCGATGCTTCGTTCCGTTTTGAGCGTGGAATTGATCCAAATATAACAGAATACGCACTGAAAAGAGCTGCTTTGTTGATTCAAGAATTGGCGGGTGGTGAAATTACGAGTGATGTTTCTGACAGTTATCCAACAAAAATAGAAGATTTTCAAGTACGTGTTTCTTTCGATAATATCACCAAGTTAATTGGAGAAGAATTGCCTAGAGAAACCATTAAAAATATACTATCATCCCTTGAGATTAAAATCAACTCGGTTACGGATGGCGGATTAGGATTGACAATTCCTTCCTACCGAGTGGATGTACAGCGTGAAGCGGATGTGATTGAAGAAATTTTGCGTGTGTATGGCTACAACAATATCAAATTTGATAAAAAGTGGCATACCTCCATTTCAAACACCTCACGATTTGAAGATTACAAATTGCAAAACGTAGTAGCAACACAATTGGTGTCGCAAGGATTTTATGAAATTATGTCAAATTCCTTGACAAATGCTTCGTATGTGGAACTTTCGGAACAGTTGAAAACCGAACATAATATTACGATGTTGAATCCGTTGAGTAGCGATTTATCTGTGATGCGTCAATCGTTATTATTCTCTGGTTTGGAAGCCATTTCACACAATATCAACCGAAAAAGCAGTGACTTAAAGTTATTCGAATTCGGGAAAACCTATCACCAATATGGAGAAGATAACCGTGAAGAATACAAGCATTTATCACTCTTCATCACAGGAAATGCAACGACAGAAACCTGGACGCAAAGCAAACCTGTAGCTACGGAATTTTTCTACGCGAAAGGAATTGTGACGGGAATTTTATCACGATTGGGAATCAATTCGTTGAAAGTTTCTCCAATTAAGAACGATTTGTTTTCAGAAGGAATCACGTTGAGTTTGGGTAAAATTAAGTTGGTAGAATTTGGAATCGTAAAACGTAAAGTTGCGAAAGCATTCGACATTAAACAGCAAGTCATTTATGCAGATTTCAATTGGGATAATGTGCTACAAGTCGTGAAAAACAGAAAAATCAAGTTTAAAGACATTCCTAAATTCCCAAAAGTTCGAAGAGATTTTGCCTTGTTGATTGACGAAAACACAACTTTTACTGAAATTCACAACATTGCCAAACAAAGCGAACGTAACTTGCTAAAAGAAGTGAATTTATTTGATGTGTATCAAGGAGATAATTTACCAGCAGGAAAGAAAAGTTACGCCGTAAGTTTTACATTGCAAGACGAACACAAAACCTTGACAGACAAGCAGATTGATAAAATCATGAGCAAATTACAGCAAAGTTTTGAGAAACAACTCGGTGCGGAATTGAGATAATTATTTGATGTGTCTATTTGATAATTTGAAAATTGTATCATTTGACCAATTATAAATATATAGAACGCTTTTTACTTTTGTAGGAAGCGTTTTTTTATTTATAAATTTCAAACATTAGTTTGTTGCCTATGAAGAAAAAAATACTTGCAATAAAGACTATGATTCGTCTTTGCGAGAATTTTTACATTGAGCTTGTCGAAATGGAAAATTCGTGGCAATCTCATTCTAAGAAGACTCCAACTATTCTTAGAATGAGATTGCCGCGCTATCGCTCGCAAAGACATATCATAACAGAATCGTCAGTTCGAGTGTCCTGAATGTTGAAGCATTTAAAACTAAACTTCTCAACTCATAAACTTATAAATCAGAAGATTTCATAGTTGTTCTCGATACATTTTTATGTTCGCTTTGCTCCACAAAAACACTCGAACTGACGGTTTATGAATCACAGTAAAAACTACTTTAAAGCAATCTTACGGTAAAACCATACAATTGCATAATAATTTTTTGTACTTTTAATCTCTCATGAAAAAAAGAAAACTATGTTAGATAAAATTTCAAATCTTGACGGATTTAGTTTTATTGAAAAAAAAGGGCAGCGCAACATTGTAGGCGGTTTGCCACGCTTTTGTACGGACGACAAGCCTTGTGAGTATCCGTATAAGTGCTACAGCGGAATTTGTAGATTGCCGTAGTTTCTTCCTTTGTAATTCCTTTTATTAAGATAATTTTACAGATTTTTCTTTATAATTTGAGAAGTTCTTAACGCTTCCTCGCTTCATTATTTCATAATTTTACAGTAAAAAAGAAAAAATTGCTTTAGTTATGAAAAAGAAAAATTTAAAATTACTGACATTATCAAAAAAGACAATTTCTAAACTTTCGTCCGACACACTTACAGGAGGAACTCGAACTTCAAATTTATGTACTGTTTTTTGTACTATAGGTTGCACACCACCAGAAGAGACATATTCGTGCGATCAATGTGATGTAGAGCCTACTTTAGATGAAGGTAGTGATTGCAATTGTTTGTAATTACTAAGAAAGAAAGAACTAAAAAAAGAGGCTGTCTAAAAAGTACAGATTTCGTCAAACGAACTTGATTAGGTTTCCCATAACAGTTGATAATCAATGTGATGAGATTCTGGGTCAAGCCCAGAATGACGTTTAAATTACCTTTTCAGACAGCCTCTTTTTTTTATGCTATACTATTCGTAAAACTATACGTTTACTCCGTACATTTTTTCACGTTGTTCTTTGATTTTTTTGTCGCTCATGTAATCGTCAAAAGTTAAGTATCTGTCGATGACTCCTGTTGGCGTCAATTCAATGATTCTGTTGGCAACGGTTTGTGCAAACTCATGATCATGCGTAGTGAATAAAACCGTTCCTTTGAAGTTTTTTAAGGAATTGTTGAACGCTGTGATACTCTCTAAGTCCAAGTGATTTGTCGGTTCGTCCAACATAATTACGTTGGCTCTCACCATCATCATGCGCGATAACATACAACGTACTTTTTCTCCTCCTGAGAGTACACGTGCTGTTTTTAACGCTTCTTCTCCACTAAAAATCATTTTTCCTAAAAATCCACGAACGTATACTTCTTCTCTTTCTTCTTCGGTGGTTGCCCATTGACGTAACCAATCTACCAAGGTTAGATCGTTGTCAAAATATTCTGAGTTATCTACTGGTAAATACGATTGTGAAGTCGTCACTCCCCATTTGTACGTTCCCGCATCAGCGGCAATTTTATCATTAATGATTTGGTAAAAAGCAGTAGTCGCACGTGAGTTTTTAGAAATTACCGCTACTTTATCGCCTTTTGCCAAGTTGATATCTACATTTTCAAATAAAGTTTCACCGTCTGCAATTGCTTTTAAGCCTTCAATATTTAAGATCTGATCTCCTGCTTCGCGATCTCTATCAAAGATAATCGCAGGATAACGACGACTGGAAGGTTTGATATCTTCTACTTTTAAACGTTCCAACATTTTTTTACGAGACGTTGCTTGTTTTGATTTTGCTACGTTCGCACTAAAACGCTGAATGAATTCTTGCAATTCTTTTGCTTTTTCTTCTGCCTTTTTGTTTTGTTGTGCACGTTGTCTTGCCGCTAATTGACTACTTTCGTACCAAAACGTATAGTTTCCGCTGTAGTGGTTTATCTTGGCAAAATCGATATCTGAAATGTGTGTACATACTGCATCCAAAAAGTGACGGTCGTGCGAAACTACAATTACACAGTTGTCGTAGTTTGCTAAGAAATTCTCCAACCAAGCAATCGTTTCAAAGTCCAAGTCGTTCGTAGGCTCATCCATGATCAATACGTCTGGATTTCCAAAAAGGGCTTGTGCTAATAATACACGGACTTTTTGTTTTCCGTCCAACTCATTCATCAACGAATAGTGATTTGCTTCCGAGATTCCTAAGTTTGACAACAAAGCCGCTGCGTCTGAATCGGCATTCCATCCGTTCATTTCTTCAAACTCAATTTGCAACTCTCCTACGCGCTCGCCGTCTTTATCTGAAAAATCTACTTTTGCATAAATTTCATCCATTTCTTTTTTGATAGCAAACAATGGTTTATTTCCCATAATCACAGTTTCCAGCACAGGCAAGTCGTCATACGCAAAGTGATTTTGTTCTAAGACAGACATACGTTTGCCAGGCTCTAAATGTACGTGCCCAGAAGTAGGCTCCATCTTTCCTGATAAAATTTTTAAAAAAGTGGATTTACCAGCGCCATTCGCTCCGATAACACCATAGCAGTTTCCCGTGGTAAATGTCGTATTTACTTCGTCAAATAACACACGTTTTCCAAATTGCACAGATAGATTAGATACAGATAACATTCTTTTCGTTTTTTAAACTTTTTTTTATATTGCGCAAAAGTAAGAATTAGATTGAATATTATACCATTTACAACTTGAAATTATAATTGGTATTACTTAAAATTTACAACAAATTTTACTGTGATTGGTCTTAACGTTTTTACAGCTATTTTTAACAGCCTGTTAACACCCTATTGAATTTGGGATAGTTAGTTTTGTTAAAATCGGAAAGAGGTCACTAGTTTGCTATGAAGTACTTTACCCCATTATTACTCTTATTTGTATGTTTCGGATGTAATGATTCCCAGAATAAAACACAGGAAGATGTTGTTTATTTTGGTGGAGAAATTATCAATCCGGTAGATGATTATGTGGTTTTATATCATAAAGGAGAATTTGTAGACTCTTTAAAACTCGATGATAACAACCGTTTTATGGGAAAATTTAAAAACCATCAAGACGGACTCTACAAGTTTTATCATTATCCTGAATACCAATATATTTATTTAGAAAAAGGCGATAGTTTATTACTTCGTTTGAACACGTATAAGTTTGACGAATCGTTATTTTTTACAGGAAAAGGCGCTGAAAAAAACAACTTTTACATCGAATTATTTTTATTAAATTCGAGTCATGAGCGTCCTGTTTATCAGTATACAAAGTTAAATAGTGAAGATTTTCTTAAAAAAATTGATTCCTTACAAGACATAAAATTGGAAATGCAGAAAAAGTTTTTTGCGGCCAATCCAGATGTTTCAGAAGCTTTTAAAACGTTTACGGACAAATCTATTCAATATCGAAATTTTAGATACCGCGAACGCTATCAAAATGAATTTTTTGAACGAAAAAAGGAAGATTCAACCTTAACGCTCGTAAATGAATTTTACGCTTACAAAGCTAAAGTCGATACGAATGATTCTTTGATGTGTTATTACCGTCCGTACACACATTATATTATGCAGTACATTAATAATTATTCGTATAGTGAATGCTTGCAGAAATCTTGGAAAGGCGATAAACCTTTGAATACTTCTTTGACGTACAATAAAAATAAATTGAAACTTATTGACAGTTTAGTGACGTATTCATACTTGCGAAATGAATTGCTTCGCTACACTGCATATTCGTATTTCAGAAACAATACGACTGATATTATCCAGAATAATGAATTTTTTAAGTTTTATCAGAAAGTGGCTACTGATAGCAAATCGAAAGAAGAAATTACCAATTTACATAACGGAATTAAGAGTTTGCAGTCTGGAAACAGTTTTTCAAACCAAATTTTTGTCTACAATGAAAAACATGCGCGCATTCCTGTGAATAGTTTAAATTCCAGACGTGGTAAAACTGTATATTATTTTTGGACATCGAGTCAAAATCGACACAAGCATATGATTACTAAAAAGATCAAAGCATTGTCACAACAACATCCAGATTTAAATGTGGTTGGCATAAGTTTGGATGAAGATCATAAACGCTGGAAAAAAGATGTACAAGAGTTCAATTTTCCAAACAGCAAGCAATATCGAGTTGGAAAACGGGAAAGCATTCTGCGCGATTTTGCGTTAATCAGCATTAATAAATTGATCATAACAGATCGTAAAGGCAATATTGTCAATGCGTTTGCCAATATTTTTAAACCTGATTTTTTAGCACAATTGAATTAGAGAAGATTTAAAATAAATAACATAAAAAAAGCGTCTTTAGAAGTTCTTAAGACGCTTTTTTTATATTTAACATTTTACATTTAGCATTTATAATTTCATAATGCTTAGTTTCCTTTCTTATAATCTGCTAAGAATTTCTCCAATCCGATGTCTGTTAATGGATGTTTCAACAAGCCTACAATTGATTTTAAAGGTCCTGTCATAACGTCGGCACCAATCTTAGCACAATCAATCACGTGCATCGTATGACGTACAGAAGCAGCTAAAATTTCTGTTTCAAACGCGTAATTATCATAAATCATTCTGATTTCTGCAATTAGGTTCAATCCATCTGTTGAAATATCATCCAAACGACCGATAAATGGCGATACGTACGTTGCGCCTGCTTTGGCTGCTAACAACGCTTGTCCTGCTGAAAACACCAAAGTTACATTCGTTTTAATTCCTTTATCTGAAAAATATTTACACGCTTTCACTCCATCGGCAATCATAGGTAATTTTACCACAATTTGCGGATTCAATGCTGCTAAGGCTTCTCCTTCTTTAACCATGCCTTCAAAATCGGTTGCAATCACTTCCGCAGAAACATGTCCGTCCACAATCTCACAAATTGCTTTGTAATGATTCAAGATATTTTCTGCTCCTGTAATTCCTTCTTTTGCCATCAACGAAGGATTGGTCGTTACACCATCTAAAATTCCCAAGGCTTGTGCTTCTCGAATTTGATCTAAATTAGCCGTATCAATAAAAAATTTCATCTGTTAGTTATTTTAAAATATGAAAGTTGTGTTTTTGTATTTAGGCGTTGCAGGCTATTCGCTGTACTTTCCAATCAAATTGGGAAAATGCTGCTGCTATCCTGAACGCAATTTGGAGCAAAATTACAATATTAAAACATGCCATCATCAACTCGTATGGGAGAATAGTCCGTGAGTTATTAACAAAAAAACTGCCTCCGCGAAGAGACAGTTTCCCAATACAAATTTCAAAGTATGCTACTGTCTAGTTGGCTAAAACAGCAGTATGATGTAATACCAAATCTACTATAAGTACAACTTATAATAGATATAATATAATTGTTGAAACACAATGATATGTTGTTAACTCAAAGTACGGGAAAACTTATAAAGGTTGTATCAAAAGATGTGTAGATGTCACTTTAGACTGTAGTGTTGGTATTTAGGAAAGCTTCTCTTTATGAACTCATTGGAAATACTTTCTCCATTTCTTTGGTGAGTTGCAAATCGTGTGCTGATTTTTCTATCAATACTTCTAAAAATGACGAAATTCTACAGGATTGTATTCTTTAAAATTAATAATTAACCTGAGTTTGATATAACTATTCTATTAAATGTATAGTAGTTAATAACTTATAGGAATTGTCAAATCGAGCGCAGTCGAGATTCAATTGAAGTTTTAACTTTTATAGTGTTCTCGTGAGCTACGCTCGGTATCTACGATAATGCTCGAACTGACAAATGTTTGTTTTCCAATAAATTAAGAGTAATTTAATGATTTCTTATATCGAACTCACGTTAATTATATCCGGTTTTTTGACAAAGCCCAATTTTAATTGATTGCCAAAAGTTGTAAAATCAAGAGCGTTCATATCATTTACATTGCGCTTTTGCTTGCCGCGATCAAAAAGTAGTATTGTATCTTTATTTATGACTAATGTTATATTACGATTATTCCTTATCAACGATTCGTTTGTATGTATAACTAGCGTGAACTGAATCATTTTCAACTTTAAATAGCAATGCTGCTTTGTCAATTTTAAGAATATGAAATGTATAGGAATCGGCAATGTTCAGTACTGAATCTTTTAATGTATAAGAAACAAGTAATGAAAACGATTCATTCTCTATTTCAAAAGCCATCGATTGTGTATCTTGAAAATGCAACAGTATATTTTTTTTGAAAAAAATATCGGAAGTCGGCGAATCGGTAATGCTGTCGTTACTTTTTGTTTCTTGTTTGTGAACCGTTTCTGTTTTCTTAACAAACTTCCACTTCCCTAGTATTTCTTGCTGCATGTCCGTTTGTTCATAGACAACTTGCACAATTACACATAAAAGAAATAGCCACGAAATTCGCATAGAAAAAATGGTTAAGAAGTTAGCTGTATATGTTTCTCAAAATAGGTTGTAAACCATTGCAAGTCGTCCAAAGCATATTGTTCTGTTTCAGAATCAAAACCTAGTAAAAGATACTGATTTTGTAGCTTATCAACCAAAAATAACTTTCCATAATAGGCTTCTTCTGCCACTTCTTCTACAGTATAGATAAATTCATCCACAGAAGAGGCATCAAAACGTCGAGAAGTATCTTTTTCTCTGAGAATGATTTCTTTATAAGCCAGAATTTTAGTGGTTTTATTTGCCTTTATTTTGGCTAGTATTCGAAAAATATTCACTACTCCAAAGGCAATTAATGATAAAATGATAACGACGACTTTTAAACTGTGGGACGCAATGTATTCTCCACCTCCAAACATTATAAAAACCGCGCCACCAATACCAAAAAAGAGTGGGAAAAAGATCAATCCTAGTAAAACCACATAGTCTCTTTGTGCTTGTGAAATGATGAGTCGCCCATTTTCTTTTGAAAAAGAAATTTTTAATCGTTTAAGTTTGGATTCTAGTAAAAATGTATCGTTTGGATTCATTGATGAGTCTTTGTTATGCTATCTTTTTGACGAAATGGTATATGGAAAAGCATCTTGTTGTTCTCGGGTTTTTTTGAGGAGAATTCTACTTTGTAGCGATTCCCTACTTTTATATTTTCAGAAATACTTCCTGTAGTATTTCCATAATATTTTTTCTTTTCGTAGAAAAACTCATAGTGATACGTTCGCTTACTATACGTCTTCAATATTTTTGAGGAACGCGTTACAATTCCATATGCAAAAGTTCTATTTCTTTTCAATTCACTCTTTGCTAGTTGCATCTTAAAAAAGAAAAATATGATCAATAGATACATCAGAAGCCACCAATATTTCTGGAAATATGTTTTTATTACTGAATAGTTCACATTCACTTAGACATTAAAAAATGAAAAATGTTACTTCTTCATAATCGTGTAAAATCTAATTTCAATCTCTAATAACGTAATTCCATTAAAATAGTTTACTAAGAAATTTATAGATTATAATGATTCATCAACATTTTCTCATATACTTTATCTGGCAAGGCACGCTTTAACACGATCGAAAATTTCTGCATAAACGCACCAACTTTATAGTGAATTTTTGGTTTTTTCGTCTCGATGATCTTTAATACCGCTTCCGCCATAATTTTCGGATCAGAGCCGCCATCCACATGCGCGTCCATTTCTTTGAGCATATTTCCATAGACTTCTTTGTACGGTGAGTTGTCATACACTGGCGTATGATAACGTCCCGCAGCAATATTGGTTGCAAAATCGCCTGGTGCTACATTCGCGATTTCGATTCCGAACATCTTCACTTCCATACGCATGGCTTCTGTAACCAATTCCAACGCGCCTTTGGTTGCAGAGTAAATGCCTCTGTACGGCAATCCCATGTAACCCGCAATCGA
This sequence comes from Bacteroidota bacterium, assembly GCA_039026955.1. Classification (GTDB taxonomy): domain Bacteria; phylum Bacteroidota; class Bacteroidia; order Flavobacteriales; family Flavobacteriaceae; genus Kordia. The sequence continues at coordinate 19,370 of JBCCLH010000068.1, forward strand.
AGTGACATTGATAATATGACCACTTTTTTGTGTGCGCATTTGCGGCATTACGGCTTTCATCACGGCAATGGGACCGTATAAATTGGTTTGAAAGGCTTTGTGGATTTCTTCATCAGGTGTTTCTTCAATCGGACCTGTTATGCCAACTCCTGCATTATTGATCAACACATCCAAACGACCTTCTGCGGCAATAATCGTATCCACTGCTTTTTGAATGGATTCTGTATCACGCACATCTAGGGCAATGGGTTTAAAAGCTGTAAAATCTTTGAACTTATCAGGATTTCTACTTGTCCCGTACACCGTATAGCCTTTTTCAGCTAATAATATCCCGATAGATTTTCCAATTCCTGACGAGCCACCCGTAATTAATACAACTTTTGACATTCCTTTTTGTTTTGGTTAATTCGGTTACAAATATGCTTAAAAAAAAGGAGAATCTTGGTCTTCACTCAATAATCAGTCGTGAATGCTGGTACTTTTTTGTTTGTAAAAAAATATACTTTTATAAATGTTGCGAGAAGTTGTGTTGTGGGAGTTGACTTTAGCGCATAAAAAAAGGCAAGCTACCTACATCACACCGCTACGACCGTTTACCTTTGCTGCGTTCCCGCCCTGGAGGATTCAACAGGAGCTGGTTGTGTAGGACTTGCCGCTGCAAAGATAAAATGTTTTTACATTTTCGCAATGATTTTTTAAACTGATTTTAATACTTTAGCTCAATAAAAATAAAGCATTGCCATGAGGTTGTATAAGCTATTCATAATCACTTTTTTAAGTGTACTAATTTTTTCTTGCGGAAGCGAAAAAAAACCAGCTCCAGCTAAATTTTCTTTAGAAGTTGAAGGAGAAACGAACAAATTTCAGCTAAATGCTGCTATTACTGCGAAATTGATCAATGTAAATAATGGTCCCGTAGAAGCTGTCGAGTATACACTGAATGGGCAACAATTGACAAATACAAGTGGAGATTTATCAACGTTACAAACAACAATTCCTGCCGATATGATGTTAGGAAAGCAATTGTTAAGAGCAATGGTTACCTACGGAAGCGGAAAAACTGTACCTGTAAAGACCAATATTTTTGTATTAGCTACGGATAAACCAAAAGTATATACTTATAAAATCATCAATACGTATCCGCACGATACCAAAGCGTACACACAAGGACTCGAATTTTACAGAGATACTTTGTTTGAAAGCACAGGACAAAGAGGTGAATCTTCACTGCGAAAAGTCGATTATAAAACAGGAAAGATTTACCAAAAAGTAGCTTTAGAGAATCGATATTTTGGAGAAGGAATTACCGTCTTAAACGATACTTTATACATGCTGACTTGGCAAGCGAATAAAGGATTTGTGTACAATCCTGATAATTTGGAACTCATCCGCTCGTTTCCATATCAAAAAAGTGAACAAGGTTGGGGATTGTGTACAGATGGCGAACAATTCTACAAAAGTGATGGTACTGAGAAAATATGGATTTTAGATGCGAACAAATTATATGAAAAGTATGCGATTCAGGTGTGTGATAATAAACGTTCATACGTGAAAGCCAATGAATTGGAATATGTCAATGGAAAAATCTATGCCAACAGCTACACCAAACCAAGCATTATGATCATCAATCCGAAAAACGGTGCTTTGGAAGGTATTGTTGATTTTAGGGGCTTGAAAGAGAAAACCACCGTACTTCCTACAACTGACGTATTTAATGGTATTGCTTACAATCCGAAAACTAAAACTTTCTTCGTAACTGGGAAATACTGGGACAAATTGTTTGAAGTAGAAATTGTGGAGAAGTAGTTTTTTTGTTTTGAATCGTTCATTTGTTTATTTGTGGATTCGTCTATTCGTGGATTTGTGGATTTGTCGATTTGTTTCTTTGGTTGGTCATCGCTAGACATAGTCGAAACTATCTGTTTCAAACCATAAACAGTTTTCTCTTAGAAACAAGACTGCCACGTCGTACACTCCTCGTAGTAACTGATAAAAACGAATTAACGAATAGACGAATCCACAAATAAACAAATCAACAAAAATCAAACCTTAAAAACCTCTACATGCCAAGCAATTTCATAGGCTTTGTAAGCACCTAAAGTTTGCAATCCGATACCGTTATTAAAACTATTTGAGAGTCCGACTGTCGGTTCAATGGCAATGATATTCTTGGTTGAAGGCGTGAAGAATTGTACAAAATTTTGTGATGCATTGCCAGTAATGGTTAGCTTATACGTTGGCGTGCGAAAACCAATTTCAGGAGTTGCAAGCTTGTAGGCTGTATCAAACGGATGATTTTTCAATTGAAAAGGCATTGAAAGTGTGTGTGGTGTCGTTCCGTTCGTGATGCTGCGATCGTCTGTAGTAGTGTATTCTTCAGAACAATTAAAATCGATAAAGCTATCGTACAAATTTTCAGAAACAAAATACGGATGCCAACCAATGGTGAATGGAAATGCTTTAGCACCTTTATTTACTACTTTCATGCGCACGTTTAAGGTAGTTTCAGTAATGGTGTACGTAACGAAAAAGTCAAATGGAAATGGAAATCCTGCTGTACTGCCATCATAACGATGTTGTAGTGTAATAATCGCTGCTGCTTGAGAAACATGTGTTTCAAACACTTTAAATCTTCTCGTATACAACAAACCGTGAATCGCATTGTTTTTCTCGATTTCATTACATAATAATTGATATGTTTCTCCTTCAAAACTGTACATTCCATCTTGCACTCTGTTCACAAACGGAAACATAATCGCCGATGCTGACGATTGACTGTACGGAAAATAGGCTTGCTCTGAAATGACCTTTTTATCATTAAGAGTTACCTCAACCAATCGTCCGCCTTCCTCTAAATTAATAGAAGCCACTGCTTGACTGTTGGTATTAGAAATTTCTACAATTGAATGCTGTTCTTGTATTTGAAACACGAGCTATATTTTTAACAAAATCGAAAATACTATGAAACTTTGCTTTTTACGAATACTATTATAACTTTTTTTGAGCGGATTTGTTGTTTTGGGGTGTTGGGTGTTGGGTGTTGGGTGTTGGGTGTTGGGTGTTGGGTGTTAGAAACTATTCTTTTTCATTTTACATTTAATATTTTATATGTTGATTTTTTGGCTTCGTTTGTTGTCGGTTGGTCGCTGCGCTCCGTTATCGGTTGTGAGTTTGATTCTAAGTTGGAGTAAAAATTATTTTTTGAAACTTCTCAATACTCAATACTAATATCTCAAAACTAACGAAAACTACTTTTTCATTTTACATTTAATATTTTATATGTTGACTTTTTGGCTTCGTTTGTTGTCAGTTGGTCGCTGCGCTCTGTTGTCGGTTGTGAGTTTAGTTCTAAGTTACAGTAAAATTATTCTTTGAAACTTCTCAATATTCAATACTCAATACTCAATACTAATATCTAAAAACTAACTAAAACTACTTTTTCATTTTACATTTAATATTTTACATTTTGACTTTTTGGCTTCGTTGGTTGTCGGTTGGTCGCTGCGCTC
>JBCCLH010000069.1:0-22409 GCA_039026955.1 Bacteroidota bacterium
TAAAACTGCAAAATGTAAAATGAAAAGTAGTTTTTTAACTAGCAGTTAGATATTAGTATTGAGAATTGAGATATTTATTAAGAAACTTCAAATTAACAAACAGACAAATTAACGAATCCACAAATCAACAACTAACAACCAACAACCAACGCCCAACAACTTCCCTCAAAAAACAAAAGGAATAATACGCTTAGTCTTCTTTTTATAATTTAGATAAGAATCTCCAAATTCATCAAGCATCATTTTTTCTTCTTGATAGACTCTAGAAAAATAGAGTATTCCGAAGCTAATAAGTCCCGCCAAACCTGCAATATAATTATGCAATAGCAAAGCTTGAATGACTGTCCAAAGCCAAATAGCGGAATACATAGGATGCCTGATATGTGTATACACACCTGAATCTACAATCGTATGCTCTTCACGAATTTCAAGTGTTACCGACCAATTTTTTCCTAAATCTTTATGCGATCGATAAAAAAGCCACAAGGTTGGAGCAATTAGAGCGATGCCAGTGATTTGCAGCCAAAAGGGCAACGTGTAATCGGCAAATGATAAAACAGACGTAAAAATAAAGAGCAGCGGAATGAGCATCATCCCAATAAATACTATGAAAAGCACAATCTTTTCGGTAGTGGTTTTTTGATCTGTATGGATAGTATTGGACTTATTTCTTTTTTCGTGCGGATAGCGTATGATAAATGTCCCGATCATAAAAACACCATATATAATTTTTAGTAGTAATGGATTCATGATACTATAAGAATGTATTATTGATTTTATTAAAATGTTTTATAAATATATGCATAAAATATTATTTAGAATGATTTTAAATAGTTAAATTTGCAGCATAAAAAAAGAAAAAAATGATAGCATATACTACAACGGCAGAAGATGCTGTGAAAGTAATCAAATCGGGAGATCGCGTTTTTATCCATACAGCCGCAGCGGCACCTGAAGTTTTGATTCATGCCATGACGAATCGATATCGTGAATTAGAAAATGTTGAAATTGTTTCAGCTCACACAGAAGGTGAAGTCCCGTATGCTGATGATAGGTATGAAGACAGTTTTACAATCAATTGTTTTTTTGTCGGACATAATATTCGTCCACACGTTCAACGCGGACGCGCACACTATATTCCTATCTTTTTAAGTGAAATTCCTGCATTATTTCGAAGCGGCAAGATGCCTATTGATGTCGCTTTGGTAACAGTTTCTACACCAAATGAAAAAGGATTTTGTTCATTAGGTTGTTCGGTCGATATTTCAAACGCAGCGATTGATACAGCAAAATATGTCATTGCCCAAATTAATCCGAATATGCCTTTTGTGCATGGAAATGGAATCATTCACCTAAGTCAAATACACGCTTGTGTTGAGGTTGATACACCATTGCGTGAAATGAATATCAAACCTATCACAGAAACTGAAGATAAAATCGGGAGACATATAGCCAATTTAGTAGACGATGGCGCTACCTTACAAATGGGCATCGGAGGCATTCCAAATGCAGCACTATCACATTTAACCAATCATAAAAACTTAGGAATTCACACAGAAATGTGTTCGGACGGTATTATCGATTTGGTTGAAAAAGGGATTATCAACGGAAGCAAAAAAGTGACAGAACCTGGCAAAATTGTATCTGGATTCGCCTTTGGAACAAAACGTATTTATGACTTTATCAACCAAAATCCAATAGTAAATATGATGGATGTTGGCTATGTGAATGATACGAGAACCATTCGACAAAATCCGAAAGTAACTGCAATTAATAGCGCCATTGAGATTGATTTATACGGTCAAGTATGCGCAGATTCTATAGGAACAAAGCATTATTCAGGAGTTGGTGGACAAATGGATTTTATTCGTGGTGCGACACTTTCTGAAGGTGGAAAAGCCATCTTAGCCTTGCCATCAAGAACGAATAAGGGAATTCCTAGAATTGTACCAACATTGAAAGAAGGTGCTTCTGTAGTGACGACTAGAGCGCATGTGCAATACATTGTTACGGAATATGGAATTGCTTCTTTATATGCCAAAAATCTAAAAGAAAGAGCGAAGGAAATGGTTAAAATTGCCCATCCCGATGATCGAGAGTTTTTATGTAGAAAAGTATATGAAAATGCCAAAGTTTTAATCTAACACCTTTAAAAAATTATTTTGAGCGAAATACACCATTTATTTGATAATGAATACGGAATTGCTTTTCGATGGAAGCATTGTGGACCCAAAGAGTATAAGAAAATACAATTGGTCTTTAACAATATTGGATTTAGTTTGACGAGTAGAAACTTTACCAAGTTCTTAAAAAATATAAAGACAAGTCTTGCATTTCCTCCCATTTGCGATACATGCGATGATCATGAAGATTGTAAATCCTATTTACTAGAAACACCATCTTCTATGATAAGTCTGGCCGTAAGTTATATGGAGTTAAAGAAATTAGAAGAATTGTTAGAAGGCGCACAGTTCCAAATAGAAATGGACAATATGCTTGGAACTGATGTAATTGATTGAAAAAAGATAGTATGTCTAAAAAGTAACATTTTTTGTTGTGTTTGAAAATAGCTCCAATTTTATATTGATACACAAGGATTTTAGTGTGTTTTGTTCACTTTTTAGGCAGCTATCTTTTACCAAATCTACTATAAAATACAACATATAAACTCATTCATTTAGCATTCTAATGCCTTGCAAATCCTTCCCGTAGCTATGGCTATGCAAAGCATCTGCGGCGTTTTATAATGCCAAAGCAACTTCGCTTCTAAAGTCGCATTTTATAGTAGATTTGGTATTATTTGTTGATACAGTAAATCAGATTATTAAAATTACTTTTCGCGATCAAATTCTAACAATGATTCTTTGTAAAAACCTATGTTTGTTTCGCCATTTAGGAGTCGTTCTGAATGGAAAGTAATGGTAGTATTGTTGGGGAGTGTGACAGTATTTACGTAGTGATTTCCTAAAAAGATGCTTCGTACCACCTTTGTTTTTAGGGTGTAATCTGCCTTTTCATCCGTTGAAAAATCATCAATTCTAATGGCATAGGTTTTGTTTTGATTCGTTTTAAAATTAAAAAAATCTAAATCCTCTTCTGAAAAAATATGTATCGGATTGAACAATGCAGCTACATAGGAAGTATTTGGCTGCTTATACAAGGTATCTACCGAACCTTGCTGTACAATGATGCCATCTTTTAAAACCATTATAGTATCTGCCATGGCAATCGCGTCTTGCGTATCATGTGTAACAAATATAGAGGTAACACCTTCGGTTTTTAAGATGTGGAAAATCTCATTGCGCAATTGCAATTTTAAAACTACGTCCAAATTGCTAAATGGCTCATCCAAAATTAACAACTCAGGTTTGGGAGCTAGCGCTCTTGCCAATGCTACACGTTGTTGCTGTCCGCCCGAAAGCTGATGCGGATATCGATCTTCAAAACCGATTAAATCGACTAGTTGTAACACTTCTAAAACACGTTGTTTTTTATCTTTTTTGTTGGAAATACCATAGCTCACATTTTGGGCAACGGTCAAATGCGGAAACAGTGCATAATCTTGAAAAACCATGCCGACTTTTCTTTTCTCCACAGGAACAAAAGTACTGTCATTATTGACAATGGTTGCGTTCAATTCAATAGTTCCTGTATCGGGAGTTTCCAGTCCAGAAATCAATCGTGTTAAGGTCGTTTTTCCACTACCACTTTCGCCAATAATTGCCGTAATGCTTCCTTTTTTCAGCGAAAAGTGTACATCATTAATAACAGGTTTTTGACTGTTGCCAAATGATTTGGTTAAAGATTTTATGTTGATGAATGCTTCCAAATATTAATTTTTAGTGAGTATCCAAGCTTTTGTAATTGTTGATTGGTGAAATTTTACAACTGTATCGAAACCAGCTTTTTCAGCTAGTGATTTAAATCGCTCTTCACTGATGACATTCAATACATTTAGAATACGTTGTTTGCGCATGTCTTTTTCTTCTTGTGACCAATTGTCAGGAAACGAATGACTTAAAATTTTAAAATTTTGTTCCAATTCTTCTCGTGTGCCACAAATATCGAATACAATCAAGCTTCCACCTGTTTCTAATCTGTTATAAATTTCTCGTAATAAATTTTCTTTTTCACCATCATCCGATAAAAAATGTAAAACTAATAATAAAGTAATTACATCGTATGAATTTGTCGTTGGTAACTCTTCTATCGTACATTGATATAGCGAAATATTTTTATAAGTAGCCAATTTATTTTTAGCAATGATGATCATTTCTTCAGAAGGATCGCAAGCGTCAATTTTCCAGTCGTCATCAATAGCAGCAATCTTTTTAACTTCGTTTCCTGTTCCTGCGCCAACTACCAAAATACGAGGAACAGCTACTGATGAAAGCATGCCTTTTACGAGCATAGGAATACTCTTCATTACAAAATCATAATTCGGAAAAAAATGATGTATAAAATTGTCATAATGGGTTGCTCTGTCACCTTCAAATATTTCTACTTTTTTATTTTTTTTCATTATTCAAGATGAGTTTGTTCAACAAAATTACGGGAATGATTCCTGTGAATATAATGCACAGTGAAGGCAAAGAAGCTTCCATAATCAATTCATCACTGGCATATTCATAGGCTTTTACAGCGAGCGTATTAACGTCATACGGTTTTAAAATAAGTGTCAACGGCAATTCCTTCATCACATCGACAAAAACTAAAATAAAGGCACTTAACAATCCCGCTTTTAGTAAGGGAAAGTCAATGTTAAAGAAGGTGTATAGATTTCCTTTTCCTAAGAGTTTGGAGGATTCTGAGAGTGATTTTCCAATTTTTAATTGACTCGCCTCAATAGGATTATATGCTACTGCTAAAAAGCGAATGATGTATGCATACAAAAGGACAATGATGGTTCCATTGATGAGCAATCCGATATTAGCATCAAACAGTTCTTTTACCGTTGTGATCAACCATTTATCCAATTGTAAGGTCGGAATCATGATTCCAATAGCAATTACAGCACCCGGAATCGCATAGCCGATAATGGCAATACTTGAACTATTTTTTAAGACCGATAGTCGATTCCATTTCGGCACATAAATTAACACAATGGCAATGAAAACTGTCAAAAATGCGGTGAGTAGTGAAATCCCTAAACTCTGTAAAGCAATTTTAAAAAACGCAGCAGAAGCCACATCGCTAAAGGTTAGAAAACTCCAATACACCAATTGCGAAAAGGGCAATATGAATCCGAAAAATACGGGAACAGCTACAATAGTTAACAATAGTAAACGAGTACGTTTGCTAACTTTTATTTTGGGTGTTTTGATATCACTTTTGGTTGTGAAAGCATAGTTTTTTCCACGTCTTTGCCATTTTTCAAAGTAGATAATCGCAAATACAATCAAGAGTAGTATAGCGGATAAATAGACAGCAGTTGCGGGTTCTTCTAATGAAAACCACGATCTGAAAATTCCTGTGGTAAAGGTATTGACACCAAAGTATTTTGCAGCGCCGTAGTCGTTTAAAACTTCCATTAATACTAAAATGAGTCCGCCAATAATAGCAGGTCGCGCAATGGGCAATACAATTTTGAAAAATGTTTTTCCTTCGCCAACACCTAAATTTTTAGATGCTTCAATCAATCTGCCTGATTGAAATAAAAATACCGCACGCGCACTGACATAGACATACGGAAATAACGATACACTCAGTATAAAAATCAGTCCAAAAATATTGGTGATATTCACTTTTACAGCTTCAATTCCAATACTTCGAAGGAGCACTTCTAATGATCCGCCATAATCAAAAAATCCAGCATATGCATACGCTGTGATATAGGATGGAATCGTTAACGGCAGAATTAACATCCACTCAAAATATTTTTGAAATGGGATGGAGTAGCGACTTACAATCCAAGCAGCTGAAACGCCAAAAGCCAGCGTTAATAAGGTACATCCAACAATGAGAAATAAAGAATTTAATGAATAATCCAGCAGCAAATTCTTTACAATATGATCCCAGGTTTCGCCAGGACCAAAAAATAGACGAAAGAAAATAGTGAGTATTGGAATCGCAATAAAAGAAATAATGATCAGTGTTACCACTGACCATTTATTCCAATCTCGTTTGATATTTTTGAATTTCGTATTGCTCAAATTTTACTTCCAGCCAGCTTCATCGAACGTAATGACTGCTTTTTTATTGTTTTTTCCCAAGATAGAAAGTGCAATATTGTCTTCTTTAAACTCGCCCCACGATTGTAGTAATTCTGAAGGTTGTACTTCTGCATTTACAGGATATTCGTAGTTTGCTTTGGCAAATACTTCCTGTGCTTCTTTGCTTGCTAAATACTCGATAAACTTCACTGCATTTTCTTTATTTGGTGCATATTTGGCAACTCCAGCACCGCTAATGTTAATGTGTGTTCCTCTATCATTTTGATTCGGGAAGAAAATACCAACACCGTTTCCAGCTTTCACTTCTTCTGGATTTTTAGAGTTGAGTAATTTTCCAATATAATACGTATTTACCACTCCTACATCACCTTCGCCAGCAACAATAGCTTTTACTTGGTCTCTATCATTGCCTTGTGGAGAACGTGCCATATTTGCGACTACATTTTCTGCCCACGCTTTTGCACCTTCTTGTCCGTTGTGTTCAATAATAGAAGCCATCAACGATTGATTGTAAATGTTTCCAGAAGAACGAATCAATATTTTTTTCTTCCAAGTATCTGAAGCTAAATCTTCGTAGGTAGATAATTGTTCAGGTTGTACGCGGTCTTTTGCATACACAATGACACGTGCGCGCTTTGTTAAGGCAAACCATTGATTGTCTTCATCGCGCATGTTTTTAGGAATGATTGTATTTAGCTTCTCAGAAGTTACCGATTGTAATAAGTTTTTATCTTTTGCTCGTACCAATCTTCCTGCATCCACAGTAATTAAAACATCTGCTGGCGATTGTGCACCTTCTTCTGTCATTTTAAGAATCAATTCGTCAGCTTTTGCATTTACGACATTGACTTTGATTCCAGTTTGTTTCTCAAAAGCAGCAAATAATTCTTGATCTGGTGGATAATGTCTGTGTGTATAGACATTTACTTCTTGTGTTTTTGCTTTTTCATCAGCAGTTGCATTCTCTTTTTTATCACTTTTACATGCGACAAACATGGCAAGTATTACGATGGCTAGTATTGTCTTTTTCATCAATTTTTAGATTAAATTTTCTGTATAATTTCTTGATTGCAAATTTACTATCTTAAAATACTATATAAAAGTTTATTTAGAATTATTTCAAATAAACAGCTACTGCAGTTACTTTTTAGGAAAAATAAAAATAATAGTCTAAAATATCACTAATCATAATTTTGTTTGAAACGAATTGCATTTTATTTTTCATCAATACAACCATAAAGTATCAAAATTGTATCGTATTCAATTCAAAATTAAAAACTTACTTCTGTTCTCAAATTATTTATTTAAAATAATTCTAAATAAACTTTGTTGTTAACAATTTGTGAAATACTTTTGCAGCGAATTTTAAAACTTATTTAATCTAAATAAAAATTATGAGAATTGTAATGACCACATTGCTACTTTTTTGTTTTACGGTGGGTGTTTATGGACAAATTGCAACTGTTCAAGGACGAATTGTTGACAACAATAACACACCACTAGCAGGAGTAAATGTGTATGTGAAAGAAAGTCAAAAAGGGACACAAACTGATTTTGATGGAAATTTTAAAATTGAAAATGTATCTGGAACTAAGATTTTAGTGATTTCTTATATCGGTTATAAAACCAGAGAAATAAACGTGACAGCTCCAGTAAATCTTTCGGATATTATTTTGTATGAAGGAAATGAATTGTTGCAAGCAGTAACATTAGATTCAAGAAAGAATAAGTTTTCTAGGAAAAAGACAGCGTATGTGTCCAAACTTCCGTTGAAAGATATAGAAAACTCGCAAGTATATACAACGATTACTTCCGATTTATTAGAATCGCAGGTAGTGACCGATTTGGATGAAGCCATGGTCAATGCAACAGGAATCTACAAACTTTGGGAAGCAACTGGAAGATCTCCTGGAGAAGGGACTGCCTATTTTTCTACACGCGGTTTTAGCGTGCAGCCACGTTTGATTGACGGTGTGGCAGGAGTAACTTTTAGTGCGATTGATCCTTCGTATGTAGAGCGTATTGAAGTGATAAAAGGTCCCACAGCTACTTTGTTTGGAAGTACGGAAACCTCACTAGGAGGTTTGATCAATATTGTAACCAAAAAGCCTTATGAAGGTACAGGTGGTTCTGTTTCTTACACTGGCGGATCATTTGGATTCAACAGAATTACAGCAGATTATAACACAGGATTAGGAGATGGAAATGATACATTTTTCAGAGTGAATGCTTCGTACTTGACAGAAGACAGTTTCCAAGATGCGGGATTTAGAGATACCTTTTTTGTAGCACCTTCACTTTCTTTTAGAGTAAACAACAGATTGAATATTTCTGCAGGCATAGAAGTATCTAATACCAGACAAACCAATCCGTCCATGTTATTCTTACGTAGAGGATTGCCACTAATTTCAACAACTGTTGAGGAGCTAAATGTAGATCCAAATAGATCCTTTACTTCAAATGATATTTATCTTGATAACTTAACATTCAATGCAAGAGCTGTAGCCGATTATAAGATTTCAGACAATTGGACATCGCAAACCATTTTCTCTAGTAGTTATGCCGAAATTGACGGATATTATCAATTCCAATTTGATGGTGGTTCTGCAGGAATTTTACAATTACAGCAGATTTACGCGATTCCAGAATTGCAACCTATTTTACCAGCAATTCAACCCATCATTGATCCGCTTATTTTACCAATGTTAGGTGAAGCACAAGCCTTATTACAACAAGATTCGTTTACACGTGTATTCAGTCAAAATGATGGAAATGAAACACGTATCAACCTGCAACAAAACTTCATCGGAGATTTCAAAATTGGGAAAGTGCGTAACAGAGTTGTATTGGGATTAGATTATATCAACAATCAACGTAAAGAAAGAAATAAAAATGGAAATCCGGTGTTGACTTCAAGTTCTAATTTTCCGCAATTGTTAGGATTCTTTAATAACACACCTGGATTGGAACCAGTTGCGAGCTTTATAGAGTCAAGCTTTGCTGGATTTCCATACTTTGATGCCTTTTTATCTGCAAATGGAGACGTCATCCCAAGTACATTTACACCGAATGCAACCTATTCACCAAACCGAGCAGAATTGGATGCTATTTTTGCCGAATTAGACCCAATACGAAACGACTTAAAATCACAAACGCTAGCTGCGTATGCTTCGGATGTAATTAACATCACGCCTGAATTAACTGTAAATGTTGGACTGCGTTTAGATCATTTTATTCAAGATGGAAATGAAGCAGTTGCAGAAGATGACTTTACCAAAACTACCTTCTCACCAAATGCAGGAATCTTATACCAACCCTTAAAAAATAAATTATCTGTTTTTGCCAATTACCAAACAGGTTTTGTCAACGTAAATCCAATTGTGAATCCTGACGGAACTGTGGATGTGTTTGAACCGCAACGCGCAAGACAATTTGAAGGTGGTGTAAAAACAAATTTCTTTAAAGGAAAAGTAAACTTTGGGTTAAGTTACTATCACATTACTGTAGATGACTTTACTACTTCTGACCCAACAATACCCTTATTTGCACGAACTATTGATATTGCAGAAGTAGTGAGTAAAGGTGTAGAATTTGAATTGAACGCAAGTCCAATTGACGGATTAAACCTAAGAGCTTCCTACTCATTTAACGACATGGAATACACCGACGTTTTCAGTTCAAAAGCAGTAGATGCTGCTACTGGACAAGTGGGAAGAAATGTCACAGAATTTGCAGGAAGAAGACCAGAATCTGCTGGACCAGAATCACTGTATAACTTTTGGGCAGACTATCGTTTTCCAGAAGAAAGCTTTGCTAAAAATTTTGGTGTTGGACTTGGATTCAATGGTGCTTCTGAAAACCTAACAGTCAACAACGCAGTTACAGGAACCTTCACATTGCCTAGTTACACCATTTATAATGCAAGTGTATACTACGATGCCAATCGATTTAGAATAGGACTTAAGGTAAATAACTTCACGGACGAAGTATATTACAACGGATGGACTACGGTAAATGCGCAGCCATCAAGAGCTTTCTTAGGAACCATTTCCTATAAGTTCTAACCATTATTATTTGAATTAGTTATTATATTTATCAACCAATTTTGTTTATAGCTCCAAGCATTTATATGTTTGGAGCTATTTGTTTAGAAATGGTATTGATGTGGAGTATTGTTTAAATGAACGTATATATTGACCAATTTTTATACATAAAAAAAACTTGCCTATACAAGTCTTTTTATGAGATCGATAAAAATTAAGCACAACTAAGCAAATGACTAATCACCATCATTATCAGTTGATGTAATGGTGATCGATAAAATACTGCGTATATCTACACTAAATAAAATTCGTAAATCATTCAACTTTTCATGCAGTGTTTGTACTGCTGTTGGGTTTTGTGTAATTGCAGAAAACAACGATCCCGGAAGTGCATCAATGGCAGCATATATTTCATTAATTTTTGCCTGTACAGCAGTATTTAATTTTTCATTCGTAGCAATGTGTGATACATAGTCAGAAATCCCCAAACCTTGTGCATTAAAATACACAGCTTCTATACTTTCTATATTGCTTTTTAAAATGGCCAGTGAAGTTTGACTTAAATGTGCTTGTGCAATTTCAGGATTGGTGTTTTGTGAGTTTTCTAAACCTGCAGGTTTTCCAATTTTTGTTACTTTTCCCGTATCAATTAAATTATGTAAACCGTTGTACAATAAGCTAAAAGAAGCTTTGATTCCTGTTGCAGTGTTTTCAATAAAAGTTGTTTTGTAGTTTTCTCCAGATACATTCCACATATTGACCAAGCGCTCAGCACGAGATTTCAATTCTTTCGCAACGTATTTTAGATAGTTTCTTCTGTTTTCAGAGTCTGTAAATTGTGTGTTGACGGTAGCTGTGTCTGATTTAAATAATAAATATTCTAACGCAGATAGTGTTTTTGCTTGCGGACTTAACTTTTGCACATATTCTGCTGTGATTTCTTTGGGCTTCGCTATAAAGTTTTCAATGGCATTGGTAACTGTAGGCCAGTTGTACAATGCTTGATGCATAAACTTATCTCTGATGAGTCCGATGTTAAATGTATATACTTTTCCATAAGCAATGGCTGCCTGTTTCCATGCGGATTGTGCTGCTTCAAGTTTTGCAACTGTTGGATTACTTACATAGTTATTTATTTCTTGCTCGAGTGTACTTGTTTGGTTGAAAAATGCGGTTGCATTTGCAATAATATGTTGATTTGTAAGATCGCTCACCAAATTTTTAACCTGAAAATCATTTGAAGGTGTTGAGGTATTGTTTCCTGAACAGGCAAGTAATACGATGCTTAGGTAAGTCAGGCTTATTTTGTGTAGATATTTCATTATAATGAATTTAAAAAGTCTAATACTTGTTGACGCTCTTCGGCGGAAAGATTTTTAAATTTTTCTTTGCTATTTTCTGCTTCTCCACCATGCCACAGGATGGCTTCTTCAATAGATCGAGCTCTACCATCGTGTAATAAGAATGTATGATTATTTACTGTAGCTATTAAGCCCAATCCCCACAAAGGTTGTGTACGCCATTCACGTCCATTTGCTTTAAAATCAGGTCTGTTATCTGCCAATCCTTCGCCCATATCATGTAATAAAAAATCGGAATACGGTCTGATCTTTACATTTTCTAATACAGGTAATATTTCTGAACTTCTTGTCACTTGATCAATAGCATGGCAGCCGATACAATTCATGCTTGTAAATAATTGCTTCCCGCGTAAAACAGAAGTGTCTTTTACATTTCGTCGGTTAGGCACTGCCAAGGTACTTTGGTAGAATAAGATGGCTTCCATTTGTTTGTCTGTCACTTCGGGTTTGCCACCGTTAGGCGCATCTTGACATTCGAGTTGTGGTGTTGGGCAATTATTTTCAGGGAACATGGAAGAGGTTAATCCCATATCGCCATGAAAAGCAGAAGCGATTTGTTGTTTGAGTTTAGAAACATTGGCTTTCCAACCGTATTTGCCTACTTCTAATTGTTGTGTTTCTGCATTCAGTACATAATTGGCTCTTCCCGAAATGCCGTCATTATTGCTATCAAATTCATCTTCATACTTCAAAATTTCACTTTCAGGCAATGCGCTGACGAGTCCTAAACCGATGGTTTGTTGCCCAATTCGCGGAGACATCAGTACATTACCGATGTTACCAAACTGTTCGTCGGTGAATGTATAAATGGGTTTTCTTAATTCATACGAAGTACCATCAGCATACGTTCCTGTAATAGTTTCGTAATTGATTTCTATTTTTGCTTCAAAAGAAGCATCTGGATTGCTTCTATCTTGAATTTGATTGCCGTATTTAGGTACTGGGAATGGAGCTTCAGTATCGGAGGCGCCTGGAAGACTAATCCGCATCAAAAGACCACCAGAATTTTGTCCAGTCACCATAGGGCGACCTCTTCCATCTTTGGCATGGCAATTGGCACAAGCTCTGGCATTAAATGTAGGACCTAAACCGTCTCTTGCAGTAGTGGAAGCTGGCGCCGCAACCCACGGATTATTAAAAAGAGAATTGCCTTTAGCAAATAGTGATTTTTTTGCAATACTCAGATTTTTAATTTCAAATCCAAACGCATTTCCGCTCGTTGAAAATGTGCCTAAATTTCCAGATGCATATTCTTCTCCTTCTTCATAAGTTGGTATAGAAGTATATTTTTTATTCTCGGAGCATCCAGAAAATAAGAAAATTGCCCCTAGGAGCATTAATGTTATTTTTTCTTTTATTGTACGTAACATAGCAACATAACCTTAGTGCAAAAATACTTAAGATTTGTCAAATAAATTATGTTGAATGTAATTATTGTAGATTGATTCCAATCAAGGTAGCTGAAGCACTGATTTCATCTGCCCAGTCTTGTAAAGCCACTACGCTTTGCATCACAATTCCAAAAGAAGTATCTGTAGAATTTTCTTTGGTGATTAATAGATCAAATGGTGCTGCACTATTGTCAATAGCGTTTACTTTTGCCATAGCTTCGTCGGCAGCAGCTAACAATCGTTTTGCTTGTGCTTCATCCACTTGCTTCACTAAATCATAGAAAGACGCTCCTTTAGCTGTTTCATATTGACCAAATACCACATTATATACACCTTGCGTATTTGCTACAATATCTTTGTCGGTATTATCGGCAAAACAAGAATGTTCATCTTCTTGACCAGAGTTTTCAATTCCATCTGTAGAATCAACAGGCGCAATGATACGCTCAGAACTTAACTCATCACCAGCAATAAAAAAGGCTCCGTTAATCAATTGACGTAACGCAGTATCTTCATCTAATTTTGCAAATACAGAAGCATACATTCCATCAGGTTTCCAAGTATCCACTAGCGATTGTAAATCATCAACCAATAATTGTGTCACTACATTTAGGTATTGTTTTCTTCTATCGGCATTGTTGGCTGTTGTGTAGTCTGTATAAGGACGTTGTCCAGGTAAATTTGCAGCAGGAGTTGTATTGTCTTGTCCCCACAATAAAAACTCAATCGCATGCCATCCTGTACTAATTGATTTATCATTTTGAGATTCATTTCCTCCAAAGCTATTTGGATCAGTGAGCGTTGCAACTGATATTGTGATTTCCTTATTATTGATGATACTATTGGCATCATAACTTCCTGCATACGGCTCAGTTCCTGTAGCAACATAGTCAATATAACTTTCGTCAATTGGCCATGCATTCATTTGCCCTTCGTTTCCAATTCCCCAAGGAGTTGAAGACGATTTGCTTGTATCTATAGGACCGTTACATTCTCTAAAAGCTTCTGTAGTTCCGTAAGAATCTCTCGCTGCGAGCCATGCATTTTTGGCTGCTGTAAAGTTAGCTTCTGTTGGTATAGTTGTAAATGTAGTAATAGCTGTCTGCAATACTTTTGCATCTTCTAGTGCTTTTGTGTAGTTCTGCAATACAATAGTTGCGTAATGTGCTATTACTTGTTTCTTTGTGACTTTTGCATCATTTGCGTTGGAATTCTTATTATCTGCACAGCTACATAACAACAATCCCACAGCAAATACCCATAAAAATTTACCCGTTCTTTTCATGATCTTATAAGATTAAAGTTCAAAAATACTTTACTTATGACGTATTTAAAAATTTATTTAGAATAATTTTAAATAAAAATACTTGAAGTTATGTTTGGGTTTTTGTTGGTTGTCTGTTTTCGGTTTTCAGTTTTCAGTTTTCAGTTTTCAGTTTTCGGTTTTCAGTTGTCGGTTAAGAACCCAACAGACAAATTAACGAATCAACAAAAAACAAAAAACAAGTCTAATAACAAACCAGTCTAAAAGCCTAAAATCTACAGATTTCTTTTGTATGTCTTGCGTCTTTTGTGTGTAATAGGATTAAAGTGCTTCCAGATTTTAAAAATCGCAGTATTTTCAATTAATTCAGGAGTTCGGATGCATTCTTGGACATTTTTTGCCGTAAAGGTTAAGTAATATTCCATGAAGACGATGGCAGTCAATCCTTTGTTTTGGTATTCAGGATCTACACCAATTAGGTAGAACGTGATGTTTTTTGGTTTTTTGCGTGCTTTCAGTAAGTGAAAAATTCCGAAAGGAAATAATTTACCTTTAGCTTTCTGTAAGGCTCTTGCGAAAGATGGCATTACAATCGCAAACGCGACCAATTTATCATCTTTATCAATAATAAATTTAATAAATTCAGGATTGATGAATCCGATGTAGCGATTTTTAAAGTATTCTTTTTGAATGTCATTAATCGGCACAAAAGATGCCAACGAAGCATAAGACTTGTTGAACAAATCGAACATTTGATCTACATACGGTAAAATATCTTTGGTTTTTGTAAAGTTGAGTGGACGCAGTTGAAAACGCTTTTTAATCAGATTTTGTGCACGTTCAAATGTTTCGCGGTGTACGTTTGAGAAATCGAATTTATTTTCTAGGTATTCTTTCTCTTTGACCAATCCGTGATGAATCAAGTGTTTTTCATAATACGGATGATTGTACCAAGTAATCATCGTACCAATATGATCAAATCCTTCTGTGAGCACACCAACTTTGTCCAGATTTGAAAATCCAACCGGACCTTCCATGTATTTCAACTTATGTGAGCGACCTATTTCCGCAACTTTATCCAACAAAGCGCCAGAAACTTCCAAATCGTCAATCATATCAAACCAACCAAATCGCATTTTAGAGAGTTTCTGCTCCTTCACTTCAATCCAATTGACAATCGCAGCCACGCGTCCTACAATTTTTCCATCTCTGTACGCTAAGAAAAACTGCGCATCTGCATCTAAAAAAGCGGGATTTTTATCTTTATTAAAAGTTTCTAACTCATCTTTGATGATAGGCGGAACCCAATATTTGGAGTCTTTGTAAAGGCTGAAAGGAAATTTTACAAAAGCTGTTAATTCTTTTTTATTGGTTACTTCGCGAACTTCGATCATTAGTTAGGAATTTGGTTAGTCAGCTACCTTGGAACAATCCAAAAGGCGTTTAAAAGTTCAAATACTAGCGTATTTAATGTTGGTTATTTGGTAAAAGATTAGTTGTTGTTTCCGCCATCATCGTCGCCATCTCCGTCATCATCTTCATCAAATTTATCCTTTTCATTTTCGCCTTTTTTCTTCTTTCTTTTATTCTTTGGATCTTCTCCGTTTGGATCTTGTTCGTCAATCGGAATAATTTCATCTTCGTGCCACATATCAATTCGGTAGGAGAGACCGATACCAGCAAAAACACGTGTTGGCGTATTTTTAATTCCAGTTCCGATATACGCATCTAACTGAAAATCATCTCCTAGTAAATACGCACCACCAGCTCTAAAAAGTCCATCTGCATACAAATCGCTATCAATTCCTTGATGCTCTACAAAGGCAGACCATTTTGGATTGTCGAATGCATGTGTTAGGGTTAAAATATAGCTCAATTCTTTAGAATCCGAAGTAATACGATCATAGGTAATGTTAGACACAAATACCCAACGTCCAGCAAAGTGACTTTGCGTTGCTACCGTTACTTTAGGACTTACAGAAGGTTCTGTACGTGGAAAGTATGGATTATCTGAAAAGACAAAATTCGCGCCAGCATACACTCCAATTGCAGGAATTAAATCTTTCCAACGGAAGGAATTGTTCGCTTTCCAGCTATATAAATTTGGTTTTTCCAACTCCGATTTTGCATACGGATCATAAATCATATAATGCGCCCCAATGGTATGTGTTAAAAAACCGTTTCTGTTGAATTCCAATGCAGGAATCGTTGTATTGCTCGTAAACGTATCAAATTGATACGCACCTTCCCATCTGATTTCTAGTTGCTCTTTAAAAATTCCGTAGCGCAAAGCAAAATCCATCACAAAAGCATCTACTTCTGTATTGAGTTTTTTGTGTTCCTGACGATCTACTGCCAATCCGCCTTCAAACTGTAATACATTTTTACCCACTGCATACGCGCCTACAGAAGCTCCTGGACGGTTGGAATTGATGATGTCCGTATATTGCGCAAAAACGGAAGTAGTACAAAATAAAAAACCGAAAATTGCTAAGAAAGATGTTTGTTTCATATATCTATAAAAGGTTATTTTAGAATGTTTAAGAATACAATCGTCACATACGCTATGTAAGGATTACAAATGGAGCGACGTATGTTTTTCTTAAAATTTTAACAGGTTAAGCCAAAACTACATAAAATTATAGTTTTTTATCTAGTAAAAACGATATTAAATCTGCATAAATTGTATTTTTGAAAAAATATAGGTTAGAGAAATATGTTGATAAATTTATTACGAACATTAGCAATCATAATTTTAATGATGTATGCCTTGCGTATATTGGGTAGATTATTTGCTCCGTATATGATTCGCTATGTTGCCAAAAAAGCAGAAAAACGCTTTTCTGAGCAATACAAACAACAAGCCGGATATCAGCAGCAGCAACGTGCCAAAGAAGGAGAAACTACTATTGATAAAATGCCAAATAGAAAGCCATCTAAAAACGTAGGAGAATATATAGATTTTGAAGAAGTAGATTAATCGCTTCCACACCTAAAAAATCATTCTCAGAAGGTTTAGTATAATGCTTTCAACCTTTACACGCTTAAAAATTACACCAAGTGAATTTAGATATTAAAAAATTGATCCCTCATGCCATAGCGTTATTGCTATTTATTGGAATGTCATTAGCTTATTTTTATCCTGTTGTACAGGGGAAAAAAATGCAACAGCAAGATATTATTCAGTATGCTGGAATGGCAAAAAAACAAAATGACTTTAGAAATGCTACAGGTGAAGAGTTGTATTGGACAGATAGTGCCTATGGCGGAATGCCAACGTATCTTTTAGGAGCGCGTTATCCGCATTCATACATAAAATCATTGGATAGAACCTTACGATTTCTACCGCGTCCGGCAGATTATCTGTTTCTATACTTTTTTAGTATTTACGTACTCTTGATCGTCATGAAAGTCGATTGGCGATTGTCCATTTTAGGAGCAATAGCCTTTGGATTTTCCACGTATTTTATCATAATTCTTGGGGTTGGACACAATGCGAAAGCACATGCAATTGCCTATTTTCCATTGGTATTAGCGGGAATATTGCTGACGTTTCAGCGGAAGTATGTCTGGGGATTTTTGTTGACCGCAGTCGCTATGTCGTTGGAAATTATGACGTCGCATCCGCAGATGACGTATTATTTGATGCTGCTCGTTTTTGTATTAGGTATTGTCTACTTTATCGATTACTATCAGAAAAAAGAATTGCCGCACTTTTTTAAATCTACTGGTTTATTAGTTGCCGCAGTTTTATTGAGTGTTGGTGTCAACGGTACAAATTTGCTCACGACAAAAGAATATGCCGATTGGAGTATTCGTGGCGAAAGTGAATTGACTATTGAACCTGATGGTTCCAAAAAGAAACGCAAAGGACTTTCCAAAGAATACATTACCGAGTACAGTTACGGGAAAATGGAAACCTTCAATATTATGATGGCGCGCTTTATGGGCGGTGCAGGAACAGAAGATTTTGGAACCGACTCCAAAGCATATGAGTTTTTACTAACGCAAGGAATTCCTCCAGGACAGGCGCGTGAAATTGTTAAAGGATTGCCGGGCTATTGGGGCGATCAGCCAATTATTGCAGGTCCAGCATATATTGGCGCAGTGATCATTTTCTTAGCATTCTTGGGATTGTTTTTAGTCAGAAGCAGAGCAAAATGGTGGCTTTTTGGCGGAATTGTGTTGTCATTAGTCTTGTCTTGGGGAAAAAACCTAAGCTTCCTCACAGACTTTATGATTGATTATTTTCCACTCTACAGCAAATTTAGAGCAGTTTCGTCTATGCAAGTAATTCTGGAGTTGTGTATTCCTATTTTGGGCGTATTGACTTTGGCATATTTATTCCGAAAAGAAACCTTAGAAAAGGAAGATAAAAAATATACAGAAAAGATCATTCTCTATTGTACAGGCGGTTTTGTGGGTGTTATTTTACTATTAATTGCTTTCAAATCGTCAATGTTTGATTTTGTGGGATTGAATGATGAATTCTATGAAAAATATTACTACAATGCTACCTTTATGGATATTATTCGTCAAGATCGCGCCGCTATGTTGACGAGTGACGGATTCCGTTCCTTGGTGTTAATTGTTTTGACAGCAGGTGTTTTATTAGCTTTTTTAAGAAACAAAATCAAAGAAAATATACTGATCGTTTTAATTGCAGGATTGTTGTTATTCGATTTGATTCCAATTGCTAGAGGTTATGTAAATACTGAAGAATTTGTAAGCAAAGCACAGTTTGAATATCCATACAAAACATTAGAAGTTGATAAACAAATTCTAAAAGATAAAGGACATTACCGTGTATTTGAACCGCGATTAAAACTGGCAAACTCTCGTACAGCCTTTTTCCACAATACACTTGGTGGATATCACGCAGCAAAACCAAGACAGTTTCAGGAATTGTATGACTTTTACTTGGATTCAGGATTTAAAAGATTTGAAGTGAACGAGCGCAACATTAATATTATCAATATGTTGAATGTTCGTTATATCATTGACGACTTGGAAGGCGAACAAGATCAGGCTGGGGCAGGAGCCGTGGCGCTGAGAAATCCATATCCAAACGGGAATGGTTGGTTTGTGAGAAAAGTCAATTTTGTAGAAACGGCAGATGATGAAATTTTATCACTCGCTGGATTAGACACCAAAAACGAAGTCGTATTCCGCAAAGACCAAACTGTAGAAGGTGTCATCAACGATACGTACGCAAAAGATTCCTTATCAAGAATCGAGCTTGTGGAATACATGCCAGACAATTTAAAGTACATCTCTGAAAACTCCGAAAATGGTTTTGCAGTATTCTCAGAAATTCACTATCCGTACGGTTGGAATGTGTATATTGATGGGAAAGCAGTGCCGCATTATCGAGTTAATTATATTTTAAGAGGTGTGGAAGTTCCTTCGGGGAAACATACAATTGAATTTAAATTTGAGCCAACCATCGTAGCCAAAGGGATTAAAGTATCATTGGGAAGCTCTATCATATTATTTTTATTGATTCTCGGTGGTATCTATTATGAATTGATTCATAAGCGGAAAAACGTAACAAAAGGATAAGAACAGCATAATTATGCCTTCAAATTATGGCTAAAAAAGTACTTATTGTTACCTATTATTGGCCGCCAGCAGGTGGACCAGGTGTGCAGCGATGGTTGAAATTCGTAAAGTATTTGCGCGATTTCGATATTGAACCTGTTGTTTTTATTCCTAAAAATCCAAGTTATCCTATTATTGATGAAACCTTCTCAGATGAAATCCCTGCTGATATTACGATCATCAAACAACCGATTATAGAACCGTACACGTTTGCGCAATTATTCTCAAAAAAGAAAACTAAAAAAATTAGCAAAGGAATCATTGCGAAGGAAAAGCAAACCTTCGTCGAAAAAGTATTGCTCTACATTCGTGGAAACTTTTTTATTCCTGATGCGCGTAAATATTGGATCAAACCGTCGGTGAAGTTTTTAAAACAATATCTCCAAGAGCAGAATATTGAAACCCTCATTACGACAGGACCACCGCACAGTTTGCACTTGATTGGATGTAATTTACGAAAACAATTAGACATAAAATGGCTTGCAGATTTTAGAGATCCGTGGACAAGTATTGGCTATCATGAAAAGTTGAAATTGACCAAAAAATCTCGGCAAAAACATCTCCAATTGGAATCGGAAGTATTGAAAACTGCCGATAAAATTGTAACGACAAGTTTTACCACCAAAGAAGAATTTTCAAAGTTGACACAACAACCTATTGAAGTCATTACGAATGGTTATGATGTTGAAAAGTATGAACCCACTCCGATGGACAAAAAATTCACCTTATCACATATTGGTTCGTTACTTTCTGAACGAAATCCTGTGGTATTGTGGGAAGTCTTATCCGAATTGATTCAGGAGCGAGCAGATTTTGCAAAGGATTTTCAATTGCAGTTTGCTGGTGTCATTAGTGAACGAATTCAACGTGCGATACGCGAAGTAAACTTGGATGGTCATACTACGTATTTTGGTTATGTTTCGCATCAAAGAGCCTTGCAGCTACAACGCGCTTCACAATTGTTATTAGTGATTGAAATCGATTCCGAAAAAACCAAAGGCATCATTGCAGGAAAGTTATTCGAATACATGGTAGCAGAACGACCAATAATCGGAATCGGTCCACAAGATGCGGATATTGCAAAGATCATTCAAGAGACGAATACGGGCGCTTACTTTTTATATACGGACAAAGCGAAACTCAAAGCGAAAATTGTAGCGTATTATGAAGCGTTTACCCAACAAAAATTGCAAGTTTCTCCCATCGGACTACAAAAATATTCGCGCAAAGCACTGACTAAGAAATTGGCGGAGGTTTTGCATGCATTGTGAATTTGTTGATTTGTTGAGTTGTTTAGTCGTGGATTTGTGGATTTGTGGATTTGGAATGTCATTGTGAACTTAGTGAAGCAATCTGTTACTTCCAATGACGAATATTTTACTCGATGAGCAGATTACTTGGTCATTCTTTCTACTTTAACGTGAGTTCGACATAAGAAATCATTAAATTATACCAATTTACACTTAAAATGATTGATTGAATATTTTCATGTACTTTTGATTTCCTACGATTGATTTTATTAACTCATTGCTCATATTGCATACAGTCTGGTGCAGCCAATTCCTGAGTTGCTCCATATCTGGAAAGTAGTTATTTCTAAATCTATATTTTATGTATTGCCAAATTTGCTCACATGGGTTTAGTTCAGGGCTGTATGGCGGTATTCTTAATAGGTATATATTATCGGGAATTTCAATATTTTCTACTGAATGAAAAGCTGCATTATCAATAACTACAATTTTGTATTGGTCGGGTTTGTGTAAAGAGAATGCTTTCAGATACAACTCAAATATTTTTGAGTCTACACCGTTGATTTCCCAAACAAAGCTATCACCATCAACAGAAGAATAGCTTCCCCATAAATAGGTGTTTTTAAACTTGTGTTGGTAGTCAACATGCGGTCTTACTCCTTTGGCACTTAAACATCTGCCCACATGGGTTTTTAATCCAAATCTACTCTCATCTTGAAAATATAGATTTACACTAGCATATCTGTTATCTTTATTTAGATTATTTCTAATACAGGTTAGTATACTAGGTAGTTTTAAAAAACTCAGCCGAAGCTTCTAGGTCTTTTTTTACATTACTTTTTCTGGGTACTTTCAATCTAGCATCCAATTTGTCAATCATATATCTTCGTAAGATATGATAAGGAATGGCTACTTGAAATTCCTGTTCCAGCCATTGTTGAGCATCTTTATAACCTGAAAAACTGACTTTGCTAGCTTGGAGTCTTTTCTCCAAAGCAGTATGTATCTGCGGGGTTATGAACTTAGAAGTACGCTTTCTTTTAGGTATTGCAAGAAAACCTAATATGCCTAAGTCTTTATAGGCATGAAACCACCTTGTAACTGTCGATGTACCTATGCCTATCTGAACAGAAGCTTCTGCAACTGATATATTAGGAAATTCAGAAAATAGTAGTAGAAAATTTAATTTCTTTGAACCTTGATAAGAATCAACACTTGACCGATAGGAGCGCAGCTCTTCAACAGATTCTTTAATAAGGGTAACTTTTAATCGTGCCATTTGTAAATTTAATAAATAAAACCCAAATTAAATGTAAAATGGTATAA
>JBCCLH010000070.1:0-21663 GCA_039026955.1 Bacteroidota bacterium
TACCAAATCTATCGCTTGTTTGCTCAAAAGTAAGCCCTTGTTCTTGTTTTACTTTGAATACCTGTCGTCTGAAATCTAATGAATATGCCATAGGACAAGATACAAAAAAAATATGACAAATTATAATGATTTAGCTATATATCTCTGATTTCAATAGGATAAATAACATTTGTATCTAAAACTGCTGTAAAACGAATACTATGAATCATACAATCCGGCGTCTTCGTCTAACTTCATCATTTCAATAAGCAATTGCTCTTGTTCTTTCTTTTTCGCTTTCTTGTAGTTCATTATATCTTCAAACAGAACTCTTCGATGTCTACCCACTTTTGTGAATGGAATTTTACCGCTTTCTAGTAATTTTACTAAATGTGGACGTGAACAACCTAACAATTCTGCTGCAGCTTGAGTAGTCATTTCTGTAGTAATCGGAACTACTGAAATCGATTGCCCTTCGCTGGTCGCCTTTAAAATTTCAACCAAAAGTTTTAAAGCACGACGCGGAATTTTTATTTTTTCGGAAGTTTCTTCTATTTCTATTTCAGGATATTCAGATTGCAACTCTTCAACTGTATTTACTAATGTAGCATACGATTCTTTCGCTGCTATTTGTTCTTTCTTTGAAGGTTTTTCAGAATTGCTTACATATTCCATGATACTGTTTCGTTTATTTCGTGTAACAAATATAATCGAAATAAACGAAACGTAAAATTAAATAAATATCTATTTCCTGTCTTTAGAGTTTTCTCCCATCAAACCACCACTTCACTCTCACTCCAATCTCTGTAAAAGTAAACCCTGCAGCCGTCGCAGAAGCAATATTACTGCGTGTACCAAATACATTCACCAAACAACGATCAGAGAATTTATAACCTAATTTTCCCTGAAAACGATACGTACTTTGACTTTCCTGATCTTCGATGTATTGCAAACCTGTTGCCGCAGTGAGTTCGTAAAACCATTCGTTGGTTTTGGTGCTGTTTTCGTCTTTGATTAGATTGAGAAAGACTTCACCTGCATTGAAACGCGATGGACTGAAATAAATTGCCAGGACTTGATTTTCAAAGGTGATGTACTGATAGTTTAATCCGACTTTTAAAGAAGGTTTACTTAAAATATTGTAATATAACGATGTAAATAATAAATGTCTAGAGTTATCATCATTTTGTGCCGTGTAATAATATTGCGTAAACAAACCTAAATTGAAATTGGTGCTCACATTGTAATTCGCATACAAATGATTCATCACAATCTCACGATCTAATAAATCGGCATTAAAACTCTGCAATTCACGTTTGTAACCAATGTCTAGAGTTTGCAATTTTAACGGTTTCATATTGAGTGAAACATCTGCTAAAAGTTGTGTGTAATCTGTAGTTTCTGCAGCTGCTGTGGTAACACCTAATGTTCCTTTAAAAAGTACATTTGGTGCAACTTGATATGCCAAACCTGCCGAAGCTGCATGCGAAGTCGCTTTGTTATTTGTTACGGAATTATCAGTTGTTCGAAATGTATAATTTCCGAGAAGTTTCAAACGTGTTGAAAACGGATATTCCACCGTATTTTCCACCGAAAACGCTCTGTTATCACCGTTGTCAAAGGTATACGAGGCTTTTCCATCATAAAACGCAGAAAACTTGGTGTCCAATTCTTTTATAAAGTTAGTTGCATCTTTCTGATTGTTGTAGAATCTCAGCGTTTTTTCTGCAGCAGCGTACGCATCATCGTAACGACCAAGCGCTTTTAAGACATTTGCTTTTCCTAGATTTCCATCGAATGACGTGGAATCGTTGGCTAAAATCTGATTATAATCCGCCAAACTCTGCTTGAAGTTGCTTTTGTACACATTCAAGGTCGCACGCAAGGCTAAAATCCAGTTTTCGTTGGGTTCAACTGTAATGATTTCGTCAATTAAAGTTTGGGCTTGTTTGTATTTTTTATTCCAAATTAACGCTTGAATATAACGTTCCGTCGTTTGTTGATTCACGGTGGCACTGACCGTTTCATTCAAATCATTATAAGCATTCTGACTCGTTTCTAGTGCTTTTTTCTCTTTTCCTTTCAAATGCTGCACCAACGCCAAACCGTTCAAGGCAGATAAGGTGTCTTCGTATGTTGAAGGATTGTCTAACAACGTTGTATAGGTCGTTTTTGCTTTGTCAAATTCGCCCATAATCAAGTATAAATTTGCCAAATTTAACAGTGCATCTTTGTCATTTGCGAAAAGCGACAAGCATTCTTTCAATAAGGTTTCTGCTGCTGCATACTGTTGCAATTGCTGTTTTTGATAAGCGTGACCTAAATAAATATACTTTTTAGAGGTCAGTGCATTTGGATTTCCCGGAGAAACTTCCAAGGCTTTATTCACGTAGTTTAAAGCTTCCTGATATTCTTTTAAGTTGGAGAGCGTATTCGCAAATCCTAATAACGCGGGAAAACTTTGTGCATCTTCGGTGACTAATTTTTGATAGTACGCTTTCGCGAGATTAAACTCTTGGTTCCATAATAAAGATTCGCCGTAATTCAACTTTACTTCGAAATCGTTTGGATACTCCTTTAATAAATTGGTGAAGAGCGTTTTAGCTTTCGCCGAATTGCCATTTAATCCCACAGCACGACCGTAACACAAACGCGCAGTTTTATTGTTTGGATAATCTTCCAAAATCGTTTGAAAGAAGGTTTCTGCCGCTTGATACTTTCCGTTTTCTAAATACGAAAAGCCTTCTTGCATGTCTTGGGCAACACTCAAAAAAGAGCAGCATAAAAGCGAAAAAAGTAGGATATATTTTCTGTTCATGTACTTGATTTTTGACAATTGTAAGTTAAGCATAAGCTTCCAAACATTCGTCGCAAGAAAAGTGAATCTCACCGACGATGCGCCTGTTTTTGTAGCATTTCCGAAGATATTTGTGTCAATATTAATCGTTAAAACACAAAAAATGGCTTTACAAATCACACAACAAAACGGAACTTTTTTAGTAAAAGGAAAATTAAACACAGCAACTACAAGATCGTTTATCATTCACTTCGAATACATCATTGAACAACATTCAAATGTCGTGGTAAATATTGACGGCGTTACCGAAATCGATTACGACGGATTGGAAGGAATTAAAACGGTAACCGCAATTGCGCTTCGTCACCACAAAATGTTTTCAGTAATCGGAAATGGTTGCAAAGATATTTATCAAGATTTTAATTGTTCGCAAGTCGCTTAGGAAGTAGTATTGAGATTTTAGTATTGAGTATTGAGATACTTTCAAATGTCACATCGAGCGCAGTCGAGATGGAAATTATAAAATCAAATTTTACTCGAGCCTCACAGCTTATGAAGTAGTATTGAAATAAGAAACTTCGAATCAACAAACAGACAAATCAACAAACAAAGATGATCACAATCGCAAAAAAAATAAAAAGTAGCCTTACTCCAGCACATTTGTTTATGCTCAGTGTATTGTTGGTAAACGGCGGAAACTACGCATACAACTTGTTATTAGGTAGATTTTTAGGACCTGAAAAGTTCGCAGATGCTGCCGTTTTGGTTACTTTTTTATTAGTCTTATCATTTGTGGCGATGACCTTTCAACTGGTAACGGCAAAGTTTTCAGTATTGTTTGAAGCAACCGTTTTTAAAGCTTTTGCCGCGAACATTTACAAGAAATCAATCGTTACAGGAATCATTTTAGGTTGTTTGATAGTTTTCTTTACTTCAGAATTGCAAGCATTTTTTAAAACCTCATCGTCGTCGATGTTTGTCGTGTTCGGATTGGGAATTCCGCTGTATTTTATCATGAGTGTCAATCGTGGAATTTTTCAAGGAACCCAAAAACTAGTGTCGCTTTCGGTAACATATCAGACAGAAATGATCAGTCGTTTGGTGATCACCTTAGCACTTTTATACTTTTTACAAATTGAATCTTCATTGATTATTTCTTTAGGAATTTTGGCTTCTTTTGCCTTCGGATTGATTCCTTTTAACTTTAAGAATATTTCGTGGAAAAGTAAAAACCTCTTGACCAAATCGCAAGGAAAATTAGTGCGTAACTTTTTCATCATCACCGCTTTTTATGAACTGACACAAATCATTATCAACAACAGTGATATTCTACTGGTCAAACATTATTTTGAATCCTATGATGCAGGATTGTATGCTTCCTTAGCGTTGATCGGACGCGTCGTATATTTTATTGCTTGGATGTTTGTCATGTTATTATTACCAACGGTAGTTCAACTGAAAAAAGAAGGGAAATCGACCGTTCCCATCTTATTAAAATACGTGACGTATATTGCGGGAATTGCTACTGTTATTATAGTTGGTTGTGTCTTATTTCCAACACAAATCATTACTATTTTATTCGGCGAAAGCTACTTAGCCATTACGCCATTGTTGTGGAAATACGCCTTAGCGACAGGTATTTTTGCACTCTCCAATATCTTCGCATATTACTATTTATCTTTAGACAAATACATTCCTGTGGTACTTTCCGGATTATTCGGAATGCTTCAAATCGTATTAGTCGTTTTCTTCCATGAAAATCTGGCACAAGTCGTACATGTACAGATCATTGCGATGATTTTATTGTTGATAGTGCAGTTGACTTTTTTCTTTTATGAGAATGAGTTTAGATCGCTGCGCTCTTAGACCGCTGTCGCTGTTAGATGTAAGACCGCTTCGCTGTTAGATTTTTCACTCTTACGCGAGAATATTTTAGGTAGCTTCGCTTTGACAAGCTCATTGTATTTTTAGACCTTTTCCTTTGTTTTGTCATTCCTACGCAGGCAGGAATCCATATTTTATGTGATACTGAATCGAGTTCAGCATGACAATACTTCGCTATTTTTTACGCAAAGGTAGAATGACAACGAAGTACTAAAGCGAAGCGGTCTAAAGGCAAAGCCGTGACTAACATTCTAAAAGCGACAGCGAGTCCAAATTCAAATCCAAACATTCTTCCCTTTCATCTAAACATAATTGCATTTCAGCACAACTCGTCTATTTTTCAGAGGTTGAAAGTGCAAATTTGTAGTGTAATCAAAAATAAACACGTCATGAAACTAGCAATCGTAACCGCATATCCACCAAGTAAAGTAACCTTAAACGAATACGCGTATCATTTGGTAAAAAGCTTTCGCCATAAGGAAACAATTACAGAAATCATTTTATTGACTGATGCAACACCCGAAGCAAAAGATTTGAATTTTTCAGAATCAGGTTGTAAGATCACTGTGAAAGAATGCTGGAAGTTTAACAGTTACAAAAACATCTTTTCGGTAACCAAAGCAATCAATCAGACACAACCAGATGCTGTCTTGTTCAACTTGCAGTTTATGAAGTTTGGCGATAAAAAAGTAGCTGCTGCGTTAGGTTTGATGCTTCCGTGGATTTGTTCATTGAAAAACATTCCAAATATTGTACTACTGCACAATATTCTTGAAGAAGTGGATTTGGCAAGTGCAGGATTTACTTCCAACAAATTGTTACAAAAAGCATATAATTTCATCGGAACGAGTTTGACGAAATTAATTCTAAAAGCAGATAAAGTCGCAGTAACCATGCAAAAATATGTAGATGTACTAGAGAAAAAATACTTAAAAGAAAATATCACAATGATTCCACATGGAACTTTTGAAATCGCATCTAAACCTTCGTATAAATTACCAGAAGGTCCATTAAAAGTGATGGCTTTTGGAAAGTTTGGAACCTATAAAAAAGTAGAAGGCATGATAGAAGCGGTAGAAAAAGTGCGTCAATCTACAGGACTCGATTTAGAAATCGTCATCGCAGGAACTGACAATCCAAATGTGCCAGGCTATTTAGCAAACGTGCAAGCACAATACAAGCACGTACCTCAATTAACATTTACAGGTTACGTCGCGGAAGAAGACGTGGCAACCTTATTCAACGAAAGTGCGGTTGTGGTATTTCCATACACAGCGACAACCGGAAGTTCAGGTGTATTGCACCAAGCAGGAAGCTACGGAAAAGCTGTTGTCATGCCAGATTTAGGCGATTTAGCATTGTTAGTACAAGATGAAGGCTACAAAGGTGAATTCTTTGAACCGACAAGTGTAGATAGTTTGGCAAATGCCATTAAAGCCATTGTTACAAACGAAGCCTATAGAACCTATCTTGGAGAAGCCAATTACAAAGCGGCTACTGCCTTTCCTATGGAACGTATTACGGATATGTATTTGGAGGAGTTTGAAGAAATTATAGCTGGGAAGAATTTTAGATCTTTAGAATCGCTTCGCTCTTAGACTTGTAACCGCGATGTCGGGAATCTTTTAGACCGCTGATACTTTTAGATTTTTGTCATTCCACACCAGCGTGCTAAACTTGATTCAGTATCAATGCGAAATCCATTTTGAAGTACTTTGGATTCCTGCCTACGCAGGAATGACATACAGAAACTATCTTGACTCCTTTCCCGTCACGAATTCACAAATAGTCTTCTTTGCAGTATTTTCCTAGTTGAGCAGATACAAATTTTGAAATCAACTGATACACTGCTACATTTTCAAATTAGTACATTAATCACTTCAAACTAATCTTCAAATCCATTTCTTTTTTCATGTATAACAACACTTCCGCATTGCCCATGGCGTCGTCAACAGGATTGTGTGTGTGAACGGTTTTGCGTAAGTGTTTCCATTTGGCAAAAGTATCTTTTTCCAATCCGCAGTATAAATCGGAAAGCCTTCGGGAAGAATAGCCAAACGGATTTTCGCCAATGAAATGATGAAAGTACCAACAGATAAACATCCAATCGAAACCATTGTTGTCACTGATAAAAATAGGTCTGCCTTTTGAGTTTTCTTGAATCCACGCTTTAAAATCGGTCATCACTGTTTTTGGATCGTCAAATGCTAGTGTTTCTTCTCTTGAAAATCCTGAAATCGATAACGCTGTCGGATCAAATTGTTCTGAAATCGGTTTGAGTTTTCCATAAAACGTCCGATCGAGTTGTTCATCCACCAACACCGCTCCAAAACAAATCATCGAATAATCACCTGGAATCGGTCCGTCGGATTCGATGTCTACCATTATATAACTCATGTGTTCTTTTCTTTGGACGCAAGATAGGCTTTTTTAGACTTGCTATCGCTCTTGGAATGTTAGACACGCTTTGCTTTGGTATCGCTACACTGTTAGACTTGTTATTTTGAATGCTAAATATTGAATTTTAAGTTACTTCTAGTTGCATTCCCAAAACGTCTGATCGAGTGGTTTTCGAAATGAAATGAAGAAAAATTATATCGAGATCTACTTTAAAACTATCCTGATTCTTGGTTCTAAAATCTTGAATCCTTTTCTCTCCACAAATAGCTTTCTTTATTGAATTTCTCTAGTTGAATAGACATGAACTTTGAAATCCATTTTCACATTGCTACATTTTCAAATTATCAAATTGACAAATCACTCCACAATAAACTCAAAAGCCAACTTCCGATTCCCATCTTTATCCAAAATCCCAAACTTTTTCTGAGGATTCGTACGCCACGGACGACTTCCCACAACGTTGCTGGGAATGTCTTCAAAATCATAAAGTGTCCAAGCTAAATAGGAAATGTTTTCAGAAGAAAGTACTGCTTGCATTTCTTCGAAATAAGTAGCTTGCTTCTTTTCTGAACCTGCAAACGGTCTCCAAAATCCGCCATAGGAAGACTGTCCAAATTCCCCGAGAACAATCGGTTTATTTGTGATTTTTGATTTCAAATTGGAATACTGCTGCGTAAAATCTGCGGCAGCGTCATAGTAATGGAAAGAGACAAAATCAAGCTTATCTTGTAATAAATGTGCACTTTCCGTATTGGACCAACCAATCGTAACCAAATGTGTTTCGTCAATGGATTTTACTAAGGAAATCATCTTGTCTAACCACGCTAATACATTTTGCTTTCCACGCGATTCAAAGTCCAAATTTGGTTCGTTTTTAATATCCCAAGCTAAAATGGCGTTATGGTTTTTGAATTTGGTGACAACCGTTTCTGCATGTCGCTGTGTGAGTGTCCAATCTAAGATTTTATAATCACCATAAAAATCGAATAAAGTTACAACAGCTTTTAGCTTTTTAACTTCCGCAGCATCCAAGACTTGCTGTAATTTTTCAAGCTTTTCAACTTGTACATTGGCTTTGCCAAAGTCTTCATACGGCACAAAAATTCGAATGGTATTTAAGCCTGCATTTTTGATAATATCAAAGTCATTTTTGATGATTTCGATATCAAATTTATCACCAAACATATCCCAAGGTGTTGCTTGCGGATAGTAATTGACACCTTTTAGATTCAGGCTGTCAACAGTTTTTGTTTTGGTGGTTTCTTCAATGTTTTCTACTTTTTCTCTCACCAAATGACGAATGCGCCAAAAGCCATCTTCTAACAATAAAATGGCTTTGTAACTTGCCTTTTCAGTGGTTTCCAACACCAATTCGCCACCTTGATAAACTTGCTTGTATTCCACCACATTTTCATCTTTCAGTACAATAAGTTGTCCGTCTTCGCTGAAGAATTCAATATTTGGTTGGTGAGACAATGTTGTGGCGTCTATAAAGATGTTTTCTTGCTGATTTTGCGAAACAAAATCTAGGATGTTTTTGCGTGCACTTTCCGTGTAATAATCTTCAATTCCATTAGTTTTATTGGATTGGTACGCCACATGTCGCACATACCACGCATCCAAATAATCATTTTCAATTTTTGCTAAGGTTTGTGTGTCGAGCGGTCTGCCTTCGTTGCCATCATCAATCCAGTTCATTTTTGGCAAATACTGTTCTATTTTCTGCACTTCCGTATGCAACATTTTGCTTCTGTCCGCGCCTGTGTTGAGATAGGTAAACGCACTGCTAATCAAGAAAATGAGCATGGAAATGACAAAAATGTACGTCAATACCAAAAAGCTACGCATGATATTTTTGTCTGCTTTTACCATAGTTTTTTTGCTTTAAATGCTTTTGTGATACTAGCGGTTGTGATTTCTAAATCGTAGTTTCCATTGCTGAAAATATTCGGATTGAGTTCAAAATTCACAAAGCCATCACGCGATTCTTTTATATAGGTTTCCAGTGCTTTTCCACGTTGCGAAACTGTCAGCGTCACTTGCAATCCATCCGGAATGAGTTGTTTCATAAAACTTTGCAACGGTCCAACTTCGATAGTTCGATTGTTTTTAGAAAACGTCACTGTAAAATCTTCAATAACTTGTTTGTAATTAAGCGAAATGGTATTACTTTCTGAAATTCCTTTGACGTACGCTTTGATGCTCCACGTTTCCGCATGATCGGGATGAATCATTTTTGCAGTTGCCACGCCATCAATGGTCATTCCTGCGGTTTTTAGTAGGTTTCCATCTGAATTGGTGATGACAAATTCCACATAACTTCCATCGCTGACAATATTTTTATTTTCATCGCGCAGGACAGAAGTGGTGAAGGCTGTAATCTGATTTCCGTCTGCATATTCGTGTGGTCGCTTGACGAAAATTTCAAAATCGGTGGAAATTGCAGGTGTAATATTTACTGTAAATTCTTTGGAATTTAATCCCAAACATTCGGTTGCCAATAACATTCTACCACTTTGAGTTGGCGCATAGATTCGTTGATAAGCAATTAGGTTTTTCGTTTGAACGATTTCTTGTGCTTCTTCCGCTAGAAATTGACGTTTTACAGTAACCTCTGTATTGTATTTGATCGGATTGTCCAATGCATCTGCTGGAATTATTACTAACATCGTATAATCCCGATCACCAGCTTCAATACTTGGCGGACCTACATAGGTTTCCATCGCAATAGGTTGTGTCTGTGGAATGATGTTGAATGTTCCCGAAAGTGAATTGGTTTTGTCTAAAAGCTCCCAATTAACGACTCCAATTTTGCTCGTGAGTTGTGTAGGAATGCGATAGTGTAATTGTGCATTTTCTATTTTGGGACGAATGATTGTGGCGCCGTAACTATTGGCACAATACAACTTGATAGAAGCATCTTGCGTACCTGAAAATGTCAACACAATGGTTTCGCCAGCGGTGAATTCCTGTTGTGTCGTTTCTAGCCGAATGGTTTCCGCTCTGAGTCCATTCGCGCTTGACGCAAATACGAATAAATAAAGCAATATGTAGTTCAATTTTATCATTTTGGGTTTCCGATATATGCGTTGAGTTCAATTTTTACATAGTCGTACACCGAATTTTCAATTTTCTGTAATATGCTATGCTTTTTTCTATTTGGGACGATTTTATTCGAAATAGCTGCGTTTGGCAAGCCATTTACATAACAGTTTTCCATGTCCGTACTAATGGTTTGAATCGTGTCATTTTGCAAGATTGGGTACTGAAACGGTTGCTTGCGTTGTTGGCGAATTCCTTTGTCTAAAAACAAGTGATCAACCCAGAGAATTTCTCGGTTTTTATCATAATACGACACCAACAGTTGCGGAATGGTAATTTCTTGTAAGCCACTGTTGAACAGATTTCCTTTAATGGTTTTTGGATCAATTTGCAGTGCGCTTAAGACGATGTTTTTATGCAAATCCGAACTTGAAACATTTCCTGCCGCCTGCAAGTTGAATTTTGTAGGCGCATCGACTAAATCGACAGGCGTAAATTCATCTGGATTGAAGGTTTCTGGAATGGAATCCTGTGTTTTGGACCATGCAATGCCTTCAAAATTAATACGAAACGACGTCACTTCTTTGGGCATCAATTTGTGTTTTAAATGATACTTCGCATTGTAAGTTGCCAACTCCTCATTATCGTCATTGTATAATGTTCCTTTGAGCACAATATCCGCTGGCACATTGTCAATATTTTGTACTTCGCCGACAATGGCGTAATGTCCGTTGCGCTTCACCAATTTCGCGGTAACAATCTCTAAAACAGGTTGTTTTAAAACGTCTTCATGATAGGTTTGCTCTGTGGTAATGCGTCTTCTTCCATGATTGAAATAGGCAGTTTTGTTTTCAGAGAATAACTGATCTGGCGGCAAATCGGCTTCCACAGCTTCAGCTACTAAAAACCATTTTCCATTGCGTTTGACTACGGTTTTGTAAGTTGTTTTTTCAATTTTTTCTAAAGGTGTAATCCATTTTGTGGTGACTTTTACATTCGCCAAACTATCCGTTTCATTCGTGATTTCTGTATCAATTGCATCCATCTTTGCATAAGAACTTAACAAACCATCCGTAGAAGATATTTCTAACATGTATTGTGCAATCGTAACCCCATTTTCTGGATTGATATAACTGTGCGCACGTTCAAATTCTTTGAAATCTAATGCGTCGTAATAGGCTTCTACTACATTTTTGGGTGAACGTTGTATATCGTTTTTGATATAGAATTGATATGTGCCAAACACCAAAATTCCGATGAGAATTACCGCCCATATATGATTGATGGTCACAAGTTTTCCTGAAAATTTTGTGTAACCAACATCGTATTGTACATATTCGTGGGCATCTCTTCGCTTTCGCTGAATGTATCTCAGAAAGATTGGTTGTATGTTGAAGAGAAATGCTAAAATTACTGTTAGAAACGGAATGATTCCCCAAGCTAATTTTTGCCAGGTTGCCACCTCATCTTTCGGTAAAATAGAAGATAACGGAGGAACATTCAATTTTTCCCAAACCATGATACCGTTTTCCAGTGGTGACAAACGTTGCCAACCACAGAAATAGAGAATGGGATCATAGAATTTATCATTCGAGAAAATGTATTTTAGATTGTATTTTTCAGGCGTTGTCAGGAATTGCTGCAACGAACCAATTCCCGCGACACCTTTGAATTTGGAGTTTTCCAAACGCTCAATTGGTCGCGTGGTCAATTCAGGTAAACGACGTGCCGAATGGTAGTTTCCATCTACGGATAAAGCTTTGGTTTGTGCAGCCAACCACGCCATTTGATCTCCGAATCCCAAGGTTAAATAGCGCCATTGATCGTGCTGATCTTGATTTAGGAAATTGACAATTGGCAACATCTTAATCTTTTGCGGTTGTGATGGACGAAAATAGCCCAAACTCATCGTAAAAATCGTCATGAACACAAATAAAGCAGCCAATCCGCCACCAATGATTCTGTGGTACATGGTACCAAATTTCTTCTGCAAAACCGTTTTTAAATCGGCTTCTGCAAAACGATAGGTAAATTCCCCAAACAACGGCAATGACATGATCGATGCCCACAAGGTAAATCTGTCTAAAGTCAAAATATTAAAGGCAGTTTCTCCCAAAATTTTACGTGGAATCGGAGTCGTTCCGCCTGTTCCTAAGATAAATAATAGCGTAATTGATAGTCCAAAAAAGAGATAGCGTTTGCTGTAGTATCTATAAAAAATGTACGGTAATAAGAAGAGTAATATTCCCCACGGAATTAAGAAAAAGACCAAGCCCGACGAAGTAATTTCTAAAAAGTTATCACGTGAACCATGTGGAATCGGCACTTGCGTGATTGGGTTGTTTTTGGAGTTGATCCAATATGGTAAAATACATCCGACAATAATTACTAATGAAGACATCCCAAATAGCACAATGCGCTTGAAATGCTTCCAAAAAGTTTTCCAAAAGACACGAAATGTGACTTCTTTCATGCTATTGACTTGTTCGCGAGAAGCATCCATCAAAACCATTCCGATCAACGGGAAAATAAAGAAGACCATTCCGAAAATTGGTGTGACATGATGTGAAGTCACCGTGACCGCAATCAGCGAAAGCGACGTGAATAGATATTTGTATTTGCCTGTTTTTAACCAAAGATAAATGGCTGGCAAGGCATGCATTAAGACAGAAATCCCCACAATACTTGGCAACTGTCCAAAGATGTGTAAGGTTTCTACAAAGGAAGACGAAAATACAGCGAGCACTGCGGCATATCCTGCAGCTTTTTTATTCCCTGTGATGAGTAGCGAAAAACGATACACACCTGTAATGAATAGAATGACCGCAATAATTGCTATGACGAATAATCCAAATTTTAATCCGCCGATATACGATAAGGCTCCAATCGACTGATGTACCAACGGCGGATAACTCATCACGGTAAATCCTGTGTACCATTTGTAGTTCCAAGGTTCAAACCAACTGTTGGCATAATGATCGGCAAAAAAGAGATGAATTAACGCATCATAGGTAGTTTCTAAAGTAAAAAATATAGACGTACCGTGAAACACTACTCCGAGAAGTAGTGCTATTAATAATAATTTGTTCGTCGTATTTTTCATTCGTTTAATATACTGTATTTTTTTACAAAATAATTGTTTCCAATTTTAAGATCCCGCTCTACAGCGGGATTCGTTCAACTAACAGAGTAGCGTGCGCCATATTGGCTTCTCTACCCTGAGTTTCACGAAACCAAAGATAAACGGCAGAGTTTTTAATTGGACTACGGTAAATTGCATTTCGTCTATAGATAGATTCGCTTAAGGTATTTTCGGGGAAATAGTCTGCAAATCACAAGTACTTTTGACCTGTAAGTCATTCAGAAATACATAAAAAACATCTGAACACTTTCAAACAAATAATCAAAAAATTAAA
The DNA here is from genome assembly GCA_039026955.1 of Bacteroidota bacterium. Classification (GTDB taxonomy): domain Bacteria; phylum Bacteroidota; class Bacteroidia; order Flavobacteriales; family Flavobacteriaceae; genus Kordia. The sequence goes on from JBCCLH010000070.1 coordinate 13,519, forward strand.
ATCCACTACCAATGAAAATATTAGCTATAGACGATCAGAAATTAGTTTTAATTCCTTTAGAAAACAGATTACAGGAATTAGGCTACCAAGTACTCACTGAAACAAATGTACTAAAGGCAATGGAGCTATACGACGCTTTCCAACCAGATTTAGTCATTGTAGATATGAACATGCCAACAGTTTCAGGAATGGAAATCGTACAACATATACGAAGAGACAGAAAAGATGATACACCTGTGATGATATTATCTGGAAATACCGATGATGAAATGATTACTAAAGGTTTTGATTTAGGCGTGAATGATTATATGAAGAAACCTTTGAGTTTGAATGAAGTATGTGCTCGTGTGAAAAGACTCATCGGTATTCCAGAGCATATTGCAGTGAAAAATACAGATACTGTGATGATTCAACAAAGATGTGTAGGCGTTGTAATTCCTTGTTATAACGAAGCAGAACGTTTGTTGAGTGACGAGTTTACCACTTTTGTGGATAAGAATTCTGGCTATAATTTATGCTTTGTGAACGACGGAAGCAAAGACAATACGTTGGAAGTACTGCACAAGTTACAGAAAGGAAGAGAAGACTATATTACGGTGTACGATTGTGAGCAAAATGGTGGAAAAGCAGAGGCCGTTCGATTGGGAATGTTGCACATGGCACAAAGAGAAGATCTAGATTATATCGGATTTTTGGATGCGGATTTGTCTACCGATTTGGCAGATTTTGACGATTTGGTATCTACAATAGAAGACTCTGAATTTAAGATTGTAAGCGGTTCAAGAATTAGCAGAATGGGCGCGAATATTACGAAAGAATCGGCTCGTAAAGTGATCAGTATGACGATTAACCTCATCATCAGAACCATTTTATCTATGAACTTTAAAGACACGCAATGTGGTGCAAAGATTTTCCATAAAGATGTGATTAAGTTGGCTTTTGAGAAGAAATTTATCACGAAGTGGTTGTTTGACGTAGAAATTTTTATGAGAATGCGTATTTACTTCGGATTGGACAAAGCAAGAGCAATGATGTGCGAGCAGCCTTTGAAACGTTGGATTCACGCAGATGGTTCTAAATTGTCTATGAAAGATTCCATCAAAATTATTGGTCAGTTAGGACAAATTGCTTGGTCGTACGGTCGCAAAAAAAAAGCCTCAGCTAAGCTAACCGCTTTAGATTTAGAAATTGCATAACACTTGATACTACGTTTCCCTCTAAGTTCCCGGAGATTCCCCTAAACTCACCTAAACATTATGATAAACTTAGAAATTCGATATACATAAATATAGCAATTGAAAAATTGAGTTTCATTAAATTCCCCTAAACCCTAAAATACACCTACATGATGAAGATTGGAATGTTACTTATATTCCGTAATGACGAAGATCGCATTGACGTACAGAAATTTACACAACTGTTTGCTGAAAAGAAAAATATAACCATTTGTTTTGTGAATAATAGCAGTACCGATAACACATTGGAACGCTTACAAGAAATTCAAGAAGAAACTACAGTTGCCATTTCCATTATTGATGTCAAGAAAAATCGCGGTCACAATGCTGCGATCAAGGCAGGCGTTCGCTATTTGACAAGTACTAAAGACTTACCTTATATTTTATGTTTGCAGAAATTTACTTCGAAAGATATTTCTATACTTGAAAGAGTACTTCGCATTGTACAACAAGAAAAAGAAATTGTAAAAGATTTGTTTTCGAAGACGCAGCATTTTACATTTAAGAATGTGTTTTCTTTGCGTGGGATTTTGGAAACAGCTTGTTGAGGATTTTAGGTGTTGGGTCTTTGGTTTTAGGTCATTCAAAAAGTCTAAAAGCGAAAGCGGTCTAACATCCAAGAGCGAAGCGATCTAAAGCGAAGCGTGTCTAAAAAGTCTCAATACTCACTACTAACATCTCACAACTATTTCCCTTTCCCTTCTACAATCACCACAATTTCCCCTTTCGGAGGTTTACTTTGGTAATAATCCAATACCTCTTTTGCAGTACCTCTGATCGTTTCTTCAAAGAGTTTGGTCAATTCACGAGAAACAGAGACTTGCCTGCCTTCCCCAAAATATTCACAAAAATTTCCCAAGGTCTTGATGAGTTTGTGTGGCGATTCGTAGAAAATCATGGTGCGTGTTTCTTCTGCTAAGAGTTTTAAGCGTGTTTGTCTTCCTTTTTTTACAGGTAAGAATCCTTCAAAGACAAATTTATCATTGGGCAATCCACTGTTGACCAAAGCAGGCACAAAAGCCGTTGCGCCTGGCAGGCATTCTACAGGAATGTCATTCGCAATGCAAGCGCGTGTGAGTAAAAATCCTGGATCAGAAATGGCGGGCGTTCCTGCATCGCTAATTAACGCAAATGTGGCTCCAGCTTTTAGGCGTTGTACTAAGGCATCTGTCGTTTTGTGTTCGTTGTGCATGTGATGACTTTGCATGGGAGTCGCAATTTCAAAATGCTTCAATAACTTTCCGCTGGTACGTGTATCTTCTGCCAAAATCATATCGACATTTTTTAACACTTCAATCGCTCTAAATGTCATGTCTTGAAGGTTTCCGATCGGTGTAGGCACAATATATAATTTCATCAAAAGAGTTTTAACAATTGAAATTTTAACACATTTTCAATCCAAAAATAACCATTACAACAAAAAAAGTGGGCTTTAAGCTATTATTTATTGTTTAAATGTGGCAACCTTTTAAGAATTTTCGCATCTTTATAAGGAATATGAAAAAACAATACCTAACCATTCTTTTCTTACTCTGTTCCTATTTTGGATGGAGTCAAACAACCAATTTATCCGCAAGTTTAGAAGCGACCGACCTTGACGGAAATCCGATTTCCAACATCATTATTTTTCAAGAGTTTTATTACGTAACGACCATTAGTAATTCGGGAGATAATGTTAGTAATTCTACCTTTTCACAACAGTTAGCACCAAATGTACTAGTCGTATCAATTGAAAGTCTGAATACCGTTGGAGGTGCCGCAGATGCTACAAATTTTGTATACAGTCCAACCGCAGATACAGTCACTGCCGATCTTCCCAGCTTACCCAATGCATCAAGTGTAGAGATTCGAATTTTGGTAAGAGCGCCTAAAGCTTCGGGAGGAATTTCTACCACAGCTACCGTTACACCGCCAAACGGAACCACAGATACATCGCCCGATGGAAATACGTCTATTATTTCTATGGATGTGACGTATGCGCCGTTAGATTTTTCTGTGAGCTATCAACAAGTAAACCCAACTTCTGGAACTGGAATTTCAGCTTGGGGCGACCAAGTTACGTTTGAATTTACCATTACAAACAATAGTGCAATTCAATATCCAATTGATAATTTTAGTTTGTTTCAAGGATTGATTTCTAATTCATTTAACGGTTCGGCAAACATACAATTAATTTCTTTAGATTGTATCTCCGCGACCAATGGTGTAAACTGTCCCCTTAATTTGGGTACTTTTCCCGGATCGCCAACGCTGGTTGTTCCTAACGAAGAAATGTATGTGTACAATCAGGAAATTATTTTTCCTTCACAATCCAGTCTCACATTTAGTGTGGTGTATCGATATACGGAAGGTGACTGTGGAAACGTACCGGAACTAATTCGAACTCAAAGTTTCGCTCAAATAAGCTTAACCGAACCCAATACTGCTTCCAATCAGTCTAATATAGAAATCACGGATTTGTTAGATTCTGCTCCATGTCCGTGTACCGATATTACAATTTCCACGGATCAAATAAATCCAGCCGTAGGAACAGTGCCAAATTGGGGAGATCAAATCACCTTTCAAACAACACTCACCAATAACGGTCCGTTAAATACCTTAATTAACTTTTTCTTTCAGAACTTAGGAATCAGTTGGCAAATTGTTTCCGTTTCCTGTGTCAGTGCTACGGGCGGTGTTTCGTGCGGAAGTCTTAATTTTACGAGTGATACCTTATTTTGGGAAGTAAATAATTTTCAAATCCCCGCAGGAGCTGTTATCGTCATAGAAACTGTGGTGGTGTATACTGAGCCTGCATGTCCTACATCGAGCATGATTGATTCACCTTACAGAACAACGGTCAACATGCTACAACATATTGATTGTAATGAAGATGATAATAATGATTTTGATTCCATCATATTACCACAAGCTGTAGGTACTGCCGATTGTGTAAGCAATGACAATGTCACTGTGTCAAAAACACAGGTAAATCCGATGCTTCCCTTAGGAGGTTCAGAAGCAAATCCTATTCCTTGGGGAGATATTACCTATCATATTACCGTTTCCAACGATAACTTAAATGAAATTCCGGTATCCTTTGTCGATTATTATGGAGGAACCACTGTTGCGACAGGAATTTTACAATCTGTAAGTTGTATTGGAACTACTGGAACTGCGAACTGTATTCCAATCCCAAATGCTAATATTGGTGTGGCTTTAACCTCACAAGATGACGTATTTTGGGAGATTACAGAGGCTGAAAATTGGATACTTCCGGCACAAAGTTCTGTTACGTTTGAAGTCGTTGTCAATTGGAATCCACAATGTTCTAGTTTAGTAACTCCTGTAACCAATGCTGCCACCGCCAGTATTGTTGGATTAGGCGGCTCATCAACAGCTTCTGAGACAAGTTTTCTTACCTCTTGTGTTGATTTAATTATTCAAACCTTTCCTTCACAGCCAACTACGCCTGTGAACTCTAATTTTGATTGGATTGTTGATATTACCAATAGTATTTCAAGTTCTACCGCAACGGATGCCATTTTTTCAACTACAGTGAATCCTGCTTTTACGATTACAGGAACACCAACTTGTACCGTTACTAGCGGAAATGCGACTTGTATTGCGACCTTTACGGTAGATACGGCCACAAATGAAGTTTCAGGAATCATTCCATTACTCGATCCAGATGCAACGATACAAATTGTCATTCCTGTCACCGCGCCCAATTTTGGAGGTTCGTTTACCAATGTCGCCGAAGTGCAACCTGATCCTGCGAATAATGCAGAATCTGATCCAAGTACCAACGTGTCTATTTCCAGTGTGCAAGTATTATCGCCAATACTGACTAAAAGTTTTATGCCTGATGAAATTATGGAAATGGAAACTTCTTTGTTGACCTTTACCATTCAGAATGTTCCTGGAAACTTGTTGCAATCGGGTATTTCTTTTACTGATAATTTACCTGCGGGAATTGTCTTAGCAGGTGATCCATTTTGGGCACAAAGTAATGGCGCTACTGCAGATTTTGTCGGCATTATCAATGATGATTTTGTGGGAATTGCCAATTTAGTCATTCCAGATGGTGTCGCAAGTTGTACGTTTGCTGTGTTAGTTACCGCTGATACCAGTGGTTTGTATACGAATGAGTCTGCCAATTTCTCAAACTTGAATAATATTGATGCAAGTGGCGTATTTGCCACGTTGAATGTATTGCCAATTCCACCTAACGCCGATTTAGAAGTTTCGGTAACACCCAATCAATCGGAATATTGTGAAGGTGATGAAGCTATATTTACCTTAAGCATTACCAATAATGGTCCTGACGATGTTGAAAATGTTTCCGTTGAACAGTATTTAAATCCTTTGGGCTTTACTTATATTTCTGATGATTCAAACGGAACCTACACAAGCACCACTGGAATTTGGGAACTTTCGGGAATTGACATTTCCAGCGCGACTGGTAACAATACCTTTACAACAGAAATTATCGTCACAATTTTAGATGTAGATGGTTCTAACGATCAATACGAAACTACGGCAGAAATTACAGCAAGTAATATTCCAGACCTTGACAGTGATGTAAATGCTAGTTTTGGAGTAGATGATTTGGGAGATGCACTAGCGGATGACGATGAAGTACAATTACAAGTGACCGTTTTTGAAATTCACAACGATATTAATCTTAATATTGATCCTGTAGAAATATGTATTGGAGACTCTGCAACACTCACCATCAACAATCCAACCGCAAACTACACGTATAATTGGTACGAAGGATCAAATCCTACACAAATTATATTTACGGGAACTACGTATGAAACAGCAGCACTTACTGTGGATACTGCGTATGAAATAGAGGTAATTAACAATAATAATTGTCCAGGAATTGCACGCGAAATGGTACAAGTAACGACAGTTTCTTGTGTGGATTTAGGCATTGAAAAAATAGTAGATAACGAAACGCCTTCTATCGGAGATACCGTTTCATTTACCATTACAGTTACCAATAATGGAAACGAGGATGTGAGTAATGTGATCATAGAAGAACAACTTCCAGACGGTTATGACTATGTTTCTCATGAAACCAATGAAGGAAGTTATGACGAAAATTCTCAACTGTGGACCATTGCTTTATTAGCAGGAGGAAATACCGCAACCTTAACGCTCACCGTGACAGTTATAGAAGGAACAGACTTTATGAATGTTGTGGAAATCATTGATCAGTCTGCAGTAGATAGCAATTCGGCAAATAATAGCGCCGCTGCTGTTACATTTCCTGATTGTTTAGAAATTCCAAATGGATTTTCACCAAATAACGATTTATTGAATGATGTATGGGAAATTCGTTGTATAGAAAATTATACAGATAACGAATTGACTATTTTCAATCGTTGGGGAACTATCGTATATGAAACGAGAAATTACGGAAACACTTGGAGAGGTGAAGCCAACAAAAACACAGTATTGTTCAATAAAGATGGACGTTTGCCTGTAGGTACGTATTTCTATGTGCTTAAATTGCAAGGCAATACCATTGAAAAAAGGGGTTGGGTGTATTTGAAGTATTGATTTAGATCGCTTTGCTGTTAGACTTGTTTCCGCTTACGCGGGAACCTCTTAGACCGCTTCGCTGTTAGAAGTTAGACGCGCTTCGCTTTAGACATGTTTGATACGTCTTTGCGAGAAGCATAGCGACGTGGCAATCTGCTTCTTTCATGACAATTTTCTTTATTTTGATTTTTAAAATACTACAAACAAATCGATTACTTTGAAATCCTTGATCAAAAAGATTGACTTTTGGACGTATTCCCACGTAAGCGGAATAAACTAGACCGCCGTTGCTTTTAGAATGTAAATAGTAATTTTTGGATTAGCTTGTGGGAAGCTGAATCAAGTTCAGCTTGACATTCATTGCTAATATTTCATAAAGATTAAACACAAAGCAAGACAAACACCAAATACCCAAAAGCGCAGCGACCCAATACCTAATACCTAACTAAACTTACGCTCAATAATTTCCATAAAGCGTGTTTCGTATTCTTCTTTTCCTGTCCAATTGTTATAATCAGGTTTGATCATGTTGTAGATGAAATCTTTGGCTTCCGTTTCACTTTCAATCGTATTCAATTGAGATACGACACGATTGTAATCTTCTTGATTGCCGTCAAACAAATGCTTTGTAAACGCAATGCGATCGTTCAATCCGATAGAAATTCCTGTATTTAATCGGTCATTTAAGGATTTTGGTTTGGTATCTTTTTTTACCTCAACGGCAGTTTTTACAGGTTCTGTAACGGTTTCTGCAACTTTTGGTGCTGGTGGTGCTGGTTTTGCCGCTTCTTCACTCTTTACAAAAGTAGGTTGTGGCAATACATCTGCTAAAATATCTTCCAACGTTTCACGCTTTGGTGCTGCAGGTGCGGTCGCTTTTGCCAATACAGGATCTGCTTCCTCTTCTTCTGGCATTTCGGCTACCATATTCTTAATTGTTTCCATCAAAGGTTCTACCAATTCGTCTTGCTCAGGATCTTCCGCAACCAAATGATGTCGGGTGAGCGAATCATCTTCGGCGTTTTGTTCTACCTTATCGTGATTGTACACATTCTCTAGTGTTTGGAAAAAAGAAGAGTCTGCATAATCAGGAACTGTATCTTTAAATTGCTCTTCAAAAAACAACATTACTGACAATTTTTCAAAAACTTCTTTCGCTTCTTTATGTAATGCAACTACATCTTCTTTGCCTTTTAATTTTAGGATTCGATGCGCGATACTTATTAAATCTCCTTCTAATTTTTTCTTCATAACTTTTAAACTATTGTCGTTGTATAACCTTTGATTTTTTAATAAATTTGTTCACCTTTACAAAAACGAGCATAAATTCGTTTTCGACTTGAAAATTACAAAATGTTTCTCGAAAATACAGTAA
>JBCCLH010000071.1:0-20984 GCA_039026955.1 Bacteroidota bacterium
CCAGGGCCACCACGCCGGTGGCCGACTGGTTACTCAACCATTTAATCGACATTGCCCAAGCGCCAGGCAAGATCAACCATGAAGGTGTTTTACTGTTTACGATTGTGTACAACCAAGGTTCTAAATCTTGTTTACATTTGTAAAAAATACAATGTTTACATTTGTAACCTGTAATCAAACATACACATGTATACACATCCTTTAGCGAATTGGTATCGCTCACATTTTGAATCGAAATTACACGGTCGTTATATCACTCTTACTGACATCGCTCCGCTATTAGAAAAACTTCCAGAAACTTTCAATTATAAACAAATTGGCACTTCTGTAGAAAGTCGTTCCATCCATTCCCTAACGATCGGAAACGGCACAAAAAAGATATTGATGTGGTCGCAGATGCACGGAAACGAATCGACAACGACTAAGGCACTTTTTGATTTGTTCAACTTCTTAAACGATTCGTCAGAGGCTTCAAAAAACATTTTAGAGACTTGTACATTATGTATTATTCCGATGCTAAATCCTGATGGCGCACAGGCGTATACACGTGTAAACGCCAATGAAATCGACCTAAATCGCGATGCAAAAGCGCTTTCGCAACCAGAAAGTGTGGTTTTACGCACCATTTATGATGAATTTCAACCCGATTATTGCTTTAATCTCCACGGACAGCGAACGATTTTCAGTGCAGGAAACAATGATAAGTCTGCAATACTTTCATTTTTATCGCCTTCTCAGGATGCAGCACGTTCTATTACCGTAAATCGCGCAAAAAGCATGGAAATCATCGTTAAAATGAATGAAATGCTGCAGAAACTCATTCCAAATCACGTCGGTCGTTATGATGACGGATTCAACATCAACTGTGTAGGTGATATGTTTCAATCTTTCGAAACGCCGACTGTATTATTTGAAGCGGGACATTATCCAAACGATTACAATCGCGAAAAAACACGCGAATTAATTTTCTATTCGTACATCGAAGCGATCAATTACATCGTTTCTACAGAAATAAAAGGTGCGTTTACAGACGCATATTTTCAAATTCCAGAGAACGAAAAACAGCATTATGATGTCATTTTAAGAAACGTTCAGACTGAGCAAAACGAAACTTTCGATTTAGGGATTTTATACCAAGAAGTGCTCAAAAATGGAAAAATTCACTTCGAGCCACAAATTGAGGATAAAAAATTGTTAAAAAAATCGTTCGCGCACAAAATAATTGATTTTCAGCACTCAATCGCTCAGAAGCATATATTTCAATCGTTTTCGCTGCAAAATGACGTTGTCAAATATTTAAGAAAATTCAATAAAATTGACAATTAGTTAACATATCTCGTGGTATTTTATGCATTATTATTCGATTTTTTTTGGTTTTTTTGCATTATCTTTAAAAAATAATATAAGATAATCATGGCAAAATTTAGGTTAGATGAAGTGGATCATCAGATATTAGACATGCTGATTGAGAATACTAGAATTCCATTTACAGACATCGCGAAGAAATTATTAATCTCGGCAGGAACAGTTCACGTTCGTGTTAAAAAATTAGAAGAAGCAGGCATCATCAAAGGCTCTTCTTTAACTCTAGACTATCAAAAATTAGGATATTCTTTTATTGCATATGTAGGTATTTTCCTTGAAAAAACCTCGCAAACGAAATTTGTATTGAATAGAATACACGAAATTCCATATATCACGGTAGCACACATTACTACAGGAAAATTTAACATCTTCTGTAAAGTACGTGCCAAAAACACCAAACACGCAAAAGATATCATTTTTATGATTGACGATATTGAAGGTGTATCACGCACAGAAACGATGATTTCCTTAGAAGAAAGCATTAACGACAAAAACCGTTTAATGCACTCGATTTTCAACGACTTATAAACAAAAACGAAAGTTAGCATTTATAAACCCTTGCGCCTTTCGTGTAAGGGTTTTTTTAATGAATATTCATTCAGAAGAACACAAAGAACTATTTTGATACATATTGTTCTTGCTGAAAAACAGGAGTTTAAGTTTTAACCTTTTTATTGAAATTTTAAATTTTATGTCTAGAAAACCCAAATTAGAACGTTTTCAGGAAAATGTTTCCTCCAAATATCAGATATACAACAGTATCTTCATGACCTTGCCTTTTGACGAAATCTCTAATACAGGTGCTTTATTGCCTTTGTTTAGTGATACTTGTGAACAAGGATACGGCTTGGATAGAAATCCAACGCAAATTGTAGAAAAGTTCTTTGAACGCTATGTGAACCGTAATTTCACCGATAAACAAAAAATGGACTTGCTGTTCCGTTTTATTCAATACATTGAGCGTCAAGTCGTACTGTTTGATGCAGTTGAAGATGCGGCTTTTTCCATTGTAAACAATATGGACGGACGCGGAACGCTGCGAAACATTAAAGAAGAAGCCGAAGAAAAGCACAAGCTAGACGCGCTGAAAACCCATTTAAAGCGTTTTAAAGTACGTCCAGTGCTTACGGCACATCCAACTCAGTTTTATCCTGGACAAGTGCTAGGAATCATTACAGACCTTTCTGAAGCTATAAAAGTAGATGATTTACTAACGATCAAGAAGTTGTTGGCGCAGTTGGGAAAAACACCTTTCTTCAAAAAGACAAAACCAACACCGTACAATGAAGCGGTAAGCTTAATTTGGTATTTGCAAAATGTATTCTACCACTCAGCAAGTAAAATCTACGAATATATCAAAGAAAATATATTTGAAGGCGAAGAAATTGACAATCAAGTTATTGACTTAGGTTTTTGGCCTGGAGGCGATCGTGACGGAAATCCGTTTGTGACTACAGATATTACATTGAAAGTAGCGGAACGTTTGCGAAATACGATTCTTGTCAACTATTACAGAGATATCCGAAAACTAAAACGCAGACTCACATTTGAAGGTGTAGAAGATCGTTTGGTACGTTTAGAGCACATGTTGTACGACAATGTATATCGCCGCATAGATGAAGGAATGATGACGCTGCCGGAGTTTGAAGCGGAATTAAAAGGAATTAGAGAAGTCCTAATTTCTGACTATCAATCCTTATTCATTACAGAGTTGAACGATTTGATCAATAAAGTAAAATTATTCGGTTATCACTTTGCGATGTTGGACATTCGTCAAGATTCGAGAGTGCATCAAGGTGTGTTTGAAAATATTTTAGATGTCATGAAAGAACGTGGAGATGCTTTATTTTCAATCGATTATAGAAATGCTTCTGAAGAAGAAAAAATAAAAGAGTTGACGCATATTGACAAAGTAGTGAAGTCGGAATACTTTGAAAACGAAATCACCAATGCAACGATTTCGTCAATTTATGCGATGAAAACCATTCAAGCGCGCAACGGAGAACGCGGAGCCAATCGTTACATTATCAGTAACAATCAATCGGCTCTACACGTGATGGAAGCTTTCACAATGCTACGTTTATGCGATTGGAAAGAACCTAATGTGGATGTATCTCCATTATTTGAAACCGTACCAGATTTGCAAGCTGCCAAAGGAGTTATGCGAACACTTTATACGAATGAAGCATATGCAGCACATCTAAAACGTAGAGGAAACAGACAGTACATCATGCTCGGTTTCTCCGACGGAACCAAAGATGGTGGCTATTTGATGGCGAATTGGAGTATTTTCAAAGCAAAAGAAGAACTTACGGCTATTTCTAGAGAATTTGGAATCAGTGTCATCTTCTTTGATGGTAGAGGCGGACCGCCAGCTCGTGGAGGAGGAAAAACACATCAATTCTATGCGTCTTTAGGAAACACTGTAGAAGATGATGAAATTCAATTAACGATACAAGGACAAACGATTAGTTCTAATTTTGGAACCTTAGATTCATGTCAATATAACTTAGAGCAATTGTTGAGCTCAGGAATCTCAAATGAAATATTTACAGGGACTAAGCCCGAATTTTCAGAAAAAGATAAAGAAACGATGGAGACCTTAGCGTCGGTAAGTTACGATGCGTATGTTGCGTTTAAAAAACACCCAAGATTTTTGACGTATTTAGAGCGAATGAGTACATTAAAGTTTTATGCAAAAACCAATATTGGAAGTCGTCCGTCGAAGCGTTCGCAGTCTAAAGAATTCAATTTCTCTGATTTACGTGCCATTCCATTTGTGGGAAGTTGGAGTCAACTAAAGCAAAACGTTCCAGGATTCTACGGCGTAGGAACTGCTTTGGAACACATGGAGCAAAACGGACAGTTTAAAGCGGTGGAAAATCTCTATAAAAACTCATCGTTCTTCCGCACATTATTGGCGAATAGCATGATGAGCTTAACGAAGTCTTTCTTTAAGTTAACTGCGTATATGAAAGAAAATGAAGAGTTTGGTGAATTTTGGACCGTAATTTTTGAAGAATTCAAACGCACCGAACGAATGCTCTTAAAACTAACAGGTTACAAAGAATTGATGGAAAATGAACAAGCAGGGAAAGCTTCAATTCACGCCCGTGAAAAGATTGTATTACCGTTACTTACCATTCAGCAATTTGCTTTGCGGAAAATTCACGAACTGCAAAATGATCCAGATGCCGATCAAAAGGAGTTGGAAACGTATGAAAAAATGGTGACACGTTCGTTATTTGGAAACATTAATGCTAGTAGGAACTCAGCTTAGATACGCTTCGCTTTAGACACGGCTTTGCCTTTGGACACGCTGTGCTTTGGATGCGCTAATGTTTTTAGAATGTTAGATTTGCTAGCGCTGTTAGAATTTTAGTATCGCAATTTCCTGTCTAGGCAAGAAGCTACACTACAATTTTAAAATACTAATTTATTATGTTAGCACAAGTTTTGATCCTTGTGCTAACAACTTCTCAACTAATTACGTTGAGCCATCAGAGGAAATGGTTCCTAATTCGGTAATAGGCGGTTCTTCTGTAGGTGGCTCTCCAGTTCCTCCACGGATTTTTGAAGTCAACAAGCTAGATAGCTCAAACTTTTTTAATGTTTTCATATATTTTTGATTTTCAAATTAATATGTGCTAAAGTCTTTAGAATTTGTAAAGAATAAAAGAGATGATTATGATGATTCCCTGAATTAAAGTATTTTGATTATATCTCAAAATAACATCTAGTACACATAAAAGTAGTATATTCCGCATTCAAAAATCGTAAATCCTAAATCAAAAATCCAACATTACCATGATTCCATATCCAGAAGTGCACGAGTACAATCCGTATTACGAAATGTATGTTCAAAAGTTTAAAGGCGAAGATATATTGGCTGCACTTGCTAGAGGAGTTGAAGAAGTGAATGAATTAGTGGCTTCACTAACTGAAGAACAACTTACAAGTGCATATGCAGAAGGAAAATGGACGATCAAAGAAGTATTGCAACACATTATGGATACGGAACGTATATTTTGTTACAGAGCTTTATGTTTTGCTAGGAATGAAAAAATAAATTTACCGAGTTTTGATCAAGATGACTTTGCAAGATATTCGGGTGCAAACGAGCGTAATAGTATGGAAATGTTACAAGAATACAATGCTATTCGTCAAGCGACAATCACACTATTTAAAGGGTTTGCAGATGCAATGTTGGAGAGAGTTGGCGTAGCAAGCGACAATGAAATGTCTGTCCGTGCGGTGGCATACATTGTTGCTGGACACGAAAAACATCATATAAACGTCATTAACGAACGCTATTTATAACATTACTCTTCTGAGAAATCATTCTCATCTGGTGCAATTTCTTCAATATCACTTGGCGTACTATCAACATTTACCATGGTATAATGCAATTTACTACTCACTTTTACGAGGTAAATGGTGTCTTCTGTACGAACTTCGACAGCTTCTATGGTGTTGTTTCGATGATCGTCAAACACAATGATATCTTTGTCAGAATAGCCACCAGGATAGCGCTCTTGTAATAACTGAAGTAATTCAGGCGTTACTTTTTTGTAGTCTATTATCGCTTTTCTCATAGAAATAATCTTTTAAAATTAATACTACGGTCTTAGGTAAAATAAGGAGAATTTTAGCTATTTAGCTTCTACTAAAAGTACGACTATTTTTTTTGAAAAGAAAAAATTAATGTCAGCGAACTGTATTTTTTATGTTAAGAATTGTAAAACTCAAATGCTTCTATGATGGTTGCATTTGGAACCGTTTTGTCCAAAACAGGCGCCCCAATATCATTCAATAATACAAAATTGATATTGCCGTGTGAGTTCTTTTTGTCGTATTTCATCAGTTCTATAATGGATTCGTAATCAGAACTTTCAAAAGAAACTTTGCCGTACATGTCTAGAATAACTTGCTTGATTTCGGCTAATTTTTCTTGTGGAAAATCTTCTTGTTTGCTAGAAATAAAAGATTCTAACACCATTCCAACCGCGATGGCTTCACCGTGTAAAAGCGCATTTTTGGTTTCGTGTGTTAACAAATAGGACTCAATGGCATGCCCAAGTGTGTGTCCGTAGTTTAAAATTTTTCGCTGTCCGTTTTCTTTTGGATCTTCGGTTACGACTTTATTTTTGATCACGACAGAATCATAAATCAGCTGATCTAAATCTTTGATAGTAAAGTTTGAAAGATCAATCATTTTTTTCCAATAGGCTTCATCGTAAATCAATCCATGTTTTAGCATTTCTGCCAAACCGCTTCGCATTTCATTGGCGGGTAAGGTATTCAGGAAAGACGTATCAATCAATACCATTTCTGGAATATTAATTACACCAATTTGATTTTTCAAAGTTCCCAAATCTACGCCCGTTTTTCCGCCGACAGAAGCATCTACCATGGATAGGAGCGAGGTTGGTACATTGATATAGGAAATTCCACGCTTAAATGTTGACGCGACAAATCCGCCAAGATCGGTCACAACTCCGCCACCAACATTGATTAATAGGCTTTTACGATCGGCATCTAGTTCAGAAAGTACATTCCAAACGCCTGTACAGGTTTCAATATTCTTGTGAATTTCCCCTGAAGCAATTTCGATCACTTCTACAGGAGTTTCCGTTTGTAAATTGCTCATAAAATACGACAAACAAAACTCATGCGTATTTGAATCGACCAAAACAAAAATTTTAGAATAATTCAAATCTGCAAGGTGTTTATTGAAATTTGTGTAACAATTTGCATTAAAATGTACTAAATAATTCGCCGCTTGAATGGAATTCATAATCTGTAAAAACTAGTATTTGCCGCAAAATAAAGCCTTTTTTAAACAAAAAAATAATAATTCAATAACTATATTTGTGAAAGTAATTATTTATTGATGGAACCTATTTTTAATAACACCGAGAATGCTTTTGCACTAAAAACAGATTCTCAACTCGATAGAGCCTATTTTTTATTCAAATTAATCTCAAATCAACCTTTAGTACGTATCGGAACGGCGGTAACAAACTTCGCGATTAAAGCACACTTACCCGTAGAAAACCTGATCAGAGCCACGGTTTTTGATCATTTTTGTGGAGGAACCACAGAAGAAGAATGTTTGCCTGTAGTCGATAAAATGTTTGAAAAAGGTGTGTGTAGTGTGTTGGATTATTCTGTAGAAGGCAAAGAAGAAGAAGAACAGTTTGATGCAACGCTAGAAAAAATTCTCAAGATTTTAAATTTCGTCAAAGAAAAAGACGCCATTCCGTTTGCGGTATTCAAACCGACAGGTTTCGGACGTATTGATTTATATGAAAAAGTAGGAAGC
Organism: Bacteroidota bacterium; assembly: GCA_039026955.1. Lineage (GTDB taxonomy): Bacteria > Bacteroidota > Bacteroidia > Flavobacteriales > Flavobacteriaceae > Kordia. The sequence continues at coordinate 7,691 of JBCCLH010000071.1, forward strand.
AAAGAAGCGTTGTCTGAGGATGAGCAAGCAGAATGGGAACGTGTCGTAAATCGTTTTGATGTAGTTTGCAAGAAAGCGTATGAAATGGATGTGGCGTTGTTAATTGATGGAGAAGAAAGCTGGATGCAAGATGCTGCAGATGAGTTGGTTGCAGACATGATGCGAAAGTACAATAAAGAAAAAGCGATTGTGTACAACACACTGCAAATGTACCGTTGGGATCGCATGGATTATTTAAAACAATTACACATGGACGCCAAAGCGCAAGGATTTCATATTGGAATGAAACTAGTACGTGGTGCGTATATGGAGAAGGAAAATAAAAAAGCAGAAGATCAAGGGTACAAATCCCCGATATGTGAATCGAAAGAAGCGACGGACGCTAATTTTGATACAGCAGTTTCGTATATGCTAGAAAATTTGGACTGCATGGCTGTTTTTGCAGGAACACATAACGAAGAAAGTTCATATCAATTAGCTGAAATCATGAAGGAAAAAAACGTGGAGAATAGTGATCCGCGTGTTTGGTTCGGTCAATTGTATGGAATGAGTGATCACATCAGCTTCAATTTGGCAAAAGAAGGATACAACGTAGCAAAATATTTACCATTTGGACCTGTGCGAGATGTAATGCCATATTTGATTAGAAGAGCTGAAGAAAATACTTCTGTTGCAGGACAAACCTCTCGCGAACTCAGTTTATTAAAACAAGAACGAAAAAGAAGAAAAATATAATAGCAATTAGTTAATAATCTTAATCGACTTCATCAGCGCAGTACTATCGCAGTTGTGTACAGTCAGTTCGATGTTTTTATTGCGCAAAATACCTTCAATAATATAAATTTTACACGTATCAGCATCTACTTTTGCTTTGCTTCGAGAGAAATCGACATCGCCATTTTTGAGAAGATTTGAAATTTCTGTCGTGTCAATTTCTTTATTATCAATCAGTTGACGAATCTCGGGAGAAAAGCGACGTTCTTTTACGCGAATATTTTTTAAAGTTCGTGCATTTGGTAAATAATCAAACTCACATGTGACTCCACGACCTTTTACAAAAAAGGCAAATAAGACCAATCCGATAGCTAATCCGCCAAAATAAAATCCGAAACGTCTTAACAGACTACTATTCATCTACTAAAAAATTAACAAGTTAATATCTCTATACGGTAAATCGAACCATTCGGCTACTGATTTATTCGTTAGAACTCCGTGGTAAAAGTACAAACCATTTCGCAATCCTTTATCAAAACGCAGCGAATTTTCTAGTCCGCCATCTTCGGCAATTTTCAATAAATACGGAGTAAATATATTACTTATTGATACTGAGGCAGTTCTGGAATATCTAGCTGGAATATTGGGAACACAATAATGAATAACACCATGTTTTTCAAACGTCGGATCATCGTGTGTTGTGATTTCGCTGGTTTCTACACAGCCGCCCATATCAATACTTACATCAATAATTACGGCGCCTTTTTTCATATTTTCTACCATCGTTTCTGTGACTAAAATTGGCGATCTGTTTTTTCCGCGAATGGCACCAATCAGCACATCACAACGTTTTAAAGCTTTCAATAAATTTTTTGGTTGTACTGTGCAGGTATAAATAGGTCTTCCCAAATTTGCTTGAATGCGGCGTAGTTTCGTAATCGAATTATCAAAAACTTTAATATTTGCACCGAGTCCCAGTGAAGAACGCGCGGCAAATTCACCTACAGTTCCAGCACCGAGAATCACAACTTCTGCTGGTGGTACACCACTGATATTTCCTAGCATCAATCCATTTCCACGATTGACATTTGCCATAATTTCAGAAGCAATTAACACGGAGGAAGTTCCAGCAATTTCACTTAGAGAACGAACCGCAGGATACGTACCATCTTCATCACGAATGTATTCAAAAGCAAGTGCTGTCACACGTTTACTCGCTAGAATTTCAAAATATTTTTTCGATCGTGTTTTGATCTGTAATGCAGAAATTAAAATTGTATGTTGATTCAGTAATTTTAATTCGTCCAATGTTGGCGGTTCTACTTTTAGGATAATAGGGCAGGAGAATACTTTTTGGGTATCATTGGTAATTTCTGCACCAGCTTCGGTAAATTCTTTATCAGAAAAATTGGCTTCTTTTCCTGCACAACTTTCAATCAGTACACGATGTCCATGTGCAACAATTGCAGCTACGGCATCTGGAGTCAAACAAACACGTTTCTCTTGATACGAAGTCTCTTTCGGAATACCAATAAATAATTCTTTCTTGTTCTTTAAAATCTCAAGGGTTTCTTCTTGCGGAAGTAATTGTTGTTTGGTAAAAGGTGATAAAGACTCAGGCATGAAGCATTGCAATTGGTTAAAACATGAAGTTACAAATAAAAATGGAGTAAAAAAATTACTTGTTTTGTTCTTCTAGCAACTCTCTTTCTTTTCGTTCGTATTCGGCGAGTTCGGCGTCTATTTTTTTGAGATCAATTCCGTGAACATGCTTGTCAAATAATTTAATTCTAATCCAGTAGACTATAGGTACAATAATCATCATTACAGGAAGAACATAATATATTTCTACTTCATCAACTGATTGCACATCATCATTAATAATACTTATTAATTGGAATATGTACATTGCTATTGGTATTAAGATAACATGATACCACCAATCTTTGCAGGTAACAAACCAAAGGATCAAAAATATTAGTGGCATAATTTTGGACATTATCCAATAGGCTGAAGTTTGCACGCTTTCATAATAAGAGCTATCGTATGTAAAAAAAGAAGTTTTCCAAACTTTAACGTTTGGAAAACTTTCATATAAATAATATATTATTGGTGAAATAGCTATAAATAAAGCTATTAAACTACCCATTACGAGGCGTCTTGATAGTCTTTTTGACCGATTCTTCTGTTTGGTATGGATTGTCTTCATCAGCAATACTGTCTGGGTTACAAGATACAAATAATATTGTTGAAAAAGCGGCTAGTAAGTAAAAGTAAAATTTAGTTTTCATCTGATCAATTAGGTTATTTAGTTTAACGATGGTACAAACTTATTTAATAACCAACTAATTCTCAGAAAAATAGCAGTATATATTTTCTACGTACTTTTGTTAGTTTGGAGTAACTTTTACAAAAGTCGCAGAAAATATATATTTTTGTATTTTTTTCGTAAGTATTTTCGCGAATATACGAATTATTTTATTTTAGTATTGTTTTGTGCTTCGGTTTCCTTTCGTTCATATTCATCTAATTCTGCGTCAATCTTTTTTAGATCAATACCCAGAACATATCTATCGTACAGCCTCAATCTTAATATATATACAATAGGAGCAATGACCATTAACACTATAATCACCCATATACTTTCATTCTCATCAATTAAGTTAGATCCCTTGCTAAGGGCAGAGAAAAACTGAAAACCATATAAGGTTATTGGTACTAATATAATATGATACCACCAATGTTTGCATGTGACAAACCAAAATATCATTAAGTATAATGGAACAAGTTTACCAACATATATCCACATTGCAACAAATGTATTTGAAAAACCATTTTTAGTAATTGTAAAAAATGATATATCCCAAATTTCAGCTTTTGGAGCTGCTAAATATGAATAAGCAATGAAAGGTGAAACTGCAATAAAAATTATAATTATTGTATCAATAAAAAGCTTTTTCTTATACGACGTCGCTTGTTTTGATTTGGTTTCTTTCAATTCCTTGTTCTGTTTCGTATGGGTTGTCTTCATCCGCAATGCTATCTGGATTACAAGATACAAATAAAATTGTTGATACGGCTGCTAATAGGTAAAGGTAGAATTTAGTTTTCATTATTAATTTAGATTATTTAGTTTAACGATGTGTCAAACTTATTGAATAACCTAGTGCTACCTTAAAAAAAAGCATAATATATTTTCTATGTACTTTTGTTAGATTTAGGTAATATCAACTTGATACATAGAAAATAGTATATTAATTGTATTTCAATGAACTTATTGTTTTTGAGTTTCTGCGGTTGTATTTAATTGTTCTTGCTCCTTTCGCTTATATTCTTCTAATTCTGCTTCTATTTTAGTAAGATCTATTCCATATACAAGCTTATCAAATAATTTTATTCTAATTAGGTAAACAATAGGAACAATAATCATCATTATCGGAATTAACCAATAGATTTCTAACTCATCAAAGTTCCTTGATTCATCGTTAATAGCTTGTATGAATTGAAATGCAAACATTGCAATAGGAATCAATATTATGTGATACCACCAGTTTTTACATGTTATGAACCATATAATCAACAGTAAAAGTGGTACTAACTTATTCATGCATACCCAAGCTACAATCTGAGCATTTTTATAGTAATTACTTTCAAAAGAGAATAAAAAATTCTCCCATTTAGCGTCTGTTGGTACACTTTCATAAAGCTGAAAAATATATGGCGTAATAGCTATTAAAACAGCTATTATCGAAGATCTTACTAGTCTTTTTCTAGTTAGATTGTCTCGGGGCTCTGATTTTAGTTTTGTCGACTCCTTGCTCTGTTTGGTATGGGTTGTCTTCGTCTGCAATGCTATCTGGGTTACAAGACACAAATGTTACTGATGCCAATACGACTGCTGCGAATAAATAATTTCTTAATTTCATTTTTGTTTTAGGTTTTAGTTTTACGATGTAGCAAACTTATCCAATAAACAAATGATTTTCAGAAAATTACCATGTTTTATTTTCTACGTATTTTTATCAATTTTTCACTTTTTAATCTGTATCAGAATTTTCATTCAATATACAATAAAAGTCAGTTATTTGTCAGTCTTTTCGGTTTAATTTACGGTTATAGTTTTTAGTTTTCGCTCAAATGTTCAGTTTTTAAGATGAATTGAACGCAGTTCTTCATTGATTTTATCAATTGTAATCTTAGTAATCTCCTCAGGTAACAGGTTTTCTATGCGCTCTGGCCATTCTATAAAGCACCAAGCATCACTGTACAAATAGTCTTCTATGCCTATGTCGTAGGCTTCCACTTCGTCTTCCATTCGGTAACAATCAAAATGATATAAAACATCAGTGGGCGTATGATATTCGTTCACAATGGAGAAGGTAGGACTACTGGTCAATTCATTGACACCAAGTTGTTTGGCTAATACTTTGATAAGGGTTGTTTTGCCGACACCCATTTCTCCCTGAAATGCAATAATTTTGTGCTTAGATTCCGCTAAAATAGCTTTCGCAATCTCATCAATCTGAGAAAGATTGTATTCTTTTTTCACTAGAATTTTCTTTTGGGGCTTTTTCAAATTTAGTAAAAAATCTCTAAATGCCTATAAAATCAACTGCTGAGCCATTATTTAGAACCTATCTAGGTGATAAAACCGCAAACGGAATCACCATCTCTTCCAAAGATACTCCACCATGTTGGTAGGTATTTCTGTAATAACTTACATAATGATTGTAATTGTTTGGATATGCGAAGAATAAATCGGTCTTTGCAAAAATAAACGAGCTGCTCATATTGATCGCTGGCAAATGTATTGTTCGTGGATCTTTAGCCGCCAATACATCTTTTTGCTCATAAGTTAAGCTTCTACCAGTTTTGTAACGTAAATTCAAACTTGTGTTTTTATCGCCAACCACTTTTGATGGATGCTTTACATTAATAGTTCCATGATCAGTAGTAATAATCAATTTAAATCCTAAACGCTGTGATTGTTGAATGATTTCCAATAAAGGCGAATTTTTAAACCAACTTTGCGTCAACGAACGATACGCTTTATCGTTAGAAGCCAACTCTTTCACAACTTCCATTTCGGTTTTAGCGTGTGAGAGCATGTCTACGAAGTTATAAACGACCACGGTTAAATCATTATCTTTTTGCGATTTAAAGTTATCTGCGAGCTTCTTTCCGCCTTTTAAGCTGGTAATTTTATGGTATTCATGCTTGATGTTTAAGCCTAAACGCTTTAATTGTGCTTTTAAAAAATCATCTTCATGCAAATTCTTTCCACCTTCATCGGTATCGTTTTTCCATAAATCTGGATGAAGTTTTTCCATGTCCGACGGCATTAATCCTGAAAAAATCGCATTACGCGCATATTGTGTTGCTGTAGGTAAAATGCTCACAAACGGAACTTCTTTCTCTTTTTTATAATGTGTATTGACAATCGGCTCAAAAGCTTTCCACTGATCATAACGTAAATTATCAACCACAACTAACAAAGTAGGTTGCGCTTTGCTGATTTCTGGAACAACCAACTCACGAAACATGGTGTGCGACATAATAGGTGCTTCTTCAGAGCCAAACCAATCCGGATAATTTTTATCAATAAACTTTCCAAACTGCACATTGGCTTCGTTCTTTTGGGATTCTAGAATCTCAAACATGCCCGTGTCTTCAATATCTTCTAACTGCAATTCCCAATAAATCAACTTCTGATACAACTCAATCCATTCTTCAATCGAATTTACCATCGCCATGTCCATCGCAATCTTTCTAAATTCTTGCTGATAATTTGAAGTTGTCTTTTCAGAAACCAATCGCGAATGATCTAAATTCTTCTTCAAACTCAACAAAATCTGATTCGGATTCACAGGTTTTATCAAATAATCCGCAATCTTAGAACCAATGGCTTCTTCCATAATATATTCTTCTTCACTCTTCGTGATCATCACGACAGGAAGATTATTCTGCTTGGCTTTTAACTCCGAAAGTGTCTCAATTCCTGTTAATCCTGGCATATTTTCATCCAAAAAGACAATATCAAAACTGTCTTCGTCAATCATATCAATCGCTTCGGTTCCGCTAGTGCAGGTCGTTACTTCGTAATTTTTTTTCTCTAAAAAGAGGATATGTGGCTTTAATAAATCAATCTCGTCATCAACCCAAAGAATCTTGAATGTACTCATGTAAATCTTTATTTAGTAAATTGTTAGTAAGGTGTCTTGTATATCTTATATTTGTGCTTATTCTAAAAACAGCCAATTGAATACTAGAAATAAGCTCAAAATCTTAAACGACCCAATTTACGGATTTATTACAATTCCCAATCCGCTCATTTTTGACTTAATTGAGCATAAATATTTTCAGCGCTTACGCAGAATTTCACAAATGGGCATGTCATATTTGGTCTATCCCGGAGCGCATCACACGCGTTTTCATCATGCGTTGGGCTGTATGCACTTAATGCAAAAAGCAGTTCAAGTACTTCGTTTTAAAGGTGTTGAGATATCTGATGAAGAAAAAGACGCACTCTTAATTGCTATTTTATTGCACGATATTGGACACGGACCGTTCTCGCATGCCATGGAACACAGCATTGTAAATAGTGTGCATCATGAAGAAATTTCTTTGCTGTTGATGGAGCAATTGAATACCGAATTTAACGGAAGTTTAACGCTTGCTATCGAAATCTTTAAAGGAAACTATCCGAGAAAATTCATGTATCAGCTCATTTCGGGACAAATTGATATGGACAGAGCCGATTATTTAAAGCGCGATAGTTTTTACACCGGCGTTGCGGAAGGAAACATCAATTCAGAACGAATCATTACGATGTTAAATGTAGTAGATGATGAATTGGTGATAGAGGAAAAAGGTATTTATTCGGTTGAAAAGTTCTTAGTCGCTCGACGATTGATGTATTGGCAAGTCTATCTGCACAAAACGAGTTTGGTAGCGGAACAATTGCTCATTCGCGTATTACAAAGAGCTAAAGAATTAACACAACAAGGAACGCATTTACGCGCAAGTGCTGCCTTATCATTTTTTATTGAGAATGAAATCTCTATTGAAGATTTCAACTTTGAAGTCTTAGATCGTTTTGCCAAATTAGACGATTACGATGTAGTTTCCGCCATGAAAGAATGGATGGAAGAAGAAGATTTTGTCTTATCCAATCTCTGTAAAATGATCATCAATCGCGATTTACTTCGCATCAAAATCAAAAATAAAAAAATAGCCTTTAAAAAAGTGCTAAGTGAGACGGAAGCGCTCATGGAGAAATATAATATTACCAAGCATGAAGCCTCTTATTTTGTGTTTTCGGGCGAAATCTCCAATCAAGCATACAATACGACAAGTCAAAATATCAACATACTAATGAAAACAGGAAAAGTGCAAGATGTCATTAAAGCTTCTGACCAATTAAACCTGAAAGCACTTTCAAAACCCGTGACAAAATATTATATATGTTACCCAAAAGACAAACTTTAGGACTTTTTTTATACTTTTGCGGGAATGAAGTTTACAGCGACACAAATAGCAGGTATTTTAGAAGGAGATATTGTAGGGAATCCCGAGGCAGAAGTATCGAAACTTTCTAAAATTGAAGAAGGTACAGAAGGCTCATTAACCTTCTTGGCCAATCCTAAATATACACAGTACATTTACAGTACACGTGCATCCATAACAATTGTAAATAAGGACTTTACAGCGGAAGAAGAATTAAAGACAACATTGATAAAAGTAGAAGATGCCTACAAATCATTTTCCAAACTTTTAGAATATTACAACAAAGTAAAAATGAACAAAGTTGGCATTGACCAACCTACGTTTATTTCCGATTCTGCGACGTATGGAGAAGAACTCTATTTTGGAGCGTTCTCATACATGGGTGAAAATGTGAAAATTGGTAACTATGTAAAGGTATATCCAAACGCATATATTGGAGACAATGTAACGATTGGAAACAATGTGATCATTTTTGCAGGTGCCAAAATCTATTCGGAATCTGTAATTGGAGACAATTGTGTCATTCATAGTGGTGCGATTGTTGGTGCTGACGGATTTGGCTTTGCGCCGAATGAAAAAGGAGAGTATCAAAAAGTACCACAAACAGGAAACGTAATCTTAGAAGCCAATGTAGATATTGGAGCCGGAACTACGATTGATAGAGCAACTTTAGGTTCAACCGTAATCAGAAGAGGCGTGAAGCTCGACAATCAAATTCAAATTGCACACAATGTGGAAATTGGAGAAAATACAGTGATTGCTGCACAAACGGGAATTGCAGGTTCTACAAAAATTGGCAAAAACTGCATGATCGGTGGGCAAGTTGGAATTGTTGGACATATCACAATTGGCGATAATGTTCGCATCCAAGCACAATCAGGAATTGGACGAAATGTCAAAGACGGAGAAACACTGCAAGGTTCGCCAGCGTTAAATTATGGAGATTACAACAAATCATATGTATACTTCAAAAACTTACCAAAACTCGCAAAAACAGTCAATCAATTAGAAAAAAAAATAAACGACAATGAGTGAAATTATTGTTAAGCAAACCACTATTGCCAAAGAAGTATCTTTAAAAGGTGTAGGATTGCACACAGGGAAAGAAGTGACTTTAACTTTTAAACCCGCACCAGAAAACCACGGATATGCATTTGTTCGTGTGGACTTAGAGGGAAGTCCGATCATTGAAGCAGACGCTAACTACGTAGTAAATACCCAACGTGGTACTGTTTTAGAAAAAAGAGGCGTAAAAATCCAAACCTGCGAGCATGTACTAGCCGCATTAGTCGGATTGGAAATTGACAATATTAGCATAGAATTAGACGCTTCCGAACCACCAATTATGGACGGTTCGGCAAAATTCTTTTTGGAAGCTTTAGAAGAAGCAGGCATCGTGGAACAAGAAAAACCACGCGAAGAATACATTGTAAAAGATGTCATTTCATACATCGACGAAGAAACTGGTAGTGAAATTACCATCATTCCTTCGGACGAATATCAAGTAACGACCATGGTTGATTTCGGAACAAAAGTGTTAGGAACGCAAAACGCGACGCTAAAACGCATTTCTGATTTCAAACGCGACATCGCAAGTTCAAGAACCTTTAGTTTCTTACACGAGCTAGAAATGTTGTTAGAACACGGACTCATCAAAGGAGGCGATTTAAACAATGCGATTGTCTATGTGGACAAAGAACTCTCTCCAAAAACAATGGAAAAACTCAGAGTTGCCTTTGGAAAAGATAATATCGCGGTAAAACCTAACGGAATTCTTGACAATTTAACGCTACATCATCCAAACGAAGCGGCACGTCACAAGTTATTAGATGTCATTGGTGATTTAGCATTGGTAGGAACACGCATTCGCGGAAAAGTTATTGCCAATAAACCAGGACACTATGTAAATACGCAATTTGCTAAAAAATTAGCAAAAATCATCAAGATAGAAAAACGTAACAAAGTACCAAGTTATGATTTGCATCAAGAGCCGCTCATGGACGTAAATCAAATCATGGCAATGTTACCGCACAGACCACCGTTTTTACTTGTAGATAAAATTTTAGAACTCTCTGAAAAGCATGTAGTTGGGGTGAAAAATGTAACGATGAACGAACCGTTTTTCGTAGGGCATTTTCCAGGAGCACCAGTCATGCCAGGCGTTTTACAAATAGAAGCGATGGCACAAACGGGAGGAATTTTGGTATTAAGTACCGTTCCTGATCCAGAAAACTACCTGACGTTCTTCATGAAGATTGACAAAGTAAAGTTCAAACAAAAAGTAGTGCCAGGAGATACCTTAATATTCAAAGCCGATTTAATCACGCCAATTCGTAGAGGAATCTGTCACATGCAAGCATACGCATACGCCAATGGAAAATTAGTGGCAGAAGCAGAATTGATGGCGCAAATTGCACGAAAAAAAGAAGAAGAGATCGCAAAAAAATAACACTTCCAAAAAAAAGCGTATTTTACGATCAAATTTCAAAGTTTAAACAAAAAAATAGTAGATGAATCAACCTTTAGCATACGTTCATCCAGGGGCAAAAATCGCGAAAAATGTAGTTGTAGAGCCATTTACAACCATTCATAACAATGTCATCATTGGCGAAGGCACTTGGATTGGTTCAAACGTAACCATCATGGAAGGAGCGCGAATTGGGAAAAACTGTAATATTTTCCCAGGCGCGGTGATCTCTGCACCACCACAAGATTTAAAATATCAAGGAGAAGATACCATTGCCGAAATAGGCGATAACACAACGATACGTGAATGTGTAACGATCAACAAAGGGACGTCTGATCGCATGAAAACGGTGATTGGGAAAAACTGTCTCATCATGGCGTATTGCCACGTAGCACACGATTGTATTGTCGGTGATAACTGTATTTTTTCAAACAATAGCACACTAGCAGGTCATATAACTGTGGGCGATCATGTAATCCTTGCGGGAATGACGGCGGTACACCAATTCTGTTCTATCGGAAACCACGCGTTTGTTACGGGCGGATCATTAGTGCGAAAAGATGTACCTCCGTACGTGAAAGCAGCACGAGAACCGTTATCATATGTGGGAATCAACTCCGTGGGGTTGCGTAGACGCGGATTCACCACTGAAAAAATACGAGAGATTCAAAACATCTTCCGAATTCTCTACCAAAAAAATTACAACAACACCCAAGCTGCTGAGATTATAGAAGCAGAAATGGAAGCCACTACCGAGCGCGATGAAATCTTACAATTCATCAAAAACTCGCATAGAGGTATCATGAAAGGATATATTACATCAAATTAAAAAAATAAAACATGGCAAATACTTCAGATATTCGCAAAGGATTATGCATTCGTTACAATCACGATATTTACAAGATTATTGAATTTTTACACGTAAAACCTGGAAAAGGACCAGCATTCGTTCGTACAAAATTGAAAAGTGTAACCACAGGAAAAGTAATTGACAATACATTTTCTGCGGGACACAAAATTGACGATGTTCGTGTAGAAACACATACATTCCAGTATTTATACAATGACGGCGATACATTTCACTTTATGAATACGCAAGATTACAATCAAATCACACTTCAAAAAACAGCGTTAGACGCGCCAGATTTGTTAAAAGAAGGTGAAAACGTGAAAATCTTGATCAACTCTGAAGATGCGTCTCCATTATCTGTAGAAATGCCAGCCAGTGTTATTTTAGAAGTAACACACACAGAACCAGGTGTAAAAGGAAACACAGCAACCAACGCTACCAAACCTGCAACTGTGGAAACAGGCGCCAGAGTCAACGTACCTTTATTCATCAACGAAGGAGACAAAATTAAAGTAGAGACCGAGAAAGGCACCTACATGGAAAGAATTAAAGAATAACATACAATACAGAAAAGCGCAATACTTGTACATTGCGCTTTTTTTATGCAAAACACAAAAATTAACAGATGAAATTTCCAAGAATATATACGCTAAAAGAAATCGCCGAAGTCATTGACGCATCATTTGTGGGTGACGAATCGTTTCCTGTGCATGGAATGAATGAAATTCATGTGGTAGAAGAAGGCGATATTGTATTTGTGGACCATCCAAAATACTATGAAAAAGCTTTAGAATCAAGAGCTACAATTATACTAATCAACAAAGAAGTGGAATGTCCTGAAGGCAAAGCATTGCTAATTTCTGATGATCCTTTCAGAGATTTTAATGTGTTGACGAAGTACTTTAGACCGTTCCGAAACACATCTTCAGCAATTTCACCGTCTGCTAATATTGGCGAACGTACCTTGGTACAGTCAAACTGTTTCATCGGGAACAATGTTACTATCGGAGAGGACTGTGTGATTCACGCAAACGTAGCTATTTATGACAATACGGTTATTGGAAACAATGTCACAATTCACTCTGGAACTGTGCTGGGCGCAGATGCGTTCTATTACAAAAAACGTCCAGAAGGCTTTGACAAACTACTTTCGGGCGGACGTGTAGTGATCGAAGACAACGTCGATTTAGGTGCGTGTTGTACCATTGATAAAGGAGTTACAGGTGATACCACCATCAAAGCAGGAACAAAACTCGACAATCAAGTGCATGTGGCGCACGATACCGTCATTGGAAAAAAATGCTTAATTGCCTCACAAGTCGGAATTGCAGGTTGTGTCATTATTGGAGATGAAGTGACTATTTGGGGACAAGTAGGAATCACAAGTGGAATTACGATAGGTGACAAGGCAGTCATTTCGGCACAATCAGGCATCAGTAAAAGTCTAGAAGGTGGAAAAAGCTACTTTGGAACACCTGCGGATGATTTTAGAAAAAAATACAAAGAAATTGCAGCAATTCGTCAAATTCCAGAATTGATCAAACGAATAGAAGAATTAGAAAAAAAGTAGTTTTATAAACTAAAAATTATTTAAAAAAATACTTTACAAATACTTTAGAAAAAACTATTTTTGTTCAGCCAAAAAACAAATATCAAATGAGCGTTTTAGTAAACAAAGATTCAAAAATAATTGTTCAAGGATTTACAGGAAGTGAAGGAACATTTCATGCAGGTCAAATGATTGAGTACGGAACCAA
>JBCCLH010000072.1:0-20863 GCA_039026955.1 Bacteroidota bacterium
AAAGATAACTCCCATAATGTTTTTTTTTGTTGGTTGATGATTGTGTTATACGTACAACGACTGAGAGCGCATGTTGTTACAAGAATATTTGATTTTTTTATTTTGGGGTGTGAAAAACGTATAAAATAGTGGAATTTAAAGCCTAAAATTTATTGTGAATTTTGAATTTATTGTAACAAGATGCGCTCTCAGTCGTTGTACTTATAACACAATCATCAACCATCAAAAAACAACATTATGGGAGTTATCTTTTACTTTTTAGTAAAGTATTTATTCTGAAGCCTAGCTTAGAATAGTACAACATTCATAATTTTACGAACAGAAAATTATAATACGAACTGCATACTTCATTGCACTTAATCTGTGAGGAAAGAAGGACATGGCAATCGTTTCAAAGCAATATATTGTCAGAAATGGTTGCCATTTGTTGTTTAGTTTGAAGTTTATTGGTTTATGAGTTTGGATAAAATTTAAGTTTTCAGATGTCAGTTTGAGCACAGTCGAGAAGCAGTATGATTTTTATAAGTTTAGAGGTTTATAAGTTTATGTGTTTAGCTTTTAGTTTCTTAAAACTTGACTACTACCTAAACCCTAATTCCAAATGCCTAGATTATCGAAGTGACGCTTTGTAAATCGAAATTGAACTCGAAATTGAATTTGAAACACCAAACGTTAGTTTGATTTCTATGATAAAAGCAAGTGTTCTTGTAAAATTTTTGTTACGTCTTTACGAACGCAGTGAAGCAATCTGTTTCTAGTAAAAGACATAATTTCCTTTGAAAGACATTGACACATTTTCAAATTTTCAAATTGATACATTGACAAACCGTCAGTTCGAGTGTTTTTTGGAGCGTAGCGAACATAAAAATGTATCGAGAACAGCTATGATTTTTAGAAGTTTATAGGTTTATAAGTTTATGTGTTTAGCTTTTAGTTTCTTGAAACTTGACTACTACCTAAAACCTAATTCCAAATGCCTATATTATCGAAGTGACGCTTTGTGGTTTGATGAATGTAAGTTTCTAACAGCAAAGCAATTCAAAATCCAACACTCAAAATCCAACACCCAACACCCAAAATCCAATTATTGCTCCAACCATTTTCGAAAATCTGAAGTTGTAGACGAACTTGTCATTACTTTTTCTTTGATGCCTGTGAGTTGAATAAGTAGTCGGTTTTTGAAGTGACTTTCTATGTTTTCAATATAATCAATATGTGCAATTTGACTTCGATTGATGCGGAAAAACTTCAAAGGATTCAGCATTTGTTGAATGTTTCCCAACGTATGTGAAATCGGGTATTTTTTGCCTTTCGAATCCATCGCCATGCAGAAATCACCCGAAGCTTCTATCAAACTGATATCACTCACATTTAACAACTGAATTCCCTTAGATTTCTTAATGACAAAGCGCTTTTTATAATTGGTTTCTTCTTGCTTTAAAGCGGTTTTCAGTAAGTTAATGGTGTCATTGTGAATCGGTTGGTAACTTTCTGTTTTAAAAAATGAACGAAACTTATCCAAAGCCTGATGAATGTCTTCTTTGGTATACGGTTTTAAAATATACGCGATTCCGTTGGTACGAAAGGCTTCAAACAAATATTCATCATGCGCCGAACAGAAAATAATCGGACAATCAATCTTCACCGAATTGAACACATCAAAGGAAATTCCGTCCAACAATTGAATATCTGACAAAATAAAATCGTACGTTTCTTGCGCTAAAAACGGATATGCTTTTTCGGTAGAACGCGCCCAGTCATGCTGAAACGGTTCGGAGAAATAGATTTCTAAATTAGCAACTAGCTTTTCGTAAGCAGGAATTTCATCTTCTAAAATTAATATGCGCATTCAAGTATAATTTACGATTCTTCACTGAGTTTAATAATAGGAATTTTTACGGTAAAATCCGCTACAGTGTCTATAATTTCTGGTTTTTGATCGGATAGCAATTTATAACGATATTCCAAATTTTTCAAACCTGTTCCCAGAGAATCTTTATTGGGTTTCAACATGCTTTTGGTATTTCTAATGGTGAGCCAATCTTCACCAATAGTCAATTGGGCCTTGATAATTTTTCCATGTTGTGAACGGTTGTGCTTGGCAATATTTTCCAGCAAGGTTTGAATGGCACCTGTAGGCACAAATTTGTTCTCAAGTGCTACATTTTTGGTAATGGTAAAATCGTAATCGTTGCCAAAACGCGTCTTAATTAAAAAGATATAATTCTCTGCCAAATTCAACTCCTCGTTCAATTCCATCACTTCTGCATCTTTCGTCTGAATTAAATAGCGGTAAATGAGCGACAAGCGATTTAAGTATTCTTTTGCCTTTTCCTTGTCGCTGTCAATTAACGCATCAAGTGTATTCAGGTTATTAAATAAAAAGTGCGGACTGATTTGTGAACGCAATAATTTGAGCTCGTTTTCTTTTTGCTTTTCTTTAATATTGCTGAAGATGATTTGATTTTCATAATATTTTTTCGCCAAGAGCAACCCAAAAAGCAATCCAATACTTTCTGAGGTTCTAGAAATATATCTGAGTGATCGTGTAAATCCGAAATAATTAAACCCTTCTAAATCTCCTTTTCCACTATAATACCCGAGGATATCCTCTAAAAAACCAGCAAGGATCATTAAGGTAACTCCCCAAAACGTAAAATGAAAATACTTTTTTTCGTTGATGATGTAGTTAGGAATTAACCAATAGATGAAAGCGAAAATAATGGTCAAATCTAAAATGATAAACGTCGGTATATCAATTGCGTATTCAATAAATTTATTTCCTTCTATAACGTATTGATTGACAGTCATTAAAACAGACACACCAAAAAATATGATAATAAGTATGTAGTCAGATTTGTTAAGTTTTGTGTCCATAATAATGCTTTAAAAATAGGTTTTTATTTTTAGGTTCTGTTGGTTGTTGCGTTTCGTTGCAAGTTATTTGTTTTTTTATATTAACATTTTGTATTTCCAAGTATTTCTCGATAGATCCTGAATCAATACTGAATCAAGTTCAGCACATGGTTTAGGACACTCGAAGTGACGTTTTTTTTAATGTAACGATTTGAAAATTTGAAAATGTACCAATGGTCATTTTGCTTCTATTACAACTATTGTAATAATTTATACTTTTAGATTTCTAAACTAAAAATCAAAACTTTTCTGCTAAATTAATTGCTTTTGTCATAGAAATCGAAGTGACGTTCTGTGGTTCGCTATAAAAAAAGTTTCTAACAGCAAAGCAATTTAAAATTTAACATTCAACATTTAACATTTTACATTTCCAAGTACTTCTCGATAGATCCTGAATCAAGTTCAGGACACTCGAAGAGACGCTTTGTAGTTCCATAGATAAAAGTTTCTAACAGCGAAGCAATTCAACATTCAACATTCAAAATTCAAAATTCCAAAGATTACTGCTGCGTCTTAATACGATCTACTTCATCACCCGCACTGTTCTTACGATTCTTCTTTTTGTTGTATTTTTTACCAAAACTATAACTCAATTGTAAAAATACATTCCTACGAGGAAAATCACTGATAATGTTTGCATTAATGTTATCATAGTTAATCGCACCAAAAAACTTTCTGTCTAGGATTTCTTCTAATTCTACGCTGACTTTTAATTGATCGTTCATAAACTTTTTACTGAATGCAATATCCAATCCTGCGATCCATTCAAACTCTATTTGTCCGTCCAATCCGCCAGACGTATAATATCCAGAAACTTCCGATTGAATTCCCCAAGGCAATTTGTATTCTGCACTGGTAAACCAAGTCATGTTCCACTTTTTGTTGTCCAATACTGGATTTAAATCTTCTGATAAAAATCGGTTGTAATTCACAATCACTCCTGTGTACCCTTCCAAACCTTTGAAAAAGCTCAATGGCGCAAACAAACTAAAGCTCCAGTTTTCATTTTTTGACAAATTGATCACGGAACGAGATGTTTCAGCCGTCGCATTATTTTGTGAGATCAATTCAAATAAGGTATCGTCTGTTCTATTGTAGCCTACGCTGAAAAATGGCTGATTCTCATACGTTAAGTTGAAACGAAAACTATTGGTCAATGCTGGTTGCAATGTTGGATTTCCTTGCTCAAACGTAAATGGATCGTAATAATAGACAAACGGATTCAAGGTATCATACGACGGACGCTGAATGCGGTAACTATACGCCACATTCGCAGCCAATTCTTCTGTAATTTTTCGAGTGATGCTTAAACTTGGGAAGAATTTTGCAATGGTTCTATCTAAGGACGTATTTAAATTCATCGACGTTCCTACGGTTTCGCTTTGTTCCCAACGCAATCCACCAGAAAATGACCAATCTTCTAGTTTTACGTTCAATTTCGCATACGCTGCCATGATATCTTCGTCAATCAAGAAGCGATTGGTTTGGTTTGGATTGTTGATGAAATCGCCTGTATCGGTTTGTACTAAAGATTGCAAATCACTATCAGAATCCACACTTGAATATTTTAATCCTGCTGTGATAGAAATCTTATCACTCAACGTACGTTTGTAATCTGCTTGATACGTATAAATATTGAAATCGGCATCTTGAAAATAGCGCTGATTGTCATAATCAACCATGCTTATCCCAGTTTGAAACAGATTATTTTCGTTCGTTGAGGTGTAATCTACATAATTAAAATCGAGTGTAACTTTGTTTTTATCATCCTCATATTCATAATACGGATTGATGACATATAGTTCCCAATCGCGCTCAAAACGGTTGTCTGTTTCTAGCATATCGAGCGTTCCATTACTTGTAATGTTCGTAATATTGTCCGTCACACGATTGGAAGAAGTTCCTGTGCGTTGCACGCTGATTCCGGCAGTATGTTTTTTGTTGATGTAATAATCCAATCCCGCATTCAAACGCAAGGTATTTGGATCAAAAGGTGAACGCGAAAACTGATCGTACACATCATCGCCAACACGACGAACAATCTGCAAATCTTCTCGCCAAGAACCACGTGAATAACTCGCGCCAGCTTGCCAATTGATTTTTCCTTTAAAACTTGCAATCGAAGCACTTTTTCTAAACGTAAAATCATCTGCATAGCCAACCATACTTTTCACGCTTCCGTAGGTTCCTAATTTTGCATTTTTCTTAAGGATAATATTGATTAATGCGCCAGCACCATCAGCATCGTATTCAGCGCCAGGTTGTTGAATCAATTCGATTTTAGCAATATTATCGGCAGGCATTTCGCGCAGCAGCGTTTGCATGTCCATATAATTCGTCTGCTTTCCGTTGATTAAGATGCGAATATTGCGTTGTCCCGCATAACTCACATTATTTCCAGTCACTAAAACACCCGGAATCTTTTTCACGATATCACGCACATTGGAGTTTACCATTTCGGAATTTTCCAGATTCACGACTAATTTTTCTGCGTTTTGTGTGATGACTGGTTTTTTTGCCACGACGACAACTTCGTCTAAATTTTCTGGGACATCATCTTTCAAGGTAAAATCGAACGTAACTGTTTTGGCGGAATCAATGTTCAATACAATAGAGCGTTCTGTTTTGTAGCCAAATAAAGAAGCTTCCACCACATACGTTCCGTTTTTCACTTCGGTGAAGGTATACGTTCCGTTTTCTTCCACGATCACGGCTTTCAACGCTTTATCATTCGTACTGTCGTACAACACTACATTCGAAAATGATAACGGTTGTTTATTTGCGTCCATCACTTTTCCTGTGATGGTACTTTGCGCAAGCATTGAAAAACTTGCAAGGAATACAATTGTTTGTAGTAAAGTTTTTAACATAACTATTCGTTTTTGCTGTTCGTTTTTATTGATGCACAAATATGTTTTAGATTCCATATATAGAAAAGTAGAATCTGCCGAATTGGGATAAAAAAAGGTCGAATTAGGAATTTTTCAGGTTGAAATTTTCTTGAAATATATTTGTTGAATTGCTTTTGAGAAACCTGCCAAAAGGTTTGTGATATACTTTCTTGGGAAGAATTAATTTTTCAAAAGTACCTGTATTCGCGGTAAAAACCATATTTTTATAAGATCAAATTTGCACAAATGAATACGCTTCAAAAACTCTTTTCTCTTCTATTTTTATGTTCAACCGCAGTACTTTTTGCACAAGTGCCTTTTCCTGATGAGGAAATGCCGATTATGGATGATATTGAAGAAGTAGAAGTGCCCACTGACGGCGATGAGTTTGGCTATTATTTTGAAGAAGGTAAAAAAGACTTGACCTTTAAGAGCAAAAAAGGGTTGATTTTTAATGGAAAGAAAATAACCAAACCGATTTATGACAATATACAAGTAGTAAATCCATACGGATTCATTGTCGAAATAGAAGGTCGTTTTGGGTTTGTTGATACAAAGGGTACCGAAAAGATTCCGCTGGAATATGAAAATATCAAACGTTTAGGATATCAATTGCAATTGCTATCTGTGCAAAAAAAAGGGCTGTATGGTGTTTTAGATACCAACGGCGCTAAAGTGCTTCCTTTTAAATATAATAAAATAGAAGGTGCTAATGGTAAAGATCAGTTTGTCGTGCGTTCTAAAAAAGATGTATTGTTATTGGTGAAGCGCAAAGGGAAAATCATCACCAAAGATATTGAGAAAATATATCTGTATAAAAATGGCGCGATTGTGAAATCGAAAGGAAAATTTGGATTCATCACGCAGCAAGCAAATTCAGGATTTATCTACGATACGATTAGTAATTTTTCATTAAAAAAGAATAAAATCCAACGAAAGCGTACAGAAAAACAACTGACAACTTATGAATATAAGAAGTTGGACAAAATGATTGTCGTCAAAGAAGATAGAGTAGGATTGGTCGATACTTTGCATACTACATTGGTGCCAGCAAAATATGACAATGTGGTACGAACTCGAAGAAATTATTACGAGGTACAGCAAGGTGAAAAGAAAGGAATCTTTTTTGAAAAATGTAATAAATTTATTCCGCCGAAATACGATCGTTTGTATATGGATGGCATGACGTTTCTACAAGTGATTAATGGAAGTAAAAGAGGTTTGTATGATGATGCTACGGGAACACAGATTTTGCCTGTGGAATATGATAAAATCTATAAAACAAGGAACACATTTACCGTAACGAAAGATAAGAAAAACGGAGTTGCGAATAACAAAGGTGAAATCATCATACCCTTAAAATATGATAAGATTGATCATCTTGGCGGACTTTTTAGCAGTACCTACAATGGTTTTTACAGCGTAAAGCTTCACGAAAAAGAAGGTGTTGTAAATGCAGAAAACAAGATCATTATTCCGATTCAATTTGATCGTGTGGGTGATTTTGAAAGTGGCTTATTGTACGTGAGAGATGACGCTCAAAAGTTTGGTATTTATAATTTGGAAGGAACTGTCATTCAAAAACCCATATTCGATTTTATCGGTAATGAACGTACGGAACGCGCCAAAGTATTGTTTACTAAAAAAGAGGGTTTGTACGGTGCAATTAATAGAAAAGGGGAGATTGTGTTAGCAAATGAATACACACAGTTGAACAGCATCCCTGATGTAGAAAATAACCTGAATTTACTCTCGCGAGATGATCGTTTTTATTATTTAGCCTTGCCAAATGCCAATGGAAAAGTAGGCGTGTACGATGTGTTTGCTGGAAAATTTGAAATTCCTGTTGTGTACGATGCAGTACAGCAAACAATTCGAGATCGTACAAATAATGTCATGTATTTCTTGGTAGAAAAAGAAGGTAAATTTGGAATCGTGAATCCAGAAAATAAACCTGTGATTGATTTTCAATACGATGCTTTACAAGTAGATTTTACGTGGGTTTATGGGAAAACGAAACAAGAAGCTTTTCAAAAAGCCGCTGTGGTCGCTAAAA
This sequence comes from Bacteroidota bacterium, assembly GCA_039026955.1. Lineage (GTDB taxonomy): Bacteria > Bacteroidota > Bacteroidia > Flavobacteriales > Flavobacteriaceae > Kordia. The sequence goes on from JBCCLH010000072.1 coordinate 7,864, forward strand.
AGAATGGAAAGTACGGTGTGATTAACTTTTTAGAAGAAACATTGATTCCATTTGAATATGAATCTATTGCCAAACTAAGTTACGACGGACTTTTTAAAGCAAAGAAAAAAGAGCATTATATATTAATCAACAGTGAAAATAAAGTGCTAAATGCAGGTCCGTTTGATGAAATTAGCCATTTTGAATATGGTCAAAAAAAGGCGCTAAGTTTTTACAACGGAAACATGCGAGAAATCAGCAGTGTAGGCAAGTTTTTAACAGCTGCAACTCCTATGAAACCACACAAAGGGTTTTCATCCATGAAAGAAATGAAAGCAGCTTTAATCGCAGCAATGGACAATCCAAATGATTCTACCTTGTATGATTTTGCTCAGAAAATTATGCCTTCAAAACATTTGATGTATTACTTTAAAGATGCCAAGAAAGAAATTCGCGATAAAGTGCGTTATGTTGATTATGACATGGTGCTCAAAAAATATTATCGAAAGCTTTTAGAGTTTAAAAGATACACTTGGAATTCGGAATATTTTGATAAAGAAAACCTTCAAACAGAAGATTACACCGTGTATGATCGTGGGATTACCACCAACAAGCGCGCGAAAGATTGGGCGTATGATGACACAAGAATTCTAGAAAAATTTTTACGAAATGCCATAAAGATCAATGGATATTGGATCAGTTCGTATTTTATGCGCTATAATTTTTGATACAACAAATTCTCAATGGTAACGCTAAATACTACGGGAAAGTCATAATTGTCAGATAATTTGACATAAATTTCATGAGTTTTAAATTTTAAATTGTAAAATTATTCACGAAAGTGTAATTTGTAGAACCAAAAATTACAAACCTTTAAATTATTAATCATGAAAAAACAAATTTTAAGCGTTGGGAAAGCGCTAAGTAAAAAGGAGCAGAAAGCCATCTATGGAGGCGCATTAGCATCTGGTCCGATTGATTTTCCTTGTGAAGAGCCAGTATTAGCTCCACCACCAGCAGGATGTTACTACATACGCGTTGCACCGTGCAAGTACAGATTACTATGCTTGGTAGCTGAAGCCTAATTTAACCAAAAAGTCTTCTAAAAAAGTCTTACAAGAACCATTTTTGAGTGTTTTTTACTGTTTTCGCAATGCGAATGCTGTAAAAGTTTGTTTTTCAGTTTGAAACATCGCTTCACAGCAGCACATAACAATAAACCTGGGCACTCATTTAAAAGTTGTTACTATCAGATTAACAACTATATTTTATTGCTTCAATTTTAACTTTTAAAATTATTCGCAAGCATAATTTACATAACCAAAAATTACGAATCTTTAAATTATTAATCATGAAAAAACAAATCTTAACCGTTGGAAAAGTATTAAGCAAAGAGGAACAAAAAGCCATCAATGGAGGCGCAATTTCGATACCGTATGACGGATGTCCAATAGTACTATTAGCGGCTCCGCCAGAAGGCTGTCATTACGTGACAATTCCTACAATACCATGTCCTACTTACAAGCTAGTTTGTAAAGATTTTGGTCCATTTGAATACTAAGTCAAAAAATTAAAAAAAGAGGCTGTTTGAAAAGTATAAATTTCGTCAAACCGAACTTGATTCGGTTTCTCATTACGATTAAAAGTCAATATGATAGGATTCTGGATCAAGTCCAGAATGACGTTTCTATAATTTTTAAACAGTCTTTTTGTATACACAACTACTTATTCTTTCCCTAGCCAATTTCTTTTGGTAGCATCTCGTTTAATTATGAGAAAATAGTAAGATCCCACAGTAAATACATAAATACAACAATAGCTGCTACTAGAAACTGCATTAATACTAATTGTTCTTTGTTTTTGAAATAGCGTTTTAAGAGTAGATCAAAAAAGAGAAAGACAAAAGCAGATATACATAAGATACTACTAGCTAAGTATTGCCAACCTTCGCTTCCAGTATCTTCCCTGAAAATTATATAAATCCCTGAAAGCAATTGTGCAGCAAATAAAACGAGTAAAGGTGTTACTTGGATGTTTCTCATAATACAAATTTAAAAAAACATACCTCCATCAGGCGTATCAGAATCGTCATAAGGATTGTTGTGTGTAAATGTATTTGGGAAGAAGTCAGGCAATCTAAATATCAAATACCCAATTACAACAATTAGAATAATAATCAACGTCGTCAGCATCCTGTAAATATAGCGAAAAGCCATCATAATTATAAGAAAACAATCTGCTGGATTCCGATCGAAAACGAATACTTTCGTATTTTTGTAAAAAACGAAGAACCTCATGAGAATATTCATGCTATTATTGATGGTTTGCTTGGTAAGCTGCACATCAAAACCAAAAGAAACTACTAAAAAAGACACTGCTACAACAGAAAAAACAAAAGAAACAACTACAAAAACAACTCCCGAAAAAACTATGGAAAAAGGATCAATTCACCAATTTACAGTAAAAGATATCGCAGGAAACGATTTCAAATTGGCTGATTTAAAAGGAAAAAAAGTGATGATCGTAAATACAGCTTCTGAGTGTGGATTAACGCCGCAATACGAGCAATTACAAGACATTTACGAAACCTTCAAAGATAAAGACTTTACAATTGTAGGATTTCCAGCAAACAATTTTGGAGCGCAAGAACCAGGAAGCAATCAACAAATTGCAAGCTTTTGTAAAGCGAATTACGGTGTTACATTTCCGATGATGAGTAAAATCTCAGTGAAAGGAGAAGACATGCACGCGTTGTATCAATTCCTAACACAAAAATCACAAAACGGATTGCAAGATTCTGATGTGGCTTGGAACTTCCAAAAATACTTGGTCAATGCCAATGGTGAGCTCGAAAAAGTAATTGCGCCACAAACATTACCAAACGATGAAACGGTAGTGGCTTGGATTGAAAACTAATTTAAATTACACATAATGTCAAATCGAGCGCAGTCGAGATTGCTTTGGACTTATCAATTCTAAGCTGTTCTCGACTGCGCTCGAACTGATAAATTATTATATTGATGTGGTATAGTTTTTTTAGATGAAAGAAATTTACATGACTTCTTGGATAATTCGAAAAAAAAGCGATATTTGCATCATTATGGAACTGTAGATAATTTATTATTCGGAATTCGTCGATTGTACTCGACCACCTTTTGTAGCCCAATCTTCAAGCGGCTGCATATTTTTAATATATAAATGATCATCATGTCACAGCACCATACACTATCAATCAAAAAACTATATTCTTACTTTAAAGACGCTTTAACAGGCGCACAAAACGATTTCACGACAGGAAGCATTCGAAAGGCCATTTTTATGTTGTCCATTCCCATGATTTTGGAAATGTTGATGGAATCCATCTTTGCCATTGTCGATATTGCCTTTGTCTCACAAGTCAGCACGAATGCTGTTGCTACGATCGGACTCACAGAATCGGTCGTAACGCTTGTTTACGCGGTTGCTATTGGAGTCAGCATGGCAGCTACTGCGATGGTTGCCCGTAGAATCGGAGAAAAAGATCCGGATGGTGCTTCTAAAGTTGCGGTACAAGCGATTTTCTTAGGCGTACTCATTGCCAGTATTGTCAGTGTCATCGGAATCATCTATCCAAAAGAAATCCTCGGATTGATGGGCGGCGAAACCGATCTTATCGAAGAAGGTTACGGCTACACACAAATTCTATTAGGCGGAAACATTACCATTATGTTGCTCTTTTTGATCAATGCGATTTTTAGAGGTGCTGGAAATGCTTCAGTCGCCATGAAAGCGTTGATTCTCTCAAATACGTTGAACATCATTCTCGATCCGCTATTTATTTTTGGTTTCGGACCGATTCCTGCTTTTGGAGTAGAAGGTGCCGCGATTGCAACCACTATTGGTCGTGGAAGTGCCGTGGTGTTTCAATTAGTGGTATTATTTTACGGTTGGAGTGCGATTAAAATCAAGTTCACGGATTTGGTATTCAGAGCTTCTATCATGATGAATCTTTTAAAAATATCGCTCGGCGGAATTGGACAATTCATCATTGGAACCTCTAGCTGGATTTTCCTAATGCGTATCATGTCTGAATTTGGAAGTGACGTCCTTGCAGGCTATACCATTGCCATTCGCGTTGTCATGTTTACATTATTACCTTGTTGGGGAATGAGCAATGCAGCGGCTACGCTGGTGGGACAAAATTTAGGAGCCAAACAACCAGACCGTGCGGAAACATCCGTTTGGAAAACAGGAAAATACAATGCTTGGTTTATGGGAATTGTTTCTATTGTGTATTTACTTTTTGCCAGAGAAATCATCGAATTGTTCACTGACAAAACCGTAGTAGTTGAAAATGGTGCGTTGTGTTTGCAAATTGTCGCGGCAGGTTATGTTTTCTACGGATACGCGATGGTCGTCATACAATCGTTCAATGGAGCAGGAGATACCAAGACGCCTACTTATATCAACTTCTTCTGTTTTTGGCTATTTCAGTTGCCTTTTGCATATCTCATGGCCATCTATTTTGAATTTGGACCACAAGGTGTATTTTGGGCAGTAACAGCCGCTGAAGTTTTAATTGCTATTGTGGGAATGCTCGTCTTTAGAAGAGGCAAATGGAAAGAAGTGAAAGTCTAGGTTTATAGCGTGCAGTTTTGTAATTTAGGCACACTAAAAGTACAGAATGAAAAAGAAAAATTTAGGACTCAATACTGTTTGTACCCATACAGGAGAAGTAAAAGATACGCAATTCAAGGGCGCCATTTCACCATTATACATGAGCAGTTCGTATGCTTTTGAAGATATTGACGAAAAGCGCTATCCACGTTATTTTAATACACCGAATCAGCAAGCACTTTGTAAAAAAGTTGCCGCTTTAGAGCATACTGAAGCAGCATTAATTTTTGGAAGTGGAATGGCAGCGATTAGCACAAGTTTACTAGCGTTTTTACGAAAAGGGGATCATATTGTGTTGCAAAATGCGTTGTATGGCGGTACAATGAATCTGGTGTTGGAAGAATTTGACAAATACGGAATCGAATATTCGTTCACGGAAAGTTTAGCGATTAAAGACTTCAAAAAAGAAGTCCGAAAAAATACGAAGGTCATTTATATTGAAACACCTTCGAATCCTTTATTGAAAGTTACAGACATTCGAAAGGTTGTCAAACTGGCGAAAAAGCATAATTTGGTGACTATGATCGACAATACATTTGCGAGTTCTGTCAATCAGTTGCCAGCGACTTTGGGAATTGATGTAGTGATTCACAGTGCAACCAAGTATTTTGGTGGACATAGTGATATTTTAGCTGGTGCCATTGCTGCTTCTGAAGAACATGTAGATCGTATTTTTCAGTTAGCAAAAAACTTAGGTGGAAGCTTAAGTGACTTTACTGTTTGGATGTTGGAACGAAGCATGAAAACATTGGGAATTCGTGTAAAAGCCCAGAATAAAAATGCAATGAAACTCGCTACTTTTCTAGAAAAGCATGAAGCGGTATCGAAAGTATATTATCCAGGATTAAAATCGCATGAAGACTACGAGTTGGCGAAATCACAAATGTTAGGTTTTGGCGGAATGATGTCTTTTGAATTAAAAGCTGAATACGAAGTGTCTAAATTTTTCAAATCGCTCAAATTGATCAAACCATCGATGAGTTTGGCAGGAATTGAAAGCACTGCGTTGAGTCCGACACAAACCTCACATTCGCTATTAACACCAGAAGAACGTAAAAAACAAGGAATCGCTGACGGATTGATTCGTTTTTCTGTGGGAATTGAAGATGTAAAAGATATCATTTCGGATTTAAAACAGGCGATTAAAAAGACGAAAAAGAAATAAGAATTGTAAACGAAATTGCATTAAGGCTGCTTTAACGTTACTTAGCAACTAGAAGCTAGTTACTGTATAACACAGATAGCCTAACCACTACCAAAGTAGCGGAAATGCTCAAATATAGAAGAAACATGAAGTTAGACATATTAGCGATTGGTGCACATCCAGACGATGTAGAATTAGGTTGTGGCGCTACTATTGCTAAAGAAATATCGAGAGGGAAAACCGTAGGCATTCTCGATTTGACACGTGGCGAATTGGGAACACGCGGTTCGGCTGATTTACGCGATAAAGAAGCTGCCAATGCGGCAAAAATTTTGGGAGTTTCAGTGCGTGAAAACTTGGCATTTGCTGACGGATTCTTTCAGAACGATACAACGCATCAATTAGAAATCATCAAAATTATACGCAAATACCAACCTGAGATTGTATTGTGCAACGCAATTAATGATCGCCACATCGATCATGGAAAAGGTAGTAAATTGGTGAGTGATGCCTGCTTTTTAAGCGGATTGTTGAAGATAGAAACGGAATTGAATGGAAAATCACAAGAAAAATGGCGTCCGAAACATGTCTATCACTACATTCAATGGAAAAACTTAGAACCAGATTTTGTAGTAGACGTATCTGGATTTATTGATAAAAAGCACGAAGCTGTAATGGCGTATAGTTCACAATTTTACGATCCAAACAGTGAAGAAGCAGAAACGCCGATAACGAGTAAAAACTTTATCGATAGTATCAATTACAGAGCACGCGACTTAGGACGATTGATAGGCGTAGACCATGCCGAGGGTTTTACCGTAGAGCGTTTTGTGGCAGTAGATTCATTAGATGATTTAATTTAAAAAAGTAAAGTATGGAAGAACAACATATGCACGATCCATTTCGATTTGAATACGCATCAAGCACACGTAAATTTTCGTTGCGTACTAAAGTCCTAGCGATTGTATTGGTATTGATATTTTTCTTAATTCCGTTATACGAGATCAGCCCTGAAACTTTTAAAGCGGTTTACATAGAAGTTCCAGCTGATTGTCCACCTACTTTGAATTGTAGTTGTTATGGATTTTACATGCCTTCGCTTCCAGAATTACTCTTTGGCGTATACAGGTAGCTTCTAATCTTTTTGGAATCAGTGATCTAAAAACCAAAGCTAAATAATTTAAAAAAATACTTTGGATGGAAATTGAAATAATGTATATTTGCATCCGCAAAACAAATGGTGATTGTAGCTCAGTTGGTTAGAGCGCTGGATTGTGGTTCCAGAGGTCGCCGGTTCGAACCCGGTCTTTCACCCTTTATAACCCTCTCAAAACGAGAGGGTTTCTTTTTTTAAGGACTTCATTTTTAGTGTTATTTTCTTACTTTTTTACCAAGGAGCACCGTTTAGGAGCACCGTTTTGACGAAAAAATGATCAGAAAAATTATCTTTTCAATTTTTAATGTATTGATTTGTAGTATTTTATGTTGTAGAGATCAGGATTTTTTTAGATAAGAGATCTGAATAATTTTAAAGAATAGTAAGTTATTGAAAATCATGTATTTGTGTTTTTTCTTGTAGTGTCTGATTAGCTTTGCTTACAATTTGGATATCAGCATACTTTTGATTTTAACTTAAAAATTCCGTTACAAAAAATAGAGGATTTATTATTTAACCAAAAAGTTACGTTTATGACTTGAATGCAAGGGCTTATAGAGGAGAAATGAAAGTATTCAAATCAAATTATTTTGAATACTCTTGTTAAAATTAAAACTTTCAAAGTTGGCGGGATATTCCCGTTTTTTAAATCCTCTTTAATTTACTTTATAATCTTATTTCTAAGTAAATATGAAGTCAGACCCTGTCTACTTTTTACATTAAATTTTTTAAACATTGTGCTTCTATAACCATCGATAGTTTTTTCACTTAGATACATTTTAGCAGCTATCTGCTCATATGTTAGATCAGTGGGTACATAGTTTAAAAATTCTCGTTCGCGTTGTGAAATACCTGCTAACGGTCCAGTTTTTATGTATCCAGATACATCAATATTTCCAATATTATTAGCCATTATTTCTGCAGCAAAATTTGGAAAAAAATTATTTCCAGAGATCACAGTGTCTAAAGCATTATGTACATCTTCAATTTCTAAATCTTTAGATAAATAACCATTAACTCCTTCACGTATCATCTTCAAAACAGCTTCTTCATTCTCAAACATCGTTATAACTATTATCCTTATTTGTTTGTAATTTTGTTTTATCCATAATACTGATTCATACCCGTCCATTTCGGGCATATCAATATCCAAGAATACTATATCTGGAATTCCTATTTGTTTGATTTTTCTCTTTAAATCAATTCCATTTTCTGCCTCAAATAGAATTTCATATTTATTATCTTCATTTTTCAAATTGACAAGCTTGCCTAAACCTTTTCTAAAAAGATTATGATCATCAACAATAGATATTTTGATTACTTCTTTGTCCATTTATGTTTTAATTTATTATCATCTAGCTATTAATAGGGAAACTTTTGTCCCTTCATTTATTTTACTAATAATTTTAATTTCGGCATTGATTACTTTGGCTCGCTTTTCTATATTTATTAGACCAGTACTATTATTCTTAATTCCATCTTTTTTGATTGAATCAATGTCAAAACCAATACCATTGTCTTCAATATCAAGTTTAATTACATCATTTGAGTAGACTAAGTTTACATTTATTTCATTTGCTTCAGCATAGCGGATAATGTTATTGATTACTTCCTGAGAAAGACGAAATAATATTATTTCTTTTTCAGCTCCTAGGCTAAAAACATTTCCTTCAATGTTAAAATTAATAGGGTATTTTACAACTTTTGAAACTCGATTTAATTCACTTTTAAGAGCCTTTTCGAAGCCAATTTTCATTATGTAATCAGTATTTAGATTGGTACTAATGGCTTTTAATTCAGATAACAATGTTTTTGCAAGAACTTTTGTTTCAAAGATTTCATCTTTTTGATCCGTCTTAAGTAATATACCAGACAAATTAATATTGATTAATGATGCTAATTGACCAATATTCGAATGTAATTCTTTTGAGATATGATTTAATGTTTGTTCCTGAATTTGAATTTTTGAATTCAACAAAATCTTATTGAATGATTCCTTTAATTCATTTAACTCCTGTTTATGTATATATCGTTTTCGTTGATATTTGAACAGGAAATAAATAATTGCTCCACTAAAAAGTAAAAGCAAAGAAGTTGTTACTATTATAGTAATAATTATTTCGGAATCTGACGTAAACATAAAAAGCCTATTAGATACAGTGAGTACATAATCACATTAAGAATATCATTAATAAATAAAAAAGAGTTTAACAAAGAAGAAGAAGTTGATATTAATTTATTGAAAAAGATAAAGAATGGAAGTGTCCCTGTATGATATATAAAAATACCTAAACAAATCCACACTTCTGATTTGGATGATAATTTAACAATCTTGACTTCTTCTAAAATTTGTTTAAAGCATAATAAAGAAGAAATTATTAAAACTATACAAGATAAGATTATAGTATAACTATTAACCTTGAAAGGGGTTTGTACTATAGTATAGTTGATCACAGAGAATAGAGTAAATGGAATTATTGACCATTTTATAATTTTTTTTATTGGTAAATGTTTAATTGTAAAAAAGATGAAAGATAAAATGAACATATGCTTGATAGTTAAAAAAGCATTATATATCCATAAGTTTGATTTATCATAATTCCAATAAACTGTTTGATGTAGATACCATTTCCAAATAATAGAAAAAAATTCAACACCAATAGTCAGTAGTAAAAGGGCTGAGAATAATTTGAATCGAATTTCATGATTCTGCATAAAACTTTTAATGCTAAAAATTGCACTTAACATCATAGGAATTAAATATATATATTCATCTTTAAACAAGCCCTCCACACTGACAATATACGTAATAAATTTATTTAGCTTATATCAGATTTTAAATCAAAAAATTTGATCTTCACATCTTGGAGGGCATGGCGACCCAAAATTAAAATCACGCTTAATTCCAATTGATTTTTTAATATCTGATTGTCTCATTGCTTTTGAACGTTCATTAAAATCAGGCTCATCTTCTATAGAAAGATCTTCTCTTTTCTTGTGTTCACCTTCTTTTTTTACTTTAGTTACATTCATCACTAAACATAGTTGACCTTCGAAAGGATGTCCATTTTCATAGGCTCCAAAATGAAGTCTAATTCCGTCTCCTTTTACATGATCAATTTCTTCTAATAATTTTAAAATATGCTCTCTTGTATACCAAATACTTTGAGTGTCATTTTTTCCTAATTGTTTGCAGAGGATAGGATACTTTTGCTTCTTAAAATTTTCTTTTCTTTTTTCTGCAATTACTTTCCCTACAAAGAAAAAGGGGAGCTTCTTAATTGAATTTTCCATAAATACTTTTCATTAAATTAATAATAGTAAGTTGCCTTACTAGATTTCAATACAAAAAAAGTTCAAAAAAATCACAAAAAATATAGGTATGCTGATATCTATGAATAATCCTTTTTTATAAACAGGGAATTTCCTGTTTAAAATAGGTTTTTCCTTAATTACAATTCATAAATATTTGTAAAACAAAATTTTAAAAATATAAAAATGGGAAAACCTAGAGCTTTTATAAGTTTTGATTTCGACAATAATAAAATAGATAGAGGTTTATTTGTTGGTCAAATAAAAAATAGTTTAACGCCTTTTCAAGTAGAAGATTGGTCTTCTAAGAAAAGGCTACCCCAAAAAGATTGGGAGGAATTAATAAATAATAAAATTAATAGGTGTAATATCTTAATTGTTCTAGTTGGAAAGAATACATATAAGGCGCCTAGAGTTATTAAAGAAATTATTTTTTCACGTAATAACAAAGTCCCAATATTTGGAGTGTATGTAGACGGAGCAAATACGATGACAAGACTTCCATCTGGTCTTCAGAGAAATCGAACAATTAGCTGGACATGGCATAAAATTTCAAGTGCAATTAATCAATGTATGAAAGAACTTAAAAATAGATAATATGGGACTTTACACAAGTAATTATTTAAAAAGATTAGCCTTAAATGAAGGCTCAATCATAAGAGAATCGATAAGAAATTTTTCAAATTTTAAAGCTAGTCCAACAAGACAGTTTGATATATTTCTATCTCATAGTTACTTAGACAAAGATGAGGTATATGGGATTTATATTGATTTAACTAATAAAGGTTATAAAGTGTATGTCGATTGGATTGTCGATAATCATTTAGATAGAAACAATGTGACTAAGAAAAGTGCTGAGCTTATCAGAAATCGGCTTAAACATTCTAAATCGTTGTTGTTAGCAATATCTTCAAATGCAACTATGTCGAAATGGATACCATGGGAGTTAGGCTATGTTGATGGCAATACTAATCAGTGTGCTATTTTACCAGTAGCAAAAGAATCCTATGGAGCAAAAACTTTTAAACGTTCAGAATACTTACTATTGTACCCATATGTTAAAAGAGCTTCATTAGATAGTTATTATGAGAAACCTTATATAGTAGAATCTTCAAATTCTTATGTAGATTTTGGAGGTTGGGTAAATTCTAATAAACAACCAGAGTATAATTTTAAAAATATTGATGTATTATGATACGAAAAGCTTTAATTGTAGGGATTGATTATTATGAAAACGCATCACCATTATTTGGGTGTGTGAATGATGCACATTCAATAGAATCAGTATTAGATACAAATAGTGATGGGGGAAAAAATTTTCAAACAAAGTTGATTACTTCTGGAGGCCCTGATTCTAAAATAACCAGAAAAGATTTAAAAAATAGCGTTGAAGAATTATTTGAAGGAAAAACAAGTGTCGCTCTTTTTTATTTTGCCGGACATGGTGGGTTTGATAATAAAACTGGAGGCTATTTGCAAACATCGGAATGTGAGTTTGGGGATTCAGGTATGGCAATGGAAGAATTATTAATGATAGCTAATAAATCACAAGCTCTAAATAAAATAATAATTCTAGATTGCTGTCACGCAGGTGCTACAGGAGAGCTTTCAATGAATAAAGATTTTTCAACTCTTTCTGATGGAATGACGATTTTAACCGCTGCTAGCGCAAATCAATATGCAAAAGAAGAAAATGGAACAGGTGTGTTTACAAAACTTTTAGTTGATGCTTTACATGGAAGTGCCGCAAATTTGTTGGGGCAAGTAACCCCGGGTAGTGCATATGCGCACATAGATCAAGCAATAGGTGTTTGGGGTCAAAGACCAATCTTTAGAACTAATATTAAGAAATTTATGCCTCTTAGAGTTGCTCAACCACCTATTCCATTAGCTGATCTCAAGATGTTAACAGAATTATTTATCAATAAATGGGATAATTTTCAACTTGATCCAACTTATGAACCCGAACGCTCAGATGAGCAAAAAGCTATCTATCCTAATCCTATAGAAGAAAATACACGGAATTTTAAAATATTACAAAAATTTAATCGAGTTAATTTAGTAGTACCTGTTGATGCGCCTCATATGTGGCATGCAGCCATGAATTCAAAATCTTGTAAACTTACAACCTTAGGAGAACGCTATTGGGATTTAGTTAATAAAAATTTTATCTAATTATGAGTCAGGATGATAAATCTTCTTTTGGATCTACAGGAAAAGTTTTAGGAGCTTTAGCAGTTGGTGTAATTCTATATAATATTTTTAAACCATCTAAATTAAACCCAGAAGAAAAAAAACAAAATAAAGAAAAACCAAGAGTATTCATAAGCTTTGCAAAAGAAGATGAAGCTTATCGAGATTATTTAGTAGAACAAGCCCGAGATAATCGCTCTCCATTTGATTTCTTTGACATGTCTGTAAAAGATCCTTGGCCCGAAAAGGATTGGAAAGAAAAATGCCGAACTAAAATAAAAGGATGTGATGGAGTTATTATACTTCTAAGTGGAAAAACATGGAACTCTTCAGGAGCAAGATGGGAAGTAAAATGTGCTAAGGAGGAAGGAATTCCTGTAGTAGGTATGCACATATTCAAGAATAATATAAAACCAATTATTCCAGAACTAGAAAAAAAAGAAGTTATTTATTGGAACTGGGATAAACTAGAAAGTGTTATTAAAAAGTTCTTAAAATTTTAATAAATATAATTTTTTAAAAACTACAACAAATTTAATTTCATTAACCTTGATATTAAT
>JBCCLH010000073.1:0-19963 GCA_039026955.1 Bacteroidota bacterium
GCAATCCAAAAAGCGAAGACAAACTTTTAATATAATAATTTACTAATTTGAAAATGTATCAATGTAACAATTCCATCAAAAGATACTCACAAACTCAAACACTCATCTACTAACCTACCAAGAGCGAAGCAATCCAAAAAGCGAAGACAAACTTTTAATATAATAATTTACTAATTTGAAAATGTATCAATGTAACAATTCCATCAAAAGATACTCACAAACTCAAACACTCATCTACTAACCTACCAAGAGCGAAGCGATACCAAAGCGAAGCGTGACCAAAATACCAAGAGCAAAGCGATCCAAACTCTAACAGCAAAAGCGGTCTAAGAGCGAAGCAAGTCTCTACTTACTATTCACCAAATTATTTCGAATGGCATACAACACCAAACCGATTCTACTTTTTACTTTAAAATGTTTGAATAACGATTCGCGGTAACCGTCGATGGTTTTTGGACTGAGACACATTTCTTGTGCAATTTCCTTATACGTCATTTCGGTACAGGCAAGTTTCAAGAAAGTCAATTCGGTATCTTTAAGTGGTTTTCCGTTAGCAACTTCTCTATCGTCATTTCCATGGAGTGAATTTAACAAAGTAGTCGCTACACGTTCTGAGTAGTAGATTCCGTTGGAAATGACTTCGTTCAGGGCTTTATAGAAGATTTCTGGATGAATATCTTTCAGCAAATAGCCTTTTGCGCCTAAGCGTAGCATTTTTATAATTGTTTCTTCATGATCGTCCATAGACAATGCCAACACTTGAATACTCGGTCGGTTTTCTTTGATCCATTCCATCGTTTCAAAACCGTTCATTACGGGCATGTTAATATCTAATAAGATAATATCTGGGACATTTTCAGATTCTAATAATTTCTTTATCAGTTCGCTTCCATTCTTTACATGGTACAAAACCTCAAACTCATCAAATGCATTGACCAAACCTTGCAAGGATTGCGCAAAGAGCAAATGATCATCTACAATTACAACGGAATGTTTTTTCATTATTCTTATTTATAGGGATAGGCTAAAGTTAAGGAAACTCCTTTATTTTTTGCCGATTTCATCATAAATTCTGCATTTATAATGGCTGCACGACTTTTCATATTGATCAATCCTGATCCTTTTTCAATCGCTTCTTCTTCAAAACCAACACCATCGTCTTGCGCCACAATCGTTAAACGATCTGCTTCAAAATTGAGTGTCACTTGTAAGTTTTTTGCTTTGGAATGTTTAATGGCATTCGAAAAGAATTCTTGTAAAATACGGAACAGAATGATTTCTTCTTTGATATCTAACGAACGTTCTTCTCCGTGAACGTTTAAAGTTGCCACCAAGAAATTCAATTTATTAAAGCGTTCCAATTCGACTTCTATAGATTTGATCAATCCCATATTCTGGATAATCTCCGTATTCAATGTTTTAGAAAGCAATCGGATTTCTTGCAGACTTTTCCCAACGATCTCGCTGATATCATCTAATTTTTCTTTGTTTTCTTCGGTAAGCTGTGTGCCTAAAATATTGATGTGCATTCGTGCTACAGATAATAATTGTCCAATATTATCATGCAATTCCCAACTCATATTCTGCAACGCTTGTTCTTGAATTTCAATTTGCGATTTGGCAATTTCTTCCATATATCGCTTTTCTGCTTCTTTCTTTTCAAGAATAAACTTCAGTTTACGCTTTTGGAAGAATACAAATAAGATGATAACAGTTATTAACAAAATAAGCAACACCATAGATGTTGCTGCTACAAGCATTTGTATTTCTTGATCGTTCATAAGATTTCTTCAAATAATATCATTTTTAAGGAAATGTCTTCAAATTTGCTTCCAAATCGATGAATTTCCGCTTTCTTCTATGTAAAAATACTAAAGTAAGCACTACTATTATTCCTACAAGAAAAATCGTTGAAGCGCAAATAAATACTAGTATGCGTATTTCATCGGTTGTCATACTATATTGATTCTGAGTTTTTCATCTTTTTATACGATTTGTAAAAACCAATTGTGTAACAACTGTACATAATGATGTTTAATGAAAATAACACTAAACTATATATCCATTTATCTACATTTAAAAATAATTTAGACGCAAACATGAAAGGCATGTAGGTCGCATAAAACAATAAAATACCTAAAGTAAACCAGAAAATCGTCGAATCTGTGATACGTAACATACTGTCTCTACTAAACGTTTCTACAAAATAAAAACAGATTGTGATTAGTAAAAATACTGTTCCTACACCATAAGTATACGACTGAAATGCTAATAAAAAGTCTTGACCAAATATGATATTCCAAATACTAAATATCCAATATAAAATAATAAATAAGAAAACTATTTTCCGCCTATTCTTTGAATTCAACATCAATCGAAACCACCATAAAAAAAAGGTCAGCTGAACTATTGTATATGTATTGAAAACGGGATAGTTTTTCATCCCGAATAGTTTATAATAATATCCTCCAAAAAATTCTGTAACCACAGCATATAAAATGCTGTAAATAAAATATTTGGCTTTAGTGTTAGCGTAACTGGAATACGTATAGCAACCATACACAAAAACTGCCAAAGCCAAATATTCTGATAAGAAACGTAGTTGTTCCATTAATTGTTTAAATATTATCCTCCATAGGTATTGACAGGTGGATTTCCACCATTACCATAATTCATAGCCGAGATGGTTGTGACATCTTCACTATCACCGCCACTATCATCGTCGCTAACTTCTTCTCCTCTTGATCTTCCAGACTCACTTATTGTAGCGCTAGTCGATTTTGTTGGACACATAAATAACGTATTTTGTCCTTCTTTTGCATCTCCTTCTGGATATACACCAAAGTAAAATCGAATACCATCCACATTGATTTCTTGTGCTTTGGCTTGCTCTTTTACATAGTTGATATAACCTTGTAAATCTTCTAGCGAATACCAGGCTGAACAACAAAAACTACCGTCATTTGATACCTCAAATTCTTTTAAGTGTTTTTCTTTGTAGCAATTGTTTAATGCCAACGCTTTTTCATTAGTGATAAGTTTGTCTTTAGGGGTTTTGTAGTCACTCATACTTATAATATTATTGATTGTAGCCACCAAGTTATTTATAAAGAATTACAATTAAAAATTTGAATTGTAGCACTTTTTACTATTTAAAATATAAAATACTGATAACTAGATTTTTAATTCGAAATCATTGTGGAAATCTCAGGACTTTTCCTTTTTAAAAGGGGAAAAATCCCCTGCTATTCAAGGCTCTTTCCTCTTGTGAAATACCATGCTAGTATTTAAATTCGCTTCACCATTAACCATAGATTTTTAGCATACGATGACTTCCCTAGACAGAAATATAAATGCCTCTCGCCTCATCATTCGATCACATATTGACAAAGCATTCACCGAAAAGTTTATTCAATGGAATGATGGATTGGATTATACCGAATTTATCCGTGCGTTGTGGCGATTATTCTTAAATCACGATGGTTTTAAAGCTGGTACACAAGATATTTTAGGCAGGTTAACTGAGGAAGATGCCATGCAATTGCTTTCTGATGAAATCGATATTACAAAATTGAAAGCTTGTTAAATTGTATGCGATCTTTGGTATGTTTTTGGGCTAATCTAACGATACTTTTTTGATCTAATTGTAGAATTCTTGGGTAACCGCCTGTCGTTTGACAATCTTTCATAAGGATGATTAACTTGCCCGATGGTGTTAATTGAATCGTGCCAGGTAAAACCGCAGAAGTTATGATGGATGGACAATTATTCTGAAGAGTTTCTTCCAATTGATACGCCATTCTATTGTTCAATCCTATTGAAAATTGTGTGGTAAATAGCTTTTCTTGTTGTTTTTTGGTTAAAAGATCAAATTCGGGACCTTCATAGACATTGATTTCTTTACCAGTGAAAATATCTTTTTGTATGGCAATGTTTGCTTTGGGTTGTATGTGTTTGAAATATGATTGATATGGAATGAAATCACCTTTAGCGAATCTGACTTTGTTAGTAATTCCGTCATAAAAACTTTTACTTTTTAGGACTTCTTCTGTTTGAAAACCGTTTTTTACGGCTAGATACGTTCGAACACCGTAGACGCGTTTGCCAAAATCCAATTGATCGCCTTTAGCAACGTTTACAGGAACATTCAATCGCAATGGTAGCTTGTTAAGTGTTGGTGATAAATTCGCACCGCAAACTACGAGTTGAGTTGCTTCATGAAAATACAGACTCGCACCTTGCAAAGTCATTTCCAAAACCGCATCATTTTCATCATTTCCCAATAAATGATTTGCTAATTTTGCATGATATGCATCCATCACGCCTGAAACAGGAACGCCAAAATTTCGATAGTGAAATCTGCCCAAATCTTGAACCGACGTATACAATCCTGCATGTAAAATCTCTATCATACTACTGTCGATTTTAGCGTATAATTTCCAGCAGCAACAGCAGTCAAAATTTCATGATATTCCGCCAAAGATATCGATACAAATTTGATGAAATCGCCAGCCGAGGCAAAACATGGTTTTTCATTAGAAACATCAAAAAAGTTTAACGGTGAATTTCCTAAAATTTGCCATCCACCAGGACTCGATTTTGGATAGATTCCTGTCTGCATTCCACCAATGCCAACAGCACCTTTTTTGACTTCCATTCGCGGTGTTGATTTACGATCTATATGCAGTCGTTTATCCAGTCCGCCCAAGTACAAAAAACCAGGTAAAAAACCGATCGAAAATACTTGATATTTAGGTGCCGTATGCAACTCAATAATTTTAGCGATGGAAAGGTTGTTTTTTTGTGTAATTTCATCCAAGTCAATTCCAAAAGTTTTGTCATAACACACAGGAACTTCCCAACAACGACGTTCTTTTACTTGAATTTTGTTCGATGAAAGCAAAAATAGTCGTTCCAACAAATGTTGGAGTATTTGAAAATCTATTTTATAATTATCATAAATAACTAATAATGAATTATTTGATTGAATTAAATCAAGTATAACTTTAATATTAAAATTTATGATTTTTTCATGGTATTCCAACACACTTTCTAACACATTTGACGTCATTTTTGCTTCCCAAGTGAGTAATAATCCTGTTTCTCCATACATTTTATAAGTCGGAAATTCAGGTGCAACTTGTGGATTTTCCACATTGAAATATGAGTGCAATTGCTGTATGATTTGAATCGCATTTAAGGTATCTGAATGCACACAAAATGTATCTGATTTGAGTGTTATTTTTGTACCTAAAATCGTTTCCACTTTTTGTTCATTTTGAAGTCTAGAAACATGTGGAATAATAGCTCCCATTTTCGTTAAAACGGCATTCTCTTTTGTACGTGAAACTAAGGTCAAATCGTCGTTGTAATTTCGATCTGCAAACGCTTCATAAACGACTTCAAAATTTTGCGCTAAAGCCAACTTTTCAATCACAGAATTGTATGGAACATAGAGCTTGTATTTATCTTTATAGTTTACAATTGCATTTAAAAAAAGTTGTGCTTTTTCTTCACTTTTTGCGACATCATTATACAGTGCGCCATGTGGTTTTATATGTGTGATTTTTACACCTTGCAAAGTGACAATTTCTTCTAAGCTTGAAATTTGATCTTGTATCGTTTGGATGAATTCAGCTGCTGCCACATCCACTGAAATACGCCCAAAATTTTCACGATCCGGATACGAAGGATGCGCGCCAATTTCTACATCGTATTTTTTTGCTAAAGAAACTACCGTGTGCATCGTTTCTGCATCGCCTGCATGTCCGCCACACGCGATATTGCATGCGTTTAGGTAAGGCATCAGAATTTCTTCATTGTCCACTCCTTCTCCGACATCACAGTTGATATGAATCATTTTTTTGATTTTAGACTTGTTCCCGCGTAGGCGGAAACTCTTAGACTTTTTCTACTGAAGTAGAAAATTTTAGACTGCTTTTCGCTTTAGACTACTTCGTTGTTAGACTTTTTTTACTTTTCCGTTAAAACACACCATAAATCAGTTTAACTCCTAACATGATGGTAATGAGAATGATAGCAATTGCCAATATATTTTGAAACGTTGTGTTCTTGTATTTCCCTAAAACAGTAGCTTTGTTTACAATCCACACTAAAAAGATGGCTACAATTGGTAATACCAAACCATTCGCGACTTGCGCAAACGTAATGACTTCCAACGGACTGAATTGTAAAGACGAAAATACCACACCAATCACCAAAATAAATGCCCAAACTGCTCTAAAACGAGTGTCTTTCAGTGACGCTTTCCAACCAAAACAACTTTTTGCTACATATGCTGCTGCTAAAGGTGCGGTAATTGCCGAAGTGATTCCCGCAGCAAATAAGCCAATTCCTAAGAGATATTTTGCATTTTCACCATATAGCGGCTCTAATCCTTTGGCTAAATCGAATGCATTGGCAATCGTTTCTCCTGTGGTTGCTGTCGCGGCTACGATGATTGCCATAGAGACCAATCCGCCTAAAACGACCGAAATAACCGTGTCTTTTCTAGCAGAAGCTAAGTCTTCTTTTGTTTTCCATTTTTCTTTGACCAACGAAGCGTGTAAGAATAGATTATACGGCACCACTGTTGTTCCGATCAAACCAATGATAATCAACATGCTGTTTTCTGGAAAACTAGGCGTAAATGTTCCTTTTAGAATCGCGATAATATCTGGTTTTGTAAGGATTGCCGTGATGAGAAATGAAATACTCATGACTAAAACCAACGAGATTAGACTACGTTCTAATAGTTTATAGTTTCCGATAAATAGCAAGATAAACGCAATCATTCCTATCAAAATTGGATATACAAATGCGTTTTCTTCCCCAAAAACCTGCATTCCTAACGAAGCGCCTGTAATGTTTCCTGCTTCATACGCCGCATTTCCAACCACGACAGCGCCTAGAATTAGAAAGATAGCAGTATTTCGTAGTAACGGATTGGGAATTTGCCCTTTAATGACCTCAGCCAAACCTTTCTGCGTAACGATTCCGGTGCGTGCTGCCATTTCTTGCAATACAATCGTCGCAATGATTGATAGTAGCATTGCCCACAACAGACTGTATCCAAATTGTACGCCTGCTTTGGTGCACATCGTCACAGTTCCTGGTCCGATAAAGGCAGCGGCAACCAGCGTTCCTGGGCCAATATTTTTAATCCATTTGAACATTGGCTGCTGTGTTTAAAGCATAAATAGCAAACGATCCCAACCAATGCGTACCTTCGTAATTGTCGTCCACAATGCTTGGCAAGGAATAATTGACATGTTCGTTGGCGATATTTTTTAGATGTGCATACGCTGGAAATTCATTCGCGATTCCATACAAACACCAAGCTCGGCTAAAGTTGACGCCATCTAAATGCACGAGCTTTCCGTCCGTACGATCAGATACTTTTCCTTGTGCGAGTTGAAAATCTTTGTCTACTAATTGCGGCAAAAATGCTTGCAACCACGTTTTGAATTCGTCTTTTCCTAATACTCTTCGCATGATATCTGCTTCTTCCAAACAAGGCGATAGGAAGTCGAATCCGCTTGGCTCCCATGAAATTGGACAATCAGCATCCGATAGATAAAAATCTTTCGCTCGTTGCGTGATTAGGTCTAATAAACTGGTATTTTGAACTGTTTTGGCATAATCGTACGCAAAGGTGAGTCCAAAAGCAGTATTGGTGTGCTCTCCTACTCGAATTGGATAGTTGAGTTTTGGTAAAAAGTCTAGATATCCTTGTACAATAATGTCTGTTAAGGGTTGTAAATTTGTTTCCAATTCGCGTGCTAGCGGATCATTCCAAGTATGCAATTCTTCAGCAAGTTTTAGCAGCCACGCCCAACCATAGGTGCGTTCAAACGATTTGTTGTATTTTCCTTGAAAGTAAAGAATTTCTATTTCTATGTTTTCTTTGGAGATGTTTTCGGCTAATTTTTCTCTGATTTCTTCTTTGTTTTCCAAATTTGGAAATTGCTTTAGTAAGGTCACCAACGACCAATGTCCATGCACGGAAGAATGCCAGTCAAAACATCCGTAAAATGCGGAATGCAGTACTTTTGGTGATTGCAAATCTTCTTCGCCGCCAATGGTTTGATTGAGTTTGTTAGGATATTCTTCCTGCATGCAATGAAGTGGCAATGCAGCTAATCGATTCGCTTCTGGCAAGGTAAGCGTCGTAATTGGACTTGAAACCGTAGTTTCATTCTTTTTGGAAGTTTCTGGTGTTGTGTTGGTGTTTTCCTTAGGCTGACATTGTATAAAAATACAAATCAGAAGAAAGTAGCTCATCTTTTTCAATGTAGGTATATTTTGATTGGAGGTTCAAGATAGGAATTTCTTGTGAGATGTTTGAAAATATACTACACTTATACCCTTTGTACTGCTATACACATTTACGACTAGCTACAAAAAATAAAGCGAACTCGAAAGTTCACTTTATATCGTCGAAACTAAATTGTGGTTGTTTTTAGATCCACCAACAATCGGATGCATAGTAGGAAATAAGACAAGTAGGTTTTACACTACACGGATTTGGACTACTACATTTTATCGCTACTGGTGGTGTTGGAGCTGGTCCGCCTTGTCCTGCTTTTGGTATGCCTGCATCTAATTTAGATATTGCTTTTTTGTTCAGTGACAGTTTGCTTAAGTCCTTTTTTTTCATGATTTAAGTTTTTTTTTAAATGGTTAATGATTAGTTTTTGGTTTTAAGACAACTGGGAATGTAGGTTGTTTTGTCAAAAAACCACCATTAAATTAATCGCTGGCAAGGGCATTTAAAAAAAATTGTGACGAATGCATAGCTTTTGTGACGAATGCATATTTGCTATATTTTCCTTTTATTTATATAAGAAAGTATTTTCTTTACATAGCTTTTACTGACAGGTATTTCGATTGGAGTGGTTTCTAAGTCTAGCAGAATTCGCTGTGAGTTTCTTCTATGCGATTGTATTTTTTGAATATTTATGAAGTATTGTCGATGACATTGAACGAGGAAAGCATACGTTTCTAATTGTTCAGCCACAAAACGTAGCGACGCACGAAGCAATTGTGCTTTTTGATCTCCTGTGGCGTAAATTTCCACATAATTTCCTGAAGCTTTTATATATTCTATAGTGGACGGAATGACTTCTATGCATTGGTTGACTGCTGGAGATTTTAGAATGACTTTTTTTTCTGATGATGATACTTCCTGAACTTTATTTTGGAGCGATTTTTTGTTTTCATCAACAGTATTTTGCGAAGTGTATAAACGATCTAAGAGTATCGTAATTACGAATAGAGGAATCGCAATCATAATTGATCTTGGAATGGTGACAAACATGTAGTATTGTGTATCAACTTCACCGACATCCATCATGAATCGATGGTATATGGTTCCTATAAAACCTGCAATACTTAGAATAGCGACCAATAATAACCAATGATGATAGGTTTTCCATGTGTGTTTCCCTTTGGCGATTTGCAATTTTCGAAACAACAACCAATAGAGTCCGTAAATGACTGAAGCTGTAATGATACCATAGCCTAATTGAATGATTTTAATTGGAATTTCAAACTTGGGAACTGCTAAGTGATTGTCATACGGATCAAAAATATAGACGAATATAGTAAGTACAAGCCCCACAATCATGGAAAGTTTCAGATAATACTTTTGATTGTCTATGAGTTGATGTTTTTGTTGAAAATAATAGGTGAGTTCAGTTAGTGTCACGATTTTAAGTTTTAAAAATCAACACCTTAAATTACAAAATTGTTCACGGCCGTTGGTACGGTTTTCCCTTATTTCATGTCTATGTAACACCTCTAAAATTACTTCTCTTGTAAAGAAAAAGCATTCAATATTTTGAGAATTTGCTATTGAATGCTTTAACATAAGAAATCATCAAATTACTCGTAATTAACTGAAAAATAAACATTTGTCAGTTCGAGCATTGCTGAAAGCACCGAGCGAAGCTCATGAGAACACTATAAAAGTTAAAATTTCGATTGAATCTCGACTGCGCTCGATTTGACAATTTCTGTAAGTTATTAACTATTAAACATTTAACAGGATAGTTATATCGAACTCACGTTGATTATTATTGATGCTTATGTCTTAGGCAATGCCATAAGATTAATACCTGCGGTTCTACTCGCAAGTGTTATTACCTCTTCATCGGAGTTACTTGGTGCTGTCAATCTGCTAGGTTGATTTTCTTTTACTTTATTTTTAACACTATAAAAACTCTTTGTGAATGCCTCAATTCCTAACAATTTGTCATATGCTTTGGTATGTTGATATGCGGCTTGCACAAAAAATCTAACAACATTTTCTAGATTCACAATATACGTTTGTAACGCTTTTGGGATATAAGAATTTGCCAAAGGTCCTCCTGCCTTGAATCCTCTAAGAACCATAATAATAAGTGCTTCTATATCATCATCAAAAGTTCCAGACACCGTTTCTGTTTTTATATGTTTGTAGCTATATTGTTTGAATGTCGCTTTTTTGAACGTATTAAAAACAGCCATTAATGCCATCATACCAATACTGTCATCTTTTATTTTTTCTGATTTATAGAGTGTTGGGATTTTAGCAATATCATCTTTATCCCAAGCCAATGGCACTATATCTAAATTATTTATAGTAGATTCATAAATAATATTTCCATTATCGATTTCGTCATTATAGTATTTAATGAAGTTATTTTTTTCTAAATCCTTTTTCTTATTTGGATATACTCCTATTGTAGGTCCCGCAGAAGGATATGTTGAAATTTGTATTTTTTGTCCGTTATTCCACTCCGTTCTTTTGTCAGAAAGATATAATGCCAATGCTGGTGAGAGTGCTCCACCTAGACTGTGTCCCGTTACCGCCACTTCTGCTTCCGTAATATTATTGGTGGTGATATAGTTTTTTAAAGCGGTGAGTACGTCTACACCTTGATCTTTCATTTTGTTGATTAATACATCTAAGCCTGTAGCAGTTCCCTGAGAAATGTCTCCCATTCCTTTTCCTGAGATATGGTTCCATACTGCCGTTTCGTTGACATGAAAATCTTCTTTCATCCAACCAAAACTTGAAATTGCATTGGTTCCTGCGATGGCAATGACAAATAGTTTTTCAGATGGTGAATAATATACACCCATGGTATTATCTGCTCTCGCAAAGGATGAATTCTGATCATGGGAGTATACAACAGGTCCCCAAACAGTTTTCCAATCCGTTCCGATGTATTTTTGTGTTGATGCGTCTGAAAGCACTTTGTTAGATACTTCGCTTACAAAAGCTTGTAATTGTTCATACGAACGTTGACAGGTAACTGTATCTTCAAAAATAACCCCAAATCCAGAGTTGCTAGCAAATGAAAGACTGTGTATGATTTGTTTTTTGTTGTATTGTGGTGATGTCATAATTTTTGGTTGTGTAGTTAACATTTAGTGGGTACCAACACGCAGTACATAAGTTGCGTGTTGGTAGAAAGTGATCCTTATTATCTAGCTTCTGCAGCCAATTGCTTTAAGTCATTGATTTCTATATTCTCTGTAGCAGTTACTTTCTGATTGTTCATTTCGTGCCATTCTCCATTTACATAGAAAGAATAATTCGCAACTCCTGATGACCAATCCTCATCCAATAGGATTCTAGCTTCAAAGTTTTTGAACGTTCCGTTTGCGTTTTCAGCATAGCCATTTAAAACAATCATAATGCGACAATCCACATTGGTACATAAATAATTGTACTTTCCAGTTACAATTGATTCGACATATAATGGTGGATTTACCGCTTGGAAGACTACAGAGCGTCCATTTACTGTTTTTGTAGCTGTGGAAACTCCTAAATTCATGGTACAGCTGATTCCTCCTGCTAATTCTTCTCCAATTTGGAGGTGTAATAAAAATACACTTACTGGTGTTTTTGACATAATGGTTAATTTTTAATTGGTTTTCCCTACTCTATGTTGGCTTTTCGGATTGCGCCATAAGAAGCTGAATTTGACGTCATTTGTAGCTTTTTACACTATAAATGTAGACTTGATTTTGAGAAAACTTGAGAATATTTCGCCAGTGAAGGAATTTGTGTCGCGAATGATGATTTTTTGGGAGGGAATGGTTTTTTTGTTTTTGGTTTTTTGTTTTTTGTGGAGTTGTTGATTTGTTCATTTGTTCATTTGTGAAGTTGTCTATTTGTATCAAACATAAACTCTTAAACTTATAAACTCATAAACCTATAAACTCATAAACCTATAAACTCATAAACCTATAAACTTCTTCACATAAAAATTGAAAGGAAATTGCCGAAAAAGAGGCTGTCTAAAAAGTCTAAATGGTCGTCATTCTGAGCTTGACTCAGAATCTCATTACACTGATTTTCAACTGTTATGAGAAACCGAAACCTGTGCTGAATTTATTTCAGCATCAAGTTCGGTTTGACGAAATCTGTACTTTTTAAACTGCCTCTATCTTTTGATTAGCAATTGCTTAACAATTTGCACATGAAAACGTAGGCGGTGGCGGATCGTTTTCTGTGAGTGTTGGCACCGTATTGTTGGTGTTGGTCTTGTCGTTTGTACAGGTATATCCTGAAGGACAATCACCGCTAGACGCGAGCGGATTGTTGGTGTCTGATTCTTCAGTAAATCCATCAGTTCCACCATAGAGTTTGGATGCGATTGTCAAATTGACAATTTTGGTTTTATTCAATTGTAGTGCGAATGATTTTTTCTTCATTTGAATACTTTTAAAATTTTATTTTTCACTGTAAAAAGACGCTACCTAAGCGCCTAATGAAATTTTAGTAGTAACTTGATTAACTACTACAGGTAAAAGTAACTCCGATAATTATCGACATAGTTCCCCCAAGAGTAGGTACGCCATTGTTTGTATTTGTTTTATCGTTTGTTCCAGTATCATGTGTGGTACAGTCTCCACAAGATGCTTCGGGATCGTGCATGTCAGTTTGTATGGGGTTTTCTGTTCCGCCATGGAGTTTCGATAGCATTGTCAGATTGACAATTTTTGTTTTTTTGAATGTAAGTGGTAGTGATTTTTTTTTCATTAGAATGTTATTTTTAAGTTCTTTTAGAATTAAACTTTACTTGAACGTTTTTTGATTGTGTTTTTCTCATTAAATGCATGGTGCGCATGAAAGCGTTGCTTCTGCAGGTGGTTCTTCTTCGTTCGCTTTTGTTTTCTTTTTGTCCAATGTTGGTACGCCATTGTTTGTGTTTGGCTTATCAATTGTAGTTGTGTTATGACATTCGTAACAAACTGTGATATTGGTGCCACGCGCTCCACCTACCAATTGCTTTGTGGTAGTAAGGTTGACAATTTTTGTTTTCTTTAGGTGTAATGTGAATGATTTTTTCTTCATGTTGAATGTTGTTTTTAAGTGCTACTTCTAACTGTAATAAGACGTTATTTGATTGTTTTTAATGGTGTTTTTTACGTTATCCATTACAAGGAACGCAAGAAAGTGTTGGTAACTGAGGTGGTTGTGTTTGTGTAGTAGTATTCGGATTTGCTGTTGCATTGCTTAGCGTAGGTACGGTATTGTTGGTATTCGGTCTATCTTTTGTAACGGTGTTATGACACTCGCTGACAACACATGTATTTCCGTTACAAGTGTCATTATTAATAGTATCTTCGCTTGGATTTGTTCCGCCTACCAGCTGCCTCATGAGGGTTAGGTTGACAATGTTGGTTTTCTTTAAATGTAGTGTGAATGATTTTTTTTTCATTTGAATACGATTTTCAGTTTCATTTTCAAACTAAAAAAAATCCCTCAGTAAGATGTTGTTTTTTAAGTCTATACGGTACATATTCATGAATATGTAGCATTTTTTTACGTTTTTCACCTAGTTTTTAT
Organism: Bacteroidota bacterium; assembly: GCA_039026955.1. Classification (GTDB taxonomy): domain Bacteria; phylum Bacteroidota; class Bacteroidia; order Flavobacteriales; family Flavobacteriaceae; genus Kordia. The sequence goes on from JBCCLH010000073.1 coordinate 13,847, forward strand.
CCGTTTTTCACTTTTTTAAGCTGTCTGATGAAGTATGACGGATTGATTCCTTTGGCATTGAAGAATGCTTTAGAAAAGGATTGTACGTTATTAAATCCTACTTCTGCCGCAATGGCTTTGACCGTATATTTAAGATATATCGGATTAGTTTTCAGTTGCTCTATTGCATATTCTACACGCAAGTTGTTGATGTAATTGGAGAACGAACATTTTTTGTAGTGATTGACTACTTTAGAGAGGTAATTAGGATTGGTTCGTAATTGTTTTGCCAAACCGTTGAGCGTAATTTTGTTGGAAATAAAGCCCACTTCTTTTTCAAATTTTTCCAGTTTTTCCAGAATATCGTTGACAATTTCATCCGAAATAGCCAATTTCTGCTCCGTTGCCATTTGTTTGCTGACACTTTTAATTTCTTTCTTAGCATTGATTGCTTCTTGAAATCTTCGTTGAAATGTTTTTCGATTTCGGTATTGAAACCAAAATGCGATGAACAATACACATACAATTCCAAACAGCGCAATAATGACGACGTTGTAGTTTTCTTTTTGCTGTTGTTTTTCCGTTTGTAAATTTTCATTTTGTGCTTGAAGCTTCGGAATGTCGTACTCTTTGAAAATGGCTTTGTTGAGATAGGATTCTTGCGCATTGAGAATACTATCAACCTTGATGAGTTGATTCTTATACCGAAGTTGTTTTTGTAAATCATTTTTCTTCTTGTAATACGTATCTAATCGTAAATACGCTTTTCGTGTGATTGGAAATATGGATTGTGTAATTTCAAACAAAGAATCAACTTTTTGATAATTTTCTATTGCTTGTTCTTCTCGATTCGTTTCTAAGAATAATTCACCCAAATAAAAATAGGCAAATATCAATTGATCGTTGTCTTGAATGTTTCTGAAATAGGGCAAATTTTTGTGGATACTATCGAGCGCTACATCATATTGCTTGTCATGATAACTGGTAATTCCTTGATTGAGCGCAAAGTGATATTGAGCCGATTCATCCTTCAAACGCACCGCTTCTTTATGTCCAATTTTATTATAATAAGTAGCAGAATCAATATTTTTCTCATCATTAAATACATTGGCCAACGCCGTGATCGAATTTAGATATGCAAGTGTCGTAATTTCGTCTTTATAGTTTTGACTGTACGCAAAGTTTTCTTGATACAATTCGATCGCTTCTTTCGTATTTCCCAAACGTCTTTTTACGATTCCGATATTGTATTTTGCCCGCGAAATCATGTCTTTTTGATCAAATTCTTGCGCATAATTATAGAATTGAACATAATTATCAATCGCACGTTGATACGCTCGTTTTAAAAAGAAAAAATCGCCCTTTTTCTCATAAGCAACCGCAGGATAGTATTTATTTGGATTCTCCGCAGTTAAACCAATAATACTATCACTATACGCCAACACAAATTCGTCTGTATACGCCACAGAGAGCAAACGATATCCTACAATTAATTTTGTTTCCTGATCGGCTACTTTTGTATCTTTTTTGGCTTTTTCTAGAAATCGTTTTGCATAAAATACTTTTTGAGCTTCGGTTTCGGCTTCGTTGAAGAGTTGATAAATTTCTTGATAATCTTTACTTTCAATTTCTTTGATCTTGGGATTTTCTTGTGTACTACAACTGTAAAAACAGCATAGAAACAACAGAATTTTAAGGGAAAAACAACTTCGTTTTATAGAAAATTGCTTCTTTTTTGTACTATACACAGTCAAGTTTGGCAGTTTTTTGATTTTGAATTGATTCTAAATGTACTGTTTATTTATAAAAAAGTACAGTTTCATGAATGTATTATTTGTATTCATGAATGTATTTCACCACAATTTGCATGCCTTTTTTCTGATTTGTTGTTTTGTAATGCAAGAATATGGCATGCTACAAACATTCTAGCAGACACAGGCAGTAAGTGTCTACAAAAAGTTTACTGTGTATAATAACATTCAAAATTTTAAATTATGAAAAAATCCATTTTAAATATCGGAACTGTATTGACAAAAGACGAACAACGTACGATCAATGGTGGTGGAGAACCTTCTTTACAAAACCGTAAAGAATATTGCGGTTCGTTGTCTATCGTATATTATTCCTTAACGAATGATCCTGAAGGTGATGGAATCAGTCCAGAAAATGATCAATTAGCACAAGAAACACTGGCACAATGGCATGCTGAGTGTGAAGGTGTGAATTAACCAATAATACCTGTAGAAGACTTTGAAGATTGATTTCTTTGAAGTCTTTTATTTTATAATTGTAAATAAACTAAGCAGTAATTTTCGATGTCGCTGACTTACAGGCAACACTGCGTTATTTTTAAGAGTTAATGTGTAATCTGTTGGGAATATAGCATGAATCTGATTGGTATTGACCACATATTTCCGATGCAATGCCACAAAACTGTCAGGCAATATTTCTGAAAAATTTCTAAGTGATTTTTGGACTAAAAAACGTGAATCAACTGTTTGTACGTAACAATATTTATCTTCAGATTCAATGTATAAAATATCATCTACCACTACTTTTACAAACGCATTTCTTTTTTTTATAAGCAAGTTATCATTGAGTTGTAAGCTGGCTTTTTTCGTTGGTAATTGTTCTGTTTGATCTGTCTGTTGTTGAAATGCGAGTTCCAATGCACATTTTAGTGATTGTGGATCGATCGGTTGCAGTAGATTGTTAGAAGCACTGGAATCTGTCGATTTTGTAATTGTAAACTCATTATTTAAATATCCCACAAAAAATATAGGCACCGAGTTCGAAGTATTTGAATAGCTAACAGTTTTGTTCAAGTCTGTGCTGATTGAGAGTGAATTTCCTGATTCCATTTTGGTAGATTAAGATTGTGTATGCTTCTATTTTTGGTTGCATACAAATATGGAAAAGATTCAAAATTTTGTGTATAGGGTTAGTGCTGTATTTTAAAAAGTAGGGAATTGACTAATTTAACGTGAGTTCGATATAAGAAATCATCAAATTACTCGTAATTAGTTGAAAAATAAACATTTGTCAGTTGAGCATTATCGCAGATACCGAGCGAAGCTCACGAGAACACTATAAAAGTTAAAATTTCGATTGAATCTCGTGAGCTTCGCTCGGTGCTTTCAGCAATGCTCGATTTGACAATTTCTGTAAGTCACTGACTATTATTTATTTAACGGAATAGTTATATCAAACTAACGTTAATTCAGCATCATAAAATCATTTGGATCTATGAGTTGATTTTGAATGGCGTACATCACAAGTCCCACAGCGTTTTTGGCTCCTGTCTTTACAAAGAGATTGCTTTTGTGCATTTCTACCGTTTTTGTCGAGATGAACAATCGTTCTCCAATTTCTTTGTTTGTCAATTGTTTTGCGATTAATTGTAACACTTCTAATTCCCGCTGCGATAAGCTAGTCTTTGAATCTAAGTGTAGTTTTGGACTTTTGGAAGCAATTTGTTTTCGTAACATCTGCACCTGATCTTCTGTAAAGAAAAAACCTTCTTGATAGACTTTTTTTATGATTAGAATTAACTCGTCAGGATCTAATTCTTTAGGTAAAAACGCGCTACAACCCAATTTCAGCATCTGTCCCAAATACGAAGGATCGTAATGACTGGACATCACAATTGTTTTCATTGCTGATTTTGCTATTTGAAGCTTTTCCAGTACCTCTAGACCATTTCCGTTTTTCATGCGTAAATCGAGCAATACAACCTCTGGAATTTTTGTACTATTTGCTAACCTTTCAAAGAATTCATTGCCGTTATTTGCTACATACAGTACTTGTATGTCACTGCAACGCTCTATGTGATTTTTTAACAATTGTGCTACCATCGTATCGTCTTCTACGATCGCTAGTTTTGGATGTATTGTTTCCTGACTCATAAAATAACGCTTAGTTTAAATGAACTTTTAATAAAAAAATGGTTCGAACCTTTTGCATACTTTTAAATTTATGGATTCCGTTTAAAAGTTGTGTTCTTGCCATGATATTTTTCATTCCCAATCCGTTGGAATGATTGGTTATAAATCCCACACCATTGTCTTCTACTTTGATCGCTACATAATTTTGGGTGATTCGTGTGAAAAAATCAACTTGTGTAGCGTTGGCGTGTTTTATGATGTTCATCGTGACTTCTTGTAGGATTCTGAATATTTGTAGTTTTGTCGTTGCTTTGATCTCGTTTTGTTGATGGATGGATTCATGAACGTTGACTTTTATTCCTGCATCAAAACCCACTAGAATTTTTTGTAACAAGTCTTCCAAAGGAGTTTCTTCGATTAGTGGCGGCATTAAATCATGCGAAATCAATCGGACTGTTTTGATACAAGCGTTTAATTTCGCATTGATGGCTTTTTCGTCTTCTTTTGGCGAAAGTCGAATGATATTTAGTTCTGAAACCAATCCGTCATGAATGTCTTGAGCAATCCGATTTCGTTCTTTTTCCTGGGTTAAGATCGTTGTCTTCAACAATTCTTTTTGATGTGCTAGTTTGCTTTCATTCAATTTTTGTTCTTTCCGCAAGATATTTCTATAAAACAAACGCGTAATGATTACAATAAAAATCACCAATCCTAACACAAATAAGATGGAAAACCACATCCAAAACGAAATGTCTGCTATCGCTTCTGTATTTTCCATCCGAAGTAGATTAGGGAGAGGTAGAAGAGTTGAATTAACAGGTATCTAAATTCTGTAATTCTTATTGAATGTAGCAATTCAGATTCAATCAAAAATTTTAGCATGATGTATGAGACAATTTCCAAACAGAAAAAAAGAAAAATAATTCCATTCAAAACAAAATTTGTTATGTCATAATTAATCTCTTGCTTCGCTAACTTTATAAAGTAATTTATAGGATATAAGAAAATAATAAACTCAATCGCAGCTGTATAATGAAAAACTAAGTTTGGATTTTTTTGGTATAAAAATATGAGACCTACAATCACAATAATGCCTAAGAGTAAGCGATACATTACTTTATTGATCAAATTAAAAAATAGTCTTTCATACAAATTATAAATCAATATAAAATAGGCTACCCCACAAAAATAGAGTAATGATATATTATCAATTAATTTATTGGTTGCTGTTATACTAGTTAAAATTTCTAATCCTAGAAAACATAGAATACAAAATAAGATAATATTGATCTTTTTCTTTAATACCAAAAAAACACTTCCTAATGAGAGTATAATTATAGGAATTAGCCTCATCATTAGGAATAAAGTCTCTTTATTCATTGAATCAGATTATATTATTGATACTGAGATGGTAATAATGAGAACTCATTACTTCTCTTTATTTCATCATCTGCTTCACAGATACATGAAAAATTAGAAAAAGTGTTAGGAAATCCTTGATCTGAATTAGCCGTAGCTAATAAATCAAAATCATAAGTTTCTATTGGATTTTCTATATTATTCTTTTTAACATTTTGTTTTTTCTTTAATCCAAAAAAATGATACAATGTATCTGGTTTTTCTTTTTTATCAAAAAGTTCTTTTATACCACTGAAGGGAAAGCGAATTACTGGAAAATAATAATCTTCTTTTCCTTCATTGTTTTTCTTATCTTTCAACACAGAAAAATAGTTCTCTACCCATTCCTGACCAAACAAACTCCATTTAAGAAATCTATCCATTGCACGTAAAGCAGAAATTCTATTTTCTTGAGGATAATCGTCTCTTTTATCATCAGCAATAAGATTGTCGATTTGATCAAATATTATTTCTATCCCTTGTCTGTATTTTGTTATAAGACTCTCTCCAAATGTAACTTTAAAAACCATTTCAATATTTCCATTTCTATCTGATATACTGTCTATCATAAGAATTACAAACTTACCCTCTTCAATTCCAAAATAATAATTCATAAAATCTTTATTAGTACCATTGTCATTCTTTCTATTCTCTAAAATTTCTGGATACTTATTTATAATTTCTTCATATTGTTTTTTAGCCAATGGAAATATAAAACCTGAATTTAAATGAATAAATGTTTTGCTAAAGCCATCTTTATCATTAAGTAATTCTTGCCAATTTCCTGTAAGTTCTTGATAATTTTTTAGAATTTTTTGGTATTCTGCTTTTGATTCTGCCATAATACTAAGTTTGA
>JBCCLH010000074.1:0-19954 GCA_039026955.1 Bacteroidota bacterium
ACTAATATCTCAATACTATTCATAATTTTTCTCACTGTTATGTGAAGTTGAATCAAGTTCAACTTGACGAGGATTTTCATTTGAAATTTCTCAATACTCAATACTAACATCTCACTACTAAATCAACGGAATTTCATTAGGCTCAATATAATTATTCTGAATCGCATAAATCACCAACCCTGCAATATTCCTAGCTTCTGTTTTTATGAAGAGATTGTTTTTATGACCTTCCACCGTTCGTGGTGCAATGAATAATTTTTCTGCAATTTCTTTGGCGGTTTTTTGAAAGCAAATCAACTTTAAGACTTCCACTTCGCGTTCGGTGAGTTTGTTTTTTTCGATGAGTGTGGGTTTTGGACTTTTGTGTGAAATCTGCTCGCGTAAAACACCTAACTGATCGTCCATAAAGTAATAGCCATTTTCATGGACGTCTTGGATGATTTCCACGAGTTGTACTGGTGAAATTCCTTTGGGTAAGAAGGCGGAAACTCCTGTTTTTAACATGAATCCCATAAAGGAACGTTTGTAATGTGAGGTCATCAGAATGACTTTGATGCTTGGATAGTTTTGTTTTAGGAATTCGGTGACTTCAACGCCGTTGATGCCTGGCATATTTAAATCGAGCACCATGATATCGGGTAAGGCGCTGTTGGTTGCCAATTTTTCTTTGAGCATTTCGCCGCTATCTGCCGTGTAACATACTTCCATATTTTCCTGATTTCCCAAGAAATCTTTTAACAATGACACAATTAATGCATCGTCGTCTACCAAAGCGATTGTAATGATATCTTCCATGTTTTTAGTTTTTTGTCTTTCGTTTCTTAAGTTGATTAAAAGTTCAATTGTATCTCGACTGCGCTCGATATGACAAACAGAAACAAAAAGAATACTTTTCAATTCTTAAATAAGAAAATATTCGTCGTTCCTTTTCCTATTGTCGATTTTACTTTGTGCATTCCTTTTAAGAATTGCACGCGGGTTTCTATATTTTTAGTACCTAAACCTTTGCTGTTTGTTGAAACATCATAACCTTTTCCATTGTCGCGAATGCAGATTGCCATATAGTTTTCGGTTTGTTTGAAATGAAAATACAATTGTGTTGCCTCCGCGTGCTTGATGGTATTGGTAATGATTTCCTGAATCAAACGTGTGATTTGTACTTTGAATTCTTCTGCGTCGTTTACTGCTGCTCGTATATCAAATATAGTGCTTATTGACAAATGCTGCTCCCAAGGATCGAGGATTTCTTTGATCAAGTCTGGAAGCTTGGTAAATTCTACCAACGGCGGACTTAAATCGTGCGAAATTCTCCGTGCAATGGTGATACTTTCATGCAACGCATCAATCGTTTTTTGATCTTTGCTGGTGATTTCTTGTTGCATTTTCAAGGCTGTCAGTCTTCCAATCAATCCGTCGTGAATGTCTGCTGCAATGCGGTGCCTTTCTATCTCTTGGGTTTTTATGGTTGTTTCTAATAGATTCTTCTGGTAATCTAACTGAATTGCCGCTTCTTTTTCTTGTGCTTTGAGTATCTTCTTGAAAATGGCACGTATCAAGAAGATAATTACGGTCAAAAGTACAATCACGAAAAGTGCAACAATACTAATCCAAAGAATTATCGTTTCTGGTTTCTGCCACGTTTCCATATGAAATAAGTTAAGTATAGATAAAAGATATTGAGCACAAAAGCATTCGTCACAAAGACATAATCTGCCATTTGGCGATCCACATTCACCAAAAAATTTAGCGGTAAAAACACCAAAAATTGTATCGCAAAAAAGCATAGAATCATGCTGTTTAAGTACAAATAATGATTTTTGCTTTTATACAGGTTTTCTCCAGTTTTGATCAATTCGAAAAAATAAATTAATGCCAAAAATACGATCAGTAACGTAGCTAATATTTTAGAATACGGTTGAAAAAGTCGCAACTCAAATGCACTCACATAAACAATATCTGCAATGGTGAGCAATATCCCAAAAACAGCCAAGCCCAGCACTAATTTTTTCTTTTTGATAAGCAAATGATATAATTTCATGAACACAAAAAGTTCCAACAACGTCAACACAAAAAATAAGAACAGATTGTTTCCTATAAGCTTGCCAAAAAAGTACGCTGCGAGACTGATGAATAGACTTCCGCCCAAGTAATACGCAAGCAATTTTGGAACTTTGTCTAAACGATTAAAATGATAGACACAAACACTCGTACTAAAAATGAGTACGAATGTTGGTGAATAGGTTATGATATCAAAAAAATAGTTTAGATCCATTAGGTACGATTACAGTTGTTGTAAAATTCCGAAGTTGGTCGCTTCAGTAGAAGGATGCCCAAGATTATAACCGTTGTTATATGGCGGAACTGGTCGTGCCATATCTGCAAATTGCGGAGTTCCTAAAGTATCACTTGTTGGAGGTTCTTCTACATTTAGAAATTGTCCTGTAACTGTATTTTGTATGACTAAATCAACCCTGTATGTTCCTACCTCTTTTGTATTAGGTTTTAGCGCTAAGTAGCATTTATGCAAATCGTTGACTACAAAATCAGTGGTATGAATTACAAACACTTGTACTGCTTGTTCTAAGCTCGTAAGCCAACCGTTTCGCAATCCTGCATCACACCAATTATTAACCCAGCCCACTAAAGGTGATTTAGAACTACTTGTTATTTTTTGTTGCGTAGCATCCAATGGAGTAGATACGCCACAGGTATCAATACTCTTATTGCTGGTTTCATCCATGTCTGCTGGTATTACATAAAATTCAATCGTTTCAGATGTATTGAATCCCAAATAGATGTGCAACCTTTCAGCATCTTTCATTGTTTCATTCAATGTCAAGGGAAAGCTGTTGCCACTTTTTGCAAATAGAGATATAATTCCATCATTAGGAGCTTCTTTTGCAAGTGCGCTCCAATTGTCAATACTAAGTAAAGGGTCGTTTAATCCTGCCATAATAATTAAAGTTTTAGAAGTTACTTTATGTTAAAAAAGCAACTTAGGGGTTGATAAATAGTTGAAGTTGTTTTGACTTTTCGTTGCAAAACAAAAAGTCAAAATCGCTTCTTTGCTCAAAATATATTAAAATAAAAATGAACTCTAACATTAATTTTATTCTTTATTTATGATCATGCATATCTAAAAGCATTAAAAGTATTGGTAGGTTTTGTGTAACTAATCTCTAATCAGCATATATGCTAAAATGTATTATATTTTTTTTGTTTCGTAAGCTAATATCTTAACTCTTTAAAACTCTAAAATTAGCTTTATCTGTAGAAGGATATCCTTTATTATATCCATTATTATATGGAGGAACTGGTCGTGCCATATCTTTTAATATGCTTCTGCTTCCATTAGCTTGTGTATTAACAACTACCAAGTCAGCTTGAAGTCCATAAGTTGAAGTTTCTTTTAGTGCAAAATGACATTCATTCGTATGTCCAGGCATAAAATCAGTCGCATCAATTACAAAAGCTTGCAACATATTTCCAGTGTCACATACTTGCTTCAGCCATTCTTTTCTTTTGGATTCAGTATTCCAAGTTTTAATTTCTTCTTGCAACGTTTCTAGCTTTCCTACAGAACTTTTCAAAGTCACAGTACCTAAAAGTTCATCCAAACCTTTTTCATCATAATTTGCCAATATTATATATAATTGGACATTTACCAGTTGTTCATCGCAGCCAAAATAAATATGCACTTTACAACTTTGAGCATTGTCAAGATTTAAAGAAAAATAATTTCCTGAATTGGTAAACATTTTGTTTAAATCATCTACACCTTTGGTTTCTATTACTGTTTTCCAATTTTTAATAGCGTCTAATTCATCAAGTACACTTATCTTTCCTTTTGAATTTGGGGTTACATTTGCCATAGTGTTTTGTTTTTAAAGTGAATCAATTTTTATTACTTCAAAAGAAGAAAATAGTCGTACATCGTATTGGATGCGAACGCTTTTGTATAATGAATGCTTACCAGAACTAACACATACCTTTTATTTTACATCACATGTGATGACAACTATTTTCTAATTTTTACTTTTCAAATATCTAAAAACCAACACGATGCTTCATGCGTAATTTTACGCAACTTATACAAATCGTAAAAATTACATGCTTGGAAAAACAATCCATAAATACACTAAAAAAGCCGTAAATTTGACTTCTGAATTTAAAGCATTTACATGATACGAATTGCCATTAACGGTTTTGGACGCATTGGTCGAAATTTATTTCGCCTATTACTCAATCATCCTACGATTGAAGTGGTTGTGATTAATGATTTAGCAGACACACGAACGCTAAGTCACTTATTAAAATATGATAGTATTCACGGTGTATTGCCAAATGAAGTGCGTCACAGCGAAACCGAAATTGTAGTGGATGGAACATCGTATCCCGTAACAAATATCTCCAAAATAGAAGCACTGAATTGGCAACCTTATAATATCGATTTTGTAGTGGAAGCGACTGGCAAATTCAAAACGAAAGCCGTATTGGATCATCATATTGCTAATGGCGCTAAGAAAGTTATACTGTCCGTTCCGCCACAAGATGATGCTATTAAAATGGTTGTTTTAGGTGTGAATGAACATATTTTAGACGGTTCAGAAACCATCATTTCCAACGCTTCATGTACCACAAACAATGCGGCGCCGATGATGAAAGTGATCAATGAATTGTGCGGTATTGAGCAAGCGTACATTACTACAATTCATTCCTACACCACTGATCAGAGTTTGCACGATCAGCCGCATCGCGATTTACGTCGTGCACGTGGCGCGAGTCAAAGCATTGTGCCTACCACAACAGGAGCTGCGAAAGCGTTGACTAAGATATTTTCTGATCTATCGGATGTCATTGGAGGTTGCGGAATTCGTGTACCAGTGCCTGATGGTTCGTTGACCGATATTACATTCAACGTAAAAAAAGAAACTTCTATCGAAGAAATTAATACTGCCTTTAAAAAAGCAGCAGAAACCAACTTAAAAGGCATTCTTTCGTATACCGAAGATCCAATTGTTTCTGTAGATGTAATTGACAATCCGTATTCCTGCACCTTCGATTCGCTCATGACGTCCGTTATTGGGAAGATGGTAAAAGTAGTAGGTTGGTATGATAACGAAATTGGCTATTCCAATAGATTAATTGATTTAATGCAATATATTTCAAATAAATAAGTATTTTTGAATAAATTCATCACTTCATGGTGTGTAAAGTAAGACACATTTTATATTTCTGGTTTGCTTTATTCTCTATAACGTCCCAAGCTCAATCTCAAGATCAAATTAAGGACAGCATAGAGCGCGCTTTTATGGATGTGTATGAATTTAAAAAGAAAGCTAAAATGAGCAGCGCCTTAGAAAAGCTGACCAATATTTTAGATTTATCGGATTCCATTCAAGATCAAAAAAGCAAAGCGAGAGCTTATATGCTGCGTGCGGAAATAGGTGTTGAAGAAAATTACAATAACTTCAATCCTGAAGAAATCAACGATTATTTATTAAGAGCAAAAGAGATTCAGGAAGAAATTAAAGATTCTTTAGGACTTGGCTATAATTTTGTGTTACAAGCCTTAGCAGCTACAAAAAGTACTTCGTATAGCAATGCTGATAATTTCTTTACGAAAGCTGAAGCGATTTTTGATAAATACCAATCTACCGATGATATCAATAAGCTGAAGTATTACCGTGGATTGTTCTATCTGAGTCAAGGAATCAACGGGCGTGCTATTGAACGTTTTGAAAATTCATTACCAATTAATGATCCGTATCAGCCCAATTATTTACGTGCGAAAGTGCATCTAAATCTGGCGAAAGCGTATACAAAAATAAGGAAGTACGAAAATGCAAAACTGAACGCAGAAGAAGCGTTAAAAATTGCAAACGCGTATGATTTTCCAGTGATCAATTTGCAGAGTATTCAGATTATCAGTGACACGTATGACGTTTTGGGAGATGTAAAAAACGCATACAGCTATCAAAAACGCTATATCAAAATAAAAGATTCCATCTTCAACATCGCAAATATGCAAAATATGGCAGAAGCCAATGCATTTTTCGATAATGAATTCCAAAAGCGGTATATTGATGAATTGAAACGTCAGAATGAAGATTCCAACCAAAAAGGAAAACGAAACAAACTGACGTCTATTCTGAGTTCAGCACTGTTGATTATCATTTCTTTATTGACGATTTCACTCTACCGAAACAATCAAATTAAGGTAAAAACAAACAATCTATTATTAAAGAAAAACTCTGAGTTGCAATTGGCAAAAGACAACGCTGAAAAAGCGATGAAAGCCAAAGCGCAATTCTTGTCGACCGTAACCCACGAACTCCGGACGCCTTTGTATGCGGTAACTGGGTTGACACATTTATTGTTGGAAGAAAATCCGAGTGAAACTCAAAAAGAACACTTAAAATCCTTAAAATTTTCTGGAGATTATCTGTTGACATTCATCAACGATATTTTACAAGTAAATAAAATTGAAGCGCGAAAATTAGCCGTTGAAAAAGCACCTTTAAACCTAAAGAAAGTGCTAAATGATGTGGTGAATTCGCTCACGCAAACTTCTAAAGAAAACAACAATCGAATCATCTTAAATCTCGATAAAGGCATTCCTGAAAAGTTAGTCGGAGATTATTTAAAAATGTCACAGGTTTTCATCAACCTCATCAGTAATGCATTGAAATTCACCAAAGATGGCGTGGTTGAAATCTCAGCTCGCATTCTTGAACAAGACGAGGAACAGCAACATATTCAATTCGAAATTAAAGATAATGGAATTGGAATTTCGCAAGAAATGCAGGAGAATATTTTTGATAGTTTCTCACAAGGTTCGATACAAATCAATCGTAAATATGGTGGAACAGGTTTAGGATTGACCATTGTAAAAAGTCTGTTGGAATTGCTTGAAAGCAACATTGAGCTAGAAAGTAAATTGGGCGAAGGTTCTACGTTTCGTTTTGCTTTGATTCTCGATAAACTCGCGCCAGAAATCACAAGTGTAGCAGCTACTGAAGAAGAAAAAACAGATCTGAAAAGCAGAAGATTCAAAGTATTATTGGTGGAAGACAACAAAATCAACCAAGTCATTACGAAGAAGATTATTGCCAAGCAAAATATGACTTGTGACATTGCAGATGATGGTTATCAAGCCATCGATTATGCACGTAGCAACCGTTATGATTTTATTTTGATGGACATTCATATGCCAGGCATTAGCGGAGTGGAAGCGACTAAGGAAATACGAAAATTTGATGTTTCTACGCCAATCATAGCCTTAACTGCAATTTCATTGGACGACAACAAAGGTGATTTCCTAAAAGACGGTTTTAACGAAGTCATTTCCAAACCATTTGATCCGGAAGTATTCTACCAGAAAATTTCCAATATTCTTACGTAACACCATTCATTAACAAATATTTAGCACTTTAAACGTCTACAAAAAGTATATTTTGGCATACGATTTGCTATTTATTAATTGAAATCAAACAAAAGCAATCACGCTTTGTTTTCATTTCGAATAAATTTTGGATTGGTTAGTTAAAGGACAAGGTGAGTTTCGACTCACCTTTCTTCTTTTATGGTAATTTTTCTAGAATTTTTTGAACTTCTGCTGACTTATAATTCGGATTCAACTCTTGCAATTTTCCAAGTTGATTTTTAACCGCTTCCGAATTGCCTTTTTCTAAGGCAATCAACGCTGCATACCACAATGATTCTGCTTGGTAATCGAAGGTTTTTGTAGTCAATGTATTCAACTCATTCAAAGCCAAGTCAAACTTTTCTTGATTCAACAATGACATCGCATAATAAAATCGAATACTTAGATTGTCCTCATTCGCTAGTAATCCCTTAAAGGCAATTTCTGCTTGCAAATAATTCGTACTCTCATACGCTTTAAAAGCTTCAAAAGTGACATCTTGGTTTGTAGTTCCTCGGGTAACTGGCAAATACGTATTCGGGCAGACTTCAAAATAAGAATCAAATAAATCTTCACTTGCCGTAAATTGATTGAACACAATAAAAGCGCCCACAATAAAAATAGCCGCAATGGCAAGGCGACTGAATATCTTAAAATTATTTTTCTTCTTTACATTAGAAGTTAGCTCAGGTTCATCACTTGTCGAATCTAATGCTTGCAAGCGTTGTTTTAGCGCTTTATCATTCGAAATTTTAAACGCTGCTGCCAACTCTTGATGCGTTTCGTACAATGCTTGCAACTCCGCATCTGATTTTAACAGTGTTTCTGCACGCGCTGTTTCTTCCTCCGACAAGCGATTGGCGATATAATCTTGTATAAATTCTTCCTTATTCATTATACTTTTTTAAACAACGATTTCAAACGTTTCAAACATCTCGATTTATGACTTCGCACCGTATTTCCATCTTTATACTCGGTTACTTGTACAATTTCGTCTACGGTCAAATTTCGGTAGTAAAACAGTTCTAACACTTTTCTACAACTCTCTGAAATACTGTCTAAATAAGCACTCAACGTCACCGATCGCTCCGAAGGCGTCGGTTCATCAAGGGTGATCTCAGTATAAGCTTCTTCTTTTGTTTCTACGTTTAAAAGCGTTTTTGCTTCTTTTAATTTCTTTAAAATTTTAAATTTTCCAATACCAAACAGATACGTTTTTATAGAACTTGAGGTCAATACCAATCTCGAATTCACAAAATTATGATGCATGGCAATGATAGCATCTTGATAGATGTCAGTGGCGTTATACACATCCAAACCATACTTTTTTGCATAATTCAGAAATTCATCCTTGTATTCTATATAAATAGTCTCAAGCGCCTTTTTATTGTCAGATCGTAACAAATCTTGTAACTCAGCATCTGTGCTATTTCTACTCATTGGTGGTTTTAAAAATTAAAATATTAACAGAAAATCAAAAAAATTTTTCTGTAGCTGTTAATATTAAGCTTGCTAAATATACAAAAGGATAAACAAACGTATTTATCATGAAATCAAATTTACGCATACTCTTCTTAATCATTTGTTTAGTTTCTTTTCAAGATGCTGATGCTCAATTATTTAAAAGATTAAAAAAGAGAGCAAAAGAAAAAGCAAAAAATATTGAAAATAAAGTAATCAATAAGGTAGACGAAGAAGTAGATAAAACTATTGACGGTGCTATTGAAGGTAGAGGCGATCGAAATCAAGGAAAACCAACACCAACAACAAATAACACAAAAGCGGATACTGCAAAAAAAGATTTTGGTGATATTAGCATCAACCACGCTCAAAAATATGGAAATGTTGCTATTACAGAAGTAAGTCAAGTAAAAGTTGGAAAAACGGATACTGGTTATACAATTTCAGGAAATTGGTGGTCGCATCAAGCAGATATTTACGATGGATTTTATATTACAATCAAAACCGATCAAGATTTAAAAGGAAATACCAACGCTACCAAACGCACTTTTAAAATTCCTGAAGAAGCCAGTATGCAACTCGGATATGATCCGCAATTACCGTACAATAAAAAATCAGAAGATAATAAAGTACGTGCCGTTACGGACGATTATCAGAATTACGATGTTTTAAAAGGAGAAGTAACGCTGACAGTACTTTCAGATGAAAAAATTCAAGTGAGTTTTTCAGGAAATGCTTCACTAAGAACCGTAATTCGCAAAGCCAATAGCGATGATTTTTCAGAAAGTTTTTACGAGACTTCCATAAGTGGTACTATTGATGGTGACAGTCCAAAATACACTTCTGAGGAAACTGTTACCCAAACACAAGAAACTCAAAATACATCCAACTCAGGATACAGCATCACGCCAACAACAGGCAACACGCCTACGCCGGGAATCTATCAATTTTCGTATGAAACAGTCAATAAAATCACAGCTCCTAAGCAGAATAGAACGTATATCATGTCCTATCTCATCAATCCGAAAGCAGATTATGTGGCGATGAAAGTGGATATGAGCGATTACTCAGAAGCAGAAATGACGGGCGAATCGATCATTGTTACCGACAAAGGAAATGTGCACATTTTTGTAGAATCTGCAGGAATGAAATTACGCATGTCGAACGGAATGATGGGCGGACAAAAAATAGAGAATCCAACAGATCAAATGGCGAATCACGATTATGGAAAGTTTAACAAAACAGGAAATACCAAAACCATTTTAGGCGCTACGTGTCATGAATATAACTTATCTGACAGCAATACAAAAGTGAGTATTTGGGTAGCTCCAAGCATCAAACTACCAAATTGGTTTGTAAAAAATAACAGCATCATAAACGGTCTTATCATGGAATACACCGTGGAATCTAGTGAAGGAAAAATGAAGAGTGAGATCATTGAAATTAAAGAAAATATCAGCAAAACCATCAATCCGAAAGAATATAGAAAAATGTTCTAAATCCTCTCTAGTGAAACGAAGCTTTTTAAAATACAGATTTCGTCAAACCGAATCAAGTTCGGTTTCTCATAACAGTTGTAAATCAACATGATGAGATTCTGAAGCCTTTGCTGGACTTGATTCAGTATCAAGCTTAGAATGACGTCCATGAAGAGTTTTTAGACAATCTCGTTTCATTCCATATCTAATACATAATACACGCATACATGAAAAAAAAATTACTCGTACTTATTGCATGCTTTTGTAGCGCGATTGTTGCTGCACAAACTACTTTTGTTCCTGATGATGGACTTGAATTTAGACTGCAACAATTGGGTCTCGATTCCGGTCCACTCGATGATTTAGTATTTACCGCAAATATTAACACGCTAGAAGATTTCGACTTTGGAAACTTCGTGGTATCTGATATTACAGGATTACAAGATTTTGTGGCATTAAAAGAATTAAGAGTTTCTGATGCCATCGCTGACTTATCTCCTATTGAAAATTTAACAGCTTTAGAAGAGTTGGTGATTCGTGACGTAACAGACACTGACGTTGACTTAAGCGCTTTGGTAAATCTTACGTTTGTGAGTATTTCTAGATCGCCTTTTACCAATTTAGATTTTACCAGCAATACCAATCTTACCGAACTTAATATTCAGGATATGAACAACGACATGGAGGCGATTATTCTTGGAAACAATCCACTCCTAGAAGACGTTTTTATCAATTTTGTCAACGTGCCTATATTAGATTTTTCAAGTTGTACAGCGTTACGAATGTTATTAGCGAATGGCAATAGCACATTAGTGAATTTGAATGTGACGCAAAACGCCTTGTTAGAAAGTATTGAATTTGATGAAAATTTACAGTTGACCTACATCGATCTTTCTGCAAATACGGCACTTTCTAGTGTACGTGCAGAGGACAATCCGCTTTTGGAAACTATTTATATCAAAAGTGGAAACAATACCAATATCGGACAGACTTTTCGTGTGAAAGACAATGCATCGCTAAGCTGTGTAGAAGTAGATGATGTTGCGTGGAGTAATCTTTTTTGGGCATTTCCAACCAATAATTTTGCTGGCTTCAGTACCAATTGTGCGCCTTCCAATGACGATTGTGCGCAGGCAACTCCAATTACCTTATTACAACCAGCTTCTGGAACTACAGTCAATGCTGGCAATAGCAGCAATACACCAGGCTGTCAAGGAAGCGGCGTTACCATTTTAGATATTTGGTATCAATTTCCAGCACCAGCTTCTGGAAGTGTCACCATGACCATCAATGCGCCACCACTTATTGGAAAAATTGCCTTGTATGCTTCTTGTAGTGATGCAGCGCCCATTGCTTGTCAAGAAGGTGGATTAGCCGTTACGGGTTTAACACCAAATGCTACGTATTACCTACAAGTTTGGTTAGAAGCAGATACGATGAATCGTTCGGCTTTGACAACTAACTCAAACTTGAACGGAGGCTTTATTCTGGAAGTACAGGACACAAGCACACTTAGCGTGAATGATATTTCTGGTGATGTCAATGAGATTCGTATGTTTCCAAATCCAGCGCAAAATCAAGTGAACATTAGCGCACCTAAAAACTTGGAACAAATTACCATTTACGACATGTCTGGAAAGCTGATTCTCAACAATGAAAATATACATACCAATTCAGAAATAATACAACTAGAAGCACTTTCGAGTGGAATGTACATGGTACAAATTAAAACCTCCACAGCTACCAAATTGAAGAAACTTATTATTAACTAATGTCACTATGAATGTAAGCCAACACAATGAGTTTAAAAAATTCATTGTGTTTCATAGTGTATCAAATCAACCAAAAAAACAAATGAAAACTTTACAACATATTGCAACTATTGTCGTCTTATCCTTCTTTTTTACTGCTTGCTTTGGCGATAAAAATACCATCATTGGACAAGATTTAGGAGATACCAATTTTGTCAACAAAAATTTTAATGGCAACAAAAAAGAATTTGCATCGCTTCCAAAAAACATGTGCGAATTTATTACTGAAGCCAAAGTAAAAGAATTGTATCCTGACGCGACTCAAATTCTATTTGATGATGGACAAACCTTCGCGACCAAAAGTTGTCGATTTCTCGTCTATACAAATGAAAATACAGATAGTAAATATGATTTCCTTTCGGGAACTATTTTTGCTGTGGAAGACAAATTAGCAGAAGGAGAAAACTGGATAGAAACTTGGGAACTCCGAAAAAAAATGTCTAAATCGGCTGAGTTTATCAGTGGTTTTGGGCAAGCTGCTATTTGGACAGGAAAAAAGAGAGAACTCGCTGTAAAAATGGATGGATATATCATTACCATCAATGTTCCAGGTTCACCATTTAACAAAGAAGAATTAGCCAAAAAACGAGATTATAAAAGCATTGCTTTAGAAATTGCAAAAAGTACTGGACTTTTCTAAAATACCACAATAGAAAATATTGTATTTTAGAGCAGTATCTATCTAACCAAAGAAATAAAGTGCATAGACAAAAACCATGGTTCTCAATAGGAAACTATCTAGCTTGTATAAGCTGTATGGTATTGATGTGCACATATGCAACGGCAACAAACAGTCGGTTCTCCCAAAACCAACCACAAGATTCTGTGACCACGCCGAGCATTCAAATTCTTTGGGAAACGTCTAATGCACTCAACAATACGAAGCAATATGACAAGTTGCTAGACTATTTAGAGAAACACCTCAACAATGTTCAACCCAAAACGGAAAAGGACAGTCTCGATGTAGCCGATTTGTATTACAACCAGTTTGAAGGGAATTATTATACAAGAAACTATTTAGAAAGTATTAAAAGTGCCAATAACGGACTTCCTTTTTGTGTGAAGAATAAAAGCAAACGCGGCATTCACAATACAGGTGTGTTATATTATAAAAGAGCCTACGGAGAATCTGGGATGAACTTTGCCAAACGTGCAAAACTCAGCATGAAAACGGCGTTGAACTATTTATCGGACGACTATGAACTTGATTTGGATTATTTGGTAGATGCACATGTTTTTCTATCGAGTCAATCTGCATATCATGGCAATATTAAAGATGCAAAACGATACATTCGATTGGCGTACAAAACCTATCAAAACAACAAAACATATCTTGATAAAACACGTCCCGATCGCTATGAAATCGTCTTGGCATACCGAGAAGCCTATTTACTCTACAAACTCGCGAAAACCAAAGAAGACAGTTTGGCACTTACAAAAGTGGTTGAAAGATTGGACGATTTACACGCTTCGCCAGAATTCAACGAACATGAGCAAATCTATTATACGACTGCGCTAAATCATGTGGGCGATTGGTACATCAGCCACAAACACGATTCTCTGACGACAGCAAAAGATATCGAAGCGGGCAGTTTCTACTTGGACAAATCCATTGATTTAGTGGAAAACAAACAGTATGTTGGTGATTTAATTACCTTTAATTTCAATAAGTGCAAAGCCTTAACACTTGCCAATGCATTGCCAGAAGCCGAAAATCTAATCGTGTCGTTGTTAAATGCGATGTCCGCTACGGATTATAGAAGACCTTTTTTCTCGGCTCAAAAAGCACTGATCAAAGCCAAATTACAACAAAAAGACAGCGCACTACACATATTTCATGATGTCATTGCACAAATTCATTCAGACACAACAACGCTCGCAAAAGACTACAGCAACTTTAAACCGAGTAAAGTATACGGAGAAGCACGCTTGATTAGAAGAGTTGCTGAAAAACTAGAAAAATACTATAAAAATGATCCTGCAGTACGACAAACAATTACCAACCTCTATCGTATTGCGTTTATTCAATTTGAAAATAGTTATGCGAAGACAAAGTTTAATCCTAATCAAAATGATGTCTTGCGAAGAATTTTACATGGTTCACTGATTGCAAAAAAGGAACATAAAAATTCCGCAACAATCTCCATAGAAAATTTATTGAGTCGCACCGAAACCATTATGAATCAAATGACGTGGCAGCGTTTCTATCAAAACCGATTCACAAATAAATTACCACAACTAGATTCGTTAAAATTTAGACATCTTAATTTACGAACACAACTCACGGCTGCAAAAAAAGGAGAAAACATTCGCACGATAGATTCCATTCAAGAACTCATCGCCGATCATTTAATTTACACCAACAAAAAGTTTCCAAACTTAGAACTATTGAGCAATCAAAAGTTTGAAATTGATTCGCTTCAAAAAAGCTTACGCAATGATGAATTGGTTCTGAAATACATCATTCTCGATAAAGAAATCGCCATCTTCTCCATAACTTCTGAAACTATCGATTGGGAATTGCGCTCGTGGAGTGATGCAGAAATTATGTTGGAAGAAACACTCATCAATAGCATTCGCAATCGAAAATACGATATTGCGGCAGCGCGTTTATTATCCAAAAAACTATTGCCAGAAATTGACGAAAGATTCACAAAAATCATCATCAATCCTGATGGTGAATTGTATCGAGTTGCATTTGAAATTCTCCAAAAAAACGAGCAATTCCTCACAGAAAATCATGAAATTCGCTATACATCTAACCTAGGTTTTATCGACTTAGCAAATCAGCCACAACCGACAGATAAAGGCATATTGGCGATTTACGCACCAACCTATCCAAGAACGGACATCGCAGTTGCCACGAGAAGTAACAACTCTTCTTTCTTACAAGGTGCAGAGAAAGAAGCAGAGATTATCAGCAAACTGTTTCCGTCTGAAACCTATATTGGCGACAATATTTCCAAAACATATTTCTTTGACACAGCGCCCAAAGCCAGCATTTTACACTTGGCAATGCATGCGGAAATCAACACTGAAGAACCCGGATTGAGTCGATTGCTCTTCAACAAAAACACTCAAACTGACGATGATTTGTATTTGGAAGAACTCTACGCGCTGCAACTCAAAGCGGATTTAGCTGTGCTCAGTGCCTGCAACACTGGTTTGGGAAAAGAAAGCGCGGGCAGAAACTTAGAATCGTTTCAGCGTGCTTTTACCTTTTCGGGCGTTCCGGCAACCGTGGTGAGTTTATGGGAAGTTCCAGATCAATCGACAAGTGAAATTATGGGAAGTTTTTATGCAAACTTAAAAGATGGCAACACCAAATCGGAAGCGTTGCAAAAGGCAAAATTGAACTATCTCAGCAAACATCAAGGCACAAAACTAGCGCAGCCGTACTATTGGACCGGTTTCATTCTGTACGGTGATGAAAGTGTGGTTGAAATTACCAATTCCTATACAATTTGGTATGTGTTGATGGTTCTATTAGCGATTATAGCTTTGGTCCTATTTGGAAAATACCGAACAAAAAGTGCTTAAAAGTTAATACAT
Organism: Bacteroidota bacterium; assembly: GCA_039026955.1. GTDB lineage: Bacteria > Bacteroidota > Bacteroidia > Flavobacteriales > Flavobacteriaceae > Kordia. Next base: position 15,729 of record JBCCLH010000074.1, read on the forward strand.
CAGCTAAAAATAAACCGTAGAAGTCATACCAAATAAACTTTGAGATGCAACATATAAGCTCGTTCATTTGGCATCCTAGTTTCTTGCGAATATTTTCCGTAGCTAAGGCTATGCAAAACATTCACAGCGTCCTAGGCTACCAAAGCAACTTCGCTTCTAAAGTCACATCTTAAAATTTATTTGGTATCATTCTGAAATTGCAATCATATCAATCGAAAATTATAATTTAAAAAACTGTAACACGCATTCTTTTTACGTGTCTTTATACAGAATGAAATTAAACACCTAATGAAAAAAACTTTTTTAGCGTTCATCGTCAGTATAGTAGCAACTGCACAAACTTCTCAGTCACAAACCGTAAAAGATCAATTTTTAGCAGCAATCACAAAAGAAATCCAAAGGATAAAAATTCCAGGAGCTGCAGTTGTGGTTATTAAAAACAATAAAGTACTCATTTCGGAACCAATCGGTTTAGCTGAAGTTGCATTTTCTGTTCCTGTGGATGAAAATACGATATTCTCTATCAATTCAATTGCCAAAGTTTTTGCGGGAACTGCCATCATGCAATTGGTTGAAGCAAAAAAAGTCAACGTATCCGACCCAATAGCCAACTATTTAAATAATCTTCCCGAAAAATGGCAAAAAGTGACGGTTACGCAATTATTAAATCACACTTCTGGTTTGCCTGACATCGAAGATTTAGAAAATGGAGGATTGATAGGCGGAAAAGGCGAAGATTTTGCGTGGAAAAAAGTACAAAAAGAACCGCTACAATTTGAAGCTGGAGAACGTTTTAGCTACAATGCCACCAATTATTTATTAATTCAAAAAATTATTGAAAAAATAAGTGGAATGAGCTATCTAGTATTTTTACAAAAAAATCAATTTGATCCTGTAGGAATCTCAGAAAAAGTAATTTTTGGAAACTCATTTGACGTTGTTAAAAACAAAACCACTACCTATATTTATTATCTAAAAAACAAACTCACAAATGAATATGTGAAAAGTGAAAAACTGTATGAAATAAAAGAAGAGCTTTCTCCAATACTACAAGCAGATACAGGCGCTTTTACAACAGCAACTGCTTTGTCTAAATGGCTTTTAGCACTGGAAAAAGGAATATTTATTTCAGATAACAGCAAAAAACAAATGTGGACACCGCTTCCTATGAATAATGGCAAGTATGGAGGTTTTGGCGATCTTTTAAATGCATATGCGTATGGCTGGCCTGTGATACAACGTACAAAACATCCTGCGATAGCTCCGATTGGCGGAGGACGTGCAAGCTTGATTGTCTATCCAAAAGATAATTTGACAATTATACTATTAACGAATCTTACAGGAAGTTCTCCTCAAGAAATTATTGAAAAAGTAGCGCATTTTTATTGGGAATAGACAAAGATTCAACGAGCATATGCAGCAAGAAAATCTGTAACTTTCTTTTGAAATACAGTTTCTTTCTGTAAAAACTCCACCTGAATCGGCAAGTAATATAAATTTTCCAAACTGCCTTGCAAGCGCATAAAATCCTTTTCGGTAGTCAGCATCTTTTTATTGCCTGCTTTTTGTTGGATGGTTTCAATATCGCTTTCGCTGAAATCATAATGATCGGCGTATTTTAAATGTGTATACTGTAATGCTTGATCGTTTAAATGTTCCAACAACGGTTTCGGATTTGCAATTCCTGTGATCAATATAAATTCTGAACCTTTCCAATCGGTCAGCAACACTTCTTCTGTATCACTTTGAACCGTTTTGGAATAGGCAATCGTCGTAAAAAACACTTCTTGATTGGCTTTTGGACGTAACTTTTGCTGAATCTTGGTTTGCGCTTCCGCAGAAATTTCTTTGGGACATTTCGTTACAATGATCACATCTGCGCGTTTCGCTCCTGAAATCGGTTCGCGTAAATTTCCCGCAGGCAACATAAAATCGTTGGCATACAAATCGTAAAAAGGTGTCAAGAGAATTTGAAAACCTGCTGTGACTTTTCGATGTTGAAAAGCATCGTCTAGTAAAATAACTTCCGGAGCATGCTCTAAGTTTCGCAAGGTTTCAATTCCTACGGTACGTTCTGCTTCTACCGCCACTTGAATTTCATCTTTGAATTTGTGATAAAACTGTAACGGTTCGTCACCAATATCAGCAGCAGTTGTGCTTGCATCTGCCAATAAAAAACCTTTTGTTTTTCGTTTATACCCACGACTTAGCGTTGCAACTTTGTGAGTATCTTTCAACGAACGAATCAAATATTCAATCATCGGCGATTTTCCTGTACCACCAACACTTAGGTTTCCAACACAAATCACAGGAAAGTCATAGGAAGTTGATTTTAAATAGTCGTTGTCGAACAGCCAATTCCGCACAAACACAACAGCACCGTACACCACAGAAAAAGGCAATAAAATCAATCGAAGTCTTCGCATAAAAGCGAAAGTATGATTTTTTAGGGAAATGGTTTGATAACCTCACCCCTTTTTCACATAAATCTTCTCATTCGACGCAAACAACACCAACTGATTTTCCTGCTGTTCGCCATGTGTAATTAAAATTTTAAAAAACTTATAACTATCTGGATAGACGAAGATTTGTGGTGAAATCAGGTTTTCAGTTTTATACAATTTTCCTTGTGGCGATTCCTCATAATCGGCAATAACGATGTAATAAAAACTTTTAAATGCTTGAATCTCTTCGTCATCCGTAGCACGTTCATCACTGACGACTTTAATGGCTTGCATTCGGAAATATTCGTTGCTTCGCGAAAGCACATTGTGTTCATTAATTTCTAGTACGACTTTAAACAAACGATCGTCTTCAATAGGAATAATTCCGCTTCGTGATTGTGAAAATGCTGGAAAAGTTGTGACAAAAAGTAGCAATGGTGTCAAGTATAATTTCATGGTGAATTGTTTTAATTTCTCTTTTGAAGATAGTTGTTTACGACATTCAACCCTAAAAATACTTTGCAAGCGTTGAATTATTCACATAAGCGTTCAAAATTGAAGGAGTTTTTGCTTTTTTTTATCTTTTTGTACGGCTAATTTCTATATTTGATAAAAAGGAAATAAGATGAAAGTTCAAGATATCATGTCGTGCATTGAAGAATTCTGTCCGCTCGCCTATGCGGAAGATTTTGATAATGTTGGATTGTTAGTCGGAAACAGTGAACAAGAAGTTTCAGGTGTGTTAATTTCGTTAGACACACTCGAAAATGTAGTAGATGAAGCGATTGAGAAAGAATGCAACATGATTGTGAGTTTTCATCCGATTATTTTCTCAGGATTAAAAAAGATTACAGGAAAAACCTATGTGGAACGCGTGGTACTTAAAGCCATCAAACATGACATTGCCATCTACGCAATGCATACTGCACTTGACAATTCATGGAATGGTGTAAGTGATCGTATTTGTGACGAATTAGGGTTAAAAAATAAATCGATTTTAATCCCACAGAAAGAAACGATTAAAAAACTGATCACGTTTGTCCCTAAAAAAGATGCAGAAGCTGTTCGCAATGCGTTATTCGCGATTGGCGCTGGAAGCATCGGAAATTATGAAAACTGTAGCTTTACTGTAGAAGGTTTGGGAAGTTTTCAAGGAAATGACGATTCCAATCCTACAATTGGAAAAAAAGGAGAAACGCATTTTGAAGAAGAGATTCAACTCGGAATTACCTTTGCCAAACATTTAGAAGGAAAAGTGATCAAAACCTTGCATAAAGCACATCCGTATGAGGAAGTAGCGTATGAGATTACGACGCTAGAAAATACAAACCAACATATTGGAATGGGCATGATTGGAGAGTTCAAAAAACCGATCAATGAAGTTCACTTTATGACGCTGTTAAAGACAAAAATGAACGTTCCTGTAGTGAGACATTCGGCTTTGTCTGGAAAAATGATTCAAAAAGTAGCCGTTTTGGGTGGAAGCGGAAGCTTTGCCATTGGAGCTGCCAAACGTGCAGGCGTAGATGCCTATGTCACAGCAGACTTGAAATACCACGATTTTTTCAAGGCAGAGGGCACACTTATTTTGGCAGATATTGGTCACTACGAAAGCGAACAGTACACAAAAAATCTTTTATTTGAGCATCTTACGAAAAAAATTCCTAATTTTGCGATCATTTTATCAGCAGAAAATACAAATCCAATCAAGTATTCATAAATATGGCAAAGAAGAAAGAAGTTACGGTCGAAGAAAAATTACGCGCGCTTTTTGATTTACAA
>JBCCLH010000075.1:0-16703 GCA_039026955.1 Bacteroidota bacterium
AAAAATATTACCAAAAGATATGATACCCGTGCCTTAGAAAATGAAAAAAATGATTTACAGCAGCAGTTGGTTATTGCGGCTGAAAAAGAAAAGTCTTCTAAGTGGAAGATAATTTTTTTAATAATTATAGTGATAATTTCTACTCTGATAATATATTATAATCATAGAAAGAAATTATTTTATAAAAAGCGTTTCGAAGAATTAATCAGTGATGATTATAAAAAACAAAATAAAACTCAAAATATACAAGAAAAGAGTTTGGGGATTCCAGAAGAAATAGTGATATCTATCTTAGATAAGCTTTCTCTTTTTGAGACAAAAAAAGAATTTTTAGAACAAGAATTGACTAGAGAAATATTAGCACAAAAATTTGGAACTAATACAAAATATATTTCTAAGATTATTAATCATTACAAAAACAAAAACTTTAGAGACTACATTAACGATTTACGAATTGAATATTCAGTTAAAGAACTGAAGAAAAACGCGGAGTTGAGGAAATATACTATAAAATCTATCGCAAATGAAATAGGTTATAAAAGTGTAGATTCTTTTTCTAAAGCTTTTAAAAAGCATACGGGAGTTCAAGTTTCTTATTTTATAAGAGAGTTGAAAAAATCTTAGTAATTTTAACTAAATTCGGGAAAATAGATATTTCTCTTATGTTTTTTTAGTGTCAATTCACTGATTTTATGTTGTTTTGCTTCATAAAATTTTAAACACAATAAAAATGAAAAGTAAAACGAAAAAACTAAATTTAAGTAAGTATCAAGTAGCTAAAATTAATAGTGTATTGGGAGGAAATACTAATACAGGAACTACTGGAACTGTGACTAGAACAAAAACAACTCAATTCACTACTTCGAATCCAACTACACCTCCAACAGTTGTATCGTGCAATCCTAATTGTAACTAAAATATCATTTATGCAAACTAGAGTTATATTTTTTGTTATCATATCGACATTGTTTTTTATTGAATGTTCAAACAAAGAAATTAAAAAAGAATCTTTAATTGATTATAATAAATATTGGTATTTAAAAGATATAACTCTTGATTCTGTTGCAGGAATAAGCCTGAAAAAAGCCTTTGACTATTTAGATAGGAAACAAATAGAAGATACAGTCGTTGTAGCAGTAATTGATTCCGAGTTAAATATTAAACTAGATTTATTTAAAAATAATATTTGGATAAATGTAGATGAAGTACCTAATAATAATATCGATGATGATAACAATGGCTATATTGATGACTATAATGGATGGAATTTCATAGCCAATACTAATGGAAAGTATACTAAATTTTGTCATTTTGAATCCACTCGTATTTTAAGAAAATTCAATACACTTCTTGAAGCTGATATTGATACAGCTTCTACTTTAGGGCGTAATTATGAAATATACAGGAAAGCTCAAAAAGATTTTTCCTTTCAATTACAATCTGTTAAAAGTCAAGAGGATTATGGGAATTTTCTAAATAATAATTATGATAAAGCTTATGCTACTGCAAGTGAATTTTTCCCTAACAAAGATTACAATACTAAAAGTCTCGATAGTCTCTATTTAGCTCTAAAAGATTCAAATCAAGAAAAAGCAAATTTGATTTATTTTGTGTCAGATTGTATTAAGTATGGAATTACAAAAGATTGGATAAAAACATATCAATACAACGCTGAAAATATTTTACAGAAGTGTCTAAATCTAAATTATGATGAAAGGGTAAATATAGGAGATGATGCTTATAACATAAATGATTCTATTTATGGAAGTCCTAAATTATTTCATGATATAAGTTTATCATATCATGCTTCTCAAGTTGCTGCAATAATTGCAGATCATAACAGAAAAAAGTTTCTAAAGATAATGCCAATTATTATCTCTTCGAATGGCGATGAAAATGATAAGGATATTGCCACATCTATTCGTTATGCGGTTAATAATGGTGCAAAAGTTATTAATATGAGTTTAGGTAAAGAACTTTCATTAAATACCAAGTGGATTATAGATGCTGTAAAATATGCTGCATCTAAAGATGTATTAATAATGTACGCGGCAGGAAATAATGCTAAAAATATAGAGAATGACTTAAATAAATATTATCCTAATGATGTTAATGAAAAAGGTGAAGAGATAGTAGCTAATTTTATTTCTGTGGCCGCTAGTGGTAAGACACTTGATGAAAATTTGGCAACTAATTTTTCAAATTATAATAAAATTCATGTTGATATTTTCGCGCCAGGTGATAGTATTTATGTGTATTTACCTGATGGAGAGAACTATTATAATCAAGGAACTTCTTTAGCAACCCCGATGGTTTCAAAAACAGCTGCTCTTATTCGTTCCTACTACCCAAACCTAACCGCAGCAGAAGTAAAACAAATCATTATGGAATCAGGAGTTTCTTTTGATATGATGGTCAACAAACCATCTACAAGTAAAGAAAAAGAATTAGTCCCTTTCAGTTCCCTATCCAAATCAGGAAAAATAGTCAACGCCTACAACGCACTGCTCCTAGCAGAAGAAATCTCCAAAAAGAAGAAAAAGTAAAAAGAAAAATAATACTACCGAATCAAATGAATACTAATCGTAGAAATCTCCTCGCTTGGGAAACGATAGGAGTGATTCGGATCAATGGAAATGCCTGCTTTGGTAATGGCGTCTAAAAATATATTTAGCTCTACGATGTACTGGTCTGAAAAACCATGAGTAACATCATACGCAGTACACGGTGTTTTTCCTAAATTTAAAGCTACAGTATTTGGCGCTACGGTATGCAGTTCGATAAACAACAAACCGTGCTTCTCAATATAAGGTTTCCACTTTTGAAAATGTTCTATCAAACTTTGCGCTACATCGGAATTGTGCAAGTGTTTTCCGCGATGGGCAAATGCTCCTGTAGATAACAAATTTCCAGCGTAGGTGCCCGTAGGCGAATTAAAAGGGCGGTTATGATCCAAAAAGGAACGCACATTTAGCAATTCTTCCAACTTCACATCATACAATTCCTGTAACTTCTGATCAATCTCAGCGGGATTCCCAATATCGCCCCAAACCACTTCTGCCCATACATTGGCTCTTTCCAAATTTCGTTTGGTACTCAATAACGCTTCTTTATTATAATCGGCACCAATCAAAATCAGTTTGTTGGTGCTCAAATCGTCTTTGCGTTGGGTTTTGTTCCAAATCAAATCAAAAATATGCTCTAACAAGGCGCCATTTCCACAACCGACATCAATAATTCCTTTCGGTTGCGCTTCTAAAGGTTTATTAAAAATATCAACCAAAACAGCATCAAACTTATTAAAATACGTCGCATGCGAGCCACCACTTCCCCAAACATTAATACCGCGAAATACATGCTGTTCGTTGCCTAAATGATCTTTCTGAAAAAAAGGCAAAAAATCACCTTTCAAATAGGTTTCTTTATGTCGCATGATAGGTATATACGAGGTAGTAACACCATAGGCATAACTCTTGGCAAATAAAAATTCCCCTTTGGTAGTAAGCGCATTGCCATCGTGTAACTCCAACAACTGTAGCACTTTTAAAAGTGAAGCATCTTCCAAAAATATTGAAGTTTCAATAGCTTCCAAATCAGCATGATAGCCCAAATACACCAGCAAAGGCGCTATCAAAACACCTTCTAAATGAAAGGAAACTTCGTGTTGATAGTACACATCTGCTTCAAAGGCTTTTTTTGTGATAGCCCAATAGTTGGCGAAAGAAATTAATTTGTCAACGTCCACCAATGGAAATTGATACGGTTCTTTCAACAGCTCGTAATAATACTCAAACAGCGTATTAAAATTGACATAATGCGCTATATGGCGTAGAAAATGAGTAAACTTTGCAGTAGTTTCAATCTGAATTTCATGAGTAGTCACGGAATATGTTACAATGCCCTGCGAAGCCAGACTTCGTAACGAAACATTCAAATAACCCGCATGAAACTGTGGAAACTTTTTAGTAATAGCCGTGAAAGAAGTTGAGGTTTCATTTTCCAAAAAATCAAAAACTCCGTGCTGTTCTAATACCGCAATAGAAGCTGTAATGGCAAGTCCATCTTGATGTTTAAATAATAAGGATCGAAAGGCGCGTTTTTGTTCTCTGGTTAAGCTCATCTCTTAAAGATACGGAATTTTCAAAAGCGGCTAGGAGGAAAAGTAGTTAAAAGAAAGTGAAATTATGGCAACTACAGGAAGTACTATAAAAAGGAAGAATAAACGAGATTAAATGCCTTTAGGAATCGCATCAATTAGTTTTTGGGTGTATTTCGATTTAGGATTTGCATAAATGGCATCAGCTTCACCCAATTCTTCAATTTGTCCCGCGTTCATGACTAACAACTGATCTGAAATATACTTTACGACTGCCAAATCGTGCGAAATGAAAATATAAGTAAAGCCAAAATTATCTTTGAGTTCGTTTAATAGATTCAATACTTGCGCCTGCACCGAAATATCCAACGCAGAAACCGATTCGTCACAAATGATCAATTTAGGTTGCAAAGCAATGGTTCGAGCAATTCCAATACGTTGTCGTTGTCCACCCGAAAACTCATGCGGATATCTTCCATAATAGGAAGCGTCCAAACCAACGCGTTCGAGTAGTTCGATTACTTTTTCCTTGCGTTCAGCATCATTCGCACACAAACCGTGGACTTTCATCGGTTCTAAAATAGCAGCGCCCACAGGAATTCGCGGATTGAGCGAGGCAAACGGATCTTGAAAAATAATCTGTATCTCTTTGCGCAGACTTCGAATGTCGCGTTTAGACAATTTGGTGATGTCTTGTCCTTTATACAAAATTTCGCCCTCGGTCGCGGTATGCAATTGTAAAATGGTATTGCCCAAGGTCGATTTTCCGCAACCAGATTCGCCCACCAAACCGAGGGTTTCGCCCTCGTATAATGAAAAGCTCACATCGTTTACGGCTTTCACTTCCGTAGATGTGCCAAAAATGCTTGCCTTGCTAAAGAAGGATTTGGATACGTTTTTTACCTCCAATAAGGGCGCTTTCGCGTAAATGGACTCGTGATGACACTTTCGCGCTTCGGCAGAAACCACTTCGTTAGAAACCGTGCCCGCCAATACATCTTGAATGGTCGGTAACTTCTTCAATCTGATATCTAAAGAAGGTTTTGACTGTAGCAAAGCTTTAGTATATTCATGTGTTGGATTTGAAAATAGGGCAGTAGTAACGCCTTTCTCCACAATATCACCTTTATACATCACTACAATCCGATCGGCAATTTCACTCACCAACGACAAATCGTGCGAAATAAAAATAATGCCCATTTGAGTTTCTTGTTGTAGCTCTTTCAACAACAAAATAATCTCCTTTTGAACCGTTACGTCCAGCGCAGTCGTAGGTTCGTCAGCAATAAGTAATTTAGGTTTGCAAGCAATAGCCATGGCAATCATGACACGTTGTTTTTGTCCACCACTCAATTGATGCGGATACGAGCGATACATGTCATCAACTCTGGGAAGTTTCACCTTTTCAAACAATGATAATACAGTGGCTTTGACTTTTTTTTTGGTGCAGAATTTATGTTGTAATAAGACTTCTTCTACCTGTTTTCCACAGGTCATGGAAGGATTTAATGAACTCATCGGTTCTTGAAAAATCATTGAAATTTCATTCCCGCGTAAGCGTTGAAACTCTTTTTCAGAAAGCGACACTAAATTTTGATCATTATATAAAATTTTGCCACCAACAGAAACGTTCTTTTTAGGCAACAAACCCAAGACAGCTAAGGAAGAAACGGATTTTCCACTTCCAGATTCTCCAACAATTCCTAAAATTTCATTGGAAGATACCGTATACGAAATTCCATGAATAACTTCTTGGTCTTTAAAGGCAATCGTAAGGTCTTGGATTTCTAGTAAAGTGTGCATTACTCAAAAGTAAACAAATTGAGTTTCACTCAAAAATTAACTTGTAAAATAGGGCTAAAAAATCATTTCGACTCTGCTTTTTAAATAAAAAAAGTAAGGTTTTAGCGTAGTTTTTAAATGTAGGAAAACAGCAATTGTAAGAAAATCTTAAAATTACATGTAATTCATCGAAAAATTATATAAAACTTTAAAAATTTCACAAAGAATTAACATTTTTGGCGCTGATTAATGAAAATAAGTTAAAAAACAATCATCAATAATGCATATAGTATATAATCACACACCAATTCTATACGTATTTAGTAGACTTATCACTTCATTCAATAATTATTAACCTAATAACAACCAGATTAACACATGAAAAACAATTACCTCTCGCTAGGCTTACTAGCTCTTGGGATGTTTTTTGCGCAATCAACTTTTGCACAAACCAATGCAGAAAAGCAAAAACTCATCCAATCGTATGACCAGGGAACGTTGACTGCTATTGAAACTTCATTTCAAACAAAAGCAGAAAGAGAAAAAGTTGAAGCATACAGAATCGCAGCACAGCGCGGTTGGGATGTAACTATCAAAATGCCAAACGGTAGGTTTTTAGAACTACAAAGAGTAGTAGACGGAAAACCAATTTATTACACCACATTCAATGCAGATGCTGCTAGATCTACAAGAACTGATCATTTAAATTCAGGTGGATCATTAGGATTGAACTTAAATGGACAAAACATGACTGCCGGAGTGTGGGATGGTGGAGGAACCCGAACCACGCACCAAGAATTTGACGGTCCAGGAGGAACAAACAGAGTAACTATTATTGATGGTTCAACCCTGAACGGAAACAGTTTCCACGCACAGCACGTAACAGGAACCATTATGGCAGCCGGAATCGTAGCAGATGCTAAAGGAATGGCGCCACACGCAAGAGCAAGAACTGCCGACTGGAACAATGACAAAGCTGAGGTTACCAGTGAAGCAGCAGCAGGTTTGCTTGTTTCGAATCACTCATACGGATTTGGTTTTAGAAACCAATTTGGTCAAGTACAATTGCCACAGTATTACTTTGGTGGGTATATTGACGAATCGAGAGATTGGGACGAAATTATGTTTAATGCACCTAATTATTTGATGGTTGTTGCCGCAGGAAATGACGGAAATGACAATACTGCAAACAACAATCCAACAGGAGGCGCAGGATTTGACAAATTAACAGGACATTCAACGTCTAAAAACAACTTAGTAGTTGCCAATGCACAAGATGCCAATGTGGATGCAAGTGGAAACTTGATTTCAGTAAACATCAACAGTGGAAGTAGTGAAGGACCAACAGATGATTTCCGTATCAAACCAGATATTACTGGAAATGGAACAGGTGTATACTCTGCATTTGACAATAGTGATTCTGCGTACAATTCTATCTCAGGAACATCCATGGCATCGCCAAATGTAGCAGGTTCCGTATTATTATTACAACAACATTACAACAATACCACAGGTTCGTTCTCAAGAGCTGCTACCGTAAAAGGATTGGTGTTACACACAGCAGATGATGTTGGTGCTTCAGGACCAGACGCCGTATACGGTTGGGGATTGATGAACTCGAAGCGTGCTGCTGAAACGATTTCTGCTATTGGAAATGCCTCTAGAATTGAAGAATTGACCCTAACTTCTGGGCAAAGCTATAGCATCACAGTAGATTCTGATGGTGTGAGTCCACTAGTAGCGTCTATTTCTTGGACAGATCGTGCAGGAACTGCGGTAACTACCGTAAACTCTACAACTCCTGTTTTAGTAAACGATTTAGATATTAGAGTAACCAAAGGCGGAACAACCTATTTCCCTTATGAATTAACAGGTGCAACCACAAGTGCACAAAGAGACAACAATGTAGATCCTTATGAAAGAGTGGATGTTTCAGGAGCTTCTGGAAGCTACACAATTACCGTAACAAACAAAGGTTCTTTAGTAGGTGGAAGCCAAGACTTTTCATTAATCGTAACAGGATTATCAGGTGGCATTGTGATATCACCTCCTGATTTTTGTTCAAGTGCTATCAGTACGTTCCCATACAGCGAAGGATTTGAATCTGGAGATGGATGGACACAAGTAGGTGGCGATGATGGTGATTGGTACCGTACAAGCGGAAGCACACCATCATCTGGTACAGGTCCAACCGCAGCGGACGAAGGCTCAAACTACTTATTCTTAGAAGCATCTACCAATGGAAGTCCAGGACAAATTGGAAACAATGGAACAGCAATTTTAGAGAGTGACTGTTTCGATTTATCAGAAGTATCCTCAGCTACATTTAGCTTTAAAAACCATATGTATGGAGTGAATATTGGATCGTTAACGGTACAAGCAGCGACAGATGGTTCTGCGTGGGCAGACTTATGGACAGACTCTGGAAATAAAGGAAATCAATGGAATGCTATTTCTGTAAACTTAAACGCATACATAGGACAAGAAGTAAAATTACGAATTGTTGGAACTACAGGACCAGGTTGGGAAAGTGATATCGCAATTGATGATTTGGCTGTAACTACTGGTGGAGTTTCTACTCCAGGAGGTTGTGCAGGAGGCGTTTCCTCATTCCCGTACAGTGAAAGTTTTGAAAACACATTCGGAGCATGGACACAGTCTGCTGCAGATGATATTGATTGGTCAACTACTTCTGGAACAACACCTTCAAGCAATACAGGACCGAGTTCAGCGACAGCAGGAACGTATTATGCTTTTGTAGAAGCGTCTGGAAACGGAACAGGATATCCTAACAAGCAAGCCATCTTAAATTCTCCATGTTTTGATTTAAGCGGAGAAACACAAGCTTCATTTGACTTTAGCTACCACATGTTTGGAGCTGCAGATATGGGAAGCATTGCCTTAGAAGCAAGTGACGACGACGGAGCAACGTGGACAACACTTTGGAGTGAAACTGGAAACAAAGGAAACTCTTGGTTAACAGCAAGCGTTGATTTAGGAGCGTATGTAGGTGGAAGCGTTCAATTGCGTTTCAACAGAATTACAGGATCTACTTGGCAAGCAGATATCGCAATAGATGGCGTAAGTCTTTCTACGAGTGGTGGCGGTGGTCCATCATGTTCAAATGTGTCCTTATCAATCACGTTTGATAACTATCCTGAAGAAACTAGCTGGGAAATCACAAACAGTGGAGGAACTGTAGTGGCTTCTGGTGGAACATACGCATCACAAGCAGATGGTTCAACCTTAAATATTGATGTTGGATGTTTAGATGATGGATGTTATGACTTTACAATTACTGATACTTATGGAGACGGAATCTGCTGTACGTATGGAAATGGATCATTCACATTGACGAATAATGATACGGGAGCAACATTGGCTTCTGGCGGATCATTTGCAGCATCAGATACAACAAACTTCTGTTTATCAGCAACTGGAATAACGTCTACAACGAGCGATTTAAGAACTACGTTCAACGATGATAGCGCAACTGCTGCGTTAGATGTGACCATTTATCCAAACCCAGTAAGAGGTGGAACATTAAATGTAACGACTACGCAAGACACTGCGAACTATGTGATCATGAACATGGTTGGACAGCAAGTAGCAAAAGGAAACATAGTTTCTGGAGCGATCAACGTTCAAAAATTACAGGCTGGTGTATATATGGTTCAGATCAACGCTGGATCACAAACGGTAACTAAGAAATTTATTAAGCAATAATAACTAGTAAATAAATTTAGAGTGCTTTAAAAAGCCCGAACATGAAAATGTTCGGGCTTTTTTACAAAAAATCGTTCACGAGCGTCTCCGACGCGGAGTTATGAAATCACTAATACCGCGTCATGCTGAACTTGATTCAGCATCACATCAAATAAAAAAAATCGAACAAATCATTTGTTACTAAAGAAACAGATTGCCACGTCGCTACGCTTCTCAATGACGCATCATAGGGTAAAAACATCTAAAGCGAAGTGTCTCTAAGTAGTCTAACAATCTAAACAAGTCTACTAATACCCAAAAGCGAAGCGTCCTAACACTCAAGACCTAATACCTGCATCAAACATGCAACACTTCATCCACTTCCAACAAAGCTTCATTTCGAAGTCGTAACAGAATCTGAGCCACAGCAATGACATCTTTTTCGCAGTAATCAATAATCCGATCAATATCGCCTTCCTCGTAAAAGACATTACGGACTTGACTGCCATCAATATCATCTTTAGGCGAAGGAATTCCCAATACTTTGGTCATTAAACGTAAGGAAGTATAATGTTTAAAATCGCCAAATTTCCAGAGTTCCATCGTGTCTAAATGCGGAATTTCCCAAGGTTTTTTGCCAAACATGTTCAGCTTGAATGGTAACGTTATGCGATTGATAATCATACGGCGGGCAATAAAAGGAAAATCAAATTCTTTTCCATTGTGCGCGCAAAGTAATTGTTGCGGTCTGTTGAAATGTGTTTCTAATAAACTTTTAAATTCACGCAATAAATGTTCTTCTTCTCCGTGAAACGAAGTCGTTCGAAACTGTCGGATATCGCCTTTATTGGCAAAATAACCCACCGAAATACAAATGATTTTTCCGAATTCTGCCCAAATTCCAGCGCGATCGTAGAATTCCTCAGCAGTAAATTCATCTTTGCGTTGATAGGTCGTTTTTTGTTCCCAAAGTATTTTTTCTTCGGTATCCAAATCGTTGTAATACCGATATTCAGGAACCGTTTCTATGTCTAGAAACAATACATTTTCTAAGTTAATTTTTTGTAACATACATATATGTTTAGTATGCTGGCGAGGAAAATTTAGGTACTAGAAGACTTTGCTTGTTTTCGCTTTTTCAGCTTTTCTTTGTAAAAAGACTTCTCAGCAATATAAAGGGTTTTAATGACTTCTGCAAAAACCTCTGCTTTGGCATTGACCAAAAAGGTCATTTTTTCAATGGTCATTTCATGGATTTTTGCGACTTGTGTTTTGATAGTTTCAATTTCTTCATCCGTAAAGATAAATTCACAAAACAGATGTTCTTTTGCAGGACGTTTGTAATTGATCGTAGCGGCTTTATCCCACACCACATAGTCATCACCCAGAATTTGCACCAATTGAATCATATAAATCGGATCGGTTGCGGAAAACATACTTCCACCAAAAATAGCGCCTACATAGTTTTTGTTCTTATAACTCAGCGGAACTTTGATTTTAACATATTTCAAATCGTCCGAGATTTCAGTAACACGTGCCGTCGTACGACGATACATAGGCGACAGATTGAATCCGTATTTAAAAATTGCCGATGTAGACATGAATTTTTTTAAGAAGTTGGTGGCGGTTCGGTACATAGGTTCTTATTCAATCAAAAAATTTAATTCGTTAGCGGTTTTACTTGGAATAAATTCAGTCAATTCATAGTCTGCTAGTTTGTGTATTTTAAAAGGATCTTTTTCAATAATCGCTTCCAATGCTGTTTTGCTCATGGTTTTTGTTAAAATGATACCACCAGTTCTCGGAACTTTTCGCCCAGAAGCTAGAAAGTTTCCTAATTCATAGTGTTGGTTTAAAAACTCAATATGCGCATTTAAAAATTGATCAACCTTTGTTAATGCTACTTTGTATGTCAAATTTATGATGAACATGAATCGTTAGTTTTAATCTATTTGATGTTAGCCTTGTGTTTTTTGTTAGAAAAGCGACTGCTGCTTCACAGGATTCTCATGATCTAATAACCATTTTTTTCGCCACAATCCGCCAGCATATCCCGTTAAGGAACCATCGCTGCCAATGACTCTGTGACACGGTATGACAATCCACAGTGGATTTTTCCCATTCGCGGAAGCAACGGCGCGTATTGCTTTGACATCTCCCAACTTTTTAGAAAGATCCAAATAGGAGCAGGTTTTTCCAAACGGAATTTTGTTCAATTCTTGCCATACTTTTTGCTGAAAATCAGTTCCTTTGGGCGTTAATGGTAAGTCAAACTCGGTGCGTTTTCCAGCAAAATAGTCTTCCAATTGTGTGATGCAGTTTTTTAAAACTTCTGGAATTGCGGTTGAATTGTTGATTTCAAATTCTTCATCTACGACAGAAATTTCTTGAATTCCGATAGTGTCAGAAACGACTTTAGCAATTCCCAAGGGAGTTTGAATATGTGCTGTATAGTTGTTCATCGATATTAAAACGGTTATTTGTCGATAAAATGTATAAAATTATAGATTAAGTGTAATTTTTTTATAAATTTATATGCCCGAATTTACAATAATAAACACTAAGTTTATATGTATTAAATCAGCAAAAAAAGAAAGTTGTTAGTAGTTGGTGATTTGCGTAAAATTTACCAATGACAAATATGCCCAGTGGATTTATTCTTCTGGGTTATTTTTTTCAATCAATCCGAGCTTTTTTGCGCGCTTTTCCCAGCTTTTTCGAGCAAGTTGTTGCAAGTCGGCAACGTTGTCACTTTCATCCATGATTTCCAAGCCCAATAAGGTTTCAATAACATCTTCCTGACTTACCAATCCGCTCACAGAACCGTATTCGTCTACTACAAGTGCGATATGCTCACGATTGGCGATGAGTTTGTCAAATAAATCGGGAATTGGTAAATTTCGTTCCGTAACTAATAATTCACGTTGTATAGAAGCTAAAGGTTCTTCGCCTTTTCCGTCAATAATAGCTTCCATTAAATTATCTTTTAAAATATAACCTGTAATATCATCTGTTTTTTCTCCGTGAATGGGAATTCGAGAAAACTTTAAATCGGGATTTTCGTCGTAAAACTGCTGAATGGTTTTTGTAGCAGTATCAATCTTTAAAACAGAGCGCGGCGTCATGATATCTTTCACCAAAATATCTTTAAAGCCAAGCATATTTCGAATCACTTTACTTTCTGATTCTTGAAAAACACCTTCATCCGTGGCAATTTGCGCCATCGCTGTAAAATCTTCACGACTCAATACACTTTCGCCATGCCCTTTGCTACCAATAATTTTAGTAAATAACTGTAAAATCCACAAAATTCCTGTGTATTTTAAAAACAAGACCATGATGTCTAAGGTTTTGGTAGAAAAGTTTGCCAACTGTTTCCAATACGTTGCACCAATAGTTTTTGGGATGATTTCTGAAGCGACTAAAATTAAAATCGTCATGATTACAGAAATGATAAATACGCCGTAACTATCTTCGTCTCCGTACAGTTTTTTTGCCTCTGTTCCCACCATAATTGCGCCTACAGTG
This sequence comes from Bacteroidota bacterium, assembly GCA_039026955.1. Classification (GTDB taxonomy): domain Bacteria; phylum Bacteroidota; class Bacteroidia; order Flavobacteriales; family Flavobacteriaceae; genus Kordia. Next base: position 13,112 of record JBCCLH010000075.1, read on the forward strand.
TGTGCAATGGTATTAAGTGTTAGAATGGCAATCAAAGGCTTATCTACATCTTGCTTTAATGCTTTCAAATTGTCTGCATACGGTTTTCCTTCTTTCTTTTTAATGTCTATAAACGTTGGTGTAACGCTTAGTAAAACCGCTTCTAAAATAGAGCACAGGAATGAAAAGAAAATGGAGAGTACTGCATAAATTACTAATAATGTCATAACGATCTAAAAAATGGTATGTCGCGAAATTAGCTAATATTTTGCTCAAACTTTTAAGATATCTCTTGGAATCTATCAAGTTTCTGTTTTTTCGCTGTTTTATTCGATATTTGACTTGTTTTTTGTGTAAATGTTACCGATAATTCAAATGTAATCTCTTCTGCGCTTATGTTAAAATGATTTTAAAGGCTTTAAAGTATTTTAATACACTCTTTTATTTTTGAGATTTAAGTTTTCTTTTAGCGTTTTTCGCTTTTGACTTTGTTAAATATTCACTTAAAGGTATATCGAAACCAAATCCAATAAATGGACTTTGTAAAGGAGCAAGCTTATCAGATAACGGAATTCCAATATTGATATTAAAATCTAGTGCATTATAAAAACGAATCCCTGTACCAAAACCAACATGTGGATAATCAAAATTTTGATTTGTAGTAGCATCTGCAAGCGTATATAAAAGTCCAGAACCATATAAATTTAAATACCATTCATTGATAAATGGTGATTTTTTACTCAAGTAAATATCATCTTTTACGGTATTGGTATAGTCGCTTGGACGTTGAAATGTTTGTATTCTATATTTTACACCAACTTTCTCAGAAGCAATTGAGACACTATTGAATGTATTAGATGGGTTATCAGGTGTTGGTATTGGTTGATCTTTGAAGAAAACATTTTGACTTATTCCAATAGACAAATAAAAACCCCATCTATTATCATTATTTTTTTCAAAATATTCTTCAAGTTCCACTAAAAATGACGCTACATCTACTTCAATATATTGATCTAGTGTATTGACTAGTGTATACTTATCAACCGCATTAGAAAACAAGCGATGGATGTTTTTAAACTTACCATCAGGCAGTGTTTTATATACATATTCATTTCCTTTACTAAATAAGTGCAGTACATATTCAAACGTTTCGGCTTTATTCAGATTATCAAGATTTGAAATAAATTTTAATAAATCTACAACTTTTGTAATTTTTTCTGCAGAAATATCTTTGTCTTGTATCTGATCAAAAGCTTTGACATATAAAAAAGGGATTATATCTTCAATAAAAGACAGCCAACTATTTAATACATCTTTATTTTTGGTAGATAGTAACTTTAATGCAATTAATTCTGGAATAAAATCTTCTTTAATTTCATAAATATCTTTGATGGTGATGGGCTTTTGCTTGAGCTGTTCCACTCTCTTATACAACTTTTTACCAAAGTCGGCATAGCGCTGTAGGTAAATAGTATCAGTAGTTTTTTCGGTTTTTAGAGTGTCACTTATAAGTTTTTTAGAAAGCGCATCTAATAAAATATTAAGACCATTTTTCTTGAAGCTATCAAGCTCAGTTTCTAAAGTCAAAATTAATTTTTTTATCCTATCTAATTCTTTCTTATCAGTGTTAAAAAAACCAATATTCTTTTTAATAATTGCTATAATAGAATCAACTTCAATATTAAAATTTTGTTCATTAATATTTTTTGTATTGTCGACTGTTTGAGTGTTGTTTTGAGAACTTTTGATTTCTTTTAATTCGTCTGAAGTATTTTTTAAACTTTTGTCAGAAGTATCTAATAAAATCTTTTGAGTTAATTGTATGCTTGCATTGAGCTCATTTTTTAAATCTTCAATTTTTGTATTGATATTTTTTACAGCATTTACAGTGTCTATAATTTTTTTAACAGCTTTTATTTTTTCTCCATTTTTTGTAAAAGTATCTAATTTTAGTTTCTCAAGTTCCGCGATTTGATCTTCTAAAGTCTTAATAGAAGAGGCGATTTCTTCATTATTTTCATTTGCATGTAGTGTAGCGGTCTTAAATTGTTCAGTTAATCTTACAACATCTTCAGAAGTTATTTTTATAGATAGAATTTCTTTTCTTTTATCAAATAATTCTAGCCAAATTTTACTGAACTCGTCTGAATATTTCTTTTTAAGCTCTTTAATAATATTGGATGGGTTTTTTCCAAACTCTTTTAAATTTGCCGCCACTTCTTTAAACACATCATAATTTTGGATATAATTTGTAACATTGGCATCAATGAGAAATTTTAATTGTTCAATTTTATCTTTCGCATCTTGCGATAATTCTTGAAAGAAAACACTGTGCTGATAGTTAATTTTTTGTTTAAAAAACCCTCTATCCGTTAGTTCTTTGGTTTCACATAACGACGTGGTTACGATGTCCATTAAAAGATCAAAAGGAATGGTTTTTTTTGCTTTTTCAATATTTATGAATCCATTTGAATTCGAAATACTTTTTTTATTCTTAAGCTGTTCAAGTTTCTTTTTTGTACGGCGTAATTTTTTCTTAATTTTTTGTTCTTTTTTAATGCCGTCTTTATACTTGTCATACATACTGTATAACTCTTCTTTGTTGAAACTCTTCGTATAGTCCTTTTCAAGTTTTAGTAACCTAATTGTCTTGTCATAGTTTTCAATGAATTCTTGATTATTCGCATACATCTTTTTATCGAAAGAGTCATTACTTACTTTTAAAAAGGAGATGAATTTCGTTTTATCTTCTTTTAAAAATGCACTTTTTGCCCTTAGTGATAATGAATCATAGTATACTTTTTCCTTTATTTTTTTAACAAATATTTCGGTTGCATAAGCAATGGATGACGTTTCTAAACTTTCTTTAAGTTTAGTGTTTTTAATATTCTTTAAGTAATTTTCTTTTTTGTTATTATACGTTTTTCGATATCTAAATTTTAGTGCTAAAATGCTGTCATTAAATGATTTGTATTTATGTTTAATTGGAGGAATTTTTAATATAGAATGAAGAGCTTTTTCAATTCTTTCAATAGAATTAAGATCAGAAGAATTAATATCAGTACGTATAGAAAGTTTATTAAGTTTGTATTTATAGGTTAAAAATGTATCAATTTTGGACAAAATTTCATTTTTTGCCAAATCTTGTTCGATGCGTTTAATTTTATTTTCAACTCCACTTATTGGATTCTTAAAAAAAAGTAGCTTTTTCCCTTTTTCTTTTCGATACTCTACAAAGCTTTTTTCTAAAGTCTCTGAGGACTTTTGATCATTGTAAATAGAAATTTTTTCCTCTTCGTTAAGAAAAACTCTGAGATAATCTTCTAAATCTTTATCATGAATTTTTTGAAAAGCAATCGTAAAACCCATTGCAAGCGAATAATTTGTAATGATTTCCATTAACTCACGCTTAATGACTTCTGGGTTTTTCTCGTTGAGCAGGATATGTAGTGATCGTTGTACATAGGCTTTGGTATAGCTAAATCATTATAATTTGTCATATTTTTTTTGTATCTTGTCCTATGGCATATTCATTAGATTTCAGACGACAGGTATTCAAAGTAAAACAAGAACAAGGGCTTACTTTTGAGCAAACAAGCGATAGATTTGGTAT
>JBCCLH010000076.1:0-14787 GCA_039026955.1 Bacteroidota bacterium
GAAGCAATCCGTTTCTAACAAAACACATCATTTTCTTCGAACAAAATTGATACATTTTCAAATTTCCAAATTGCTACATTAACACAATCCGTCACTTCGAGTGTCCTGAACTTGATTCAGGATCTATCGAAGTACTAGGAAACTAAAAGTTTTCAAGCTGTTCTCGATACACTTTTTACTGCGTTTTACTCCGTAAAAAACACTCGAACTGACGTTTGGTATTTCGGATTCAATTTCGAGTTCAAGTTCTATAATAAATTCTTTAATACTTCATTGCGAACAAAGTGAAGCAATCCGTTTCTAGCAAAGCATATCATTTTCTTCGAACAAAATTGATACATTTTCAAATTTCCAAATTGCTACATTAATACAATCGTCACTTCGAGTGTTTTTTGAGGAACGAAAAAAAAGTATCGAGAAGTACTCTGAAAAATAATTGCTTCAAAGCAGTTCTCGATACAACGAATCAAAGATTCGCCACTCTAACGGACGATTTTGTACAAAACGTCATTGGAGCAAAGCGAAGCAATCTGTTTCAACAAAAGCAGTATTTGTCTTCGAAATAAATATCGACACATCTTCAAATTATCAAATTAACACATTAAAAAAGATGATTTCTTAACGTTTTTTAAGAATCCACACATTGCGTCACAGCTTTATAATCAGTAAATTAGAGGGTTAAAACAAAATGCGCTTAAAAGTGTTTTAAAACTACCAGCTATGAAAAAAATATCCATCCTACTTATATCACTGCTGTCCTCGTTTATGGTCTTTGCGCAATACGAAATTACAATTGATGCGTATATTTTAGACAGAGAAACGAGCGAACCCATACCATATGTAAATGTAGAATTTCCAGGAAAAGACTTAAAAGCTGTGACAGATGCTGCGGGTAAATTTACCATCTCCTTTGATGAAGGTTGGGTGCAAGAGCAAGATCGGTTTCAACTATTAGCCAATGGCTATCCGACGGTCACGACAGAAATGTCAAAGTTAAAACGCTATCTTTCTGTAACGGATAAAATTTACTTACGAGCAGATGAAAATGCAGCACGAAAGAATCGATTGAAAGGAACGGTTTCTACTGAAAAGAATCTCTCCATTCAAAATGCTTCAATACATATAAAAAATAGTTTTACCACAGCGCATACGGATTTTGATGGCGTATTTGACATTCCAGCGAAAGTAGGAGACACGTTGGTCATATCATACATAGGAATGTACGATCAAGAATTGGTGATACGTGATAGGAAACCTCTAGATATTGTGCTCAAACCAAATGCGCAATTACTGAATCAGGTTACCATAAAAGGAGCTAAAAAGAAGAAGAAAAAGCAGTATGTAGACACGGGTTTTGGTCGTGTAGATTTAGACACATTTGGCTCAAGCACGCGAATAAGTTCAGAAGATATCGGTCCACAACATATTTACACCTCAGATGTATTGCGTGGAAGTGTCGCAGGATTGTTTGTGTACAACGGCGGAACCAATACGGTACCGCGCTATTCACTATCTCCACGTCGTAGTCTATCGGCTGGCAATAGGAATGTAACACCAATCGATTCAGATTCACAAACTATGATGTTACTTCGTGGCGAATCGGTGCAAGTGTATTATGATGGTTTCCCGTTCAGAGGAAGCATAGACGAGATAGAACTGCGTACTATTGATAATATTGTCATTCTAAAATCGATCAGTGCTACCATATTATATGGAGGAAAACCAACAATTCTCATCACATCTAAAAACCGATTCCTAAGTAGCAAAGACGAAGACGGACAAATCATCAATAGTGCTTTGGTGAAGAATAACAATTACAAAGAGAATGTTCCTCTAATCATCAATACAACAGAAAAACCACAATACATTCAACAATTGGAATCGGCTGAAACTTATGGGCAAGCCTTAGCGATTTTTGAAGCACAACAACAAAATCCACAGCATAAAACCATTCCATACTATTTAGACACTGCCGAATACTTCAAAAAATGGGATGCAAAAAAAGCTTTGGACATTCTAAAAAATATTGAGGTACTAGCGATCGACAATTCGAAAGCATTGAAAAGTTTGGCGTATACATTGGAAGCATTGGGAGAATTTACGGCAGCAAAAAAAATATACCAACGCATTGCTGTGTTGTTGCCAAATGCTTCACAATCGTATCGCGATTTGGCATTGGCGTACAAACGTTCAGGAAACTACCAAGAAGCTTATGATTTATATGTAAAAATGCTCACAGATTCGTCGTTTGAAACTATGGATTTTTCAGGATTGGAAAAACCGCTTTTAAGTGAACTACAACATTTATTGCGCAGATACAGAGCCGAAGTGAATTACAAAGACATTCCCTCAAACTTGCTGAAGGCAACTTTTAAATACGATGTGCGCTTGGTATTGGAATGGAATCGACCAGATGCCGAATTTGAATTGCAGTTTGTCAATCCTTCTAAGAAGTTCTACACTTGGGAACATTCTATTGTAGCTAAAAAAGATCGCTTGTTAGATGAGGTAAAAAACGGCTATCACATGGAAGAGTTTATTATTGACGATGCAGATATTTCAGGTGAATGGATCATCAATATCAAAAGTCTAGAGAACGAAAAAAGTAGCAATCCTACCTGCTTAAAATATACCTTGTATACGAATTATGGTATGCCAGATCAAAAACGTACAATCAAAGTAATAAAGTTGTACAAACAGCAACAAAAAGTAACTTTAGATAAAATTAACTATCAGCCGCAAGGATAATTTTCTATTTCGATACAAGCGAATACACATTTAGGCAAATTGCAGCAATCAATAAAATTACTTGAATCACAAAAAGTATAGTAAATCGCTTATTGTTATGTGTCAGGGGATTCACGATGAATAAGTTTGATTAATAATATGTTGTAAAAGTCCAAAAAAGGAACACATCAAACAATACGTGAAATTACTTGATTTTTAGAACTGCGTTAAAATACAGGGAACACAAATAAAGGTATTACTTCAAATACAGACAATTCTTATCGTAATCAATCACGGCTTTTCCTTTGCGTAAAATATCAGCTCCGATAATTCCGTCTACAGGTTTTGCTTCGTGTTGGGTAAGTGCTGTATTTACGTGATCTAAATTGAACAATACCAAAGCGACACGTTGTTTGGACCATTTGCCAATACGTACCTTATTGCTCTTAGAAATTTGAGTTTCCATATTCACAGCACCTGCGCCTGCCGCTTTGATCTTAGAATCTTTTGCTTTCAACTTGAACCTTTTTACAGCTTCAAAACCTACACAAGACGTAGAAGCGCCTGTGTCTAAAATAAAACTTCCTTCAATACCATTGATTTTTGCTTTTACTTCGTAATGATTCGTATTAATTCTATTCAGTTTAATACGTGTATATCCTTTGTCTAACAAAAATCTACGCAAACTCTTTTTCATCTGTAAAATGTCTAATTTTAGTTGCAAAAATACAAATCAAAACACAAGTCGCTTATAAATAACTCTTAAAAAGAAGAACTATTTTTTGAAATGAAGTACGAGATACTTTTTAGGGAAAACATTATTTTTGCGGCATGATAATTACCGATACACATACACACTTATACAGTGAAGCTTTTGACGAAGACAGAGACGAAATGATACAGCGTGCGTTGCAAAATGGCGTTCGTCGTTTTTTTGTACCTGCCATTGATTCTGAATATACCGAACGCATGTTTCAATTAGAAAAAGACTATCCAAACGAAGTCTTTTTAATGTCAGGCTTGCATCCAACGCATGTAAAAGAAAACTACAAAGAAGAAATTGCACACGTAGAAGCTTTATTGGCAGAACGAAAATTTTATGCAGTTGGCGAAATAGGTGTCGATTTATATTGGGACAAAACTTTTTTACAAGAACAGCAAGAATCGTTTCAATATCAAATTCAATTGGCAAAAAAATACAAACTTCCTATTGTAATTCATTGTCGCGATGCGTTTGATGAAGTTTTTGAAGTGTTGGAAAAAGAAAAGGGCGATGACCTATTCGGAATCTTTCACTGTTTCACAGGCACCAAAGCACATGCTGAAAAAGCCATTGGATACAATATGAAATTAGGAATTGGCGGCGTAGTTACTTTTAAAAATGGAAAGATTGATAAATTTTTGAATGAAATTCCACTAGAACACATCGTGTTGGAAACCGACGCGCCATACTTAGCACCCACACCCTACAGAGGAAAACGAAACGAAAGTAGTTATGTAATGAACGTATTGGAAAAAGTGGCAAAAATCTATGAATTATCAACAGAAGAAGTCGCGAGTATTACCACGGAAAATTCAAAAGCTATCTTTGGAGTGTAACGAATGAATTTGAAACTGAATTTGAACTTGAACTTGAAAAGCATATATAAACATGCATTAAAGTTAACCAACTACGAATAAACAAATCGACAAATTAACAAATCCACAAATCCACAAAAAAGAAGTTTAAAAAGTTTATAGGTTTATAAGTTTAGCCTTTGAAACAATAAATAACATCGAACAATAACCGACAACCGATAAAGCAAAATGTAAAATGAAAAAGTAAATTTTCCAACAACAAACAACAAACAACAAACAACCAAAACCCAAAACCCCAACAATGACAAAACAACCCAAAATACTACTCATATACACCGGCGGAACCATCGGAATGATCAAGGATTTCGAAACTGGTGCGCTCAGAGCATTTGACTTTGATAAATTGCTAGAACGAATTCCAGAGCTTTCACATTTGGATTGTACGATTGAAACCATCGCTTTTGAGAATCCTATCGATTCGTCTGATATGAATCCGAACTACTGGATAAAAATCGCCACGATCATTGAGGAGAATTACACTGCGTTTGATGGTTTTGTAGTGCTGCACGGAAGTGATACCATGAGTTATTCGGCTTCTGCGTTGAGTTTTATGTTGGAGAATCTGGCAAAACCTGTCATTTTCACAGGTTCACAATTGCCTATTGGAGATTTGCGCACAGATGCGAAGGAAAATCTAATTACATCCATCCAAATTGCTTCCTTGTTTGATGAAGAAGGCAATCCGCAAATTACAGAAGTCGGATTGTATTTTGAGTACAAACTCTACAGAGCCAATCGCACCACAAAGATCAATGCCGAACATTTTGAAGCCTTTGCATCGTTAAACTATCCGCCATTGGCAGAATCGGGAGTGCATTTAAAAATATTTAAGGAAAACTTATGGCGTCCGGAGGCAGGAAAAGCATTCAAAGTTCATACAGTAGTAGACAATAATATTGCGTTAATTAAGTTATTTCCTGGAATAACGCGAGCAAGTTTAGAAGGTTTTTTAGCTTCAACGACCATTAAAGCCATTATTTTAGAGACCTACGGAGCAGGAAATGCCCCTACAGAAGCATGGTTTTTAGAATTTTTACAGAAAATAAAGGCAAAAGGAATTGTCATTGTAAACGTTACGCAATGTTCGGGAGGTAAAGTTATTATGGGTCAGTATGAAACAAGTGTAGCGCTGAAAAACCTAGGAATCATCAGTGGTCACGACATTACTACGGAAGCAGCTACGGCGAAACTCATGTATCTTCTGGGACATAAATTGGACGAATCCACATTCAAATCGGTCTTTGAAACACAAATTAGAGGCGAAATGTCTTAAAAATAACTAGATATATTTCAAAAACTAAAATATTTTTTGTTATTTGCCCGATTATATAGAGAGAGGTGGCCGAGTGGTCGAAGGCGCACGCCTGGAAAGTGTGTATACGGCACAACCGTATCGAGGGTTCGAATCCCTTCCTCTCTGCATAAAAATATCGTACATTATTATAAAATTTTTATATCTTTAACCCGATTAACTAACAAAATTTAAGTTCAAGAGAAATGAAAAAAGGATTTTCTATTATGGCTGTAGCCATGTTAACGATTTTAAATGTAGGTGTAGCAACAGCACAAGACGCTACTGAAGCAGCCGCAGGTGCTGAACAAGGTTTCCACCAAATACTAAAAGATTATTTTATCAAAGGTGGACCTGGGTTCATGGGAATTGTATTGTTGTGTCTTATCTTAGGTTTGGCAATATGTATTGAAAGAATCATCTACTTAAATATGGCATCAACAAATAACAAAAAGTTATTAGCAAATGTTGAAAATGCTTTAGCAAGTGGTGGTGTAGAAGCTGCAAAAGAAGTAGCTAGAAACACAAAAGGACCAGTTGCATCAATTTTCTACCAAGGATTAGATCGTATGGACGAAGGTGTTGAAAACGCAGAAAAAGCAGTAGTTGCGTATGGTGGAGTTCAAATGGGACAATTGGAAAGAAACGTATCTTGGATTTCTTTATTTATCGCTATTGCGCCGATGTTAGGATTCATGGGAACGGTAATTGGTATGATCCAAGCCTTCGATAAAATTGCCGCTGTAGGTTCGTTAGATGCTTCGTTAATTGCGAGTTCTATTCAGGTAGCCTTATTGACAACGGTATTCGGTTTGATTGTAGGTATTATTCTTCAAATTTTCTACAACTATATTATTGCTAAGATTGATAGTATTGTAAATGACATGGAAGATTCTTCTATCTCTTTGATAGATTTATTAGTTCGTTACAAGAAATAATACTACCAACTTTATACAATACAATATCATATGAAAAATTTAAAAATAATATTAACAGTCTTAATTGCCGTAATAGCACTTATAGGAGCAATTCTATATATTATGATTCTTGCGGACAAGTCTACTGGAAATGGAATGATTATTGCAGGTGAAGTATTGGTTATTGTAACTGCTGCAATTGCATTATTCTTTGGAATTAAGAACTTGGCTACCAATCCACAAGCTTTAAAGAAGTCATTGGTTTTTATAGCGGTATTCGCCATCATTGCGATCTTATCGTATGTGTCAGCTACTGATGCAATTCCAGAGAACTTAGGAGATGACATTAGCGTAACTGCAGGCGAATCTAAATACGTTGGAACAGGTATTTACATGTTCTATTTCTTAGCGGGAATAGCAATATTATCAATGGTCGGATTCGGAATCAAAAAAACACTTAACAAATAATTATGGGAAGAAGAAATATACCAGAAGTAAATGCAGGATCGATGGCAGACATCGCATTCTTACTTCTTATCTTTTTCTTAGTAACTACAACATTCCAAGAGGATGCGGGAATCAACAGAAAGTTGCCTCCAATGCCACCTGAAGGAGTGACACCACCAATTATCAAGCAAAAGAACTTATTTACAGTATTGGTAAATAAAAACAACGATCTTTTGGTTGAGGAAGAAGTTATGGAATTGAAAGACCTGAAAAAGGCAGCCATTGATTTCTTAGATAACGGTGGAGGAACTAACGAAAAAGGAGAGACTTGCACATATTGTAAAGGAAAGAAAGATCCAGAATCTTCAGATCATCCAAATAAGGCGATTATCTCTGTGAGAAACGACCGAGAAACAAATTATAAGACATTTATTTCTGTACAAAATGAGCTTGTAGCAGCCTACAATGAATTGCGTAATCGTGAATCTCAGCGTTTATACAAAAGAGATTTTACAGAAATGCAAGAAATAGAAGCTGATCCACAAGTGCCGCAAGAAGTAAAGGAAGATTTGAAGGAGAAGATGGAAGTAATCAAAAAATTATTTCCACTGAAAATATCTGAAGCAGAAACAAATACTAATTAAAAACGTAGCTACTATGTCTAAATTTAAAAAGAAAAAAAGTGGTGAGTTGCCACCAGTTTCTACAGCAGCATTGCCAGATATTGTATTTATGTTATTATTCTTCTTTATGACGGTAACGACATTTAAGAAAGATGATTACAAAGTAGCGCAAGATTTTCCGTTTGCAGATCAAGTACAAAAACTTGATAAAAATGATGCAGTGATCTACATCTATGCAGGAAAGCCACATAAAAGATATCAAAGTGAAGTTGGAAACCAAGCAAAAATTCAGTTAAATGATAAGTTTGCGAATGTAGGTGAAATCAAAGATTATTGGTTTAATACGCTTAACAACGATGTAGGTTCTCAATACAGATTTACCGCAATTACAGCTTTAAAAGTTGATGGTGAAACGAACATGGGATTGGTAGCAGACATCAAGCAAGAACTTCGCGAAATTAATGCGTTGAAAATTAACTATACTACCCGAACAGGAGAGTCTAGTCAAAACAATTAATAGAAAATCTTAAATTTTATAGGAAAAAGCACTCTTAAGCAAGAGTGCTTTTTTTATAGTAAAATTTGATAATATAATATTTAGTTGTTGGTTCGTTATAAGAATTATGATATTACTTATAATTCGTTGGGAAATAAACATTTGTCAGTTCGAGCGCAGTCGAGAACGCTAAGAAAGCTAACGTTTAGATTGAATCTCGACTGCGCTCGATTTGACATTTGGTGTAAGCTTTTTAAATTTAATACATAGATAAATAATTATGATGAACTCACGTAGTTTAGTAAGCATTCAAATCTCGATTATCAAGTTAAAATACATCAAATGAAGCATATTGTTATTGGAATTTTAATTTTGTTGGGAATGCAATTTTGTGCTGCGCAAGAAGAGACAGCGCAAGACACGATTCCTGATGATAAGTATCGTGAAGATCAATTTTATATCGGATTCACTTATAACATACTTCAAAATCGTCCGAGTGGCATCTCTCAAAACAACTTGTCGAACGGAATACATGTTGGTTTTATTCGCGATTTTCCAATTAATAAAAAACGCAACAAAGCTATTGGAATAGGTTTGGGCTATTCTTACAACTCGTATTTCCACAATCTAAAGGCAGTAGAAACAGCAAACGGAACTTTATACGAAGCCATTGGAAGTAACGAAAGTTTCGACAGGAACAAATACAGAACCCACGAAGTAGAATTGCCCATAGAGTTTCGCTGGCGAACGTCAACGGCTGATAAGTATGATTTTTGGCGAATTTATGGTGGATTCAAATTGGGATATATCTTTTCGGGCGTGTCAAAATTTATTAGCAATGCTGAAAAAATTAAATTTCAAAACGAAGACATCAATCGGTTTCAATATGGACTTACGCTAAGTGCAGGATACAATACCTGGAATTTTCACCTGTATTATGGTTTGAATAAACTTTTTAAAGACGGCACTATGACCACAAGTGGCGAGTCTTTTGAGATGAATACGATCAAAGTAGGCTTGATGTTTTATATTCTATAAATTCCAATTATACATCACCAACAACTGCGGAATCGCCCCAATAAAAAAGCCAATAATAAGTTCGGTAAAGCTGTGTGCTTTTAGGTACAATCTCGAGCTTCCCACAATTCCCGTCATCAAAATAAGAATACTCAACGCAAAGGTGATATTCAGCTGATACGTAACGCTCAGCACTACAAAAAACATCACCAAACCTGCAATTCCCATCATGTGCATGCTTGCTTTCACGCGAAACAACACAAAAAGCAAACAAATCACTGCTGAAATTAAAGTAGCGACAAAAAAATCAAATAACTCTGCAAAAATAGATTGCGAAATGACTTTCGTCGTAATTAAAAACAAGAGCAACACATACAAATAAAGCGGAATTCTACGTTGTCGCACATCTTTCACAAAAATAGTATCGATCAATCGTAAGCGTTTCAGCAAGATAAATGTCAAAACAGGAATAAAAACGGTAAAAATAGAAATGGTAATCGCGACATCTACTTTAAAGTTAAATTCATACAAGCGTGGCGTCACTATAAAATAGCCAACTGTTGCCATCACTGGAATAAAAATAGGATGAAATATATATGATATTACATTAAGAAACGTGCGCATTTATATCTTCTTTCGTAAGCGAGCCACAGGAATATCAAGTTGTTCTCTATATTTTGCCACTGTTCTTCGCGCGATTGGATAGCCTTTTTCTTTTAAAATGGTGGCTAACTTTTCGTCTGTCAGTGGTTTTTTCTTGTCTTCATCTTCGATCACTGTCTCTAGAATCTTTTTAATTTCTCGTGTCGAAACATCTTCTCCTTGCTCATTTTTCATCGATTCAGAGAAAAACTCTTTGATCAATTTGGTTCCGTACGGCGTGTCTACATACTTACTATTGGCCACACGTGATACGGTAGAAACATCCATATTGATCATATCGGCAATATCTTTTAAAATCATCGGTTTTAGCTTGCGCTCATCGCCTGTAAGGAAGTATTCTTCTTGATAATGTAAAATGGCATTCATGGTCACCAAAAGTGTCTGTTGACGCTGTTTTATGGCGTCTATAAACCATTTGGCAGCATCTAACTTCTGTTTGATAAACATCACCGCATCTTTTTGCGATTTTGTCTTTTGGCGCGTGTCTTTGTAGCCTTTCAACATGTCGTTGTATTCTTTAGAGACGTGCAACTCTGGAGCGTTTCGCCCATTAAGTGTCAATTCCAATACACCTTCAACGATACGAATCGTAAAATCAGGTACAATATGTTCGATGATTTTGGTGCTTCCTGCATACGAGCCGCCTGGTTTCGGGTTTAGTCGTTCAATCTCTAAAATTGCATCGCGCAATTCTATTTCAGTAATATCAAACTTTTGCAGAAGCTTCTTGTAGTGTTTTTTGGTGAAATGCTCAAATGACTTTTCTAAAATCGCAATCGCCATTTCGATGGAAGCTGTCGGTTCTTTTCTTCGCAACTGAATCAACAAACATTCTTGCAAATTTCGCGCACCAACACCTGCGGGATCTAACTCGTGAACAATGTGCAATATCTTTTCAATATGTTCATCTGTCGTAAAAATATTTTGGGTAAACGCTAAATCGTCTACAATATCTTCGAGCGGTCTACGGATATAACCGCTTTCATCCACACTTCCAATCAAAAATTCGGCAACATCTCTGTCTTCTTCCGAAAGTCGAAACGTATTCAATTGATTTTTTAAATGCTGATTGAAAGAAGTTCCTGCCGCATACGGGACATTCTTTTCTTCGTCATCAACGCTGTAATTATTGGCTTGCAAGCGATAGGTGGGAATTTCATCATCGCTCAAATATTCGTCCACATTAATATCTTCTGCGGCAATGGTTTCGTTTCCGTAATCATCATAATCATCCGACAAATCTGTATCAAACTCATCCAGTTGTTCTTTTCCGCTATCCAATGCAGGATTTTCTTCCAGTTCTTGCTTTAAGCGTTGTTCAAAAGCTTGAGTAGGCAATTGAATCAATTTCATTAACTGAATTTGTTGAGGAGATAGTTTTTGAGATAGTTTGAAATTTAGTTGTTGTTTAAGCATAGTTTTTTGTGAAAAACACTAGGTTGTCGTTGATTAATTTATTTATTGTATGATGGTTACCGTTCATATATAGTATAAGTTGCTTTTCCGCCGCCAGTTTGTATATTCATGGAGCGATCTCCTTTGATAAATCGCTTGGTTTTTCGGTCAATTTCATAAATCCCTTTGGCACTTGTCTTTTTCAACAGTCCTGCAACTCCATCAATTGCCATTTCTACCTCGATGAAAATTTTATCTACGGTAATATCATCGATGGTATAGGTAAATTTCCATTTTTGCGATGCAAGCAATGGATTCTCTTTTTCACAATTCCACGTAGTTCCTACAGCCAATGTTCCTTCAGGAAAGCCAAATGTTGGAACAGGCGAGTACGAACCAATAATACTTGTGTCAGTTAAAGACGCTGCATCTTTGAATTGTGCTTTCTGAACAATAGTGCCGTATTTATCTAAAATAATAGTAAACTCTTCGTTTAAGTACGGTTTGATATCATTATACATTTCCAATTCTATTTGGCTCAGTCTGCGCGTATTTCCCAGCGATTTGATCACTTCTGTATCAACACTTTCCTTTTCTTCAAACATATTTGATTTGTATTGCATACGTGTTACTTTGCCTGTAAAAACATACATACTGTCTTTAGTAATCTCATCCAATTGAAAAAATACTTCATTACTATCCTCAAAACTCCCCATTTTGTTAGCATTTGTCTTGTTTCCAAAGACCAATGTTTGGGTAAATCCTTTTTCAAAATGTATAGACGAACTGACTTTATCAGTACTTTTTGAGATACAGCTTACCAAAAACAGTACCATAGTTGAGATTATTAGAAAACTTTTTCTCATAAATCGGAATAAGTGTTACACAAATATAACAAACTTCAATGGTATTGAGAGTTGTCATGCGAAAATTAGCTTGTGAATTCCTGTCTTTGGAAAAGATGAAAAAAATTATTTTGGTTCATTGCTTGACAAGAAGAATTGTGAAAAAAAGTAAAAACCGGCAAGCTTTAAGTAAACTTCGGATGTTTTTTCCTTAAAACTTCATGGACTTGACCCTATTTTATATGTAAATTGGTGTTATTGTTTTGTGACGGTCATAATAACAGGTAAAGTAAATGCTATATTCTTATAAATTCCACCTTCGTTTGTAATGAGTCCAATATTTTTCTCTGGGTTTTTAATGCTGACTTTCATTTGGGTTATGCTATTGGGAAGAAACTCAAAAAATATCCAGCAAGACTTCTTATTCAACAAAACATCTGTAAAAATAAAAGAGATTTTATTTGTCTCTGCGCAAGAAGAATACATAGGATAACTCTCTACATCATTTTCAACAGAAGTTTCAAAAGTATTTACAATATAATTCGCTCCTCCATCAGTAGAATACGAATAATTTCCAAGTAAATAATCTTCATAAGCTTTAAATTCTGGATCGTATTTCTGTGTAATCTTTATAATTTTAAAAATAACGATATGATTATTATGTTCGAACTTCCAAGTTCCAATGAATTTTCCGAAGGTATTATTGATATCTTTAAAATAGGTATAGTCTGGAACATCGTCTCCCCAAGCTACTTCTGGACTGCATACTTCTACTATATTTGTTGGAGCTGGTGGTGGAGCAATTGTCTGACTAACAGCTGAAATTGAATATAAAGTGACGAGTACGAATATGATGTTTTTCATAAGATGTATTTTTTATTCGTTGCAGTCTGTTTCAACTACTTCATTATTTTGATAATTAAGTTTTTTATAATTTGAAAAAGTAGTGTCTGTCGCTTTAAATGTTTGCAACCCTACATTCATTTTATTGAGCATTTTAACAAATCCAAACTCATTGTCTGAATTTGAATTACCTTCTTTTACATTAAATCTTTTTTCATAATGATTTTGTGTAAACTTAAATTTTTTTCTTCTGAACTTAAATGCTTATCGCCAAAGGCTATAAAAGCCGCTCGGTCACTCATTTGCAAAATATATGCCGAACCAGCGCTATTAACGACTCCATAGAAGAAATTACTTGTTGCTCCTTCATTCTTTACAATGTTATACATATCTTATAAATCTTCTACTGAAAATATAGATAGTGTTCCGTTGTAATGTGAATGGATAATTCCTTGAAATGTACTTAGATTTGCACCACTCCATTGGACTTCAGGATTTAAAATTGATCCTTGAAAATAATCATAATCATACTTGTCTGTTTCAGTCGGTGTAGGATCAGTTTTTACTGTAAAAAGACATTCAAAATTATATTGATCCGCTCTATCTTTTAAAATCACCATTTTTTGCTTGAAAACAACATCATTTTTTAATTTTTTATTCGTCTCACAAGGTGTATCGTCTTCATTGTCATTTGGAGTCAAAATAGTGGTACTTTCATCATCACAAGGATTTTCAATTGTTGGTGCACAACCATCATCATCAAAGTTGCTGTTTGGATTTACATTTCCTCCACTTCCTCCGTTTCCGCCTGTGTTGGTAGCATCTACAGGATGACTGTTGGTATCATCTCCTGTGGTGAGTTCAGGTGGACATGCTCCATAATGAACGGTTACCACATAATTCCAAGAACTACCATTGGTACATTCTGGATGCCCATCATAATGTCCTACATTTCCTAAATTACATTCCCAATTGCCACTAACACCTGTGATGCATTGACTTCCCGATTTCGCTGCCAGCACATTGGCTACTTCATTATCAGAAAATATATTGTTTTGACTTTTTACTTCTCCAACAAAAGGTGCCGAAGTATCTTGTAGCCAACTATCAGAAGGAATGTATTCCAAAATACGCATAGAACGTAGCGTATTGTCGTAATTAATACCCAAAACAAAGTTATAAAATTCATTTTGTTCTGTTTGAGTGTCAATCCTAAATGTGTAGAATGTAGCGTCTTCTCGTTCAATCATAACAATCTCGTCTGTTCTAATCCACAGTTGATCGCTAGCTTCTACTACTTTTTGATTTGTCTTCTTTCCTTTCCGATTTTGCTCAAAAAGAGAAGTTACCTTCTTATATTGAGAAACACTTTCCAATCGAACATTTAGTTCCTGTAGGGAAATTTTCTTCACCTTACTTTCCTGACTTGTTTCTATTTGCGTGTACACAGTATCTTCCTCGCATGCTATGATTAGCAATAGGAACAAAAAAATGCAAAGACTTGACCTAATGAAATATTTAATTTGCATTTGGTATAAATATCTTATATTAAATATAAGAATATTTTTATTAGTGAAAGAAAAAACTTAGTATTAACATGAGTCAGTTTGCATCTAAAATGATGTTTGTAGACTTGTCTGTTCAGGAGACTAGTTCTTGTATTACGCTCAGTATCTACAACTATAGCTAAATCAAAATAAATCGTCATAGTTTTGTATAAAAAAATAGCTGATCAGGCGTATATCCAAATTTTCGTCTCATACTTTTAGCTTGTGCCCATTTTTTCTCTATTGGATTTAAGTCAGGGCTATAAGGCGGCAGGAATTCTAAAGCACATCCTTTTTGTTCAATAGCTTGTTGCATATCTTTTCGTTTGTGAAATGTA
>JBCCLH010000077.1:0-14135 GCA_039026955.1 Bacteroidota bacterium
GATAAATTTTTTGATTCGTCATTGCGAGACGGAGTCGTGGCAATCTGTTAAAATCAGAAAAGGATTAGTCTTTGAAATGAGCATTGGTACATTTTCAAATTATCAAATTGTTACATTAAAAAAGCGTCACTTCGATTTCTATAACAAAAGCAAGGGATTTTGATAAATTTTTTGATACGTCATTACGAGATGGAGTCGTGGCAATCTGTTAAAATCAGAAAAGGATTAGTCTTTGAAATGAGCATTGATACATCTTCAAATTATCAAATTGCCACATTAAAAAAAGCGTCACTTCGATTTCTATGACAAAAGTAAGGGATTTTGATAATTTTTTTGATTCGTCATTGCGAGACGGAGTCGTGGCAATCTGTCAAAATCAAAGTAGGATTAGTCTTTGAAATGAGCATTGGTACATTTTCAAATTATCAAATTGCCAAATTACTACATCATCAAATTAAATATTAATTGTAATTTGCGTCATGATTCTACGAACCAATTCACCAAACAGTTACCAATACAATGAAAAACCAACATAAACTCTACATATTTCTATTCGGAATCCTACTAATTTCCTGTGGTCAAGAAACAAAGGAAAAAGAAACATTCAAACTAAAAGACGGTTCTTGGCATGTGGCGTTGACGGTGCAAGATGGAAAAGAATTGCCGTTTATTTTTACAACTACTTCCACAGGTATCGAAATTCACAATGCAGAAGAACGCATTCCGATTACGGATATTACGATCAAAGACGATTCCATCACCATAAAAATGGACGTTTATGAAGGATTTTTAAAGGGGAAATTCACTGATACGAATACCATTACTGGAGAATTTGTAAAAGAATCTTTAAAACGATATGTACCATTCAAAGCTACTTTTGGCAAAACGAAACGTTTTCCAAATGCCAAAGAAGACGCAAAAGTTTCTGTGACAGGAAATTGGGAAACGGTGTTTAGTCCAAGCTCACGAACAGATATGTACATTGCGAAAGGAATCTTCAAGCAGCATGGAAATAGCGTAACAGGAACCTTCAGAACTACTACAGGCGATTACCGCTACTTGGAAGGCACGTTGAATGGTGATCAATTGCAATTGTCTACGTTTGATGGCGCGCATGCCTTTCTATTTACCGCTACGGTGACCGATAGTACGATGGTAGGCGAGTTCCAATCTGGGAATCATTGGAAAGAACCATTTACCGCAAAGCGCAATGAAGCCTACGAATTGCCAGATGCGAAAAGTCTAACGTACATCAAAGATGGCTACGACAAATTCGATTTTTCTTTTCCAGATGCAAACGGCAAGATAGTTTCGATTTCAGATGAAAACTTACAAGATAAAGTGCGAATCGTTCAAATCATGGGAACGTGGTGTCCAAATTGTTTGGATGAATCGACATACTATTCGGAATACTCCAAGAAAAATCCTGATGTACAATTCATCGCTTTAGCTTTTGAATATGCAAAAACGGAAGAAAAAGCGTTCAACAATATCAAGCGACTACAAAAACGACTCAACATTCCCTATCCAATCTTATTGGCGCAATTTGGTACTTCCAACAAAAAAAGAGCACAAGAAAAATTACCAATGTTGAATCATGTGTTATCCTATCCGACGACAATTTTTATAGACAAAAAAGGAAAAGTCCGACGCATCCATACAGGTTTTAATGGACCTGCTACGGGCGATAAATATATAGACTTTGTAAAGGACTTTGAAAATTTTGTTTCCACACTACAAAACGAATAAAAGTTACGGTTTAACTCCTTGAATAGTAAGGTGTAAACGTAAAATTACTTTATAAAATAAAAATCAACAATTTGTTAACATTCAATTAGGAAACTAGTTGTTAAAATCGAAGTATTTTTAGGGTGTAGATAATACACTTAACCTAAAATGCTTTTTATGAAAAAACTACTACTTTGGCTATTTTTAGCCGTAAGCGTTACTGCGTATGCGCAAATTCCATCGTATTATAATGATGTAAATTTAACCCTTTCGGGAGATAATTTAAAAGACGAATTGGCAATAAAAATCATTGCAACACACACCAACTTTTTATCCTACACGCCTGGCGTTTGGAATGCGTTGCAACAAGCAGATTTGAATCCAAACAATAGCAATGAAGTGTTGTTGATTTATGGTCATAACGACAATGACGGAAACTTTAAAACGGACAGAACTCGTGGAAAATTTGACAATGGTGGAAGCGTTGGCGACTGGAATCGTGAACATGTATTCGCAAAATCGTTGGCAAATCCTGACTTAGGAACTTCGGGAGCTGGTGCGGATGCGCACAATTTGCGTCCGTGTGACTTTCAACAAAACTCTACACGTAACAACCGAAAATTCGGAACAGGAACCGGAGCGGCAGGTTTTATCAATTCGAATGGCGATTGGTATCCTGGCGATGAATGGAAAGGCGATGTAGCACGTATGATTATGTATATGTATGTACGTTACGGCGATCGTTGTTTGCCTGTCAATGTGGGTACAGGCACTTCTGTAAGCGTAGACACAAACATGATCACACTATTTTTGCAGTGGAATGCAGACGATCCAGTATCTGCGTTTGAAGCGAACCGTAACAGTGTTTTATCAGGAATTCAAGGAAACAGAAATCCGTTTATTGACAATCCAGCGTTTGCGACACAAATTTGGGGCGGACCACAAGCCGAAGATAAATTTGGCACTGGTAGTAATCCAGGAAACGGTGGTGGAAATACTGGCGGCGGAAGCACTGACGATTTATTCTTCTCAGAATACATTGAAGGTTCTTCGAACAACAAGGCTTTGGAAATCGCTAACTTTACAGGAAGTAGTGTCAACTTGTCCAGTTATTCCATTAAGAAACAAACCAACGGAAGCGGAAGTTGGTCGTCTCCGTACAGTTTGTCGGGAACGTTGAGCAATGGCAGTGTATATGTAATTGCGAATAGTTCGGCGAATTCAGCAATTCGAAATGCAGCAGATGTGACTACAGGAAGTGGCATTGTAACGTTCAATGGAAATGATCCAATCGGTTTATTTAAAAACAATGTGTTGATTGATATCATTGGCGATTTCAACGGCGGAAGCTCTAATTTTGCACAAAACGTTACTTTACGACGAAAAGCGAGTGTAACGAGTCCAAATACAACCTACACAGAAGCAGAATGGGATGAATATGCAACCGACACTACTGCCAATTTAGGTTCGCATACCGTGAATGACGGTGGAAACTCTGGCGGTGGAACTGCGGGAAGTACTACTATTTTGAATGAAGGTTATTTTGAATCTGGCTTAGATGGCTGGGTTGATGGTGGCAGCGATTGCTATCGTTACGCTGGAAGTTTTTCGTATGAAGGAAACTATTCCATGCGTCTTCGTGATAATTCGGGAACAGCATCTTCTATGACGTTAAATGATATTGATGTGACTCCGTATGATGAAATTGAAATTGACTTCTATTTCTATGCAAACAGTATGGAAACGGGCGAAGATTTTTGGGTGCGTTACCAAAGCGGATCGAGCTGGCAAACAGTACGTGCGTATGTAAGTGGCACGGATTTCCAAAATGGACGTTTCTACAATGCGACGGTTACTTTAGATCGTTCAAATTATAACTTTGTGAGCGATGCCAACTTCAGATTCCAGTGTGATGCTTCTGCCAATGCCGATCAGGTATATATTGATCAAGTTACCATTACAGGAATTGTGAACGCTTCCGCGAGAATGGTCACGACATCAGCTAAAGATACTCCAAGAGAACTATCTGCCGTAGCAGCACCAGAAGAATTAATGCAAGAAGAAGAATTTACGATCTATCCAAATCCAGTAGCGAATCAATTAGATATTAGAATTTATGCAGAAGCGTCTGCCGAATATCAAATTCATTCCTTACTAGGACAAGTCGTAAAAACAGGAAATCTAGGTAACAAAACCATCAACGTAAGCAACCTAAAAGCGGGAATGTACATTTTACAAATCAACGATGGCGACGAAATTTTAATGAAGAAATTTGTGAAGAGATAATTTATAATAAAGAATAAAGTTTGATTCGATTATATCTTCTATAAAATTAAGAAATGTCAAATTGAGCGCAGTCGAGATTCCATTGAAGTTCTAGTTCTGCTAGTGTTCTCGTGAGCTGCGCTCGGTATCTGCGATAATGCTCGAACTTGTAAAGGTTAAGTAATTCGTTGACACTTTTGGTTTCTCATAGTCTTAACCAATTTTATGGGATTCTGAATCAAGTTCAGAATGACGCTTTCTGCTACTTTCCAGACAGTTTTTTCAATTTCAAACACAGACCACAGTTAAAAACAATAAATGCTTTTGTTTTTAGTTCATATTTATATAGCTTTAATACCAATTCTGCTATAAGATGAGACTTTAGAAACGAAGTTGCTTTGGCATTATAAAACGCCTCGGATGCTTTGCATAGCCGTAGCTACGGAAAGTAGGCGCAAGGCATTAGAATGCCAAATGAACGAGTTTATATGTTTCGTCTTACAGTGGAATTGGTATAGGTATCAATCAAAAACTTTCAACATGCGCTTGACTAACTATTTTGTTCTCTGTCTGATGATTTCTTTTGTGGGATATGGGCAAAACAGTCTCAAATATCTCCAACAAAAACCACCATCCACAACACCAGAAAAATTTGCACCTGATTTAATTTCCACGAAAACTGAATACGAATTTGGCTCTGTCTTCAACAAAGATGCAACTGAATTTTACTATGGAGTAGATACAGGAAACAATACCGAAATCCGATTCACAAAACTTAAAGGCAACAAATGGACAGCACCAAAAACGATTCTTTCGGACAGTCGCTTTGGGTTTAATGATCCTTTCCTTTCGCCAGATGAAAAACGTTTATACTTCATTTCAAAACGTGCACTGGATGGAAAAGGAGCTAAAAACGATTATGACATTTGGTATGTGGAAAGAATGGGCGCGAAGTGGTCGAAACCTATCAATGCAGGTGCAAATATTAACTCAAAAAACAACGAATACTATATTTCATTCACAAAAAATGGCACGATGTATTTTTCCTCAAACCGTAAAAATGATGCGGACAGGAAGCAAAGTTTTGATATCTATTATTCCAAATATAAAAACGGAACCTTTCAAGAAGCTGTGCTGTTGCCGAATACAATCAACACGCAATATTACGAAGCAGATGTGTTTATTGATCCCAAAGAGAAATACATCATCTTTTGTGCAAATCGTCCAGACGGATTGGGCAGAGGTGATTTGTATATCAGTTTCAAAAAAGCGGATGGTTCGTGGACAAACTCTGTAAATATGGGCACCAAGATCAACACCAAAGGTCATGAATTGTGTCCGTTCGTTTCTGCGGATGGTAACTATTTCTTTTACACGAGCAATCAGGATATTTATTGGGTACACACCAAAATCTTTCAAGAATTAAAAAAATGATGAAACACGCGAAACAGGTTTTTAGGATTGTCTTTTTGCTAATTATTTTTATAGCTAGTACACATATGAATGCGCAAGATTTAGACACACACAAATGGAAAAACAGAATTTTGATCATTAAAACCAACAATGCAACATCAGAAACATTTCAGGCGCAACTGAAAGAACTTCGAAATGCTCCCAAAGACATGATGGAGCGAAAATTTGTCTTATATCAAATCATAGGATCAGAGTATACCTTGATGGATTATAAAAGTACGACATTAGCCAATGTAGGCAAAGTGCACGGAAAACTTGAAAAAGTCTTAAAAGATACATATGATTTTGAAGTCATCCTCATCGGTTTGGATGGTGGCGTAAAACTGCGACAAACGAAATTGCTTACAAAAAAAGAACTCTTTGATAAAGTAGATTCCATGCCCATGCGGAGAAGTGAACTTCGAAGGAAGAACTAGGGATTTCAAATTGTAAATGTTGAATTTTAAATTTTGAATTACCTCTTAATCAAATTGAAAAAGAATAGATACTAATCACTAATGAAGCTAATATTTTAAATTGAAACTAACCCACAACCGACAACGGAGCGCAGCGACCAACTGACAACTAACGAAGTTAAATGTAAAACTCAAAATATTAAATGAAAAAGTAATTTTACCAACACCTAAAACCCAATACCCAACACCCTAGTAACTCTTCAAAGTCAACCCAAAAGTCAAAAACTGATCTTCCTGCTGCTGATCGGCGATGACGACACTTTCAAAAGTATGCAGGTAATTCACTTTAAAGTTTAAAAACTTCCAAATTGGTAGTTCAATTCCAATATCTGCTTGCCAGCGGAAATTATTTCCATAACGGAAAGAAGGTTGAAAATAGCTTTCGTGACTCAAAATAACTTTATCCTTAAATAAATGATACTTTCCATTGATCCAAATCGTTCCACGGAGTGTATTGATCGTTCCGCTGCCGTCAAATTCGTCATAATTGAAATCGGTCATAGAAAATCTAGTGTATTCGTATTCGCTGGTAAGAGATGCTTTTAACCAGCGTTTTTTGTGTGTTAAAATCTGATAGGTAAATCCGCCGCCGACAAGATATCGCAAATCAATCGCTCTGCGGAAATTGGTACTTACAAAGGCTAAGGCTTGTGGATAAAAGCGTTTCTCCGGATTTAGATATAGAAAATTCAAACTTAAAATGTCTTCATCTGCTTTTTCCTTCCCAAACTCTTGGTACACATACGAGTTTTTCGTCTTAAAAACCCACTTACGAAAAGGCACAAAAGCGACTTCAGATTTGGCTCTAAAAATAAACGTATCTACATTTCCGCCTTGCCAAAAACCTGTCAACGATAAATCGGCTTTCAACTTTAAGGAATCACTTTCGTTGATTTGCGCCGTGAGCAATACAGGAAGCAGCAACAAAGAATACAGTATCTTTTTCATTTCAATTATGTTTAATTCATAATTTTCAAAAACACCCGAAATATACTAAACTTTTGTTATTAATATCGCTTTCCTACAAATGTTAATTAACATTCGTAAAGACAAGATTAACAAAGCTATAACAAGTGTTCCTCATTGGAAATTCTACCTTGCTAACATACCTAATTAACACACCTAATTATGAAATTAAAAATTACACCGCTAGTAAGTGTCTCTCTCTTCATATACTTACTTTTTACAGCAACTGTATTCGCTCAACTGAATACGCCTCGTGGAAGTCAAAAAGCTATTGTTGCCCAAACTGTGGGAATCTCCGAAGTTTCTGTTACGTATTCAAGACCTAGCGTTCGCGGACGTAAAATTTGGGGAAAATTAGTTCCGTATGGAATGAATGATTTCGGATTTGGAACTTCAAAAGCAGCACCGTGGCGTGCAGGAGCCAACGAAAATACGATCATTACATTCTCGGATGATGCTACGGTAGAAGGAAAAGCCATCAAAGCAGGAAGCTACGGATTGCACATGGAAGTAAAACCAAATGGGAACGTCACGATTATTTTTTCAAGTAATAGCACTTCTTGGGGAAGTTACTTTTACAAGCCAGAAGAAGACGTATTGCGGGTTGAAGTGGCTTCTAAAGAAATTCCGCATGTGGAATTGTTAACCTTCAATTTTGTAAGCGTGGACGCGAATTCAGCTACACTAGCCTTGCAATGGGGAAAGAAAGAAATTCCTTTTAAAGTTGGTTTTGATGTGACCAATATTGTCATGGCAGATATTCGAAATAAAATGCAAGATCAGCCAGGATTCAATCGTCAAACTTGGGAACAAGCAGCTTCCTTTGCGCTAAACAACGGAGGTGATTTGGATGAGGCATTGAGTTGGATCAACAGTGCGATTTCGGGACAATTCTTTAGCAAACAAACCTTTAATAACACACAAATAAAAGCTGCAATCTTAATGAAGCAAAACAAAAACGACGAAGCGTTTGCAGCTATGGAAGAAGTATTGCCAATAGCAACCGTTATTGAAATTCACCAATATGGGCGTCAATTGATCGGATTGGGTATGACAGATAAAGCGATGGACGTATTTGAATACAATGCAAAGAAAAACAAAGGAACTTGGCCAGTACATTACGGATTGGCAAGAGCCTATTCTGCAAAAGGCGATCATAAATCGGCAGCAAAACACTTGAAAAAAGCCTTGGCAAATGCACCAAATGAAGCTAGCAAAGGCAGAGTACAAGCTAATTTAGACAAAGCTAATAGAGGAGAAAGTATCAACTAGATACTTTACTTATATTAATATAAAAATATAAAATTGCGTTATGAATGAGAAGAGTATCACCGTCATTCATCACATAAAAAAAGCATCTATTTTTTACAGTAGATGCTTTTTTTGATTTTTGTTTTTCTGTGGATTTGTTGTTGGTTTTGTGTTGTGAGTTGTGTGTTGTGAGTTGTGTGTTGGTTTCTGAGTGTATTCTTGATTTTTACACTACACTTTTTAACTTCTTTTGTTGTGTATTTGTTTTTTTGTGGATTCGTGGATTCGTGGATTCGTGGATTTGTTTGTTTGTTTTCGGTTGTCGGTTGTCGGTTGTGAGTTGGTTTCTGAGTGTATTCTTGATTTTTATACTACACTTTTTAACTTCTTTTGTTGTGTATTTGTTTTTTGTGGATTTGTCCATTTGTTATTTTGTTTATTTGAAACGTATAAAGGAGAAGCGTAGCGACGAAGCAATCTCATTCTTCAAACAACGTAATTGCGGTATGACAAACAGACTGCCGCGGCTTTGCTTCGCAGTGACGTTTCTAACAAGTCTAACAGCGAAGCGATCTAAAATCTAGTAGCGAAGCGGTCTAGTGTCTAAGAGCAAAGCGATCTAAAGCAAAGCGTGTCTAACATTCCAATAGCGAAAGCGAGTCCAAATCAAAGATGCTGATCCATCAAAATCACGTTCCCATCCGGATCGGTAATTACAAAACTTGTAGGTCCTGTCGTGGATTCGTCAGCTTCTTGTGCAAAGGCGAAGTCTTTACTTTTTAATTCTTTTTGAATGTCTCTGATATCTGTGAATGATTCTAATGGTTGTGCTTCTTGCGTCCAACCAGGATTAAAGGTCATCATATTTCCTTCAAACATTCCTTGAAACAGACCAATTACTACTTGATCATTTTTCATAATCAACCAATTCTGATTGATATCTCCGTGGAACACAGAAAAACCTAAATTCTCATAAAAAGCTTTGGAAACGTGAATGTCTTTTACGGAAAGACTCACCGAAAATGCACCTAATTTCATAATGTGTTGTGTTGGTTATTTTAAGACTGATTTAAATGTACGATTTTTTTTGTTGATTCGTTTATTTGTTGATTTGTTGATTTGTTGATTTGTGGATTTGTTCGTTTGTTTGTAGCTGTTGGCTGTTGGCTGTTGGCTAGTTTGTGGATTTGTCAATTTGTTAATTCGTCGATTTGTTTGGTATGTCTTTGCGAGACGAAGTCGTGGCAATTTCACACTTCAAATAACACAATTACTATACGACAAACAGACTGCTGCGTCATTCTTCCTCAGTGACGATTCTAAGTTAAGTTTGAAATAGTTTTTTGTCTTTTTATCCGATTCGTCTTTGCGAGAAGCGTAGCGACGAAGCAATCTCACACTTCAAATAACGCAATTACTATATGACAAACAGACTGCCGCGTCGCAAACTCCTCATTGACGATTAAAAAAGTCTAAAAAGTCTAACAGCGAAGCGGTCTAGTATCTGAGAGATTCCCGCCTACGCGGGAACAAGTCTAAAAGCAAAGCACGTCTAAGAAATATAATTCCAAATATTCTTATGCTTCACCAATTGCGCATAGGTATAACGAACGGCTTTGTGTTCCTGTAAAGCTAGATTCGGATCGGTTTTAAGGACTTTTTGAGCGAAGTAGCGTGCTGTTTTCAGAATATCATTGTCTTTAACGATGTCTGCAATTTTTAGGTTTAAGACACCACTTTGTTGCGTTCCCATGATGTTTCCAGGTCCGCGCAATTTGAGATCGACTTCTGCAATTTCGAATCCGTCACTGGTTTGTACCATGGTTTCTAGGCGTGTTTTTCCGTCTGCACTGAGTTTGTGACTCGTCATAAGAATGCAAAAGCTTTGTTCCGGACCACGACCTACACGACCGCGTAATTGATGCAATTGTGACAGACCAAAGCGTTCGGCACTTTCAATAATCATTACGGAAGCATTTGGTACGTTTACTCCAACTTCAATTACCGTAGTTGCGACCATAATTTGGGTTTCACCTCTGATAAAACGATTCATTTCAAAATCTTTGTCCGCAGGTTTCATCTTTCCATGCACAATGGAAATCTGGTAATTTGGCATTGGAAATTCCCTAGCAACACTTTCGTAACCGTCCATTAAATCTTTATAATCTAACTGTTCTGATTCTTGAATGAGCGGATACACAATATAAATCTGTCGTCCTTTGGCAATTTCATCACGAATAAATTTAAAGACTTTCAAACGATTGCTATCATAGCGATGCACCGTTTTAATCGCCTTTCTGCCAGGAGGCAATTCATCTATCACAGAAACATCCAAATCGCCGTACAAGCTCATCGCTAATGTTCGTGGAATTGGTGTCGCGGTCATTACTAGAATATGTGGCGGCACGGTGTTTTTTCGCCAGAGTTTTGCACGTTGGGCAACGCCAAAGCGATGTTGCTCGTCAATAATCGCTAAACCGAGATTCTTGAATTGCACTTTATCTTCTAATAATGCATGTGTTCCAATCAAAATATGCAACGAGCCATCTTCCAACATTTCGTGAATGATACGTCTGTCTTTGGTTTTTGTAGAACCTGTCAGCAGTTTTACATTCAATCCTAATGGCGAAACCAATTCCATGATACCATTGTAATGTTGAATCGCTAAAATCTCCGTAGGCGCCATGATACAGGCTTGAAATTCATTATCTATCGCTAGTAACATAGACATTAAAGCCACAATCGTTTTTCCTGAACCAACATCACCTTGCAAGAGACGATTCATTTGTGCATTGCTGCCTAAATCGTTTCGAATTTCTTTGATCACTCGTTTTTGGGCGTTGGTTAAATCGAACGGCAGATGATTCTTATAAAAATCATTAAAATACTGTCCCACCTGATCAAACGGAAAGCCTTTTATTTTGCTTTTATGGATGAGGTTTTTGGTGATGAGTTGTACTTGAATGTAAAATAATTCTTCAAACTTAAGTCGATATTGTGCTTTCGCGAGTAACTCCTGACTTTTCGGAAAGTGAATATTGAATAGCGCTTCACTTTTAGAAATCAGTTTGAGTTCGTTTAAAATAGTAGGAGGTAAGGTCTCATAAAACTGCGTGCGCGCTTCCATAAAGAGTTGCTGCATCAATTTATTGACCACTCTGTTGGTGATGCCTTTGTTTTGTAATTTTTCTGTGGATGGATATACGGCTTGCATCGCAGTACGCAGGCTGGATTCGTGTTCTTGCAATAGTTCCATTTCTGGATGCGGCATTGAAAACAACCCATTGAACCAATTCGTTTTTCCGAAAATAACGTACGGAGTATTCAACTTTAAGCTGTCTTTAATCCACTTGTGACCGCGAAACCAAACCAATTCCATTTCTGCAGTTCCGTCAGTAAAGGTTGCGACCAAACGTTTGCCGCGTTTTTGTTGTACCATTTTAATGTGGACAATCTTTCCAACGACTTGCACTTCGGAGGAATTTCGCTGCAATTCGTTGATTTTAAAGTAGCGTGTTTTGTCAATATATCGATTTGGAAACAGGTTGATAAAATCCTGATACGTATGAATTCCCAACTCCTTACGCAATAGATCGGCGCGGTTGGGACCAACGCCTTTTAGGTAATCGATAGGAGTTTGTAATACATTTGGATTCATTCGATCAAAAGTACGGGATTGACTAAAGTTTCACAAATAATACAAAAAATACTATGGAGTGTAAAGGCATTGTTTTTTAGGAATTAGGGATTAGTGAAGTTTCAAAGTTTAGTTTGAATTATAAGATAAACAGATTGCTACGATTTTCACAAAGTCTCAATGACGAATCAAAAATTTTATTAAAGCCCCTTGGATTTGTTATAGAAATCGAAATGATCCTTTTTTAATGTATCAATTTGATGATTTGAAAATGTACTAATGCTTATTGCAAAGACTAATTCTGCTTTGATTTTGACAGACTGCCACGACTTTGTCTCACAATGACGAATCAAAAATTTTATCAAAGCCCTTGCTTTTACCCTAGAAATCGAAGTGACTATATGAAGTTTGAAACAAAAGTTCCTAAGCGTTGAGGCAATTTAAAATTCATCATTCAAAATTCAACATTTTACATGAAGTACACTCAAGCATACTGATAAAAAGCACAGTACGTACAAATCCCTAGTGTGTAAATAATTCTTACGGTTTTGTAAAAGTGGGTAATTTCTACCTACAAAAAAATGGTGATTCGTGAGACATTTGTAATGTAATCATCAACAAAGATGCAACAAGTAGCTACAATCAATTTCAGTGATAAGGCGCAACCCGAAAAGCCTTTTTTTAACAGAGTAGGAAATTTTAAAAATTTAATATCATGTCAACAGTATTTATTAACGGTGTTATGGGAAGTACAGTAAACTTAAATTCTCCAATTGTAAAATTCAACTTAACAGCGGATGAAGAAACGCATAAAGTGACAGGAAGTGTACAAGTTACTTTAGGAAATCCAGGCGATAAGCCATATAGCGGAACCGTAACAGGAACATTGTATGCCTCAGGTTTTGGACCTTATGATAAGGTAATTTCTATCAGTGGAAATCTTCCATCACACAATCCGTTAACACCATTGAACTTTCCTTTTAACGCAAATATGGCTTTGGAAGCAAACGGAACAGGTGTAGGAGGATTTAACTTTAGAGGACAACATGCAGAGGAACTTCCAATTGAGTACAAAAGTTCTGAGTCATAAGCGATACATCTCAACGAACAAACATCAATTTTAGTTGTAAGGCGCCATCCGAAAAGCCTTTTTAAATAGAGTAGGAAACTTTAAAATTTAATATCATGTCAACAATAATCATACGCGGTACTTTAGGAAATGTTACCGACTTAAACGCACCAATTGTAAACTTCAACGTAATAGCTGATCCAGAAACACATAAAGTAAACGGAAGTGTAGAAATCCGTGTAGGAAACCCTGAAGAGAAACCATATAAAGGAAATGTAACAGGAACGTATTATGCAACAGGTTATAACGGTTACGTAAGTCAAATTTCTTTGAATGGATACATTCCTTCTAATAATCCATTAACGCCAATTGAATTTGGTTTCAATGCAAGCATGGCTTTAAAATCAGATGGTACAGGAGAAGGAAGTTTTAACTTCAAAAACATCCACCAAGAGCAAGTACCAGTGAAATATAAGAGTATGAATTTATAGAATATACATCTTAGTGAAAAAAACCAATAATGCTATCGTAAGTCTCAGACTTATGATAGCATTATTTCTTGAAAAAACTCGCGACAAAGAGTACCACAGCACCACCTAAAGCACCTTTCAAGATATCTGCGACAATATAATGCATGCCTGCAAACCAGTTGAGATTGAATTCTTTAAATAGCCAACCTGTAACCAAACCACCGATAATTCCCAACACGATATTTAGGATCACTCCAAATCCGCCGCCGCGCATTAGTTTTCCAGCAATCCAACCGGCAATGCCACCGACTAGTAAAGAATATAATAAGCTCATAGTGTACTTCTGTTTTTAGTGTAATTTAAATGTATGGAAATATTTGTGGGCGTGCAATGTTTTTACAAATTCTTACACTTTTGAGGACTTCTTTTTATAAGATTTTATTTATAAATTAGAGAGCTTCATATAAAAATACTTAGATGGATGATATAGAAAAACAGCTAGCACTTTATACTCAAAATATAGAAGATGGAGTTGATATAGTTGAGAGTTACTTTCAACGAGGACTTACTTATCATGATTTACAAAAGTATGAATTAGCTATTATAGATTATACAAAAACTATTGAATTAGATAATAGTTTTAAGGAAGCTCATCTTAATAGAGGAGTAATTCATATAAATTTAAAAAATTATGAATTAGCAATAATAGATTTTAATACAACTATTGTATTGGATAATAGTTATAAGAAAGCTTATTATAATAGAGCAGTGGTTTATTATTCATTAGGAAAATATGAATTAGCTATTATAGATTATACAAA
>JBCCLH010000078.1:0-11907 GCA_039026955.1 Bacteroidota bacterium
GAAAAAGAAGCTATTTTAAATTTATTTTCTATAAACTATTGAATTAAAATACCCAAACGTCACTTCGAGTGATTTTGAGGCACGAAAAATCGTATCGAGAAGTGCTTGGAAATACCAAATTCTAAAGTTAACGCATCACTAGTAATTTGAAAATACTAATCAATTCACCATCAGTGCTTTTACGTACATAATTTCCTTAAAAAAGAGCTAAAAAAGTAGCAGCAGAAAATGTGATAGCATAAGTATTGGTTTTTTCGTTTGGAGTGATCCCATACAAAAACAAAAATCCGATAATTCGCTGAATTGTCAATAATTCTATTTTAATAGGAACTTTAAAACTTAGAGTTTTGAAAAAACTATATTCAAAATATATTCTACATGAAAAAATTAGCGTGCTTATTCGTATTCCTTATTTCTACCTCCATTTTTGCTCAAAGAATTGATAGAAAAGCGGTGTATACCTATTCCAACGATATCGAATTTACTATTTATTCCCTTTCTAAAAGTCGGTTTGTAGACAGACCCAACTACAAAATTATAGCAGAAAAAGGAAAGCGGTTTGTTACCATGATTTTAAACTTTAAAAACAAATCTTCAGAAGCACAAATTGTCGATTTAGAAACTATTTATTTGGTAGATAAAAACGACAATTTATATCCAATAGATCATTTCTTAAAAACGGGGTTTCGTTTCACAAAAAGTGATCGCAAACAAAAAATAAAGGCCAATAAAAAGCAAAAAATCATTGTACAATTTGCTCCGGGTCTTCCCAAAAAAGAAAAGATAATACGCTTGCTTATTGGCGAAGAAGTTATTGAATTAAAATACAAATAAGCGACCTAAATTCCTGTAATTTTTCTTCAAAAACGGACACTCTAAACTGCTATCAGAAAATTCTATTGCATAATATGTTATATAAATGTTAGGTTTTTTCAAATAAAGCCATAAATAGCGTATCTTTGCGAGTACAATCAAAATGTAAAATATAATATGATAACAGTTTCAGACACAGCCCGTAAAAAAGTAGTCGAGTTGATGACCGATGACGGTTTTGATGCGACTACCGATTTTGTTCGTGTTGGTGTGAAAAGCGGTGGATGTTCTGGATTATCCTACGATTTATCATTTGACAAAAGTCATGCAGAAGAAGACAAAATTTTTGAAGACAATGGTGTGAAAATTATTGTAGACAAAAAAAGCTTCTTATATCTCGTAGGAACCATCTTAGAATATTCCGGTGGATTGAATGGAAAAGGATTTGTTTTTAACAATCCGAACGCGCAGCGCACCTGTGGTTGCGGGGAATCGTTCTCTCTATGATACGTACACCTTTGAAATGTAATATTTTTTGATAGCAATGTCTTAAAATATTGGCTACCAACATGAAATAAAAAAATTGTAAAAAGTAAGATTAATTGAATAGAATTTTTTTAATCATTTAATCTTTAAATCATATCGAAAGAAATGAGTAAATATACTGAAGAAGAATTACAGAAAGAACTGGAAACCAAAGAGTATGAGTATGGTTTTTATACTGAAATTGAGAGCGAAACGTTTCCAAAAGGTCTTAATGAGGATATCATACGTGCCATTTCCAAAAAAAAGAATGAGCCTGAGTGGATGACCGAATGGCGTTTGGACGCGTTTCGAATTTGGTCAGAAATGGAAGAACCAGAATGGGCGAACGTACATTACGAAAAACCAGACTTCCAAGCCATTTCGTATTATTCAGCTCCTAAATCTGCAGATCCAAGCAAAACACTGGATGATGTGGACCCTGAGTTGTTGGAAATGTATAAAAAATTAGGAATTTCTATTGAAGAACAGAAAAGACTGCAAGGTATTGCCCTTGATGTGGTAGTTGATTCCGTTTCGGTGGCAACAACTTTCAAAAAAACATTGGCAGAAAAAGGCATTATCTTCTGCCCTATTTCAGAAGCGATTCAAGAACATCCTGAATTGGTTAAGAAATATATTGGAACTATTGTTCCTAAAAAAGACAACTTTTATGCAGCACTGAATTCTGCTGTGTTTACAGATGGTTCTTTTTGTTATATTCCAAAAGGCGTACGTTGTCCGATGGAATTATCAACGTATTTCCGAATCAACGAAGCAGGCACTGGACAATTTGAACGCACCTTGCTCATTGCTGATGAAGGAAGTTATGTAAGTTACCTAGAAGGTTGTACGGCACCGTCACGTGATGAAAACCAATTGCACGCTGCTGTGGTAGAATTGATCGCGTTGGATGATGCTGAAATCAAATATTCAACCGTACAAAACTGGTTTCCTGGAGATGCTGAAGGAAAGGGCGGAGTTTTCAATTTTGTAACCAAAAGAGGTTTATGTGAAAACAATGCTAAAATTTCTTGGACACAAGTAGAAACAGGTTCTGCCGTGACCTGGAAATATCCAAGTTGTGTATTGAAAGGAGATAATTCAGTTGGAGAATTCTATTCAATCGCTGTCACCAACAACTACCAACAGGCGGATACTGGAACAAAAATGATTCACCTTGGAAAAAACACCAAGAGTACCATTATTTCGAAAGGTATTTCGGCAGGAAAATCACAAAATAGTTACCGAGGTTTGGTACAAATTGCGTCAAAAGCTGAAAATGCGCGTAACTTTTCGCAGTGTGATTCACTCCTTATGGGGAATCAATGTGGTGCACACACCTTCCCATATATTGAAGCAAAAAATAAATCTGCACAAATAGAACACGAAGCAACAACTAGTAAAATTGGAGAAGACCAAATTTTCTATTGCAATCAACGCGGAATCGACACTGAAAAAGCGATTGCCCTAATTGTAAATGGTTTTAGCAAAGACGTGTTGAACAAATTACCAATGGAATTTGCTGTAGAAGCACAAAAATTATTAGAAATTTCCTTAGAAGGTTCTGTTGGATAAGCAATCATAAATACACCCACACATGAAAAAAATCTATTTCATCTTCGCACTTAGTATTGCACTTGTAAGCTGTAATAATGAAAAAAAGGCAACTGAAAACAAATCAGAAGTAATTAAAGGAGGAGGCATCACGGCGACAAAAACGGTTGGTGATGTAGACCAAACTTTCTCTGGAATGTTTTTATATCTAGAAAGTGATAATGCTGCAGTGCTGCAAACTGGTGGTGGCAAAATGTATGGCGTTGTGATTGATGATCAAATGCACAAACTAAATAAAGAATGTGCGAAATTTAAAAAAGAAGATCATACCATGGTTCCTGTTGTTATCAGAGGCAATAAAAAACCAAACCCTACACCAAATGCTTGGAAAGAAGTGATTGAAGTCACAGAAATTCTCTCAGTGCAACAGCCAAGTACCAATGATGGTACCATCATCATTACAAACAATAATCAATAATTCGATTTAAAAAAACAGAAAACATAGTACAATGTTACACATAAAAAATCTACACGCAAGTATTGAAGAAAAGGGAATTCTAAAAGGAATCAACCTTGAAGTAAAAGCAGGAGAAGTACATGCGATCATGGGACCGAACGGATCAGGGAAAAGTACCTTATCATCGGTTATTGCTGGAAAAGAAGAATACGAAGTTACGGAAGGAGAAATTTTCTTAAACGGAGAAAATATTGAGGAATTAGGACCTGAAGAACGCGCACATGAAGGTGTGTTTTTGTCGTTTCAATATCCTGTAGAAATTCCTGGAGTTTCTGTAACTAACTTTGTAAAAACTGCGATCAACGAAACACGCAAAGCCAAAGGGTTGGAAGAAATGCCTGCGGGTGAAATGTTAAAGAAGATTCGCGAAAAAGCAGAATTATTAGAAATTGACAGACGATTTTTATCGCGTTCCCTAAACGAAGGATTTTCGGGTGGAGAAAAAAAACGTAACGAGATTTTCCAAATGGCCATGCTAGAGCCAAAATTGGCCATCTTAGACGAAACAGATTCTGGATTGGATATTGATGCACTTCGAATTGTAGCGAATGGTGTGAACAAATTACGCAGCGAAGACAATGCCGTGATCGTCATTACGCACTACCAACGTTTGTTAGAATATATTGTTCCTGATTTTGTACACGTATTGCACGATGGAAAAATTGTAAAATCGGGAAGCAAAGAACTTGCCTTAGAATTGGAGGAAAAAGGATACGATTGGATTAAGCAAGAAGCAACTATTTAAGCAGTTACACATGGAATTAAAAGATAAATTATTGTCCTCTTTTATGGTGTTTGAAGATCGTGTCAACGATCAATCAAAGGAATTGAATGAAATTAGAAATTTTGCAATTAACACCTTTCAACAAAAAGGATTTCCTACGAAAAAAGATGAAGATTGGAAATATACTTCATTGAATGCTTTATTGAAGCACGATTATACGATTGCTCCACAGCATGAATCAGCCATTGAATTTAAGGAAGTAAAGAAATATTTTATCCACGATATTGATACCTATAAAATTGTATTTATCGATGGAAAGTACAGCTCTTTCCTTTCCGAAACGACGCATGATGGAATTGATGTATGCTTGATGAGTGCAGCTTTAAACAAGCCAAAGTACAAAATCATCATTGATTTGTATTACAACAAAGCGGCTAGCAAAGATCACAGTTTAGCTTCATTAAATACTGCATTTGCTTCAGAAGGTGCGTATATTCACATTCCAAAGAATAAAGTAGTAGAAAAGCCAATACAGATTATTCACTTTTCTACAGGAAATGAAGCGTCTACGATGCTACAACCACGAAATTTAATTGTGGTGGATGAAAATTCTCATGTACAAGTTATTGAGCGTCATCAGAATTTGACGTCAAATGTGGTATTGACAAATTCGGTAACGGAAATTTTCGCGAACAAGCGTGCCATTGTAGATTATTATAAAATTCAAAATGACAATCAGCAAGCTTCGTTGATTGATAACACGTTTATTTCACAAAAGCAAGCTAGTAATGTTTCCGTACATACATTTTCGTTTGGTGGAAAGTTAGTTCGTAACAATCTACAGTTTTTCCAAAAAGGAGAACGCATCGATTCTACCATGAAAGGCATCACTATTATTGGTGATAAGCAACATGTAGATCACAATACGTTGGTACATCATATTGAGCCAAATTGTGAAAGTCACCAAGATTATAAAGGTATTTTTGGCGATCGTTCTACGGGCGTTTTCAACGGAAAAGTGATTGTGGAGAAAGAAGCACAAAAGACAAATGCCTTCCAAGCAAACAATAATATTTTAGTAGACGATAAAGCAACTATCAACACCAAACCGCAATTGGAAATTTTTGCAGATGATGTAAAATGTTCACACGGTTGTACCATTGGTCAGTTAGACAAAGATGCTTTATTTTATTTGCGTTCCCGCGGAATTCCGATGAAGGAAGCAAAAGCATTGCTCATGTATGCTTTTGCTAATAACGTTTTAGAGAGCGTGAAGGTAAATGCTATCAAAACACGAATCAACAAAATAATTGCGCAAAAATTGGGCGTTAATTTAGGATTCGATCTATAAAGGAAAGTAAAAGAAAGAAAGAAAGAAATAAGGGTACCTAGAAAGCAGACTTTCGTCAAGCTGAACTTGATTCAGCTTGACGACGGATTTTAAAGCTTTTAAGGTAGCCTTATTTTTTTTGAAGTAGGTTACAGTTCAATCTCTTCCGCAATAATTCTGTAAATATCTACTTCCGGAAGAACCGTTTGTAATTGTACGGCTACAGCACTAAACTGTGCATCTTGTCGCAAACGCTTCCAGGTATTTTTCACATATTGATTAAAGTTTTCTTGTGGTTTTTGTTGATACACGGGATTTTCGCTTATCATTACTAAAATCTGTTGAATGGTTTCACGTCCGTTCATCAATTTGTTTTTAATAGGTTCGTGCAAGACTGCCAAAACCTCGTGCGCCGATTCTAAGCAATTGGCGCCAATCATTAATAAATGTCTTCTTTTTTGAGGAATATCTTTTGATTTTGCGACAAACAGTTGATTTTGTAAAATGCCCATACGACTCGATTCTACATACCCATACTGCTTTAATACTTTTTGATTTTCCAAAAGCCAACGCTCAATCTCCACTAAAAAGCGAGACGATTTGGAACGAAGCAAATCAGAAATCAATCCTACTTTAAAAATAGAAGCCTCAAAGAAGGTATTTTTTTCTATAATACTAGTTTTCATTTGTTGCTTATTTTACAGCGCTTCACACACTAATGAAGCACTATGGGTTTATAAATAGTCTAATCTTTGTACAGTATTGCCGTCATCATCTACATCTGTAGTCCACTCCATAGCATCATCTACAATGGTTACTTTTACACTGATTAAACTCGAAGGATCGTTGATTTCTTTTAAGCGTTGCGTTTCTACAATCACAGGCAAATCTTCAATTTCTGGTGTTCTCGGTTGTAAATTACGCTCAATTTCTTGTACCATAGCACCGCGAAATACCGCTTCATCATTATACAATTCACTCACAAAACCAAACGAAGTATCTGCAAATCTATTTGCTACTTTGCTCAAAGTGAGTGCATAATCGCCAGAAGCTTCTTGTGCAGAAACGTTACGTACAGCCGCCTCGCTTTCTGGTTTCACAGAAACATCACTTGCTGAACTTAGTTGCTGAAATTCATAAATTGTTTGTGCCGCTTCTTGTTGTGCTTTTCCTGATAATTCTGGTTGAATGCTTACTAAAAATGCTTGCTTATCTTCGGACAAATCACCAATAAGTTTGTTATTTACTTCTGTAAATGCTTGCTCATACACTTGTTGTATTTCACGCTCTGTATAGTCTCTAGTAACGGTTTGCGTCTTATCGACTGCAACTGGAATGGTTAGCTCTACATCTTTAATACGAATATTGGGCACTGCAAAATGCTTCAGCATTGAATTTCCGACATATTCCTGT
Organism: Bacteroidota bacterium; assembly: GCA_039026955.1. GTDB lineage: Bacteria > Bacteroidota > Bacteroidia > Flavobacteriales > Flavobacteriaceae > Kordia. Next base: position 6,877 of record JBCCLH010000078.1, read on the forward strand.
GCAATTGCCAAGGTTTCAATATCTGATTGCACTTTGGCATTGGTGACATCTTTATAAATCTTTCCTATATAGTCTTTTAATGTAATCATGATTTTTGTTTTTTAGCGTAAAGGAAACCTCCGAAGAGGCTTCCTTACAGTGTTAGTATTATGATTAAGGAGTCGTCGGTTCTTCAGAAATAGACTCTTCAAGCATATCTAATACACGACTCATTCCTGCTGGAATTTCGTCTTGTACTGCATGAATTCTGACATTCATACTGTAAGAACGTTTAGATTCATCAGAGTAACTTGTTTTCTTTTGGTACGAGTAACTTCCTTTGAATTTCAAGCGTCCCCAAGCCCAACGTAATTTTAACTCAGCACTTAAGTCTAAGCTGTGAGATGTAGACGTTGTAACCGTGGTAACACTAGAAATTTTTGCATTAAAATCGATCGTAGTATCCGCAACTCTAATAAATGGAATTGGCACAATAGTCAACAACGGTGTTGTCAAGGTTACCGATGTTGGTGTTGTTGATCCATCCACTAATTTGGAATATGTAAACGTTACATTTTTCACTTGTCCAGACCCATCAAGACCAACTTCGTTGATGAAATCGACAGTAGATAAGGCTGCTGCTGCTTGTGCATCAATCACTGCTGTTAGGGGTTTCCCCAACATAGCACTAAAATCGATGTTAGCAATTTCATTTGGATTAACTGGCATAATTGTAATTTTTAAATTTTTACCTACTCTTTGTAAAAGGCTTTTCGGTTTTCTCCTTAGTTTGTAAAAAAATAAGTCGCGAACTAATTCTTACACTATTTTAAGCTTAAAAATATATTCCTTCGAAAGAATTACTGCGCAAATATACAACAAATGTTTTTAAAATAAAACATATTACAGTATTATTTATATAAAATTACATAAAATCAGTAATATGTTTTAATTTTCACCTGTGTTTAGAAAATATGTTGAGAAGTGTTTGTATCTATACAGAATGATGATTGTATTTCCATAAAAAACAGCGCTGCAATGTACATTAAATGATACATTATAGCGCTGTTTTTATATGAGTGATTGCTGTAGCTTCAGCAGTATTTTATAGTAGATTTGGTATATTATTCGATTGCGTTGCAGATTTCGCTTAAGAATTTATTAAAGTCCAATTCGTCTTTTCCTACCAAACCAAAACGCACTACGACTAAGTCTTTAGAAGGTATAATGTATACACGCTGTCCTTGATATCCGTTGGCCGAATACATATCTTTTGGTACATCTGGATGAAATCCGCCTGCATTGAGCCAAAAATGTCCGCCATAGCGTCCATCTGAAGTTGGTGTTGGCTTGGTAATATAATCTACCCAAGAATCGTCAAAAATGCGGGTTCCGTTCCAGTTTCCTCTGTGCAAGTATAACAACCCAAATTTTGCCCAATCGCGCGGAGTTGCCCAAGCATACGATGAACCTACATAGTTGCCTTCCATATCAGCTTCTATCAACATAGAATGCATGCCTATTTTATCAATGAAGTTTGTATACGGGAAATCAAGGTATTCTTGGTGTTTGTTAAATTGTTTACGTAAGATTCCCGAGAGTAAATTGGAGGTTCCTGATGAATAGTACCAAGTTTCGTTTGGCTTTCCAACCAATGGTTTTTCTATTTGTGAAGCGGTCATGTCCTTGTCCAAGAAGAGCATTTTGGTAACATCTGAAATTTTACCGTAATCTTCTTCCCATTCCAAACCACTATTCATTTGTAATAAGTTGTGAATGGTAATTTCGTTACGTTCATCTGCTTTCCATGCTTCAATCGGCGCCTTGTCCCACACGCTCAACTTTCCTTGGTATTGCAATACACCGTACATGGTACTGAGGACACTTTTGGTCATGGACCAACCTAAGATTCTAGAATCTTTATCAAATCCTTTCGCGTATTTTTCTGCAATGATTTGATCTTTATACAATACTAAAACTGCACGTGTCTTTTTTACATCTTTACCTTCTACTTTTTCAAAAGCATACTTTACCGCATTGTTGACTTTGTCATAATTGATATTGGTAAACGTAGTGTCTTTTTGCTTCATGTTCCCGTACGGATAGGGTGCCATGCGTGCAATATTGCTTCTTTTCGGAATTGGTGTTTCTTTAGTGACATCATAATCATCATCAATCAATACACTTCCTAAGCCTTTTCGGTACACTGCAGTGCGTTCCATCAAGCCAAATACGGAAGCAGATGCAAATTTATCTTGTTCGTTTACAAAATCGCGTGCAATATTTATCGGAGTGAATCCATTGTCGGTTGAATCGGTAAAAGCAGGCGCTCTGTGTGCCACAAATACTGATGAACTCATATTTTTTGCGGAATATCCGGAAATGATATTTAGTCGTGAATAGTTAAACGCAACAATAATCACGATGAGGACAATAAGGACTGCTAAAATCTTTAAGGCTTTTTTCATTTTGTATGAGGTTTTAATGAATTCATTTACAATTTTATAGCAAGCTGATTCATATTCAAAGATATTAAAATAAAAGGTATTCCGCTACGGCAACCAACTGTAAACTATTGCGTAAAGGCATCATATTTTGGAATGTTCATGCGCGCAGAATAATTTCTCCCTATGAAAAAAACAGGAAAAACACCCCAAAAAAGTATGTATAAAGCTGTTTATCAATCAACTAATTCCATGAATCTTTGTAAAACTGTTACGTAACGGTACGAAATATAATTTTTTAAAAACTAGAAAACCATGAAAAAAAAGAAAAGAAGTCTAAAAAAGTTGACGCTTAACAAAAGCGTTGTATCTAAGTTAGAAGGTCAGCAAGCCGTTGGAGGATCGCCAGTTTCGCTATTGATTGTATGTCCTATTGATACGTTAGTTTGTCCTATTGACACTTTATTCAAATGTCCTATAGACACGTTACTATGTCCTACTGAAACTCGCTTTAACTGTCCTATTGACTCATTAGCGTGTCCTTCTGTAAAGATATGTCCACCTACAAGTTTAGCGTGTCCGTCAGAAGCATGTCCTTTTTAAGCAACCTATTAAATTTTAAATCATGAAAAAAAAGAAAATGAATTTAAAAAAGTTAGCACTTAACAAAAAGGTAGTGTCTAATTTAGAGCAAAACCAAGTAAATGGAGGAACCATTATTACGTTGGTAGGATGTCCTGTTACTTTATTTTGTCCAACACGTTTTTGTGTGACACAATTTAATTGTGAGACATTGAATCTTATTGAATGCAGAACGACAGTACAAAGTATAAACGGTCCCTGTACTTCCGTAGTGGATGCATGCGAGAGTGCTTTGCAATGTCCATTTCCATTGTAAGTCTATTAGAAAACTATAATTTGGAAGCTGCTGTTATAGGCAGCTTTCTTTTTTGGAGTTATCCAATTAACGTGAGTTCGACATAAGAAATCATCAAATTACTCGTAATTAAACGAAAATTAAACATTTGTTAGTTCGAGCATTATCGTAGATACCGAGCGTAGCTCACGAGAATACTGTAAAAATTAAAATTTCGATTGAATCTCGATAGCTTCGCTAGGTATCTTCAATTAAAATGCATTTTAATTTCGATAATGCTCGATTTGACAATTTTTGCAAGTTTTTAACTATTGCATATTTATCGAAATAGTTATATCGAACTCATGTTAATTCGAGAAAGTTTGCAGATAATTACGTAAGTCTTGATGCTTTTCAAGAACAAGCTTTTTTTTGAGTCGGTATTTGTGTGTACGCACGCTTTCTTGATTTATCCCAAGAATGAGCCGAATGTCTTCGTTAGACATGTTCATTTTTAGATAGCAGCAATATTTTAGATCTTTTGCAGTGAGACATGGAAATTTAGCACTGAGTTTTTTGATGAAGTTAGGATTGATGTTTTCAAAGTACTGTTGAAAATTGTCCCAGTGTTTTCGATCGTTGTGCGTCATTTTGATCGTATTGACGATGGACATGAGTTGCGTTTTGGTAGAAGGATCAACGTTGTTGTAGAGTTGTTTGATGCGTTCTTTAATTTTATCTAAAACTGCTTTTTTTTGATCAAGTTCTAAGGTGTAACGCGTTAAATCTTTGCTCTGTGCTTCGGTTAATCTTCCTTTTGGGACGAATGTTTTGGATAACGAAATTGCTTGTGTTTTTTTGATCAGTTTTAGAATTCCCAGAATGTTTGTAATTAAATTGTTGGATTGTACGCCATATTCGAACGATTGTGTAAAAACAACTACATTATCGCGCACTTGCAAGGCTCGCTGTTGTGTTTTGGAACGCAAACATACTATAGGAATAGTAAAATCGTGATGATAAGATAGTAACGAGTTGATGACATTTTGATTGTCTCGAAAGCTCAAAATAATTAGAGCGGGTTGTATTGACTTTGAAAATTGTACAATGTCAGACACGCGCGTAGCTGTAATAAAACTATACTGATTCATAGAATGCAGGCTCTTAAGAATAGCCGCCAATGAAACAGAAGTGTCACTTCCAATAAGTATGTTTTCGTGTGTCGTCATCACTATAGCTGGGTTACAAAAAGTAATAGTGCAATCTTGGGGAATCACGATGAAATGAGTAACTCAAATATAGAATTAAAACTGATAATAAAATACGGTAGAAATACTTGGTTTTTGACGCTTTAGTGTTAATTAATTGTAGGAAATTTATATTGCGTCGGTCTTTTTTAAATTATTTCTAAGTAACGTGAGTTCGACATAAGAAATTATTAAATTACTCGTAATTGACTAGAAAATAAACATTTGTCAGTTCGAGCATTATCGTAGATACCGAGTGTAGCTCACGAGAACAGCTAAGAATTAATATTTTTAAAGGAATCTCGATAGCTACGCTAGGTATCTTCAATTAAAGCATATTTTAATTTCGATAATGCTCAATTTGACAATTTCTGTAAGTTATTGACTATAGCTAAATCAAAATAAATCGTCATAGTTTTGCATAAAAAAATAGCTGATCAGGCGTATAGCCAAATTTTCGTCTCATACTTTTAGCTTGTGCCCATTTTTTCTCTATTGGATTTAA
>JBCCLH010000079.1:0-11778 GCA_039026955.1 Bacteroidota bacterium
AGACTCCATCGTTGTCCCAGTCTACGTCATAATTATAACCGCCGCCTGTTGTAAGGATTGTAATTACAGATTTTATGGGACTAAACGTACTACCTGTATTCCAGGTCGTTACAAAATGTGTGCTGGGGTCGGGACAAAACCGACCACCATCTGATATGTTCCAATTAAAATTTGTGTCTAATTGATTTCTTTCAAACTCACCCACACAATATTGGCTGTTTCCACCATCAAAAGTTAAGTTACTCGGTACATCATCTATGCCATCACCTGATACACCGCTGGAATCTGTGCTCCAACCGATCAACAAAGCATCATAATTGGCAGTGTTGAGTGTAATATTATCAAATATTTTGATGGCATTATTCAGACTGCTTATATCCCAATTTTCTAAATTTTGATCAAATGCATTTGCGTTTCGAAACATGTCTCGCATTGTGGTGACACTACTCACATCCCAACTTCCAATGTCCTGATTAAAGTTTGTGGCATCAAAAAACATATTAGCCATATCCATAACCGAGCTTACATTCCAAGCGCTTATATCTTGATTGAAACTACTATCATCATTAAACATTCTATTCATATTAGTCACATTACTAACATCCCAATTGCTGATTGGAGAATTAAAAAGACTGTCTTCAAACATGCTACTCATGTCTGTGATGGTGCTCATGTTCCAGCTATTGGCATTTAAAAATGTTGGTGAAAATTGTGCTAAAGCATTCATAAAAGCGCGAGCCATACTGGTAACTTGAGAGAGATCAGGAACATCTAGAGCCAGAATGGATAATTCACTGGTATCTTTAAATGCGCCTTCAAACGATTGCCATTTGATAGCGCCCCATTGATCAATAGATATCAACTTAGTGCCTTGATCTGGGTTGCCTTCGCAATACATACGAGGAAAACTCCCTTGTATACGAATGGTATAAATGCCCTCAACTCCATAATCAAAACTCACATCTCCTGTGATGCCAAACTGGTCAAATACACCATCATTATCCCAGTCCACATCGTAATTATAACCACCACCTGTTGTAGGAACCGTAATTACAGATTTTACGGGATTAAACGTATTGCCCGTATTCCAAGTCGTTACAAAATGGGTACTTGGGTCGCAACTGGTAAACGAAACCCAATCGGTTGCAGGATCCATATTGACCAAAGTCCCATTAAAATTATTTGGACTTAAATCGTTGGCTGTAGTCCCGCTACCTTCATTAAAATTATAATACGCATGCAGTCCTGTTTCATTTCCTGTAAGGCAGGAAGTTTTGTTGGCGTCGATTTCATCTTCGCTTAGTACTCGATTCCAAATACGCACTTCATCGATGGCACCATTGAAGACATCGTCGCCATTATTATATCCAATACTGGCGCCAACACCGTTTGTATCTACAGTAACGTTAGTGGCAGTTATGTCTAAAACTCCATTGATGTACAGTTTTGCTTCACTATTAACCGTAGAATACGAAACCGCAACATGTGTCCATGTATTTAGTGGAATAGATGTATTTGAAACAAAAGCATCAAAAAGCGTCAATTTATCTGAGGTGAATTCTAACCCCAAAAAAAGTCGACCACCGCCAAATTCTAGTATAGTTGGATATGAGCCTGTAGCACGCAAATTGATCCAAGTTTCAATAGTAAACTCTGATGGACAGGTAATAGTTGGGATATCGACTTCTTGGATACCTTCAGAAGGATTAAAATCTAATGCTGTTTGAGCGTTTACTAAGACCGTATAAAGCAAAATTAATGCGAAGAGCATTCTTGTTTTCATAGTGTTGTTTTTGGATTCTATTTTTAGCAGTTTATTTTCTGAATTGATCGTAGCCGATGCATTCTCTTCATTCGTATTCGACGTAAAAGCAAAGCATACATCGTTACTAATTTTTAAAATATGTTTGACTACTTTCATGTTCGTTTTGTACTCAGTATTTCAACTGATACCATACGAACTTAAGAAGGTGATATGAAAAAAGAACAAAAAGTGAGTGGGACAAATGTGGGTCAATCTCTCTTTTTAAAATTTTAAATACTTATAAATCAAATATTTAAATCTTATTTTAAAATTGTTTTAAAAACGCTACTAAATCTGTATCTGAATCCAATTTCAACTTTTTTCGTAGTCTTGTTCGCGCTTTATAGACTGATCTTAGAGTAACATTTTGAAGAATAGCGATGTCCTTGTTGTCTAAATTTAACTTAATTAAGGAGCATAATTTAATTTCGGTCTTGGTGAGATCAGGATATTTTTTTACCAGTGTATCATAAAATGAATTATTGAGAAGATCGATGCGCTTTTGGAAATCCAATTTATTTTTTTCGATAGCGGTTTTATCTTTTATCTCTTGTTCTAACAGTTCAATTTGTTTGCCTTTAGTTCTCCCTTTAGCAGCTTTTATTTCTTGCACTCTGTCTAAAAGATAATCTGCCCATTTTTGATTTTGTGAAATAGTTACAGCAAAGTCTGACAGGTCTTTTTTCTTGTATTCGATCTCTTTTTTGAGATATTTATTTTCTAGTTGGGTCATTTCGACGCGTTGCTTTTTGCGTACTTGATTTAATCGAATTCGTAAGAGCAACAAAAAACTCAACATCAAAGCAATGGTATACGCAATATATGCCATGATGCTAAGGTACCAAGGTGGTTTGATAGAAAACGAAAATGTTCCTACTTCACTTTCAATTCCGTAGATATTCTTGGCTTTTACCTTAAAAATATAGTCGCCTCCGGGTAGATTTGTATATTCTTTTTTGTTTTTGGTAGTCCAGGTAGACCAAGTGTCATCGTAGCCTTGCAAGGCATATTGATATGCTGTTTTTTCAGGCAAATCATAGCTTGTAGCTGCGTAGGAGAATGAAATCGCTTTTTGGGAAAAATTATACGTATCTGGGCTTCTGTTTCTCTTTCTATGAAGCCAATCACCATTGTATACTAAAGAATCATCTTCAATCAGCACTTCTCTTATCAAAGCATTGTAGGAAGTATTTATCGGACGTTCTACATTTGAATTAAACGTAATGAATCCGTTGGGTGTTCCTATAAATAGTAGTTCTGAAGATTCTGTGCTAGCAAATATATCGGTAATCGTGGTACCAATGGTTCTATTAAGTTCAGGGAGTTCCTGCCACAGATATTTACTGCCTTCTGGTCGTAATTTTACAATATTATTTTTTGTCGCGTTGGTGTACACCCATAATGATTTGTCCAAAGCTTCCCTGATTATATACACTGTTTTGGTAGTATCTGCTAATATAGAGTGCAGTCTATCGTCTAAAGCTAATTGCTGATTTACACTGTCTATTTTTCGAAGTCCAAGTGTAGTCGCAAATTCAATTTTGTTGTTGATATGATATAAACGTGATCGAAACACAGTAGTTCCGCCTTTTTTTGTGTAACGTTGTTGATTCACATATAATGTATCAATATTTTCAATAGCGGTAGAATTCAATGTCCCAGTTTGCAATTCTGGAATCTCTAAACGAAGGTATCCGTTATTTCGAGTTCCCAACCAAATAACTCCGGGAGCTTCCTCTTGGATTTCCCTAATTTGATCTTTTACTTTAGGAAAGACATATAGTGGTTTCCAGCCTTTTTCTAGTTTGTATAAAATGGCAAATCCATATTTATTTCCACCACTTCCAATATAGACAATATTAGGATCAAATCGAGATGCTTTTACTTTTACAGGAAGCTGTTTTCCAACAACCGTGTTGAATTTGTTTTCATCAAATTCTATCACACCTAAGTAGGGAAAGGCGGCCATGAGTCCATCATTGGTTGATTCGATAGAAAAGGCATTGTCTGTTACATTTGCTAATTTCTTAAAGCGGTACGGAAGGCTATCCGTAAGCATTTGGTACACGCCTAATTTCGTTGCCATAAAGAGCTTGTCTTTGTGTACTTCAAAGTCGTTAATTGAAACCTCAACATCGGGTTCTATAAAGAATCGTTGTATTGGACTTGGCGTTTCGATTCTTGAAATTCCTCTCGCGGTAGCAAGCCATAAGCTGCCTTGACGATCTACAAATGAGCTTAGCACATTATTACTTGGCAATCCTACAGATTCGTCAATAGTTTGTACTACTTGCCCTTGTTTATTCATGATGATTAATCCTGATTTGCTCGTGGAAAGCGCTATCGTTCCATCGGATAATCGCTCAATATCGAGGATTCTATTTTTAATAAACAGCTTTTTTAGCCTATTACTTACTTTATACTTTTTTACCAAACTACCATCGTGAATAAAAAGACCATTTGACAAGGTTGCGATAAGGAGTTTTTTATCATCTGAAAACGGTACTACTTCAATCACTTCTTTGTCATGGAATTGTTGACCGTCAGGGATAAGCACAGGAACTTTATTTTTATTTTGCATCAATCCTTTGCCCAACACCCAAAAGTATGCGTTGTCTTCAATACTAGATAAACCATTAATTTCTCCGCTCGAATTTTTGGTTTCGAATTGAACTATTATATTCACCTTATTTCCCGCGATCTCTTTAGATTGAAAGCTTACAATAGTATTTAAAGTTTGTATGAAGATTTGATTTTTAATCATCTGAATGCTCCACACATCTTTAATTTGTTGTTTGGTATCAGGCAGATTGCTCAATAAGGAAACAAACAACAGATTCCCTGCTTGATCATTAGCTAAATAGCCAAAATCTCCTTGTGCTCCATAGTAAATTCTTCCATCTGTATCCTTACCCAATGCGCGTATGGCAGTTTTGTTTGGAGGATAATAATGTTTCCATGTAGTTCCATCAAAAGTTAGCAAACCATTGCTATTTCCAACATAGATAATTCCCCGATCGTCTTGAATAATACTCCAATTTTGACGATGAATTTTTATATCTTTGGGATTATAATGCGTCATGTATGGCACTCCATATACGCCCAAATCAGAAACTTTTTTTTGTGCAAAAAGAACCAAATTGGTAAATAAAAGTAGTATTAAGATATGCCGTTTATACATATCGGGAACCGAGTTTTTTTGTGTGTACTGGTGACATTTTAGATTGAATAGTAAATGGCAATACAGATTTTAAATTTAGTTAAAATTAAAAAATTGAATCATACTTTTAAAATAATTGGTGATGCTACGCGTAATTTTTTATTGCAGTTTATTATTTGGGAACCGATTATCTTTGATCTTCTATATATTAATAGTAATACCAATTAAACTATATAATGCAATAAGATCATAACTGTGTAGTAACAGGTCGAAATAGTAGGGGATTAATCATCATTAAAGATCGAATTTCGAAGAAAACGTCTCGTCTTTATGTCCTTAGTGAAGATCGTTTAGAAATGCTCAAAACGATATGGAAACTATTTAAACGAGTATAAATTCAATAAAGGAACTTAATAAAAACGTGATTCGACATAACTATTCTGTTACATATATAATGGTCAATGACTTACATAAAATGTCAAATCGAGCACAGTCGAGATTCTTTTGAAATTATTAATTCTCAGTTGTTCTCGTGAGCTTCGCTCGGTGCTTTTAGCAATGCTCGAACTGACAAGTCATTATTTTTCAGTGAATTACTAGTGATTTAATGATTTCATATGTTGAACTCATGTTAAAATAAATATCTCACCTTTACATGGAGTAAAGGCGAGATATAAGAACCATTAATTATTATTAGCTAAATTCAAAACTAAAGAGATATCAGCACCTTCTACATCAAAAGCCTTTTCAGCAACTCCTGTGAGTGGATTGTATTTGTAAAAAGCATTTTCTGTTTGTGTTGCTACTGGAATAAATACATCGTTTCCGTGGAAAAATGCATTTCCACCACCGGAAAATACACCTACAGGCGGAATTCCCATGATCGGCGTTACGGATAAGGATTGTAAATCCAATTCACACCAAAAAGCAGTTTCCGCAGTAAATAATATCCCGAATATTTGTTGAATTTGTGTTGGAGATAAGTTCGCTAAATTTCCACCTACACTCAATACAATTTCAATTGCAGCTTGTGGTGTTTGTGCATTTACTTTCGCAATGGCTTTTCCGTTTGGCATGATTTTAAATTGTGAAAATGTCGGTAAAAATATATTCGCTGGGTTTAGGACTCGCGCAGGTTCAAATATGTAATTTGGATCAATTTGATTGCTTCCAGCAGGAACTCTGTTTACTCGTGCCCACACTTGTCCACCATTATAATTTCCTGCATCTGCTAAGTATAAATCGCCAGAAGGATCAATAAAGTTTTGACCAAAATCGTTTACCGTATTGATGTCACTGAAGCCGTTACCATTTCTAATCACTTCACCTACAAATTCTTGCGACGCTAGATTTCCTTGATGAAAAATTACAGATGCAAAAGCTTCACCATTTACATTTCCACGAATCGGCGCAAATACATCATCACCTCTAAAAATAAAACGCTGATAACGCTGTCCAATATCATCTGGCACAAAGGCATCTGTCATGTCAATGCTTCCTGTGATTTGTAGTGTTGTTGGGTCAAAAATGGTGATATTGTCAGAAGTAGCTCTGTCTTGAAATACGCCTACGTTAGAATCGCGTACGTCAATACGAAACGATCCTTGGTTTAACGTTGGTAAAGTTCCAACTTCATAAAAGTTTTCATCTTCACCTACTACGTATTTTGAAAATCCTGGCGATTCATCCGGTCTTGACAAAAACATGGCATGATCCATAATGGAATTTGGGAAAAAACGCGGAAAATCTGTTCCATTAGAAATATCAATAGTTCCACTAGGAAGTTCCTCATAGTATTTTACTAATGCTGAGTTGGAAGCTGTAGTCCCAATGACTACAAAGCCTGAAGTTTTGATGCTATCCCCAAGAATTCCTGTTTCATTTAAACCATCATCGCAAGCGATCCATAAAACACATATTGCCATACTAGCAATCACACTACTTATTTTTTTTATGCTATTAAAAATCATCATTTTTACATTTAATTTTTTACAATGAATAGTTAATCTTGAAGTTATAATTGATTCCAGGTCTCGGAATTCTAAAATTGTCAAATATCTCTTGATTAAATATGTTTTGAATACCCAAAGAGAAGACTAAATTTTGCGTTGGCAATGCATACGAAATGTTAGCATTATTCAAGTGCTGTCTAGGGATTACGAAGGCAGGATTTGCCGTATCCAAATCAATTACTTCATTAATACTGAATCTATCTACAAATAAATATGTCCATGATACTTCAAGAGAATTGTCTGTTCTGAATATATTGTTGAATGTGTAGTTTGCGCCTAAATTAAAGAACAATTTTGGGATGTTAGGAACATCGGCTCCAATAGAACCGCCAGAGCTTGATAAATCACTAGATTCTGAGATTTCTATTTGTTGATAGGTAAAACTACCATTCAACGTTAAATTCTCAATTGGACGATACTTTCCACTAAATTCAAAACCGACACTTTCTACTGCAGCTTCATTAATGAACTGTGAATTTTCTGGTCCAAAAGGAATGACTCTAATTAAATCTTCTTGATCTCTTAAAAAACCACTCAAATCAACGGAAATAAAAGAGTTGTCATTCATACTTTTTTCATAGCGAACTCCCAAATTGAAGTTGTTACTTTGCTCTGGTTTTAAATCAAAGTTTGGAACAATTGCGGCAAAATCTCCAAATACTTCATTTTCAGTTGGGAAACGTAGTGTGCGCTCATAACTTGTACGAATAAACATTTCAGGTGTGATTTGATATTTAACACCAAGGCCATATCCATTGTTATTGTCCTTTACAGTTCTAAATGGAATTTCAGTAGCACCTTGCCTTCTAAAATCTACAGAACGTGCATTATAATTGTAGTTTTTGTAGAATAGTACTGTAGAAAGTTTATCCTGTAAAAATGTACTATTCAACTCAGCACCAAACACATTTGATCGTAATTTTGAAGGAATCGTATTTGGGTCAAGGATTTGTTCTTCAGGAGTTCCTTCGTTAAGTGTGACACGGACACCAATCGGATCTTCTCCTTCTATTTCAACATTGTAGTTGAATTCAGAAACAACAATATTTATATTATCTGTAATGTCATATTGTAGAGAAACTCTGTGTGCCATTCCGCTATTGTCTCCATCTCTTGCAGTCGGCAATCCAAAAATTTCTGCTCCGACACTGTTTGGAGTTACTAATTTATCACCACGCCAATTGTAGAAAGCTGTGGTACTATCGCGTGTTTTATCGGTAGATTGTGAAAGTAATCCTGAATATTTTAATTTGAGCTTTTTGCTGAAGAAACTCTTTTCATAGTTTAATCTTTGTACAGTAACCGTAGCTTCTGTTTCGGCTTCACCAACAGCAAGACCTGTAATGAATGTTCCTTGTTGTACTTGATTGTCTCGTTGCGAATACAAAGCTGAAATTTCCAAATTATCAGCCCAGCTCAAATCTTGGAAACGAACACTTCCTTGTACAAATTTAGAACGGAATCTATCGTGAAATCTTCTAGCATCAATACGTTCTTCTGTGATGCTGGCTACCGTTCCGTCGGGGCGTAAATTTTCAACAATATTTGGTATATTTTTCATTTCGTAATCATTGTCTGTGTAGTTTACGAATGAAAGAATAGAAGCAGATATGTGATCGTTAAAGTTATAATTTCCACCAATGGTAAAACGATGTGTATTGAAGGAACCTACAGAATATGAAGTTCTTAAATAATCTGTACTTCTTGTAATTGGAACCATGTTCAATCCGCCACCAAGTGCGTCTGTACCTATATCCACAGGCATAATTCCTTTGTAAACATCAACACGTTCTAAAATATCTACAGGAATAAAATTTAGTTGCAAAGCACCACCATACAATTCAATTGGCATTCCATCATAATATGTGCGCACTGCTTGACCAGTCAGACCGTTTAAGTTGATATTTAACGTACTTCCCAATCCGCCACTTTGTCGAACAACAACTCCTGTTGATTGCTTTAAAACATCTTCAACTCCAAGTGTTTGGTTCTTGAATTGTTTCACATCTAATGAACTGATTGTTACAACTTTTTCAGCTTGTTTTCGAGTCTCCGTTTTGGCAACTACTGTAACATCATTCAGATTTTCTGCACCTTCTTTTAAAACTAAGTTTACAGTAACATTTTTGTTGACGTTTACAGATTGTGACAAAGTTTGATAACCAACAAAACTTACTGTGAGTTTGTATGTACCGCTTGATACGTTTTCGATTTTAAATTGTCCTTTGTCATTAGTAACACCATATTTGCTTTTACTTAAAATAACATTTGCAAATGGGATCACTTCTCCATTGTCGCTTTTTACAGTTCCAGAAACGGTAAATGTATTTTGTGCAAACATGCTTAAGGGAAGCAAAGCAATACATAAAAATAATAGATATTTTCTCATTGATGGGATTAGCTTTTGGTTATTTGCGGGCAAATATAATTGTTTATTTTTATTTAGAATAAATAAAAATAAAGTTTTTTTAACATTTTTTAAGAAAAGCTAATCTTTTGTGAATGTGCTATTTAGTTTGATTTTTTGAGTGTGCTTTGTAGTACAGGCTCTTCATGTGTTAGCAATTTAGGTTTGCTCACAGTGATTTTTTGCTTTACATTCTTGCTTGTAGATGCCTTTAAATAGTATTTAACAATTAAAATTCCAGCAACACCAATAATCAACCAAGTGAGATCAACACTAAACACATACAATTGTTGGTTCACTAATGAATTCCATATCCAATCACCAGTAACTACACCATTTGTTACAGGAATTAAAAGCGCTAACACGCTTCCTATTATGATATAATTTCTGTTCAATACTCTGTAATTATTCCAAAATAAGCCTACAATGGTCAAAAGAAGCCATCCGACAAAGAAAGTGGTATTGACATAAAATATGCGATTGGTAAGTTCTAATGGTACCAATTTATTGGCGATGAAAATCAATCCAACAGCAGGAAACATTGACAAGGTAATCGCCAAATAGGTTTTGGTGACTTTGTGATGGAATCGACGTTGTTTGTCAGTATATTTTTTATTGTCTCTTGCAGTACGCCATATCATCACACCACTCGAAATGATATAACAGGTAATCATGGCAAGTATAAAGTAGATAATCTTCAAAAAGATGCCACCATATGTCGCATAATGTAACTTTATCAAGATGCCGAGTGTACTTTCTGAATATTTTGCAGTATCTGGTTTTGTAGCACTTAAGAGTGATCCGTCTTTGTAGCTATAAATAAAAGTACCATCACCAGAAATTCCTTTATGATCGTCAACACGTACCCCAATAGTTCCATCTTCTTTACCAAAATTTGTAGAATACATGTAGGTAACAGGATGCGCAGGATATTCTTCATGTACAGTAGTATAAATGTTATTGAAGCCTATTTGACTTTCAACATCTTTTGCTGCAACATCGTATTTCATAACTGCATCTGGACGTACAGCCGCCAAAACAGCATTTGTGTCGCCATTATATGCTAAAAAAGCAGTTGGGATGAGCAATAATATAGACAAGCCTAAAAGTGCACCTGTAACGGCATAAATCATTTGGAAAGGCAGGGTGATTAATCCCAAAGAAATATGTCCGTTTGTCCATATTTGCTTCCACTTTCCTTTGGTGGTAAATGCATAAAATTTATTGACAATATTTTTCCAATGTGTCAACAATCCAGTAAAAATGGCAAATATAAAAAAGAAGCCAGCCAGTCCTGCAATGTAAATTCCAAAAGGTATTTGATTGAAAAAATGGAGTTCATAAATAGTTTGCGCCATGTGTGTTTTGGCGTGGTCAAACATATCAATTTCGTACGTATTTGGATTGATATGCGCATAGAATCGCTTAGATTCTCCGTTTTCTAACGTTTTAAAACCGTTGAATGTAGGTAACGGATTGGAAGCCGTTGGCGTTGTAATGCCTATGTTTTTGGTAAAATCAAGGTTGGGTACTTTTTCATGTATGATTGTAAGTGCTTTGTCATAATCAAAATCGCCTGCATCTACATAATCAATTCGCGCATTCGGATTTTCCCATTGACTCAATTCATCCATAAAAAGCGCATACGCACCTGCATAAAAAATGATAAATAATACAAAACTAATCACTATGCCAGACACCGTATGGGTGTGAAACATAATATTATGCAATCGAGGTTTTAATGCTTTTAATTTCATAGCTAACGGTTGTGTTATTTATCGATATTTAAAAATTATAAAGCCAAAAATGACCATGAGTAAGAGGTAAATTCCCCAAGTTTTCCATCCGTTTTTAATAATAAAGGCAACAATCATTAAAAGTGCCCACATGATAAATGAGGTATACGCAGACGTAATGATAAGTCCGCCTTTCTCAGTCATCAACGCACCAATGGCATTGTGAAACAAAATAGTTACAATAAATCCACCAATGATTCCTGCGGTAATTTTCAGCCATCTTTGACCTGTACTCGATAAATATTTTTTATTAGCTGGCATTATAAAATATTTTCAATGATTACTATAATTAATGTAAGTCCGCAAAGCGCATAGAGCCATTTACGGTGTAAGGGTAAGCATATGATCGTCATACACAAACTCAACATGAGCGTGATTAGAAATATCATAATGGCTGTCCAAAATCCATTCTGAAGTGAGAATAGAAAAATGGAAATTGCAAATAAAAAGTAAGATAGATACCGTAGAAACTTATCCTTCAATAACAAGCCTACTCTTAGTTTTGATAAAAATTCAGGACTATATTTTGATTTACTATACAACAAAATACTACCCAAAAAAGTCAAAAAAATACCCATGTTAGCATTGATTAATTTTCA
>JBCCLH010000080.1:0-10991 GCA_039026955.1 Bacteroidota bacterium
CCTTGATAAGAATCAACACTTGACCGATAGGAGCGCAGCTCTTCAACAGATTCTTTAATAAGGGTAACTTTTAATCGTGCCATTTGTAAATTTAATAAATAAAACCCAAATTAAATGTAAAATGGTATTACTTGTAATTCGATGAAAATTAAGCACTTGTCAGTTTGAGCGCAGTCGAGAACATTACAAAAACTAAATTTCGATTGAATCTCGATAGCTACGCTAGGTATCTTCAATTAAAACATATTTTAATTTCGATAATGCTCGATTTGACAGTTTCTGTAGATTATTGACTATTAAGTGTTTAACGAAATATTTATATCGAACTCGCGTTACTTTAGAGTTCTTTATGACTTCAAAGTGTTCTCGATACTTTTTTTACTACGTTTCACTCCTTAAAAAACACTCGAACTGACAAATGTTTGTTTATTCGTCAATTTGTGGATTTGTTGAGTTGTGGATTTGAAACGTCATTGCGCGGAAGAATGACAAAGCAATCTGTGACTTCAAATAATAGATATCTTTTACAATAAACAGATTACCACGTCGCTATTGCTCCTCGTAATGACGTTTCCTTGAAGTGCATTCACAAATCAACAAATAAACAAATCCACAAATCCACAAATCCACAAACCCACAAATCATAAAACATAAAAAAACCTCACTCAATTGTTACATCAAGTAAGGTCTTTTGTGAAATTGAACAACTAAATGTTAGTTTCTACTTCGTGAACTTCGTTGTCTGTTACTATTCGTTGCGCTTCGTTGTGAACGGCTCGAACGTTGCGACGCTGAACTTCTGTTAGAAGAACGACTGTTTGATCTTGTAGCTCTGGAAGAATTGCTTCTTTGTGGCGTAGCCATCGTTCTTCTGCTTGAATTTCTATTGTTTCGTACCGAATTGTTATTTCGGGTACTTCGCGTAGCACTCATATCTCTTGTTGGACGTGAGTTGCTACGTGTTGCTCTTGTATTACTTCGTGTGTTGTTGGAACGAACACTGTTATTACGTGTATTGTTACGAGTGTTACCTAATCTGGTATTTTCACGGGTGTCTCTTGTCGTACTTCTTACAGTGTTACGTGTGTTAGATCGTGTGTTTTGTCCACGAGTTACCGAACGTGTGTTTCCATTTCTGGTCGTAGCATTTGTCTGACTTCTTGTATTGTTACGTGTTGTAGCCTGACGAGTGTTACGAGTGTTACGTGTATTTGTATTGGTACGCGTTACGGTTCTACGTGTGTTGTAAAATCCTGCATCGTTTCTACGAGTTACTCTTCGATCGTTTCTATAAATGCCTCTTCTATTTCTGTTGACACGAGCTGCACTGTGGTAAATATGTCCAACTCGCGCTCTTGCATATCTAAATCTGAAATTATTTCTATACGGCGCACAGAACGTGTAGCGAATTGGTGTGTAAAATCTTCTATAAGGATTTACGTTCACCAAACAGAAATTTGCTGCCGGACGAAAGAAGATATCATTATAAAACACAGGGAATCTGTAAAACTGATTGTATGGATTTATAAAACCTCTGGTGTGCGAGAAACGTGCAAATGAATCATAGTACAAAAACAAACCTCCAACTTGCACTAAGTTTCCAAATCCGTTGTAATTTAAGTTTACTTGTCCAATTCGGAACACACGTCCGTAATAATCATAAAAAATTGGCGTGTTTTCAATTTGGATAATAGCTCCGTAATCGTCATACTGAACAAACGGATTGTAATTGAATCCTGAATTGAACGAAATTTGCAGTCCCGCAATATTCACATTTGCGCTTACATTTGGATGCAAACGATTGATGAAAAAGTCAAACTCGCCATCATTGTATACTGAAAAGGTGATTCCGTTTTCAACAAAGGTAACTGCTCCGGTTGATATAATAGCATTGGTGTTAGTCTCCATCCGTTTTGCCTCGACAGACTCGACTGTCAGGAAAAACAATCCGATAAGTGTAAAAAGTATTTTTCTCATAACGTGCTATTTTAATATTCAATTAAGTATAACCAAACAGCGTGCCAAAAACAGGAATTTAAAAACAGTAGGATTAAAACGAGTTTATTAACCGATGCAAAGTATGGTTTTTCCCTACTATAAAGTATTTGCAAATAATTATTTTAGCCATCAAATATAGTAGTGCTGTGACGTTTATTTGGCGCATAAAGAATTTAGTTATAATCGTTTGATATGATAAATTTTGTAGTTTAGTTGGCTCTTTATGTTACAAAATATACGAAAACAGCGGAGAAATAATTGGAGCGTTTTCTTTATACTATACAAAATTAACCTCGTAGATCTTAACACAATCTTCGAGGTTTTTTTGCAAGAAAAAATCCCGCTTATGCGGGATTCTTATATAGAAGTTAGTTATTCTTCTTAAATTGTGTTTGTCCTCCTTCCTTTCTATAGTAATATAAATCTTCATCATCTGCTGGCAGGTCATGACCATTCTGAAAATCGTCATCTATGTGAACATTACCACCGATAGGAATATCACAATTACCTCCATTTACAATTGGTCGTACAGTTCCAAACTGTCTAATGAGTCTTCCTCTACGGTTGTACTGTAATCGCAACCCACCAATTTGTCTTAGCAATCCATGTCTGTTGTGGTAACGCATGTAAATAGATCCAATTCTTTTTACTCTACCAAAACGATCATAATTGATGAATAGATTTCCAATTCTTCGAACTCTTCCGTTAAAATCGTGTTCTACTCTCACACCAATGTTTCGGGTATTATAACGATTTACACGCGTTCGCACTCTTGGCGCACCATAGGTTGTGTTTACAGTGCTTCTTCTGCCACGTCTGTAGTTGACTGGATGTGTATTAAAGTCGAATTCCCCATTTAAAAAAACAAAAAATTCTACACCTCGCTCTACAAACTGAATTGGTTGTGCATAACGATAGCGATTGGTTAACCCATATTCGCTTCCGTTTCCTTGGTCGCTTATTACATTTGCTTGTGTAGGTATTACACTTAGTAACAATCCTACGAATAAAAGATAAAAGTTTTTCATATACTGTACTTTTAGGGTTATGCCTACTCTTTAGCTTTTCGGCGTGCGCTATTTGCTTTGTATAAAACCAATTTCATGCCAAAAATGTAACCGTTTGACTGTTAGATTTTTAAATCGGATTTTAGATTCCCAATTTTTAAGTATCTTGATACATGAAAGATAAAACGGGACTATTTTTTTAGATAAAATTTATGGGAAAACGAAAAATTAGCGTGAATAATCCGTGGTTTGTCACACTCATTTCTACGATGATTGGTATCATTGCAGGTTTGTACATTACCAATTATTTTGAAAACAATCGTTTGTATGCTGCAAAACAAAAAGCATTGCTACAAGTGGAGACAGAATTGAATGACAATCATGAATTATTGAAGGATTTTAACAACAATCTGAGTGGAAAATACGAACCTATGGCAGTCATTTTATCAAATTTGAATGCGGAGATGAATTTGATTATTCATAAAGATTCGTTACAAAATTTTCTAAAAAGTACTGAAACAATGTTTGCGTATGATTCTTTCACTACTGTAAATGCGACTCAGATTGAACTGCACGGCGATATTAATTTCAATCTTGATAACACAGGATTGATGGCAAAAAAACTATCAAATATTGTGTGGGATTCGTATAAACAGACCGACTTTTTATCTATTACAAGTTTTGAATGTGTCACCAACATAGAAACATTTTATGTGATGCAACAAGAAATCAATAAGATTACCGAAATCTGGAAAAATCAACTGTATCAAATGGCTTTTATACGAAATAAAAAAGCTTCGGAAGACTTTATTAATAATTGGAGAGTGTTGTTGCTGAAACAAAATTTATTGTTAGAATATTACAAAACCATCGATAGTATATTGAGCGAATGTAAATAGATTTTAGCATATTTGTAATACAAACAGCCAACCAAAAAAGATGTCGACCGAAAGCAAGCATTGCCAAAATTGCGGATATGAATTAACGCCTTATCATAATTATTGTCCCAATTGTGGTCAGAAGGTAGATGATAAGTTGAGCATGCGCGTGTTGTTTCACAATACAGTGATGAACTACTTTTCGGTGGATGCACGTTTCTTTAGAAGTTTTATTCCTTTATTAGTACGACCAGGTTTTTTGGCTAAAAAATTTGTCTCAGGAAAACGCTTGATGTACTTACATCCTGCGCAATTTTATTTGTTTGCTTCCATTGTGTTCTTCTTTATTTTTTCAATCTCTACACGTGCTACTCAACAAGAAATAGAAAAAAATATTCGCAAATCTGTCGCCACTCAAGAAGAACTCATAAGAGAAGTACAAATTATAACAGATTCTATCATAGAAGCTAGAACAAAAGCAACCACATTAAAATCCAATGCTAAAGATTCAGTTGCTGTAAAAAAGATCACAGATGAATTGAAAAATGATGTAACCGCCATCATCGATACTACACTTATAGATACCATTCCGCAAAAAAAGAACAAGAAAAAAAGAAGAAGTCGCGGTAAGCAAGGCAATATATTAGGGTTCAACTTTGATACTGCCGTACTCGATTCCCTAAATCGTGCAGGAGCTCCTATGGAAACAAAACTCAAAGCCATAGGTTACAATCCTAAAGAGCATGGATGGTTTTCAAAATTCATAGCACAACAAGTGGTGAAATTTATTGAAAAACAAGGGGATGGTATTGTAAAAGCATTTATGGATACCATTCCGGTTTCTATGTTTTTCTTAATTCCAGTTTTTGCGCTGCTATTGAAATTACTCTACAGAAAACGCGGACGTTTTGCGCATCATATGGTGTTTAGTTTTTACTTTTTTGCCTTTATATTTTTATCGTCAAGTATCATGATCATTGGAAATTACATTATCAATATTCCTGTTTGGGTCAATGTTACGTTGGTACTTTCGATGTTAATTTACCTATTCATTAGCTTGCGACATTTCTATGAACAAGGATTCTTTAAAACCTTCTTCAAGACAGGTATTTTATCATTTATCTACTTAATTTTTGTGATACCGCTCACATTTGTGCTGTTGTGGGTAGTGTCGTTTTTCTTGTATTAAAGATGAATTTCAAGAGTATATGCAATAGATTTTATGACAATTCACGGAATCATCTGTATTATTAGTAGCCTTTTCATTGTTTTTATTGTAATTTGGTATAACTATCAAAAAATACTTATATGAAAAAAATACTACTCTTCTTTAGTGTGCTTATGATTCATTTTGGATATGCGCAGATGACAATTAATAGTGGATTTTCTCCACCGTATTACGTGCAAGATATACTGATTGGGAATCCTAATTTCCCTGTAACTACTTTTGCGTATTCAACGTATGAAAACTTTACTAATAACGCTGAAATTTCTGGGATTGGTGTGTTTAATACCAATGGCGTAGATATCCCGATCGACATGGGATTGGTGTTATCAACAGGAAATGTTTTTGATATTCCAGGTCCTAATACCTCAAACCTTATCAGTGGAACAAATTCTTGGGCGGGAGACGCCGATTTAGAAAATTATGCAGCAACGACGCAACCAACGTATAATGCAAGTTCTATTGAGTTCAATTTTACAGCAACAGCGCCAAGCATTAGTTTAGATTTTTTATTTGTTTCAGAAGAATATGGTCAATATGAATGCCAATTTGGAGATACATTTGCCTTTTTACTTACGAATATCGGTACAGGAGTTACAAAAAACATTGCCCTTGTCCCAACAACGACAGAGCCAATCTCTATATTGACGGTTCGAGGAGGCGAAAATACAAATTGTACCGCTCAGAATATACAGTATTTTGGACGTTATAATTATGCAGTGGCAGATGCTAGCATTCCTTCCATTGATGCAAACAATTCTCCTATAAATTTTAATGGACAAACTGGGGTATTTGTGCTGTCAGATGACTTAATCATTGGCGATACTTATCATTTAAAAATAGTAGTTGCTGATTTTATCGATTCAGCATTTGATAGTGCTTTATTCATACGAAATGATTCTTTTGGTGCGTATCCTACTATCATAACCGAACCAGGAAATATTGTGATTGAAGATAACGATAACAATGGCGTGGAAACTTTTGATTTGACAATTTTTGAAGATCAAATGCTAGGAAATGCAATTGATATGTCCGTCTATTCATTTGATTTTTCATATCATTTATCACTAGCAGATGCAGAAGCAGGGACCAATGCAATTCCTAATCCAACGGCTTATGAAAATGCAGCTGATGTACAAGAAATTTTCGCGAGAATGCAAAATACCTACACAGGCACCGGAATTGCTACGAGTTTCAGAATTACAACTGATGCAGACTTGTTAAGTACACCAGAATCAAAATTAGATGCTGTTGTCGTCTATCCAAATCCTGTAGTAGATGAATTAACGATTGATACGGCTGACATTACGATCAATTCCATGCAATTATACAACATCAGCGGACAATTGATTCACACAGAGGCAAAAAGTAATCACGGCGTAACTACGGTAGATTTCTCAACGTTAGAAAGAGGTATTTATTTTCTTCAAATACAATCCGATCAAGGAAAACTATACAAACGGATTGTGAAATGATGTAGGTGATTATTATTAACCTGAGTTTGATTCAAAACTTGATCTGTAATTTTAATTTTCAAAAAGTTACGCAAATGTCACATCGAGCGCAGTCGAGATGCCTTCGAAATCATAAATTCCTAGCTGTTCTCGTGAGCTACGCTCGGTATCTATGATAATGCTCGAACTGACAATCTATTGTTTATTAATCGAACTTTAATTATTAGCGAATCGCGTATGAAATTATAATTTTTCTGCTAAATACTTTCCAGTGAACGAATCTTTGCTCTGTACGATTTCTTCAGGTGTTCCTTGTGCGACTAATGTTCCGCCATTTTTTCCGCCTTCAGGACCTAAATCAATGATATAATCGGCACATTTTATGAGTTCGATATTGTGTTCTACGACAATGATAGAATGTCCTTTTTCAATCAACGCGTCAAAGGAAGCGAGTAACTTTTTGATATCGTGAAAATGCAATCCTGTCGTTGGTTCGTCAAAGATGAATAAAGCTTTTTCTTTGGTGTTTCCTTTTACTAAAAACGAAGCTAATTTGATACGTTGCGCTTCTCCACCAGAAAGGGTAGAGGAGCTTTGTCCTAACGTCACATAGCCTAATCCAACATCTTGTAATGGTTTTAACTTACGGTAGATTTTAGGTTGCTCGTGCTTGGTAAAGAAATCCATCGCGTCGTCAATCGTCATGGATAAAATATCATGAATGTTCTTTCCTTCAAAATTCACTTCTAAAATTTCTTTCTTAAAGCGTTTTCCACCACAAGTTTCACATTCCAAATGCACATCTGCCATAAATTGCATCTCAATGGTTACTTGTCCTTCACCTTTACAGGTTTCACAACGGCCGCCATCTACGTTAAAAGAAAAATGCTTGGTTTTGTAGTTTCGGATTTTAGACAATTTCTGATTCGCAAACAACGCACGAATATCATCATACGCTTTGATATACGTTACAGGATTGGAACGCGACGAACGCCCAATGGGATTCTGATCTACAAATTCAATATGCTTAATCGAACTAAATTTTCCTTCTAATTTGGTAAACTGACCAGGTTTTTCACCATAACCGCCTGTTTCTTTCAACATAGAAGGATACAATATCTTTTTGACTAACGAACTTTTTCCACTTCCAGAAACACCTGTTATCACCGTCAGCATATTCAGCGGAAAGGTAACATCAATATTTTTTAAATTATTCTCACGAGCGCCCACAATTTTTATGAATTGATTGGAAGTTCTGCGCTTTTGTGGAACTTCAATTTCCATAGATTTGTTGAGGTATTTCGCGGTCAACGAGTCAGCTTTTAAAATGCTTTTATAATCACCAAAAGCGACTACATTTCCTCCATGTGTTCCTGCTTCTGGACCAATATCGATGATCTCATCTGCGGCGTTCATGATGTCTTCGTCGTGTTCTACGACAATTACCGTGTTTCCTAAATCGCGAAGTGAAAGCAATACTTTTATTAAGCGTTCACTGTCTTTTGGATGCAGTCCAATACTCGGTTCGTCCAAAATATACATGGAACCCACCAAACTACTTCCCAACGAAGTCGCCAAATTGATACGTTGCGATTCTCCACCTGAAAGTGAATTTGACTTACGATTCAACGTTAAATAATCTAATCCGACATTGGTCAAAAATTGCAAACGATTTTTAATTTCTTTCAATAAACGTGAGGCGATTTGCTCGTCGTGTTCGTTCAATTGCAATTCATCAAAGAAAACCACCAATTCTTTCAATGGCAATACGACCAAATCCGTAATGGCTTTTCCTGCAATTTTCACATAATTAGCTTCTGGACGCAGGCGCTTTCCATTACACAACGGACATTTGGTTTTTCCACGATAACGCGAAAGCATCACACGATTCTGGATTTTATAACTTTTCTCTTCTAAATACGCGAAAAACTGATGCAAACCTTCAAAATATTCATTTCCCTCCCAAACGAGTTGTTTCTGTGCATCTGTCAACTCAAACCACGGTTTGTGAATAGGAAAATCAAATTTATAAGCATTATTCACCAATTGATCTCTATACCAACTCATGCTTTCACCGCGCCAAGGGAAAATTGCATTTTCGTAGACGGAAAGTCCTGTGTTAGGAATCACTAAATCTGCATCAATTCCAATCACATCGCCATAACCTTCACATTTTGGACACGCGCCATACGGATTGTTAAAACTAAACAAATGCACATTCGGTTCGAGGAATTTCATGCCATCCAACTCAAACTTATTGCTAAAGTGAACCGTCTTTTTATCGTTGACAGTTTCTACATAACATTCGCCTTTTCCTTCAAAGAAAGCGGTTTGCACAGCATCACCCAAACGATTGTAGAAATCTTCGTCATGCGTCACCACAATACGATCAATTACTAATGCGAAATCTTCGGTAAAATCTTCATTAATTTCATCAATACGGAAAATCTCGTCATTTTTCTTAATACGCGCATATCCTTGTTGCGCCAATACTTTGATGGTGTGAAATGCACTGCGACCTTCAGGAACCGTTACAGGCGCTAATAAGAGCAATTTGCTACGTTCTTCAAAAGTTTTTACATAATTGACAACATTTGTCACTGTATGTTTTTTGACTTCTTCGCCAGAAATAGGAGAGTAGGTTTTTCCAATGCGCGCGTAGAGTAATTTCAAATAATCATAGATCTCCGTTGTCGTTCCAACCGAAGAACGCGGATTGGTTGAATTTACTTTCTGCTCAATCGCAATAGCAGGCGCAATTCCCTTAATATAATCTACTTTCGGTTTATGTAAACGTCCCAAAAACTGTCTCGCGTACGATGATAAGCTTTCAACATAACGGCGTTGTCCTTCTGCATATAAGGTATCAAAAGCCAAACTCGATTTTCCAGAACCAGAAAGTCCTGTAATGACAACGAGTTTATTTCGGGGAATAACGACATCAATATTTTTAAGATTGTGCAATTTTGCACCTTTAATGATGATATTTTCTTTTGGATTTACAGTAGCGAGATCTTGTGTCATTGGAAAAAAAATAATTGCAAAGATACTGCTTTTCAGTGTCGAAATAAAATCATTTTGAAGTAAAGCGTCCGTAAGAAATGTTGATTTTTTATGAAATGAATCTTTGAAAAATCAGCTTTTTAGCGCAATAAACGTGATGAAAATGTTAAAAAATTGGATTTTATTTGCATTTTCTTAACGAATGTTATTATATTTGAGCATCATTAATCAAATTCTACAAAATATCTGCTTATAGCAAAAAAGTACTTTTTTTAAAAATTCGGATAAATTATCAGCCTCGATAATTATAATGTTTAAAAAGTAATGCTATGGAACAGATCCTGCAAGATTCAGTATTGGTATCTAATTACATCAAAGGCGATGAATGTGCTTTAGGCGTATTGATTGAGCGTCACAAACAACGTATATACAGCTTTATATACTCGAAAGTGTTGGACAGAGATATCACGGAAGATATTTTTCAAGATACCTTTATCAAAGTCATTAGAACCTTAAAGAAAGGAAATTATAACGAGGAAGGAAAGTTTCTGCCTTGGGTGATGCGTATTTCACATAACTTGGTCATAGATCACTTTAGAAAGAATAATAGAATGCCTAAGTATGATAACAATGGCGATTTTAATATTTTTTCTGTGTTGAGTGATACGAACCTAAACGCAGAAAACAGAATTATTAAAACGCAGGTAGAAAATGATGTACGTCGTTTGGTAGAAGAATTGCCTGCAGATCAAAAAGAAGTGCTGTTGATGCGTATGTACCAAGACCTAAGTTTTAAGGAAATTTCAGAAAAAACAGGCGTGAGTATTAATACAGCGTTAGGAAGAATGCGTTACGCATTGATCAATCTGAGAAAAGTCATCGATAAACATAACATAGTTTTAACAAACTAACACAATAAAATTGAAAAACATACGTTGTTCCTTTAAATATAAACAACATCGTATGGCAAAAAATTACACTACAAGTTCACCTGAAAAGAAAAAAATGCTTCCAAAAAAGGAGACGATTAGCTTTTTGCTGAACTATTCGAAAGCTTTAAGTGTTATTAATTACAAAAGGATGAAGTTTGAAACGCTTCTCAACTAAACTTTGGAAAAAAGACTCGTTAGCTGCGAGTCTTTTTTGTTTTGTTCGCTACGCGCTCGCTTTGCTCAATTCAAGGATTCTATGTTTTTCGCTTTGCTTAGTTTAAGGTTTTTAAGAAGTTTATGGGTTTATAAGTTTATTTGTTTAGTCTTAAGCATGAATAAACAAATTAACAAACTAACGAATCCACAAATCAACCAACAAAGAAGTTTAAAAGTTTATAGGTTTATAAGTTTATACTTTGAAACAAAAATAGAGTCACATAACAACCGATAACGAAGCGCAGCGACCAACCCACAACAAACGAAATAAATATAAA
>JBCCLH010000081.1:0-10078 GCA_039026955.1 Bacteroidota bacterium
ACGTATAAAATAGTGGAATTTAAAGCCTAAAATTTATTGTGAATTTTGAATTTATTGTGAATCAAAATTATGAACCAACTATTATCATAGCTGTTCTCGATACATTTTTTACTGCGTTTTACTTCGTAAAAAACACTCGAACTGACGTTTGGGTGTTTCAAATTCAATTTCAATAATAAAACCTCCAAAAACAGATTGGAACAAAATGAAGCAATCTGTTTCAATAAAAACAAAGTTGATCTTTGAAATAAGCATTGGTACATTTTCAAATTATCAAATTGATATATTAACAAAACGTCACTTCGAGTGATTTTGAGGAACGAAAAATTGTATCGAGAAGTACTTGGAAAAGCTAAACTCATAAACCCATAAACTCCTAAACTCCAAAAAATCTCAATACTCACTACTAAAATCTCAATACTACTTAATCGCCTTCTTCTTGTAATGAATTTGATAACGCCAATAACTCAAGGCGCCGTAGGCTAACCAAATGACTGTCGCTATAATCACGAATTTTGGACCTAACACTGCATCTCCAGTAGCATAGGAGTGTAATCCGCTTAGGACAAAATTTACACCGAAATAGGTAAATAAGATCGATCCGAAGGCAGAAATAGACATCCAATTGAAGAACCAACGTCCGCGCAATCCTGGTACCAAGCGCATGTGTAATACAAATGCGTATACCATAATACTAATCAACGCCCAAGTTTCTTTCGGGTCCCAACCCCAGTAACGTCCCCAACTTTCATTGGCCCACATTCCACCGAGGAAGTTTCCAATGGTCAACATGACTAAACCAACCGTAATTGCCATTTCGTTGATCACAGTGATTTCTTTTAGGTTCAGTTCCATGCGTTGTTTATTTTCTTTATTAGTCAGAATGATGAGCAATAAAGACACAATTCCCAAAATCATGGCTAAGGCAAACGGACCGTAACTCGCTACAATCACTGCTACGTGAATTAATAGCCAATAACTGTCTAATACAGGCTGTAAGTTTGCAATATCTGGATCGAGCCAGTTCATGTGCGCGCCCCATAAAACCATAGCAACAACAAAGGTGGTAGCTGAAATGGTTAAATCAGATTTTCGTCCAAATAGCAATCCAAATAACATGGTTGCCCAAGCGACATAAATCATAGATTCGTACGCGTCACTCCACGGCGCGTGTCCGGAGAGATACCAACGTACAATCAATCCGACTGTATGTAATGCGAATAGTCCAACAATTGCCCATTTGGAAATTTTTATGGCAAGGCGAATCTTTTTTCGATCTTTAAAAATTTGAATGATGATAAAGACAAACATTAAAAATCCAACTAGCAGATAATAAATCATTAAGTTTTCAAAAATGTTGACTTTGTTGTATACTATTTCTGTTTCTATTTGACTGTCTGATGGCAATACACCGTTTCCAAATTCTTTTTGACGTTTGCGAATACTTTCTACCAATTTGTCTGCTTCTGTATAATCGCCCGTTCTATTGGCTTCATTGAGCAAAATCGTGTAGACTTTCATCGCATTCTTTACGTACTTCTCATACAGCGAATCTTTCAGTTGAAAGCCTACTCCTGGATTATCAGCATAGTTTTTATCTGAAATCCATTTGTTATTTTCATGATTCGGCAGTGGAAAGACTTTAATAATATCACCTTGAATCGCTCTGCTTAAAAGCCCCAATTTTAAATCGTATTCTTTAATCGCTTTTTCATACTGATTGGGTGTATTGGTGGCGTATGCATCTTCCGTATACGGATTTAACTTGTATTCGTTTTGTGGCGTGAAGAAATCGAGCATCTTCGCATACATGTCTGTTTTCTCAATACCGATAATATTACGAATACTATCGTGTTTTTGACGTTTTACGCTGATGATTTTAGCATTGTACCACAATTGTGGATATTGAATCATAGAAATCATGACTTGCTCCGCAGATAAACCTTTGTACGTATCTGATTTGCTCAATTTACGCAACAATTCACGTGCATACGTATTGGCAGGCTTCATACGTCCGTCATCATCTTGAATCACCAAACGTCCAAACTTTTCTGCATGTTCTTTCGTCACAGCATTTGACACAATGATGGAATCTAGTTGTTTGTCTGATACCTCACGTTGCACAATTTGATCACCATTTTCAGTGCTATGATTGTGACCTTCATGTCCATTTTCTACTTTTTCTGTAGTTGCTGTTTGTGTTGAATCTACTTGTTGTGTAGTAGCTTCTTGAGCAAAAGTTCCCAAACTAAAAATCAACGCGATTGCAGTTAGTAATTTTGCCTTCTTTTTCTTAATTTTTTCCAATTGTTTTTTCAAATCTCCAAAACGTGTGTTTTTATCAAATAAAATAACCATTAAGGCTAAGTACAATAAGAAATAGCCCAAATAGGTAATATTCGTTCCCCAATAATCATGATTCACGGAAAGAATAGTTCCTTTTTCATCTCTATCAAATTGTGCTTGGAAGAAGCGATAGCCACCGTGATCCATGATATGATTCATATAAATATCATAGTCGTATACTGGCTCGGCATTCTCTACCAATGTCACTTTACTCATAAATGATTTATAACCACCTTGTCCCACAGTTCCTGGATAACGTTCGGCAATAAAGTCATTCAACTTGATGCTAAAAGGAAGATTTATTTTTTCTGCACCGTACGATAGCCAAAAATCGAGTCCGCCAATCGTTTCTTTGACAGGCGCCATATCATATCCTTTTCCGCCTAAAACACGGACTTCTTTTGTTTCTCCATTGGTTGACACTTCTAAAATCACCGCATTGGCTTGATCTTTTAACTTTTCAGGCGTTTCTACTACACCAATTTTTCCTTTGATGGCTGGCGTAGGAATCACAAACTGTAAGCCTGCTAAGTTGTATAAAGATCGAATTTGAAATGGTTGCAGACTGTCTTTGAGCACTTTATTCTGTTGACGGGTCGTCATGATCATGTTGGTCCCTTCAAACGGACTTTGTATGGTATAATTTCCGTATTCATCACTTTCGATATTGATGGCACCTTTTACAGGATTGTTGAACGTCATCAAAATATTGTGAATACTCACTGCCTTCGCGCCTGATTCTAAAAAGTGGTTGTGACGATTTCCGCCGCCAGATTCTACAATTTTCAAAAATTCGACACCGTTTTCATCTGGTAGAATGCCTTCTTCGGCACCTTCTATAAAACCTTTATAATCGATGGTGAATTCTTGTCCGTTAAAATCCTTATTCCAAGGAAAATCTTCTTGAATCCATGTAGTAGGTGCTATTCCTTCTGGAGAAATTAAATAATCACCTTTCAACGTTCGTCTTCTTGGTTGTCCATTAATTTCGCCATCTACCATGGCTTTGATGTATGTTTTTTCGGAAAGAAACGTATTTTCAGTCGCACCTTCACGAATTGGCATCACACCTTCATAACTAATATACCGCGTGATAAACGCTCCTAGAATGATGAAGATGAATGACAAGTGAATTAGTAAAGTGGCCCATTTTTCCTTTCGCAAGAGACGATAACGAAAAATATTTCCGAAGAAATTTATTAAAAATAACAGCAAAATGATTTCAAACCACCATGCGTTGTACACATATATTTTTGCAGTTGTAGTGCTATACTCACTTTCAACGAAAGTTCCGATTCCCATGGCTAGTGCATAAGCGAAAAAGAGGAATGCCATTAATCGTGTAGAGAAGAGAATATTCTTTAAGAAATTACCCATTGTAACGCGTTTTCTTTAACATCTAAATTTCTGGATGCAAAAATACGGCATTTTACACAATTTAAGGTGTATTTAACATTCTATTTATGCATATACCAATTTTGCTATAAAATACAACATATAAGCTCGTTCATTTGGCATCCTAGTTCCTTGTGAATATTTTCCGTAGCTATGGCTATGCAAAACACTCACAGTATCCTATGATACCAAAGCAACTTCGCTTCTAAAGTCCCATTTTATAGTATAATTGGTATTATTTAGTAACATTCTAATTGGAAAAATTTTTAAGAAGTTTGTCGCGCCTGAAATAACTTGACATAGATGAAAGTTCCCATTTTTCGAGCGCGGTTTTTTGCGATGTTGACTTTATCGCCTTCATACAGCTCATCTAAGGTTTGAATCCAGTAGTTGAGCCATATTCCAAAATGCTTTTCCGTGATCATGTGATCTACCGCGGCGTCCACTTCTATATGCTTTTCCAGCGGATTTCCTTTGTATTTGTTGACAAAAAATATACTGCTTTCCCAAAAGTCGGTCAAATGTATCAAATGTGTGCTCCAATCTGAAATACGTTCATTAAAGATCGGTCCCAAAACAGCATCTTTTCGGATTTTTTTATAAAATGTATTAACCAATACATATACATCTACTCTATTTCGGATATCGTGTTTCATTGTGGAACTTGTTGGAAAGGTACTGATTAAACGTTGAGTCGTATTCAATTTGTAAAAAAATAGCCAAACTCAATCCTGCTATGATATTGAGCTTGGCTGTACACCTTAGTTGTAACCAAACTAAGAAATGAAGTGTTATTAAAACTAAACTATATAGCGTAAATAATGATAAATATTGTACTCATTAATAAACTCAGCAGCAATATGTTAAAAACCCATTTATCTCGTAGTTGTGCCAATATAGCTGCGTTGTAGAATGATGTAATGATGACACATAATCCTAGTTGTATTAAACTGAAAATTGTATCCAATCCGTTCATTAATATGTACATCGCCGCGATTCCCCCTAAACAGCTTTGTAGAATAATTGTCAACGGAATGTACATGGTGTATTTATCATGAAACTCTTGATAGTATTTTGTATATAATGTCATGGTTTGTTTGTTTTCATTGTTATTTGATACAAATGTTCACATTATTAATTTCTTAAAATATGATATTGGTCATGTTTGCTTTTTTTTCATTTACGGGAATCCACAAAGAAAAGTAAAATATAAGTAGTAATATTACTTAAAATTAATAAGAAAAAGACTATAAAATATTTTGATGAATATAAGAAAGGGCTATTCACCCTAATGAAAAAAAAGATAGTTTGCTGACTAAAACAATAAAAAGAATCTACCAACTAGATTACTTTACAAATTTTTAAAAAAATTTAAATTTTATGAAACATCTTACTAAAGCTTTACTTATTACTTTTTTATCTATATATATGATATCCTGTAGTCCTGATACAATCTCTACTACTGTAACTACTAATAGTTTTGACTACAGTCTTTTTAATTCTTTGAATCAGAAAAGTATGTGGATAAAATTCCCAAAACAAATACATGATATCACATCAATTCTAGAGAAGAATAGAGCCATTACAAATCATATTAATAGCGAACTAGGTGTCAATCTAAATTTAACTAGTGAAAGTGTTGAAAATGCAATATATACAACACAAGAAATCATACAAATTGGTTTGAATGAAGGCTTTTTTGAAGATCACGATTCATACCTTATCACAGAACTTGAAAAAGACTTTAAAAATGTAGGTTTTAAGACAAGTATCCAATATTTCGAAAGAAATGTACTATCTTTAAATATGAATCCTACTATTTTTGAAAAGTATAATACGTGGGCAAATATTTTAAAAATTATAAACTCTAAAGAACCAAATATATTTACAACGAAGCAATCTAAAGGATGTTTTACATCTATATTAGCATATTCTGGAGCAACTGTAGCAGTTGGTTTAGCATGCACTCCAAACCCAACTACTCCTGCCTCTTGTCCGCTAGCTATAAGCCTCAAAGCACTAGCCTATTATAATATGATAGAAGCTTGTAAAGACTAAACTATTATGTCCTATGCTTAAAAAATATCTTATCAATTTTTATTTAGTAGTTACCTACGGTTTAGTGGGATACTACATTATGGAAAGTATCAATGCTTATATTGAAAATCATCATTTTTTATACAACAATACAACTATGATTTTTGTTTGTTTAGGCTTGAGTATCCTTTTTTTATCTTTTTTTGTGCATAATAATGTAAAAACGAAAAATCAATTTAATCCTGAATTAGACAAACGTGCAAAGTACTTTTCTCTCTCCTTATTTTGGGTGAATCTTATCTGTATCATTAATTACATATTGTTATTATCAAATAATGGTTTCGCTACAGGAAAAAAATTATTTTGGCAATTAGCTTCATTAGTTCTTGGTGTATTCATTATAGGTTTATATATACATCTATTTAATAAGAAGAAAACGTACTATTTATAGTTTTAAAATCATGTAAAAAAGTGGACAGCATCTCTAACTTAAAAGATATTGTTCACTTTTTTCTTTTCCATAAATTTCCTCAAGAAAACTTAGCTTGTGAATGAATCCACAGAAAAGTTTCAAAAATCACAAAGTGTTTCTATTTTTGCCGAATGGTAAAAGTGGTCATTTTAGGTGCTGGAAATATTGCGCAACATTTGTATACGGTTTTTGAAGCTGCGGAAGGAATCACAGTAGTTCAAGTGTACAATCGATCTGCGAAAGCGTTACTGTATTTTCAAAATGTAGCAACGACGACCGATTTGAAAGCCTTGGGCAACGCTGATATCTATATAATCGCTGTTGCGGATGATGCCATTGCCAGTATTGCTAATAAACTACCTTTTACCAATCGTTTGGTAGTGCATACTTCTGGAAGTGCGAACATGCATGTTTTGAATAAAAAGAATCGTCGCGGTGTGTTTTATCCGTTGCAAACTTTTACGAAAGGCACTAAAGTTGATTTTTCTACGATTCCTATTTGTTTAGAATCCCAAGAAAAAGCTGATTTTCCATTGTTACAAAAAATGGCGAATGCAATTGGAAGTCCCTCGTATAAAATCAGTTCCGAACAGCGTCGCGCGTTACATGTTTCTGCGGTGTTTGTGAATAATTTTAGCAATCATTTGTACCGAATTGCACATGAAATTTGCGAAGCAAACAATGTTCCTTTCAATATTTTACATCCGCTGATTCAGGAAACTGCCCATAAAATCAACACGTTGACGCCGTATATGGCACAAACAGGACCAGCCAAACGCGGCGATCAAAAAACAATTAACGATCATTTAGCTAAATTAGACAAAGACATTCACAAAGAAATTTATACATTGCTCACGCAATCAATTGCCAAAACCTATGGGAGAGAAAAGCTATAAAGTATATTTAAACGACATCACAACACTTATTTTTGATGTAGATGGCGTATTAACAGACGGAACGGTAACGGTAACGACTTCAGGAGAAATGCTCCGTCGCATGAATATAAAAGATGGATATGCGCTAAAAGCCGCGGTAAAAAAAGGCTATAATGTCTGTATTATTTCTGGAGGAACCAATGAAGGCGTACGTAAGCGTTTGGAAGGTTTAGGCATCACCGATATTTACTTAGGTGCACATCAAAAAGTAGTGCAATTAGAAGAATACATCGCACAAAAAAATATACAACTTGAAAATGTATTATATATGGGCGATGACATTCCAGATATTCCTGTATTGAAACGCGTTGGGTTGTCCTGCTGTCCACAAGATGCTGCCTACGAAGTATTAGAAATGTGCAAATACATATCACATATTGACGGAGGAAAAGGTGCAGCTCGCGATGTTATTCGACAAGTTATGAAAGTACAAGGGACTTGGGACGAAGATTTTGATGCGAAGTACGATTAATCTAAATTTTCATGACAAAGTTTTTACAACTCATTCGGTTTCCAAATTTGGTCATGATGGCGCTGACGCAATTCTTGATATATAAGTACTGGATCGTTCCGTATGACACTTGCTACATGCAGTTTGATCTATTTATATATGTCATTTTATCCACAGTCTGCATCGCTGCAGGTGGAAATATTATCAACGATATTTTTGACGTTCAAACAGATCGCATCAATAAACCTCACAAATTATTTATAGGTACATTTATCTCCAAAAAGTTGGCGTATGTATTTTATGCTGCGTTCACCATTTTTGGAATTGGACTAGGAACTCATGTTGGTTTTGAGATTGAACGTGGAGGAATTTTGTTTTTGTTTACGGGAATTTCAGTATTGCTTTTTCTATATAGTTCCCATTTAAAAGGCATTCCAGTGATAGGAAATATAGTCGTTTCTGGAGTAATAGCGAGTAGTATATTTATATTGCCTGTTTTTTACAATGAACGTCTTTGTGGTAGAGATGATATTCGACTTTTCAATCAAATTTCCCTTGTCGCTATAAGTATATTCACGGTTTTTGCCTTTTTAATCAATTTAATGCGTGAAATGGTGAAAGATATCGAAGATATTAATGGCGATTACAATGCAAATATTATGACCTTGCCGATTCTTTTAGGAAGAAATCGCGTGAATAAAATAGTGGCGGTTTTGGCAGGAATTACCATTCTCTTTGCTTTGTATTGCATTAGCGAAGTGCTCAAAGGAAAAACAGTCACAACCATTTATGTTTTGGTTACGATTTTATTGCCACTGCTCTACTTTATCATTAAAATATGGCAAGCTGATACAAAATCTGAATACCGAATGCTCTCGTTGCTCTTAAAACTAATCATGCTGTTTGGTATTTTATCAACATTAGTTTTTTATTATTTTGATCCGATTGATCCATTTTCATAAGTACTATAAATTTTATGTTAGACACACTTTCTTTCAAATACCACATCATTCTCGCTTCAGGTTCACCACGAAGACAACAGTTTTTTAAAGATTTAGGATTGGACTTTGAAATCCGTTTAAAATCTGTTGAAGAAGTCTATCCTGATCATTTACAACATCATGAAATTTCAGATTATTTAGCGCAACTCAAAGCGTCTGTCTTTAAAAATGAATTGAAAGCAAATGAAGTCTTGGTCACTTCTGATACCGTAGTTTGGCATGAAGGTGTTTCGCTCGCAAAACCACAAGACGCGCAAGAAGCTTTTGATATGATTGCTGCCATGAGCGGAAAAAGTCACGATGTGATTACCTCTGTGTGTTTTACAACGGCTTCTGCTCAAAAAGTAGTCCATGAAGTCACCACAGTAACGTTTGAAGCACTTTCAGATGATGAAATTTGGTTTTATGTCAACAACTTCAAACCGTTTGATAAAGCCGGCGCATACGGCATTCAGGAATGGATTGGCTATACGAAAGTTGCACGTATTGAAGGTTCCTATACCAATGTTGTCGGATTGCCAACACATTTGGTCTACAAGGTATTTTCTGAAATCGATTCGCTATTTACATAAATTTTTTTACTCGTATCAGAGAGTCTATATGTCGGTTTTTAGATAGCTTACTTGTTATACAAATAGAAGTTTGAACAAGTACAACATATTCATAACCATTCATATAGAATATGATACAGTTCACACAGCATAAATGCAATCTCACAAAAAAACACTGCATTTTAACATAACTTTATGTATATTGATGTGAGATTCCCTAAAAAACAACTTATTGAAAAAAATTATACATTTTTTTGTTATAGTAATCATATTCTCTTCGTTGCCTTTATTGTATGCGCAAGACACTTTAGACACTCCGATGGAAGTCGCAGAGGTTTCGTATGAAATGACGCCAGCAGAAGTAGACTTTGCCGATGAAGGCGGCATCGCATTAGATGAAGAAGATACTATTCCACTAAATACCCAAAACTCCAACAATCAGCATTCACCCGCTTGTACAGGTTTTGAATATATGATGTTTGCTATTTTAGGGCTGCTCATTATTCTTATTATCAGTTTTAGAATTCGGAAGAATACCTTAAAATTATTTTAATACCTGCAATTTCGAGTTGTAAAAGGTATAAGGTTTTGTGAAACCATTGCCAGTATCGTCGTGTTTAAATATATTTATAGAAAAACGATTAAATCCATTTCTCTAAATCTTATTTTGGCTGGACTTCCCGTATTGGTAACGATTATCGCCTGTTCTAAAATAAAAAGTTAAAACTCTCTAACCCCCGCTATTCCTTAAAAAACGACTGTTACAACTCCTGCACAACCTACTTCAGAAGCATTCAACAAATATTGGTATGCTGGTAAAGCTGAATTGACTTCGTATGAATTAGAGCAATCGCGCTATGGCGAAATTCACAAAGGGAAAGCTGTTTTGG
>JBCCLH010000082.1:0-10001 GCA_039026955.1 Bacteroidota bacterium
GTTTGTCAAGTGATACGAAACATTTAAATCTGGATTAGAAATCGTAATTTCATCATTCTTAACCGTTAAATCCGTTGGTGCTACTCCATCTGCCGTCTCATCATCGCAGGCTTCTAAAACGGTTGGCACTGCGATTACTGGTAATTGTGGAACTTGGAGTTCAAAACTTCCTACTTGAACACATCCTAATGGATTTACTGCGCGCACCCAGACCATTTGACCATCATTTCCTGTAATATTAGTTTGAGCATTGGCATCGGCTTCTGCATCTGCCTCACTAAGGTGATACGTAATGGTAAGTCCAACTTGTCCGTTGGCAACTACAGTCGTATGTGTTGACAGATCAAACATTTCCATCATATCGCCTGGATTGTTAAAATCACAAGCAATCATCGGTGGAATGTTGTCTAAGTTTGGTAATGGATCTACAATTAGCGTTGCTTCTACTACATCGAAACATCCTGTGATATCATCAGTAACACGCACAAAGATCATTTGTAATGGAGCAGTTGTTGTTGTGTACATGGTTGGCAATGCCGTAGTAGGATCACCTGCTTGTGCTTCTGCCTCGGTTTCATAGTAGGTAGCCGTAGCTGTTCCCGCCAAGGCACCCAATACTTGCGCATCTAAAGTAGATAAATCGAACGTTCCTAGTCCATCTTCATCATTTCCATTGGTATCATCACAGACCGTGTAATTTGCTGGCGTTGTTGCTACAATTCCAGGATTTACTTGTAAGTCTACTGAAGACGTATTCACACAACCTGTAACATCATTTACAATACGAATGTATACAGTTTGATTGTTTACTGTGGTATTGACATATGGCGACATTAATGGTGTTCCTGTTCCATTTTGAGCATCTAGCTGATCTTCATAATAAGTAATCGTTATTGGATCGGTAGAAGTCTGACCCGCTAAAATTTCTGCATCAGCATCCGTCAAGGTGAATCCAACAAAACCATCGGTATCGTCATCACATTCTTCTAACGTTGTTGGAACTACAGGAATTGGTAAGGCGTTTACAGTAACCGTAAAACTTGTTGTTGTAGCACAACTATTAGTAGGATCTGAACTTGTAACACTCACATATATAATATCTGTTGAGTTCTGACTTGCATTTGTATATGCGTTAGGAGTTCCTATTGGATTTGTATTTGCTATTGCATCTGCTTCCGTTGTGTGGAAGTTGACATTCACTTGTGTAGGATCTTGTGTTCCAATAATTACAGGGATTTCCGCTGTAAGATCGAAAGTTTCAAAGCCATCATTTGATGTATCATCACACACTACAATATTTACAGGCGCTACTGCAGTTGGTTGATAGTTTATGTTTATGAAGAAACTTGTGGTATCAAAACATTCTCCATTGTTACTATTTTCAATACGCACATGAATTTCGTCTCCATTAGTTGCAGTATGGTTTGTTGCATATGCATTGGCATTGTTAGTAGCATCAAGTAAGGTAGGATGATAGGTAATATTGAAATTTGTAGGATCTTGTGCTCCTAATACTTGCGCATCTAATGTAGATAAATTAAAAGTATCTTGACCGTCATTGGTATCATCATCACAAACCGTAATGTCAAGAACTGTATTTGCTATTGGTAAGTCATCTACCACTACATTGAATTGTACTGTTGATACACAGTTGGTAGTGTTATCTTCTACTCTTACTACAATTAAATCACTTTGATTTACATTGGTATACATTGTTGGTAGCGGATTTGCATTCGCATCAGCATCTACCACACTTCCATGAAAGCTTAGGGTGAAATCCGTTGGATTTTGCGTTCCTAAGATTACAGGAATTTGATCAGCTAGGTTAAACATTTCCACACCATCATTCGAAGCATCATCACACACAACCATATCTGGTGGTGTTATCAAAGTTGGTTCTGCATTCAATATCAAATCGAATGACGTTACTGCAAAACAGTCTGGACTGTTATTGTCTTGAACTCTTATGTAAATATCATCTACAGGAGCAGTCGTGTTTGTATATAAGCATGGAAGTGGATTCACATTGTTATCTGCATCAGCTTGCGTATCATGATATGATACTGTATAATTTGCTGGATCTTGTGTTCCCAATGCTAAAGGCGTTTGTACACATAAATCAAATTCTTCAGCTCCATCATTTCCAATATCACACAGTTCTATATCAGGCACTGCACTTACAGTGGTATTTCCAATACTTACCGTGAATGATTCTACTTGAAAACAGTCAATCGCATTGGTTCCTGTATAGGAAATTCGCACATATATAGTATCTACAGTACCAAGATTGACAGTGTATGCTTGTGCTTGCGCAGCAGTTAATGCATTAATACCTGCGTCTGCATCTGCTTGTGATAAATGATAAGTAACTTCCATATCAGTCGTATCGACAATAGGTGCGAGTACTACAGGAGTGTTTACTGTTAAATCAAATACTTCAGTTACATTGTTAGAGCATTCTGATAAGTTTGAAGGCAATGCATTGTTTATTTCTGGAGTAACATCAATACATACAGTTTCTGTGTAGGTACATCCTAAATCGTCTGTAGCTTCATACGTGTAGCAATATTGTCCTGGCGTTGTTGGTTGTACTGTAATTACGTTTCCAGCGGTATTGGTAATCGTAGGATCTGGCACCCATGCTTCCGTCTCAATTACAGGTGTAAATGATTCGTCTGCTGGTAAGATTGAAGGATCAAACTCCAAGCTCCATCTGAAAATATATCCGTTGTCAGAACCTAAGTTATCCGTAACTCTAATAGTCCAATCTCCATTTAATGGGCTTCCAATAAGATCATCAAATCCATTGGGATCAACAGGAAGATAGGCTCCTGGTTGAAATGCAGTTCCTGAACCTAAGTTGGTAGTTGGACCATTGTCTAAATTTACAGTACCTGCTAGTGAAAAACAATAATCTGCACCAACTCCTTCAGTTAAATCGGCATCATTATCAATAGGCGCACCAAGAAAAGTATTTCCACCTGAGTTAGGATAATCAAGTAGCAACGCCTGTTGTCCGTTTGGACTTGTAATTATGATTTCTAAATCACCTGTGTATGAATGTTCGATATTTAAACAGATTTCTAATATTTCTAAACCAGAAGTAAGTACTTGATCTGATTCAAAACAATCAACCGTTACAGATGTTTCATACGAAACTCCGCTTCCATCAGGTAAGAATGTTAATCCACTCACAGGAGGTGTACATTCCACTGTAAATGGAGTTGCCGCTACTACTCCAGTAAGCGTAGTACTATCACCAAAACATATAATAGGATCTGTTGCTTCGGTTCCTGTAAAATCAGGTGTTGTAGAGACTCGTACCACTTGATTGATCAAGTTATCATTTGTACAGTTATTAGTATCTGTTACGTTTAAATTTACGATGTAGGCACCAGGATTAGGGAATGTGTGCGTAACTGATTCTCCAAAGGCAGAATTTCCATCACCAAAATCCCATTGATACTGTGCGCCTGTTCCATCAGAAGAAAAAGTAGCACTTCCGTTGAAGGTTACAGTGTCTCCTTGACATATTTCTATAATCCCATTTTGATCTACTGCTGGCACAGAAGAGTCTAATTGCGAATTGATTATTTGACAAGGTGTAACACATGAAATTGTAGCTGCCCAACCAATATTAACGCCTGCGGCATCTGATATGAATTCTATCGTAATACATCCAGAAGGATTGGCATTTGTAGCCGCCACAATTCCTGGAGATATCGTTCCTGTATATGCACCAAATTGTGGAGCAGTTGTATCAGGTCCATTGTAGATATTCATGAAGTCAACTTGATCCTGAAGTGCAAATGACGTAAAGTCTAATTGAACGATGTCACCTGGAGTATCAGGACAAATCGTCATTACAATATTTTCATTATTTGAATATTGTCCAGCACCACCACCTCCAGTGTCTAAAAAGGTACCTTGACATATATTAAAGGTACCATTTTCAATAAGGACATCCTGTCCAAAACAAAATAATGGTGCAATAAGCAGTAAGAGAACTATTTTCTTCATCTCTAAGTTTTTAGTTTTGTAATTTAGGTTGTGGTTTGATCATAAGAATGTAATCTGTATTGTCTATTTCATACACTCTAAATATCGTGGGATCAAAAAATGGAAGTTTATACTTTAACGGATTAAAGCTATTGATATTAAAGAACGAATCGTGCTTTAAATCATTATTAAATGTAGTAAACATACCGTCCGCTGTAATTTTAGGGAGTTCTTTTCCTCTGAGTGCGGACTTATGAACAATTTCCATGCGTTCGAGGATTAATTTTTTAAACGCTCTGTATAGATTTTTATTAGAGTAGATTATTTTTTGAGCTTGATCTCCATAAACCTCATTAATAAAAGTCTCTACTTGATGTGTCTTAAATTTATATGTTTTCTTTTGAATTTGTGCATTCATACAAAGCCCTATAAATAAGAACAGTGTACATACATAGATTTTGCGCATAATAGTGATGTTTGTATTCTAGCGTTATTAAATTGAAACGAAGTGATTAGCTTTTGGTTAACAGAGACTTCATTTCTTTTACATTATATATAACAACAAGGTCTATGAAAATCCGACATTGTGTTAAAAAAATTATTTTGAACTGCGGAAAATTAAGAAAATTTTGTGATATTCATCATTCTTTAACACATTTATTTACGGCACGTTCCGTCAGTTCATATTCATTATTTAATTATCTTTGCACTCTTGTTAAATTTTAAAAAAATTAAGTGTAAGAACTTTAGCATAGCAAGGTTTTATATCTTAAAGTATTTGTAACGTTTTACACACTGATTTTTTTACCTAGAAACACACAATCGATGGAAATAGATAAGGCACTTGAAGAAGAAATACAAGCCATTGGAGATGATCATATCATGACTTCTCACGATACGCCATTGCGCGAAGATGCTTTTGAATTGAGTGATGATGAAAAAATGAAAAGTATTCAAAAAGATGTAGCAAATATTATGCAGACGTTAGGGTTAGATATGACAGACGATAGTTTGAAAGGAACGCCTAACAGAGTGGCTAAAATGTTTGTGAAAGAAATTTTTGGCGGATTGCATCCAGATAGAAAACCCAAAGCGTCTACATTTGATAATAAATACAAGTACAATGAAATGTTGGTAGAAAAGAACATAACGGTCTACTCTACCTGCGAACATCATTTACTTCCTATTGTAGGTAGAGCACATATTGCGTATATCTCTAACGGAAGTGTAGTAGGACTTTCTAAAATGAATCGTATTGTAGATTATTACGCAAAACGTCCGCAAGTACAGGAACGTTTAACGATTCAAATTGTAAAAGAACTGCAACAAGTATTGAATACAGAAGATGTAGCCTGCGTTATTGATGCGAAACATTTATGTGTCAACTCACGTGGAATCAGAGACATAGAA
Source organism: Bacteroidota bacterium (assembly GCA_039026955.1). Classification (GTDB taxonomy): domain Bacteria; phylum Bacteroidota; class Bacteroidia; order Flavobacteriales; family Flavobacteriaceae; genus Kordia. The sequence continues at coordinate 5,410 of JBCCLH010000082.1, forward strand.
AGCAGCACCGTGACCTCGGAATTTGGCGGAAAATTTAAAAATGAAAAAACACGCTTAGAATTCCTAGATTATATTAAATTAGATACAAAATTTTAAATACTAATTTTTTCATAAATACTCATGAAATTATATCAAGAACACGAACTAAAAATATACAATTCCCTCACAAACCAAAAAGAAGTATTCAAACCTATCAATGAAGGTCATGTTGGAATGTATGTGTGCGGTCCTACAGTGTATAGCAATGTGCATTTAGGAAACGTACGAACGTTTATGTCGTTTGATATGGTTTTTAGATATTTAAAACATATTGGATATAAAGTACGTTACGTGCGAAATATTACCGATGTTGGTCATTTAGTTGATGATGCCGAAGAAGGTGAAGATAAAATTGCGAAAAAAGCACGTTTGGAACAATTGGAACCTATGGAAATTGTTCAAAAATATACGCTTGATTTTCATGATATTTTACAAAAATTCAACTTTATTCCGCCAAGTATTGAACCAACAGCCACTGGACATATTATTGAGCAGATAGAAATTGTAAAAGATATCATCGCAAATGGATATGGATACGAAATAAACGGCTCTGTATATTTTGACGTACATAAATTCAATGAAACCAATGAGTACGGAACGCTCAGTAAGCGCAATTTAGAGGATTTGGTGAATAATTCACGCGAGTTGGACGGACAGAGCGACAAAAAGAATCCACAGGATTTCGCACTTTGGAAAAACGCTGATGAAACACATTTGATGCATTGGCCTTCACCTTGGGGCGAAAAAGGGTTTCCGGGTTGGCATTTAGAATGTACTGCCATGAGCACAAAGTATTTGGGTAAAAAATTTGATATTCACGGTGGTGGAATGGATTTAAAATTCCCGCATCATGAATCTGAAATTGCACAAAATGAAGCTTGCTGCGGAACATCTCCTGTTAATTATTGGATGCATGCCAATATGTTGACGTTGAATGGAAAAAAGATGTCAAAATCGACAGATAATAATATTCTTCCGGGGGAAATTTTCTCAGGAAACAGTAAACATTTATCCAAAGGATTTGTGCCAAGTGTAGCACGTTTCTTTATGATGCAAGCGCACTATAGAAGCATTTTAGATTTTAGCAACGATGCGCTATTAGCTTCTGAAAAAGGGTTTTATAAACTCATGGAAGCAATGAAAACCTTGGATAAATTAGCACCGGTAGGTGATAAAACGACCTTCAATCTTGAAGTGTGGAAACGCAACTGTTACAATGCATTGAATGACGATTTTAATACGCCAATCTTAATTGCTGATTTGTTTGAAGCGGTCAAATTTATCAATCAGGTGAAAGATGGAAAGGCAACTGTGCTGCCCGAAAGTTTAGCCGAATTGAAAAAGTACATGCATGCGTTTGTATTTGATATTTTAGGTCTAGAGCAACCAACTAGCGGTTCAGATGATGGTGATGCACTTTCTGGCGTAGTGGAAATGTTGATCAATATGCGAAACGATGCGCGTGCTAACAAAGATTTTGTAACTTCTGACAAAATTCGTGATGAACTCTCTGCTTTAGGCATTCAACTGAAAGACGGAAAAGAAGGAACTACTTATTCAATCGCTTAATTTATACCAAATTTACTATAATATGCAACATATAAACTCGTTCATTTGGCATCCTAGTTTCTTGCGACTATTTTCCGTAGCTAAGGCTATGCAAAATAATCACAGCGTCCTAGGCTACCAAAGCAACTTCGCTTCTAAAGTCACATATTATAGTAAATTTGATATCACATAAAAAACGAACGTGATTAAAAAGATTCTCATATATCCTTTTTTATTAATCATTCGTTTTTACCAAGCGGCCATTTCGCCCTACACTCCAGCAGCATGTCGATACACACCTACGTGTTCGCATTATGCTGCTGAAGCGTTAAAAAAACACGGATTATTTCGCGGCGGATGGCTTGCTATAAAACGTATTTCAAGTTGTCATCCTTTGGGCGGAAGTGGTTACGATCCTGTACCAGACGAATACCCAAAGAAAAAACAACATTGCTGCGATAAACACGAAAGCGAATAGCTAAAATTTTAGTTTTTTTGAAATAACATTCCTTTCACATTTGCATTCTTTGTTTTACGTTTGGTTTGCCTATATTTACACTTTCTAAACTATACCATTTTATGCACCTACTAAGTTTTGACTGGAATTCAAGCCAAATATTATTTACTCTCGGTCCAATTCAAATCAGATATTACAGCTTAATGTTCATTGTAGCATTTGCTTTGGGATATTATGTCACGAAAAAGATTTACGAAAAAGAAAATATTGAAATAAAGCTTCTGGATTCTTTATTTATGTACGCAGTGATTGCCACCTTGTTAGGCGCACGCTTGGGTGAAGTTTTCTTTTACAATTGGGATTATTATCAAAATCATTTGATCGAAATTTTATTACCAATTAAAGAAGATCCAAATGGTACTTTATTTGGCTTTATCAATGGGTATAAGTTTACAGGATTTGCAGGCTTGGCAAGTCATGGTGCTGCCATTGGAATTATTGTTGCCATGTATTTGTACCGCAGAAAATACCAATACAAATCCTTATTGTGGATTTTAGATCGAATTGTGATTGCAGTATCTTTAGGTGGTGTTTTTGTGCGAATTGGAAACTTTTTCAATGCTGAGATTGTTGGAAAACCTGTAGCGGAATCGTTTCCATTAGCGGTTCGCTTTATTCGACATTCGAGCGATTTGCATCCTAAAAGAGCCATGGAAATTACGAACTTAACAAATAGTGATGCGGCGTATGAAACCATTGCTACGAATCCTCAATTTGCAGAGGTTGTAAGTGGCATTCCGTTTAGACATCCTGCGCAGTTGTACGAATCGTTCTGTTATATTTTTGTGTTTATCATTTTATGGTATGTCTACTGGAAAACGGATAAGAAACATAAGGTCGGTTATATTTTCGGATTGTTTTTAGTGCTTTTATGGACGGTTCGCTTTTTGGTAGAATTTGTAAAGGAAAGTCAAGGTGGATTTGAAGATATGTTTGGCAATGTTCTCAGCACAGGACAATGGCTGAGTATTCCTTTTATCATAGCTGGATTTTACTTTATGTTTAGAAACTCAAAAACGACAAATACTGACACGAATAAAACGGCAACTTCCTAATGAAAAAATTATTTGTATTTCTTTTTGTAGCTACAGCGTTTGTTTCTTGTAAAGATGCTTCAAGCGATAAAGTCATCAAAACTGCGGATATTACTTTTACCAAAGAAGGTGAACTTACACTTACCAAAGCAGATGGAACAAACATTGCAACACTCAACATTGAATTTGCAGAAGACAATTACGAACGTGAAACTGGATTGATGCATCGCAAGTCGATGAAAGACAACCAAGCCATGCTTTTTATCTTTGATTCTTCGCGTCCACGCAGTTTTTACATGAAGAATACATATATTCCTTTAGACATTATCTATTTGGATGGAAATAAACAAATCGTAAGTTTTCAAAAAAATGCTCAACCGTTGAACGAAACAGGATTGCCTTCTAACAAACCTGCTATGTATGTATTGGAAGTCAACGCAGGTTTAGCAGACAAGTGGTCGCTTGAAGTTGGCGATCGGATTTCGTTTAACAAGCAGTAAAATTATAGTGTAGTTTCATCTAACTACACATCTTACTGAAATTTTATCAAGATAAGTTTCCTCAACTATAAAGATAAAATTCACAAATTTTCTTAATGCTTTCTTTTTTGTTTGCCTAAGTTCGATATAAAATTTCATCCATACTTCTGATTGTTCAAAAGTTATATGAATGTCAAATAGAGCATTACTGAAGGTACCTAGCGAAGCTATCGAGATTCAAACGAAGCTCAAACTTTTATAGTGTTCTCGAATGCGCTCGAACTGACAAGTGTTTACTTTTCAGATTATTACGAGTTATTTAGTGATTTCTTACGTCAAATTCACGTTAATTTAATTATTTCTTATGCCGAACTCACGTTAATTAACAAGACATTTTATACTAATCGAACTCAAGCTAATAACATTACTGAAAAAAAAACGCTATTCATACTGAATAGCGTTTTTTCTATCTAAAGTTTACAAGCAATATTTAAGCTGCTTTTGTATCTTCTTCTAATCCTTTGTTGATATCTCCTTTTTTGATGGTATCATACATGATTGGTGTTGCGATAAACATCGATGAGTAGGTTCCGACAATGACACCGACAATCAAGGCAAACATAAATCCTCGGATCGATTCTCCACCGAAAATAAAGATCGCTAATAATACTACCAAAGTAGTTAACGACGTATTCAAGGTTCTACTTAGCGTACTGTTTAAGGCTGCGTTTACAACTCTACGCAATTTCCAATTCGAATGCTCGTTCATAAACTCACGGATTCTATCAAATACAACCACGGTATCGTTCAGCGAGTATCCAATTACCGTTAGAATCGCCGCAATGAACGCTTGGTTGATTTCCATCGTAAATGGTAAATATTTCCATGCCAATGAGAAGATTCCTAATACGATTAATACATCGTGGAATACCGCTGCAACCGCACCTAATGAGAACTGCCATCTTCTGAATCGTA
>JBCCLH010000083.1:0-9666 GCA_039026955.1 Bacteroidota bacterium
AAAACTCTCAATACTAAAATCTCATAACTCAATACTAATAAAATAAGGAATGAGATGTTAGTAGTGAGTATTGAGACAAGTTCTTAGAAAACTCTCAATACTAAAATCTCATAACTCAATACCAATAAAATAAGGAATGAGATGTTAGTAGTGAGTATTGAGACAAGTTCTCAGAAAAACTCTCAATACTAAAATCTCATAACTCAATACTAATAAAATAAGGAATGAGATGTTAGTAGTGAGTATTGAGACAAGTTCTTAGAAAACTCTCAATACTAAAATCTCATAACTCAATACTAATAAATATGCATAAAGTAGAAAATTTAAAAATATGGACGAAGTCAATTCAATTGACAAAAGCTGTATATCTACTTATTGCTGATTTACCAAAAGATGAAAAATTTGGGTTAAACTCTCAAATAAAAAGAAGTGCAGTTTCTATTCCTTCAAACATTGCAGAAGGTGCAGGAAGAAATTCAAACAAAGAATTCAAGCATTTTTTAAGTATTGCAAATGGTTCTAATTATGAACTTCATACGCAATTGTTATTATTAATAGAATTAAATCTAATAAGTAAAGAAAAAGTACAACCAGTAATTGAGCAGTGTATTGAAATACAGAAAATGAACTATGTTTTTCAACAAAAGTTATAAATCTCAATACTAAAAACTCAATACTCAATACTATTAAAATGAAAACAGCATACATAGTAAAAGGATATAGAACCGCGGTAGGAAAATCGAAAAAAGGAGTGTTCCGATTCAAAAGAGCGGACGAGTTAGCTGCGGAAACGATTCAATATATGATCAAGCAGTTACCAGAATTTGACGTAAAGCGCATCGATGATGTGATTGTAGGTAACGCCATGCCAGAAGGTTCACAAGGATTGAATATGGCGCGTTTGATCTCATTAATGGGATTAAAAGTAGAAGATGTACCAGGTGTAACGGTGAATCGTTTCTGTTCATCAGGATTAGAAACCATCGGAATGGCAGTGGCAAAAATCCAATCAGGAATGGCAGATTGTATCATTGCTGGAGGAACCGAAAGCATGAGCTCAGTGCCTATGACAGGATTCAAAACAGAATTAAACTACGACATCGTAAACGCAGGTCACGAAGACTATTACTGGGGAATGGGAAATACGGCAGAAGCTGTAGCAGATCAATTCAACGTATCTCGTGAAGATCAGGATGAGTTCGCGTATAATTCACATATGAAAGCCTTAAAAGCCTTAGCAGAAGATCGTTTCCAAGATCAAATCGTTCCTATTGAAGTAGAGCAAACGTACATTGATGGAAATGGTAAAAAAGCGAGCAAAAAATACACCGTCACAAAAGATGAAGGACCACGTAAAGGAACAAGCATTGCAGCTTTGGCAAAATTACGTCCTGTATTCGCACAAGGCGGAAGTGTAACTGCTGGAAATTCATCACAAACGAGTGATGGAGCAGCATTCGTACTAGTGATGAGTGAAGATATGGTAAAAGAATTAAATCTAGAACCAGTCGCACGCATGGTCAGTTATGCAGCAGCTGGTGTACCGCCACGCATCATGGGAATTGGACCTGTAGCAGCAGTTCCAAAAGCCTTAAAACAAGCGGGATTATCTCAGGATGACATTGCATTGATTGAATTGAACGAAGCCTTTGCTTCTCAATCCTTAGCCGTCATCAGAGAATTAAATCTAAATCCAGACATCATCAACGTAAACGGTGGTGCCATTGCTTTAGGACATCCATTAGGCTGTACAGGTGGAAAACTATCCGTTCAACTATTCGACGAGATGCGCAAGCAAAACATGCAAGGAAAATACGGAATGGTCACTATGTGTGTTGGTACTGGGCAGGGTGCTGCTGGAATTTTCGAATTTCTCTCTTAATTTGGATGTTAAATGTTAAATTTTAAATGTTGAATTGTGGCTTTCAAAAAAGAAAATGTAATTGTCGAGAAAAGCTTTGAATTTGCATTAAAAATTATTGAACTCTATAAAATTTTACAAAAAGAAAATGAGTTTGTCATTTCTAGACAAGTTTTAAGAAGTGGTACTAGTATTGGTGCAAATGTTCAAGAAGCTACTGCTGGATTTTCTAAAAAAGATTTTACACATAAGATGTCGTTAGCATCTAAAGAAGCAAGAGAAACTAGATATTGGTTACAGTTACTAACTAAATAAATCAAACATAACAAACACAAATGTTGATATACTTTTAAGAGAAGTTGAGCATTTAATAAGCATTTTAACAAAAATCGTGAAAACGGCACAACAGAATTTAAAATAATTTAAAATTTATAATTCAACATTTAAAATATCAAACACAAACAATGGAAACAATAGAAAAAGACATCTTACGCGGGGGACAGTTCCTTGTAAAAGAAACAAAATGTGAAGACGTATTTACTCCAGAAGATTTCTCGGAGGAGCAAATCATGATAAAAGAATCAGTAACAGAGTTCGTTGATCGAGAAATTTGGCCACACAAAGAGCGCTTTGAAAAGAAAGATTATGCACTTACGGAAGAAGTAATGCGTAAAGCTGGTGAACTTGGATTTTTAGGAATTGCCGTTCCAGAAAAGTATGACGGAATGGGAATGGGATTTGTTTCTACAATGCTTACGTGTGATTATATTTCTGGAGCTACAGGTTCTATTGCAACCGCTTTTGGTGCACATACAGGAATCGGTACGATGCCAATTACATTGTATGGAACAGAAGAGCAAAAGCAAAAATATGTTCCAGCCCTAGCAATTGGAGAAAAATTTGGTGCCTACTGTTTGACAGAGCCAGGAGCAGGATCGGATGCAAACTCTGGAAAAACAAAAGCGGTTTTATCAGAAGATGGAACACACTACTTGATTTCTGGACAAAAAATGTGGATTTCAAATGCTGGATTTGCAGAAGTATTCATCGTATTTGCGCGTATTGAAGATGACAAAAATATCACTGGATTTATTGTTGAATATGACAAAGACAATCCAAATGGAATGACTCTTGGAGAAGAAGAACACAAATTAGGAATTCACTCATCTTCTACACGTCAGGTATTCTTTAACGAAACGAAAGTTCCTGTAGAAAACATGCTTTCTGAAAGAGGAAATGGTTTTAAAATTGCTATGAATGCCTTAAACGTGGGACGTATCAAATTGGCAGTAGCGTGTTTAGATGCACAACGTCGTGTGATTACAGAAGCGACAAAATATGCAAACGAGCGTATTCAGTTTAAAACACCAATTGCAAAGTTTGGAGCGATCAAAGCGAAATTAGCAGAAATGGCAACCGCATGTTACGTGGGAGAATCTGCATGTTACCGTGCGGCTAAAAATATTGAAGATCGTATTGCGATTCGTGAAGCAGAAGGAAATACACACCAAGAAGCAGAATTAAAAGGTGTAGAAGAATATGCAATTGAGTGTTCGATCTTAAAAGTAAAAGTTTCAGAAGATATTCAAAAAGTAACGGACGAAGGAATCCAGATTTTTGGAGGAATGGGATTCTCTGCGGATACACCAATGGAATCTGCTTGGAGAGATGCGCGTATTTCTCGTATCTATGAAGGAACCAACGAAATCAACAGAATGTTAGCAGTTGGAATGTTGGTAAAGAAAGCTATGAAAGGACATGTAGACTTACTAGGTCCAGCTATGAAAGTAGCAGACGAATTAATGGGAATTCCTTCATTCGACATTCCAGATTACTCTGAATTGTTCTCAGAAGAAAAAGAAATGGTAGCAAAATTGAAGAAAGTATTCTTAATGGTCGCTGGATCGGCAGTTCAAAAATTTGGACCGCAATTAGAGGAACACCAACAATTATTAATGGCTGCTGCAGATATCTTAATCGAAATCTACACGGTGGAATCTTCAATTTTACGTACAGAGAAAAACGCAAAACGTTTCGGAGAAGATTCTCAGGAAGTACAAATCGCGATGACGCGTTTAAACCTTTTCAACGCAATTGAAAAGATTACTACCAAAGCAAAAGAAGGAATCGTATCCTTTGCAGAAGGTGACGAGCAACGCATGATGTTAATGGGATTAAAGCGTTTCACGAAATACACAAACATTCCAAATATTGTTGCCTTACGTAACACAATTGCAGAAAAAATAACCGCAGAAAACGAATATTGTTTTTAATATTTAAGATATAAAAGATAATTCTAAACACACTATTAGGTTTTAGAATTTAGTTGTTTGTTAAAAGCCATCTTGAAAAAGGTGGCTTTTTTGAGTTCATATTCTATACAAAGACGTATCATAAGAGAATTTTGCCTCCTTTACAAAAAATCATATTGTATTTAAATAACCTATGAAACTTGGAAAACATCTTGGAAAAAAAGCCTAGAATAGCTTTTTTAGATTAAAAGAGTAAATATTGAATCACACAAAAACCTATTTTAAATAAGTAAAGTCTCTCGACTTTACTAAACTTTGCAAGAATTACCATAATAGAAACAAAAATTAAATGAGTTTTTATTCAAAAAAATAAAATATTACCCCAAAAATATATTTACAACTAAGTTTACTCATAAAAAACTATCTTTGTAAAGCAAAAAGCAGCAGTATGAATATAGAAGCTACAAAGTTAGAATTAATGCATCTTTTACTTCAAACACAGAAAGAAAGCGTCTTAAAAAAATTAAAATCTGTTTTTGAAGAAGAACAAACGGATTGGTGGAATGAAATATCTGAAAATGAACAAGATGAAATCAAAATGGGTTTAGCACAAGCGGATAAGGAAGACTACAAAGCCAATGAAACTGTCATGAAACGTTTTGATAAATGGCATTAAAAATAGTTTGGACACCACAAGCTGAAGACGGATTACAGAATGTCATCGATTATTTAGAAAAAGAATGGACAACAGTAGAAATTCTTAATTTAGAACAAAACATAAACGATCTTTTAAACCGCATTTGTAACTATCCTAAAATGTATCCTCAAACTGGGAATTTTCATAATGTACATAAAGGATTGGTTGATAAAAACAATTACATAATCTACAGAATACAACCTAAAAAGCAATTAATTGAAATTATTAACTTCAGAGGTACAAAACAAAAACCGATAGCATAAAATATTTTTTGATATAATCTCTCAATAACAAACAAAGCTGAGTAAAGTCTCCGACTTTACAAAAACATACCATAAAAAAAATTCCTCCTTTACAAAAAACCCTATTGTATTTAAATAATCTTTATGCTACATTTATAAGAATAACAGGAAGTTTTGATAAAATAGGCTTCGGTTAGTTACCGAATTTAGTATGATAACAGGAATTTCTGGCACATTCGTTGTGGCGTATATATAAAAATTAATACAATGAAAAATACACTTAAAATAGCTTTCACAATAATTCTTATGCTATTAATGAATGGATGCGGAAAGAATGAAAAAAAAGAACAAAAGCCCATTGAAAAAGAAACTAGCGTAGTTCAAAGGGATTTTGGAAATTGGGAAAAAGAACATCAGCGTCTTGGTGTTGAACTAAACGCTAAACAGTTTGATAATTGGTCTGATTTAGTTGAACGCGCCTCAAAGATTGTTTGTAATGACAGCATTCCCAAAATAACCTTAAAAAAGGATGATGAGATTAAAACCATCTATTTTCACAATCCTTGCTGGGGAAAGGATGCTCATACAATTATCAAATTAAGAAATGTAATTGAAATTCATAATGATACGATTTTTAAAAATAAAGAAAACTTCTTCCCGTTAGACAGTTTAGAAAGCGTTTTAAGAAAAGATATTCAAAACAATGGAATAGATCCTATATTTAGTGAAAATTCAAAAAAACTAATCATTTCTATTTCTTATGACAAGAAAAATGAATTTGAAAAACTGCCTAACCATTTAGATAAATTGACTGACAAATATTACGGAATAACAAATGAAACTGATATTAAAATATGGTTAACGAATAAAGAATATGTAAAGCCTCCTAAACCAGCAAAAAAATAAATAAAATACAACTTCTAACATAGCTAAGTAAAGTCTCCCGACTTTACAACAATTATTTCCAAAAAACATAATTTCACATCTAAAACCAACAAACTTTGATCAAACTCCCAAACATCCCAACACAAAAAATCGCTATAAAATTGAAACCATCAGCGGAAACTTTAGTCAAAAAAGGACATCCATGGGTTTTTGAAAATAGCATTGGCAAACAAAATAAGGAAGGGAAATCGGGTGATTTAGCAATCATATTTGACAATCGAAAGAATAAGTTTCTAGCCTGCGGATTTTACGATCCCAACTCTCCAATTCGAATCAAAATTTTACAGGCAAACAAACCCGCTACCATAAATTCCGCATGGTTTGCTGAGAAAGTTCAGGAAGCACACAACAAACGTATTCCGCTATTGAAAACCGAGACCAATAGCTATCGACTTGTCTATGGTGAGAATGATTATTTGCCTGGTTTAGTTGCAGATGTATATGATAACGTACTAGTGGTAAAACTCTACGCATCGTATTGGTTTTACTATCTAAAAGATATATTGCCAACTTTAATTGAAGTGAGCAATCCAGAAACAACGGTTTTACGTTTAAGCAGAAACGTACAAAAAGAAAGCAATGCTTTTGGATTTACGGATGGACAAATTCTAGACGGAAAACTCGAAAATGAAGTCATTATTTTTAAAGAACATGGCGTACATTTCTCTGCCAACGTCATTCACGGACACAAAACGGGTTATTTCTTAGATCACAGAGCCAATCGAAAAAAAGTAGGCGAACTCTCCAAAAACAAAACGGTGTTGGATGTCTTCTCCTATGCTGGCGGATTCTCAGTGCATGCATTGGTAGGTGGTGCAAAAGAAGTGACAAGTTTGGATATCAGTGCACCTGCGTTGGAAATTGCCAAAAGCAATGCTAAATTGAATCAATTTTCTGGGAAACATAATATCATTGTGGGTGATGCTTTTGAAGAACTCAACAAACTAGCACGCGTCCACACAAAATTTGATATCGTCGTAATTGATCCGCCATCATTTGCCAAAAGTGCGGCGGAAGTTAACAAAGCCGTGGCAAGCTATAAAAAACTTACGCATTTAGGATTGCAATTGGTCAATCAAAAAGGAATTTTAGTATTGGCTTCATGCAGTTCACGCGTAACATCTGAAACGTTTTTTGACTTGGTTGAAGAAACCCTACAACGAAACAACGCAAACTATACCATTATTGAAAAAACACTTCACGATATCGATCATCCAATTGGGTTCAAAGAAGGTGCGTATTTAAAGTGTGTGTATGTACGAATTAAGTAATTCGTCATGCTGAACCCTGTACTCAACTTGATTGGGTATTGATTCAGCATCTCATCTAACAGTTCTTGTCATTCCTTCGTCTTGTCCTGAGCTTGTCAAAGTAAGACAGGAATCTACACAAATTTTAATATCTTCGTTCACCAATCAACCTAAAAATATGAAAAAAAGCTACCTATACATTTTTATCTGCTTACTAATCGCTTCGTGTAATTCTTCTGAAAAGAAAAAAGGCAATACTTCCGAAACCACCGAAAACACAATCACTTCATACACTGCCGAAGAAATAAAAGCAGAAACCATTCGCGCTTGGAATGCCTATAAAAACTATGCATGGGGATTTGATGTGCTGCTACCACTTTCCAAAAAAGGATACAATTGGTATGAATCGTCGCTTGGCATTTCTCCGTTTGATGCTTATAGTACGTTAGCTGTGATGGGATTAGATGTAGAAGCAAAAGAAATCGAGAAATATGCCCTTTCTAAAGATTGGAATCAAGATGTGTATGTACAAGTTTTTGAAGTAAACATTCGTATTCTTGGCGGATTATTGGCGATGTACGACCATTCTAAAAATCCGGAAATCCTTGAAAAAGCGATCGATTTTGGGAATCGTATATTGCCTGCTTTTGACTCGCCAACTGGAATTCCATATCATTCTGTCAATCTTCAAACAGGAAAAACTGCTGGAAATTTAGGAGAAGGTAAAGGAAACATTGTCAACACCGCACAAGCCGCAACATATCTGCTAGAATTTGGCATCTTAAGTTACTATGCAAAAGATCCGAAATACTATCAAGCAGCAAAAAAAGCGTCATTGGCAGTTTTCAATCGGAAATCTGAAATTGGTTTGCCTGGCGATTATATCAACGTAGAAACTGGCGAGTGGACAAACAATTGGTCGTATCTACAAGCAGGAATGGATTCCTATTATGAATATCTTTTCAAAGGCAACTATCTGTTTCCCGATCCTGAAATTGAAGCAGCTTGGAAATTCAGTATTGAGAAAATCAATCAATACTATTCTGATGTGTATCAAGGAAAACAATTCTATGCCTGCGTCAACATGCACACTGGTGAAATTGTAAAACAATCAATGTCGTTGTATGATGCCTTTTTTCCTGCAATTCAAGCATTAAGTGGCGATGTGAAAACTGCTGAAAAAAACATGTCCACTTGGAATTGGTTATGGAAAAAGTACAAATTACTACCAACGCGCTATTTATATGCAGAAGATAAAATTGAGTATGCGAATTCCGAGTTGAATCCTGAGATCATAGAATCGGCATATTATTTGCGCCAAATCACAGGAAAGCAGAAATATCTAAACATGATAGACACCTACTGGCATGACATGAAAACCTGTTGCCGAAACGAAGTCGCTTTCAATGCCGTGGAAGATGTCCGTACAATGGAAGCAAAAGACTATCTAGCGACTTACTTTTATGCCGAAACGCTTAAATATTTCTATCTAGCGAAAGCTAATAAAGAAACTTTCAATTTCAATGACTATGTATTCAATACCGAAGCACATCCTTTCAAAAAAAGTAATTTTAATCGTAAAAACTTAAAAGAATATTTGGGGATAGAAAACTAAAAATTCCATCACAAGCTTATGAAAACATACATTTTCACCTTACTCCTATTTTGTTGCACACTGATGCTTGCACAAACCAAAGTGTACAATGCAAACTCAACCTTTTTTAACGATCTCATTTGTACGGTAGAAGATGGAAAAGTATACAAAGGAGATTCGAGTTTTAGACTTGATATCATAGCTAATGTCAAAGATTCTAAAGTCTACAAAGGCAATATGAATTTTATATTTGATATCGTGGCGACCATTCGTGATGGAAAAGTCTACAAAGGAAATTCGTTTTTACTCAATGACATTCTATTCAACATTCAAGACACTGTGATTTACAACGGAAACTCTATTTCTACGTTTGACATCATTGCACGTATTGAAGATGGCAAAGTATACAGCGAACTTCCACGTACCCAAAATGTAGTTTTATTCAATTTTGATGGTGAACTCACCTTCGAGGAATTTGTTGTGGTTTGGTTGGTGTATCACAGACAAGTTTGATATGTTACAACTTGCATATGTCATTACGATCTCCAATTCGTTGGAAAAAAGTAATCTGTTTTAAACCCTACGTTATTTTCTTTTGAAAAAATTGCCATGTCGTAAACTTTTCGGATGACGATTTTTAATTTGATAATTTGAAAATGTACTAATGTTTTATTTTTAATATGCTACCAAACGTCAGTTCGAGTGGTTTTCGTAATGAAATGAAGAAAATTGTATCGAGAACAGCTAGGAAAATCAAAGTACTTCTCGATACTAAATTTCTTCGAAATTTCACTCGAAGTGACGTGTATTTTTAATGCAACAATT
>JBCCLH010000084.1:0-9237 GCA_039026955.1 Bacteroidota bacterium
AGTATTGAGTATTGAGAAATTTCAAATGCAAATCCTCGTCAAGTTGAACTTGATTCAACTTCACATAACAGTGAGAAAAATTATGAATAGTATTGAGATATTAGTATTGAGTATTGAGAAATTTCAAATGCAAATCCTCGTCAAGTTGAACTTGATTCAACTTCACATAACAGTGAGAAAAATTATGAATAGTATTGAGATATTAGTATTGAGTATTGAGAAGTTTTCAATGAAAATCTTCGTCATGCTGAACTTGATTCAGTATCACATAACAGTAAGAAAAAATCAAAAATCGTACGTTGTACTTCAAAATCACTCGAACTGACGCTTTCAGTAAAATAAAAACAATTCGTGTATTCGTGACAAAAAGATAAGAAGATGAGATGCTGAGTCAAGCTCAGCATGAAGCGTGAGTATCAAAAAAGGCTAGAAGCAAAAGCGACTAGCCTCAATTCATAATTTATAATTCAACATTCAAAATTAATTGATGTGTTTATGCGCTTTATAAGAAGAACGTACCAAAGCACCACTCTCAACATGACGGAAACCTAAATCCAATCCGATTTGTCGGTAGCGGTCGAATTCTGCTGGAGTTACAAAACGTTGTACAGGCAAATGCTTTTTACTTGGCTGCAAATACTGTCCAATGGTTACAACATCTACATTTGCAGCACTTAAGTCGTGCATAGTTTCAATCACTTCTTCTTCCGTTTCTCCCAAACCTAACATGATGCCCGATTTGGTTCTGTTGATTCCTTGATCTTTTAAATATTTCAACACATCCAAACTACGATCGTATTTCGCTTGAATTCGAACTTCACGTGTCAAACGACGTACGGTTTCCATATTATGCGAAACAACTTCTGGAGACACTTCTACAATACGATCTAAAATACGTTTGTTTCCTTGAAAATCCGGAATTAAGGTTTCTAAAGTGGTAGTAGGATTCATTCTTCGTACGGCTTTTACCGTTTCTGCCCAAATGATGCTTCCCATATCTTTTAAATCGTCACGGTCTACAGAAGTCAATACTGCGTGCTTAATTTTCATGATTTTGATAGAACGTGCTACTTTTTCTGGTTCATCCCAAGCGACGGTTTCTGGTCGTCCTGTTTTTACACCGCAAAATCCGCACGAACGTGTACACACATTTCCTAAAATCATAAACGTTGCGGTTCCTTCGCCCCAGCATTCGCCCATGTTTGGACAACTTCCTGAGGTACAAATTGTATTCAATTTGTACTTATCAACCAATCCACGAAGTTCTGTATATTTTTTACCTGTCGGAAGCTTCACACGAAGCCATTTCGGTTTTCCTTTTGGAGGCAATACACTTGCAGTTGTTTCTATACTCATAAATCTTTTTCTTCTATGTGTAATTGAAGTGCAAAGATACAAAGATTTAGTTTAGTTGTTAGTGACTTGTTGTTGGTTTTTGGCTTGGTTTTTTGTGTATTTGTTGATTTGTTAATTCGTGGATTTGTTTATTTGTTTTTTTGTTGATTTGAAATTTTCAGTACATTAACTCACAACCCACAACCCACAACCCACAACCCACAACTCACAACTCACAACCGAAATAAAGTATAAAATGAAAAAGTAAATTCAATAAGGCATTAGGGAAAAAGGGATTAGGCATTAGTATTACAAACTAAAATCAATCAAGCTTCAAAAGCCAAATTTTAAATTGATAACAACTCACAATGGAGCAAAGCGACCAACTGACAACAAACGAAGTGAAATGTAAAATGTAAAACCGCAAAATGTAAAATGAAAAGGTAAATTCAATAAGGGATTAGGGATTAGTATTTATGTTAGGAATAACAATAGTAAAGTTCAGGAAACTGAATTTTAAATTGATAACAACTCACAACAGAGCAAAGCGACCAACCGACAACAAACGAAATAAAATATAAAATGTAAAACCGCAAAATGTAAAATGAAAAAGTAAATTCCCAACAACCAGCAACGAACAACGAACAACTACAAAGTCACCACGTACCAAACCGAAAACCCAACTAAAAACAAAATCCCCAGCCAGCTTAAAATACGCAATCCCAACTTCGGTTGCAAAGCTTCTGGCGTGTGTTTGCTGGTGATGAGAAGGTAGTTTGAAATGGCGTAGAAAGGTGCGGTGACAAACGAAAGAATCGTGGCAATATAAACTAGTGTTTTCATTTCTGTTAGAAACTGGGTGAGAATGATAATCGTTCCAATCACGAGAATCAACATCCAAAAGATGTAACTGTGTTTGATGTATTTTCCAAATAACAATTGACTTGTTTTTGCCATGGCTCTCGGAGAAGCGTCTAAGGTTGTTAATGTGGTACTAAACATCGTTGTGAATGCTGCCACAGCAATGATAATATACGCGCTGCTTCCTAGGTTTGTGGTGTATAAATCGATGAGTTGTTCGGCGAATTTGCCTCCTTTTGGCGAGAATTCTATTCCTGAATTGAACATCACATACGCACCCAATGCCATAAAACAGATGCCTAAAATAATCGTGATGATGTATCCAAAGTTGAAATCAAATAAGGCAGTTTTCGGTGTGAAATTTTCTGTTTCTTGACGTTTTTCAATCGCCCATAACGAATGCCAAATTGAAATGTCTAACGGCGCTGGCATCCATCCCATAAAAACAATCAGAAGTGTCATGCCGCCGCCTGCTACTTCTGGAAAAATTTGTCCACCAGTTAAAGCTTCATTTCCGTCCGACATCGCAAAAAATACGGCTATGACTGTACTAATGGTTAAGGTGATGATGATGACTTTCATCAATTTGTCTAGAAACGAATAGCGTCCCATCGTTAAAATTCCTAAGCAAATTAGCGTGATGATGGTACTCCAAATCTCCATTTGAAAATCTAGTCCAAATAATTGTTTTGCTAAGCCTGCAGTGACAATCGTAACGGCAGTTTGTATGGTAAACATAGTCGCAAAGGTGAGTAGGAAGTAGGCAATTAATAATCCGTTGCCTAGTTTTTTGTAGCCATCTAACAAGCTTTCTCCTGTGGCAGCTGTGTATCGTGGTCCGAATTGAAAGAACGGATATTTAAACAGATTCACTAGTAACAACGCCCACAACAATCCAAAACCAAATTCTGCACCAACTTTTGTGGAATTTACCAAATGCGATACACCAATGGCAGCTCCAGCAAATAATAAACCTGGACCGAGTTTTTTGAGAAAGGCTAAATTCATTGTTTCTGAATGATTTCGGCAAGTAGTTTTTTAGCGCGAAGCAACTTTACTTTTACATTGTTCATTGGTTCTTGTAGTTGCTCTGAGATTTCCTTGTAACTCAACTCTTGAAAATACCGTAAATTAATGATTTCCTGATAATGCGGTTTGAGTTTTTTAATATCGCGCAGTAGTTTGGCTAAGTTTTGTTCGGTGATGATTTTATCTTCTGGAGTCGGTCCGTCATCGACAATTTGATAGACTTCCTCTTCCTGTTCTTCCGTAGTTTCAATGTGTTTTTTTTCTTTGCGAAGGAAGTCAATATGTATATTTTTTGAAATGGTAATCAGCCACGTTTTGAACTTGTATTTTTCGTCGTAGGTGTCAATTTTATCAAAGGCTCTAGAAAACGTTTGAATGGTAATATCTTCCGCATCACTCTCATTTTGAACGCGTTTCAGTTGAAAACCATAGACATCATTCCAAAAAGAATTCAACAAGAAATTGAAAGCTACTTGATTGCCCAATTTAGCTTTTTGTATGTAGGCTTTCAGAATGGTTTCTGCTATTTCCAATGCGTGGGTTTTGAAATCTTGTTTGCTATAAAGATACCAAAATGAACGACAACTAAAAAGATTTCTAAGATCGGAAGTAGATATAAAGTGTCTTGTTCTTTGAGTTTTTTCGCCGAAAATCCGATGATAAAATACTGAATGAACACACGAATTCCCAAGATGCCTAATGCAAACATCCACATTTCTGTACAGAGCAAAAAGATGCTCAATGCCCAAAATAATACTTGCGAAGTGTAAAACAGACCCAGCAAAAATTTGTGAATGAATTTATAGTGCGAAGACGTACTTACATGTCTTCTTTTTTGTTTGAACCAACTGCTAAATGTTGTTTTTGGTTGTGAAATGGTGAAACTATTTTTGGAATAGCAAATGGTTGTGTTTTTTCCTGTAGCAGCATCTTTGATGAATAAATCGTCATCGCCAGAACGTATTTTGATATGATTGACAAATCCGTTGACCTTATAGAATTCGTCTCTGTGATACGCCAAATTTCGACCAACGGCCGTGTAGGGAAAGCCCAATTTCGCATAGCTGAACGCTTGTACGGCTGCCATTAAAGTTTCAAACCGTATCAAAAGGTTTAGAAACGAGTTTTTCTTTCTCGCGTAAGCGCCATACCCAATAATAATCGTTTTCGTGCCAGAAAAGTGCTGTGTCATTTCAGCCAACCAACTTCTAGAAGCTGGCACACAATCTGCATCGGTAAAGACCAAATAATCGTTGGTAGCCGCTTTGATTCCGAGTGTTAAGGCATATTTTTTATTTCCCCAAAAGGCTTCGTTATTTTCAACATTCACGACTTTGATATTGTTGTTTTTCGCTTGAAAAGCTTCTATAACATCTCTCGTATCGTCTGAAGAAGCATCGTTGATCAATACAATTTCGAAATTCTGATACGCTTGTTGTAAAAGTTGAGGAACTAGAATTTTAAGGTTTTCCGCTTCATTTTTAGAACAGACAATAACGGAAACAGGGAGATTTTGAGTTTTGTTCCGTTTTTCTTTTTCAAACGCAAATACCCCAAAACATAGAAAATAAAGGATTTGAATCGCGGCAATGGCAATAAAAGCATACAAAAAATAGGTGATCATAAATAGGAGAGGCGCTAGCTATTTACTGGTGTTGTGGCTCGGAGCAGGTATCAAATTGATCAGGAGTTTTTCCGCAGAATCCACAAGCTTCTCCATTTTTATTTAACATCGGGTTTTGACTCGCACAAGTTCCCGCGAACTTTCCGTCTTTTTTTGCCCAGATTTTAATAGCGATTCCGCCAAAACATAACAGCAATAAACCAATGGTTAATAATAGCAACTTCATGAGGTGTGAATTTTATCATGTTAAATCTTTGCAAAGATACGGTTTTTTGTGGAATAAATATTCTTATCTTGTAGTAGGTTTTTACTAAAAATCAGCGCTATGAAATATTTTAAACTCTTGTTATTGTTGGTCGTTTTTGTCTCCTGTACTGCTCCGAAAGTTATTTATGATTATGATAAAAAGACAAATTTTGCCAAGTATAGAACTTATAATTTTTTTCCAGACATTGAAACAGGGTTGAGTCAGTTGGATGATAAACGTTTGTTTCGCTTAACGGATTCCATCATGCAAGCCAACGGTTTTAGACGTACAGCGACACCAGATTTTTATATTAATATTGAAACTGGTTTTTTTGAACCTGAGGATGATGGCGCGGTGGGCGTTGGCGTTGGCGGGACAGGACGCAACGCAGGTGGCGGTATTTCGATCGGATTGCCGATTGGAAGCTCCAAACGCAATCATGAAGTGGTGTTTGATTTGGTAGATGTGCGGAAAGATCAAATGTTTTGGCAGGCGATTGTGGAAGGTTTTTATAAAGAAGAAGCCAAACCACAAGAACGCGAAGCTTATTTTAGAGCTGTTGTACTGAAAGCTTTTGAAACGTATCCGCCAGGGAAACAATAAATATTGAATTTTAAATTTTGAATGTTGGATTCCTAGGAAACTTCAAATTAACAAATTAACAAATCAACAAATCAACAAAAAACATACTTTTTAAGACCCAAGACCCAAGACCCAAGACCCAAGACCCAAGACCCAAGACCCAAGACCCAACAACCAATCTTCATCATTCCTGAGTAGCGGAAGATCAATCAATTGATTTTGCAACACATACACTACCAAACCGGCTACGTTTCTACAATTTAATTTTGCCAGCAGATTGTTGCGATGTCCGTCGACTGTTCGTGCGCTGATGAAGAGTTTTTTTGCAATTTCTGGTGCGGTATATTGTTCGCAGATCAATTTTAAAACTTCTTTTTCCCGATTGGTTAATTGTACTGAAAATTGTGCTTTTGGTTTTTTCTTTGAGATGATATTTTCTCGAATAATCGCCATGACTTCATCATTGTAGTGAAATCCTTTTTTGTAGACTTCTTCGATGGTTTCAACCACTTCTTCGGGTTGTGAGTTTTTGGGCAAATAGGCAACTGCGGAGAGTTCAATCATATTGATAATAAAAGCTCTGCTAAAGTGTGTAGAAATGACAATGATTCTTAATTTCGGATATTTCTTTTGGATACGCTTTGCCGCTTCAATTCCGTTCATTTTTGGCATCTTTAAATCGAGCAGTAAAATATCTGGGAATTGAATGCTTGTGACTAATTTTTCTAGTAAATCTTCTCCGTTTTCCGCTTCAAGCACTACTTGAAGGTTCTCATACGCGTTTAACAGCATGCTCATTCCTTTTCGGAAGAGTGCTTCATCGTCGGCAATGGCAATAGAAATGTGGTTCATGGTAGGTTTTTTTGGTGATGTTAGATTGTGTTGGACGGAATGGGAATGACATTGATTGTGATATTGATGCCGTTTCCTTCGGAAGAATTCAGCGTGTAAGTTGCATTGATAATGCGCAATCGACTTTCAATATTTTTCATTCCGAGTCCTTTTTTATGCTGTTCTTCGGAACTATCAAAACCCGTTCCGTTGTCTTGATAATTGAGTTGTATCAGTGTTTTTTCGGCAGATAAATGCATGTCAATTTCGGTAGCTTTCCCATGTTTTATAGAATTGTTGATGAGTTCTTGAATGATTCTGAAAAGATTCAATTCGATTAGCGGATTTTCGATCGGATGCATATGTTCAGAAGTCGTAAATTCCACTTGAATGTCGCCTGTTTTTTGGAAACTGTGTTGCAATTCACGAATTGTTTCGATCAATCCAAATTCTTCTAAAGTCGGCGGTAACAATTCATGCGAAATAAATCGAATAGAGTTGATTGTAGTGTGAATTACGGTTTCCACTTCCTCAGTGATTTCCTCGATTTCTGCATCGTGTTCTCCGTGTTTCTTTAAGCGACAGACATTTAAAAAAATTACATTTAGTTTTGAGCCAATTTCATCGTGTAAATCTCTGGCAATTCGATTGCGTTCTTTTTCTTGGGTGAGAATGGTGGCGTGTAATAATTCTTCTTGATGCTTATAATCTAACTTCTGAATGCGCATTTGCTCTTTTAGGATTTTCTTCTGGGAATAATTCACATACAATATAAAAGCCATCGCAAAGGCAAGCATAATCAAAATACCGATGACGATGAGTATTATAAAATTGTCTTCTTGAAAAAAACGTTCCATAGTCCAACTAAAATAAGCAAATGAAAAAGAACGTTCAAGAGTGCATTGAAGATCCAAAAAATATCGTATATCTGCGCATTTTCATAATACACATTGCTGCACATAAAAATGAACAAACTTCCCGAATAATAGACCAATATGGAAGAATTGATCAGTCGCACACTTTTAGCAATATTCGGCGAAATTGTTTGATTCTCTAAAAGATTGTAAAAATACACAATGGCAAGTCCGATAATGGTAATTTGCACAAAGGTTTTCGCAAACGTATTGAAGACAAAAATACTTTGCAGCAATAGCGAATTCCCCATAATCAACAAACTCCCCACAAGTAACAATTGCCAAAAATACTGTTTAAAAAAAGCAGGCGTGTGCAGCAGACTTCTATAAAAAAACAAAAATAGTACAAACTCACCAAGCGTATATAGATGCAATAAGGGCAAATTATTTTGATAACCTAATGCCTTGATGAGCAGTACTAAAATTTCAATCGTTACATTCCAAAACAAAAAATATGCGAATTGTTGTAAAGGCGTGTTCAACTTCTTCCAATACAAAATACACAGCAACACATTGATACAAAGGCAAAATAACGCAAGGTTTGCCGTATGAAAATAAATGCTTTGTAATGTGGTGCTGTTGTTCATTAATTCTGTTTTAATTTTTGAATAACGGGATATTCTAAATTAGATATGCCATCAGGACAGCCATTAGGACAAGGTCGTGTAAAATCGAAAAATGTATATTGTGGTTGTTTATTTATATCTTTTGATTCAAGGACGAATATAATCTCAGCGACTGAATCTCCTGGTATTTTTTTGCCCTTTTCATCTCTCCTAGGTCTAATACCATTCAGTAAAAATAATTTATCGGTGCATTTAAAATTATGTTTTAACAATACTT
Source organism: Bacteroidota bacterium (assembly GCA_039026955.1). Lineage (GTDB taxonomy): Bacteria > Bacteroidota > Bacteroidia > Flavobacteriales > Flavobacteriaceae > Kordia. Next base: position 8,267 of record JBCCLH010000084.1, read on the forward strand.
GTAATAGCAGTGAAAAATCTACTTTTGAACCATAATTGAGTTTATCTTCAGCATCAGAAAAATCAGTTGTACTTAAAAGTGCTCTTTTGGCACGGTCAATATAGTTCTTATAGCTGTTTAGACTTGCTATGGCTGTATCAGCTTTTAATTTATGATGCTGATATGTATTATCTTTTACGCAGCTATTTAGCTTAGTGAGTAGACTATCAATTGAATTAGCTGTTGTTACTTTTTTAGTTGTTTTTTCTTGTTTACATGCTATCAAACAAATACATGTTAGAAGAATTAAGACAACATAATTACCGAGTATTTTCATAAAGTATAGATTTGAGGATTAATATAATTTTACAGGAAAGTTACAGTATGAACGCTGTATAATCTTACTTTGCTTGCAAAAACAGGTTGAATTACCTACAAATTTCCGTTGAACTACCTATGTTATTACTACAGTATCAATAAATAAAAGCCAGCGTAGTTTAGCCTGATTCAGTAAAATAAGTTTAATTGCTGAGAAGTTTAAGGGTTTATAAGTTTAGTGGTTTAAATGTTTATGAAATCGCTTTTCTGATAACAAATCCACAAATGAACGAATGAACAAACAGACGAATTAACGAGGTAAAAATGTTGAATTATGAATGCTAAATGTTGAATTTTAAATTGAAACAACCGACAACAAACGAATTGAAAAATTTAAAATATAAAACGCTAAATTTAAAATCAAAAAGTGTTTTTATAGCTTTTAGATATTAGTATTGAGTATTGAGAAGTTTCAAAGAATAGTTTCTCCCACAACCCACAACTCACAACTCACAACAGAGCAAAGCGACTAACCGACAACAAACGAACTAAAATGTAAAATGTAAAACTGCAAAATGTTAAATGAAAAAGTTTTTTTCACAGCTCTTAGATATTAGTATTGAGAATTGAGAAGTTTTAAAGAATAGTTTCTCCCACAACTCACAACTCACAAC
>JBCCLH010000085.1:0-8504 GCA_039026955.1 Bacteroidota bacterium
ACGAAAAATCGTATCGAGAAGTACTATGAAATTTTAAATGTTAAACGCTAAATTTTAAATGTAAAAGTGTGTTTCAAAGGAAATTATGTGTTCTACTAGAAACAGATTACTTCGTCGTAAACTCCTCGTAATGAAGTCTTGAAGTCTTTTTTGCTTTAAAGTGTTCTCGATACATTTTTATTTCGCTCTGCTCTATAAAAACACTCGAACTGACGTTTGGTGTTTCAGATTAAATTTTGAGTTCAATTTCAATTTGAAAATCTCACTTCAATTCCTATAGCGCATCTATGATTCGTCATCGAGACGAAGTCGCGGCAATCTGTTTAAATAAAAGCATTTATTGACTTCAAAGTACTTCTCCGATAGATCCTGAATCAAGTTCAGGACACTCGAAGTGACGCTTTTGTTTCATGCGTCATTGCGAAAGTTTTGGAAAAACTTGTGGCAATCTGTTTCTTTCAAAGTGGAATACTGATTTGGACAGATTACCGCGCTATCGCTCGTAATGACGAATCAAACTTTTACAAAAACCACTTGCTTTTATCATAAAAATCGAAGTGACGGTTAATATAAATAATAATAATAGTTATCGAAAAATCTCAATGCTCAATACTAACATCTCACAACTAAACACCAACAACTATCTCAGCGGAATATTCAACACCACTTCCGTGCCACTCGGATTTTCGTATTGATCTTTTAAGTCCATAAAATGTACGGTGAAGCTGTTTTTGAAGTCTTTTACAAAATTGGAAAGTCTGTTTTTTGTTAAGGCGATTCCGATGGATTTTCGTTTTACAATTTTGTTTTTGGCAATTTGTTGTGCGGCTTCTCTACCGATTCCGTTGTCTGCGATGGAAATCGTTACAAAATCATCTTTGGTTTTAGAAACTGACAGTTTGATATTTTTTTCACCTTTCTTAGAGGACAATCCGTGCCACAGCGCATTTTCTAAGAAAGGCTGGAGTACTAATGATGGAATTTTTATTTGATCGATATCTATATCTTCCTCCACCAAAACTTCAAAATTAATTTCGTTGGAGAAACGAATGTTTTCAATACTCATATACAAATCCATCGTTTCCAATTCGTCACTCAGTGAAACGACTTTCACACGAGAAGCATCTAAAATTTTACGAATGAGTTTTGCAAACTTGTTTAGGTAATGCACCGCGTTTTTTTGCTCGTTACTAATAATGTATTGTTTGATAGAATTCAACGAGTTAAACACAAAATGCGGATTCATCTGACTGCGCAACATGTCTTGCTCGAGCGTCAAAATCTTCTTTTCGTTATTCAACAAACGCTGTCTGTATAAGATATAAATCATGATCGCCAAAAACGCAAAAACCACACTGCTCGTAATCCAAATACTTTTGTTTCGTTTCAGCGTTTGCTTTACCGTAGCATTTTCTTTCTCAAGATTTTCAATTTGCTTCTTGGTATCGTATTTTACAATGAGATCATTAACGTACTTAAAATTCTTTTCATTGGTAATTTCCTCGTTCAATTCGTACGAAATCTTTTGGTATTCAAATGCTTTTTCAAAATCCTTTTCTGCTTCTGCTAGTGTTGCCAAACGCCCATAACTTTCGGCTATTGAACTCTTTAGATTGAATTCTTTCGAAATTTCCAATCCTTCATTCAGATACTTTTTTGCTTCTGTATAATTCTGCATTTCTAAATATGCCCAGCCTAAATTTGTATACACGCCCGAAAGATGGAATTTATCACGCAAGCCTTTTGCTCTTTCAAACGTGGATGAAATAATCTCAATGGCTTCTTTATATTTTTTTTGCTTGATATAAATTCGACCAATCGTATTGTTACAAATTACGCGTCCTAAATTCGAATCGATCTCGTCATTATATCGTAACGATTCTTTATAATCTACCAAAGCACCTTCTAAATCACCTGTAGCTTCTTTGGCATAACCTATATTATGGTAATTAATGGCAAGTCCGAGTTTATTTCCAACACTTTCTTCAATTTTCATCGATCGTGTAAAGCGCTGCACTGCCAAATCGTACTGTTCTAGGACTAGGAAAATATTTCCCATACTATTCAATGAAACCGCGATACTTTTCTTTGTGGCTTCATCCTTATTTTCAATTGTTTCAGCTAATGCTAAAGCTTCTTGGTGATAATCTAGTGCTTTTCGGATATCGTCAATACGTCTGTATACCACGCCTAACATATTTAAAGCACGCACATGCAATTGTTTATTATCGGCAATTTCTGCTTTGGATAGCGCTTTTTCATGAAACAAAATAGCTTTATCGTATTGCGAAGTATTTCGGAAATATTCACCCATCGCATTGAGCACATAGCTTTCGCCTTCTAAATAGGTGTTTTCTTTGTATAAATTGATGAGATATTGAAGTTGAATTGAATCGCCCTTGTACGATTTTAGTACGTTATCTATCTCAGAATACGCTTGAGACTTACGTTTCAAAAGTGCATTGGCATCTTTCACAAAAGTACTGTCGGTAGTTTGTGAAAAGCTAATGGTAGATAAGAAGAGGGAAAGAATGCAAAGCAATACACTCTTATGTAATTGGCACATACACTTTATTTTTCTTTATAGTTTTTCTAAGAACGCAGCTTTGCGTTGTCTTGAAATAGGTATTTTATGATTAGACACTAAAATGACATATCCATCTGATTTTATAAACTCTTTGATTTTATCTAAATTGACAATATACGAATTATGAATTCTAAAAAAGCGCTCGTCGGGAAGCATTGCGTTTACTTCCTTCAGCTTTTTTGTCAATACGATCTTCTTCGAATTTGTCAAATACAACGTACTGTAATTTCCATCGGATTCTGCGAACAGCAGATCGTCTAAATCTAAAAAAATCAATTTCCCGTCCGTATTGATCGTAATTCGTTTTTTGTTGAATCGGCTATTGTAATCAGACAAAATACGCTCAAACTTTTCGGTAGAAACATCGTTTCGAGATATATATTTTTTCACTTTAGAAATGGCGACTTTCAAATCGTCCATATCAATAGGCTTCAACAAATAATCAATCGCTTCTTCCTTTAACGCTTTGATGGCATATTCATTGTAAGCCGTGGTAATGATCACTGCAAAATCTTTGGTTTTCAATCGATTTAAAAACTGAAAACCGTCCATGGTAGGCATTTCAATATCTAAAAAGAGACAATCACAAGGTGTTCTCTCAATATATGTTAAAGCTTCTTCCGGATCGGTAAACTTTGCCAATATTTCAATCTCATCACTAAAATTATCTAACTCCCAAGAGAGGCTTTCTAGGGCTTTAGGTTCATCATCTATTAAAATTGCTTTTAACATAAGTATTGGTTTTATACTCTAAAGGTACGCTTTTCGGGTTAATTTCTGACGTCGTTCGTATCATTGGTTCAAAAATATGTATATGCGGTGTTGTTTCCTAAATAGTTAACATACAAGGGGATTTTCACCTTTTTTCATCTTTTTTTTAGCAAAAACAATCTATACAACATTTGCTTCCATTCATACAAAAACTGCGCTTGTTAACTTTTTCTTCACATATATTTGAATCGTTATCAGCCCACCCCAAATTTTTAATAGTCATGAATTTATACATATGAATGCTATATGCATACATAAAATACAATTTATCTAATACTAACAATCAAAATCAAAGTAATGAAAAAATTTACACTATTCTTAATGCTAATTTGTTTTGCCTTTAGCACTTCGACAAAGGCAAATAATATTCAGGTGAACAACATCTCACTTGAAAATTTAAATGAAGTCTCAAACTGGGTACACGTAGAGTTTGACCTGTTTTGGGAGAATTCATGGAGAATCAGCTCAGGACCATCCAACTGGGATGCTGCTTGGGTATTTATCAAATACAGAGTAAACAACGGAAGCTGGACACACGGGTCTGTAAGTCAAGCGAGCTCTGTAGCAGCGCCAGGTTCAACACTAGATGTAAGTCCTGACGGAATGGGCGCTTTTATTTACAGAGCTGCTGACGGAAGCGGAAACGTAAACTTCCAAAACACACAATTACGCTGGAACTTCGGTGCAACAGATACCAATGATATTATCGACATTCAAGTATTTGCTATCGAAATGGTATACGTACCACAAGGAAATTTTTACTTAGGAGGAACTACAGGTGATGAATCTAATAAATTCTACTCTGGAGGATTTTCAACTTCTTCTTCGTATCAAGTAACTTCTGAAAGTGCCATTACTATTGCAAACACTTCTGGAAACTTATACTATGTAGGTGACAATGCAAGTGGTGGAGACCAAACAGGAACTTTAGGCGCAAACTGGCCAAAAGGATACAATGCGTTTTACTGCATGAAATATGAAGTTAGTGAAGCACAATGGTTAGGTTTCTTTAACAGTTTAACAGAAACACAAAAAACAAATAGAGACGTAACCGATTCTACGCACAAAAATAGTGATGCGGAAGTTAGTAGAAATACGATTTCATGGACAGGAGGTTCTGCGAGTGCTACCACAAGCGCACCTGATAGAGCCATCAGTTATCTAAGTCCGGGAGATATGAACGCGTATATGGACTGGACAGCATTGCGCCCAATGACAGAATTAGAATACGAAAAAGCATGTAGAGGACCAATATTACCAAAACCAGGAGAATTTGCTTGGGGAAGTGCCAATATTGCTTCAAATGCATATAACTTGGTAAACTCAGGGTTCTCAAGTGAGCGAATTACAAACCCAGAAACGAATACAGGAAATGCAATCTATGCAGATACAAATGGTACCATTAGTGGTCCTTTACGTAACGGAATTTTTGCCGCAAGTGCAATCAATAACAACCGTGAAGAAACTGGTGGAACCTACTATGGAATCATGGAAATGTCTGGAAACTTATACGAGCGTTGTGTCTCAGTAGGTACTTCACAAGGACGTAACTTTACAGGTGTACATGGAAATGGAATCATCAGTTCTACTGGAAATGGAACGGCAATCAACTGGCCAAACAACACAACAGGAGACGGATATAGCTACCGTGGAGGAAGCTGGTTAAATGGATCTGACTTTATTAGAGTATCTGATAGATTTGATGGAGCATCTATAATTGCTTCAGGAAACAACCGTTTAGGATTTAGAGCTGTAAGAACTGCACCATAAGATGAAGGAGATGAAAAAAAGAATTCTTTTCTTATTGTCTATTTCTCTCCTGTATAGTCTGCAAGTTGCTGCTCAGTTTGAAGGTAGTAATGGTGATGGATTCGATGTAGAATCGCGTGTAGCCATTACGCTTGAAAACATTTCGCTAACAATACTTTATGAAGGTAGTAATGGCGATGGGTTTTCTAACAGATTGCTCGCAGCGACTACATTAGATAATACTTCACTAACCGTATTGTACGAAGGTAGTAATGGTGACGGATTCTCTAGCAGATTGCTCGCAGCAACTACATTAGATAATACTTCACTAACCGTATTGTACGAAGGTAGTAATGGTGACGGATTCTCTAGCAGATTGCTCGCAGCGACTACATTAGATAATACTTCACTAACCGTATTGTACGAAGGTAGTAATGGCGATGGATTTTCTAGTAGACTCTTATCAGCAACTACACTCGATAACACTTCGCTTGCAGCATTATATGAAGGAAGTAATGGTGATGGATTTGATAGAGAGTTTCTCGTAGCAACTACATTAGATAATACTTCGTTAACAGTACTATATGAAGGAAGCAACGGCGATGGATTTGATGCAGAGCAAATAAACACTTTCTTAGATCCTAACCAAATTGTAGACTTGAGAATACGAGCCAAAGTCTTTTTACAGGGACCAAGTTTAAGCCCTGTTACTAGTGACTTAATGAATGATAATTTACGTAGCGGGAATTTAATTCCTAAAGTCAGTCCGTATGATGCAGGAGACATTATATCTAATTCTAGCGTATTCAATAACGGAGGAATCTCTGGTGTTGGTGCTGCTGAGGATAATATAGTCGACTGGATATGGATTGAAATTAGAAGTAGTGCTAACAATACAGTCGTGGTAGACCAAACATCTGCTTTACTACAAAGAGATGGTGACATTGTTGCGTTGGATGGAACGTCTGATGTAATACTAAGAGGAATAACAGGAAACTATTTTGTAGCGGTAAAACACCGAAATCACTTAGGTACTGTGACAGCGAATGTAATTCCGCTCTCTGTAGTTGCGAACATTGTTGATTTGTCAAGTAGTGCGACAAGTACATTTGGTTCTAATGCACGAGTACAACTATCTAATGGAGAAATGGCGTTATGGGCAGGAAATGTAAACGGTGATACTATGGTGCAATATTCAGGAACAAGTCCTGACTCCCCAAGTATCTTATCAGAAGTACTCAACGATACAGGAAACTTCTTAAACTTCCCTACATATGTAGTAAATGGATACAATGATCATGATATTAACATGGACGGAAATACCCAATACACTGGAACGGCACCAGATACACCAATACTATTACAAAATGTATTAGCGCATCCAGGGAATTTCCTAAACTTTAGCACATATCAAATACAAGAACAATTACCAGAAAACTAATTTTATGAAAAATACAATACGAATAGTAATGCTTAGTTTCCTATGTCTTGTAGCTTCACAGCTACAAGCACAGGATGGCTACACCTATACATTACAGCATAATGGAGGGTATAGCTTTACAGTGCAAGCGGTGCCAAACACAAGTTCAAATAACTTTGCAACTTCTGTACAGAGTTATGGATTTACAATCGTTGTACCAGATGGTATTACAATTGATTTAGCGGGCGCAACTTCACTTGGTGGAGGAGAAAATCCAACTTTTTTTAATGGAACTGATGTAACTATGCCAGCAATAGATGGGTATTTGATTTCAGAAACTTTAGGAAGTCCTGTTTCCCTTATGGCACCTTCTGCAGGAACCAACAGCAATATGTACACCTTTACAGTAAACGGAACTCCTACGAGTGGTACTATGTATATTTTAGAGAATAATTCTGTATTAGCAAATTCATTCACGCCATTAAAATCATACATGCAAGCAGATATGATTGATGATGGATCTGCATTATTTACAAATGTAGTAGACCCAAATGCAGCAGCTGTATCAGGAATGAGTACTTTCGATTTTACCACTTTATCTGTGGAGGAAGAAAATGTGCTTACGGGTGTATCACTATATCCAAATCCTGCAAGTGATATTGTACAAATACTAACACCTAGCAACATACGAAATATAAAAATTGAAGTATTTGATAATGCAGGAAAGCAAATTTCAATGCAACTATCTGCTGACAATACGATTGATGTAAGTAATATTGCTTCAGGATTATACTTAGTTAATATAATCTCTGATGATATAAAAACGACTAAAAAGCTTATTGTAAAATAATAAGCTTCTATTTTTTGTTTCACAAACCTCTTGAGTTGATCTCTCAGGAGGTTTATTTTTTTGGAATAAACTTATGTTAATGTGAATTATACACTAGAAATCATCAGATCACTTCTAATTGACTAAAAATAAATGCTTCTCAGTTCGAGCATTATCAAAATCAAAATTTACTTTGATTGAAGGCACCTAGCAAAGCTATTGAGAAAAAAATAGAATTCTAAGATTTCGATTGAATCTCAAGTACACTAAATTTGATGCTTTTGTAAACTATTGACTATCGTGAGTTTAACAAAATAGTTATACCTAACTCATGTTATGTTAACATGAATTCGACGTAAGAAATCACTAAATAACTCGTAATAGTATGAAAAATAAAGACTTATCAGTTCGAGCATTGCTTGAAGCACCGAGCGAAGCTTACAAGAACACTATAAAAAGTTTAAGTTTCGATTGAATCTCGACTGCGCTCGATTTGACATATTTTGTAAAATACTAATTATCAAATGTTTATTAAAATAGTTTTATCGAATTTACATTATGTTAGATAGTATTAAATGTGAACTAAAAATACAAAACCACAGTCAGTCTTACCAAATATACATTTGGATTTAGTCAGCCCAATTAATCTTTACAATGAATCCAACTAAGCTATTAGAGTCAAGGAAAGAAAAAGTTAAAAGAAAAACAATTAATAACCTGAGTTCGATTAATAAAAAACGTTTCATTACTTATAATTAACTAAAAAACAAACGATTGTCAGTTCGAGCATTATCGTAGATACCGAACGTAGTTCATGAGAACAGCTAAGAATTGATAATTTCAAAGTAATCTCGATAGCTTCGCTAGGTATCTTCAATTAAAACGCATTTTAATTTCGATAATGCTCGATTTGACATTGACGTAACTTGCTAAAAATTAGAGTTATGGATTAAATTATAAATCGAACTCAGGTTATTAATTGTTTTGCTTTAAGCGGTTTATTGTGTTGGAGATAAAGCATAAAAAAACCCTCACTAATTTATAAGTAAGGGTTTATTAAAAAAGGCGGCGACATACTCTCCCACATCACTGCAGTACCATCTGCGCTAATGGGCTTAACTTCTCTGTTCGGAATGGTAAGAGGTGAG
>JBCCLH010000086.1:0-8463 GCA_039026955.1 Bacteroidota bacterium
ACTACAATACTAAAATACCAAGAGCGTTAGCGATACTAAAGCGAAGCGTGACCAATATATCAATTTGAAAATTTGAAAATGTACCAATGAGTTAATTTATTTCAAAGAATACTCACAAACGCACCCACTAAAATACTAATATACCAAGAGCGTGAGCGATACTAAAGCGAGGCGTGACCAATATATCAATTTGAAAATTTGAAAATGTACCAATGAGTTAATTTAGTTTCAAATAACACTCACAAACGCACCTACTAAAATACTAATATACCAAGAGCGTTAGCGATCCAAAGCGCAGCGTGTCCAACAGCGCAAACGAATCTAACAGCAAAGCGAGTCTAAAAGCGAAGCGCATCTAAATCAATTCCCAAAAATAACAGCATCCATCACAGAAAAAGGCAAAGCACCATTCTCCAAAATCTTCGTATGAAAGTCCAACCAAGGAAACTCTTTTTTACTTGCCAATGTTTTTTCGATGGCAACTTTCCATTGAAGAATTAAATTTGCTCCGTATTTATAGGTGATCACCTGTGCTGGCCAGCGTTTCATACGCGCTATTTCTCGTTGTGCAATATCTTCTTGTCCTTGAATGTGCTGTTGCCAGAATTCTAGTGCTTTTTCGTCACTCCAACCATAATAATTGATGGCAACATCTAAGGCAACACGCACCGAACGAATGATGTCCCATTCCCATTTGCCCAACTCATCGTATTTGGTGGTTTCGGGTCCAAATTCGTAAATCAGCTCTTCTACATACGCTGCCCAACCTTCGCGATATCCATTATTAATGAACAATTTTTTGATAGGAGATTTTTCAAGTTGGTTTTCATATTTGATTTGATAATGATGTCCTGGCATCGCTTCATGCATGTAAATCCACGCAATTTGTCGCTTGTTAAATGGTGTATCAAAAAAGTTGTAATAAAATGTATTCCGAATTTCCGCATAATACGCAGGAACTTGTGCATAGGCTTTGTTGGTTCCGCGTACAATTTTCACATCAGGCAATTGATCTACTTTCGGAAAATAACCAATCAAATTTGGGAAAATTGCTTTTTTATAACTTTCAAAAGCTTGTTGTACACTGACAACATCCTTGAAAAAGAAACGTTCATTTTGAATGTATTGTTGGTATTTCAAACTATCTAGTCCTGAAGCATCTTCAATCGCTTTCATAGCTTTCTTGGCACGATTGATCTCAGAAAGTCCAAATTCGAATAAAGCATCTGGAGTCACCTCAGCATCTACCCATTTTTTCAAAAAATACGCATACCATTCTTTTCCCATCGGAACATTTTGTAAACCTTCTTTAGAGATTTTTCTCGGTTTATTGGCTAACCATTTTTTTTCGAGTGTAATACGCTGTAAATGCAGTTTAATTTCATACGAAACCAAAGCATAATCCAGTTGTTGTGCTTTGGATAGTTTTGCTTTATCGATAGATTGCAATGCATTTTGATACTTCACAAACATGCGTTCCTGTTTTTCTACATTGCGTTTGCTTTGAATCAGTTTCAAATTATCCACATAAGAAATCTGTAAATCAGAAATATGCAAACGATAAAAGTCTTTCACAAAAGCTTTTTCAAAAGTATTCCAATCGGAAAAAGTTTCTTGTCCGTAGACGGACACATTCCAAAATAAGAGGGAAAAAAGTATAGAAAAATATAGTTTCAAAACACGTATTTAAGACAAATCTGAACGAAAAAATTCCAAAAACTTAGTCATTTTTTACATCGATTAAAGATAGCTAAAAAAAATGCACACGAGCGCTATATTCAAGTTGCAAATATTAAAAATTAAGTAACATTTAACTTTTCTTTAGTACAAAAAAGTAAAGGATCGCGGTAATTTCGCGATGCCTTATTGTAACAAACCCAATTTCCCTAGCTCTTTAAGGTATCATCAACCAAAAAATGAAAAAAATGAGCCGTTTTTTAGTGTTTTTACTATGCTGTTTTACAATGAATTGTATTGCGCAAGATAGCATTCCTAAAAAGACCTATAATATAAAGCGTGCTGTTTCTCCTCCTAAAATTGACGCTGTTTTAGACGATGCAGTGTGGAAAGATGCAGAAATTGCCACCGATTTTATACAATTCCGTCCAGCAATTGGAAATACATTACCAGAACATCAGAAGACAACTGTTAAAATGTCATATGACGATAATGCTATTTATGTCGCAGCATATTTAAAGGATAATCCAGAAGATATAATGCGTCAATTTACGAGTCGTGATAATTTTGGAATCAACGATTTTTTTATCATTGCGATCAATCCGAATAATGACGGACAGAACGATACGTATTTTGTCGTTTTTCCGAATGGAAGTCAAGCAGATGCCATTGCCAATCCGAGTATTGGTGAAGATTACAGTTGGAATGCCGTTTGGGAAAACGCAGCAAAAGTTGTAGATGACGGTTGGATTGTAGAAGTGAAAATTCCCTATCGAACCCTTCGTTTTACCAATCAAGAAGATCCTACTTGGGGAATTCAGTTTCACCGACAATTTAGAAAAACTAGAAAACAATATACATGGAATCCGTTTGATCCTACGAAAGGATATATCGGATTGTACGCAGGTGAATTGAAAGGATTGCAAGGAATACAACCGCCAACACGATTGATTTTATATCCGTTTGCTTCTACAGTCATTCGTTCGTTTGACGGCGAAACGACAGAAGAATATAATTTCGGAATGGACGTAAAGTATGGAATTACGGAAAATTTTACGCTCGATGCGACATTAGTCCCCGATTTCAGTCAAGCTGGATTTGACAATTTACAGTTGAATTTAGGACCTTTTGAACAAACGTTTGCAGAACAGCGGCAATTCTTTACGGAAGGTGTCGATCTGTTTAACAAAGGAAATCTCTTCTTTTCGCGGCGTATTGGAAATGCACCTTCGGGAAGTGCAGAAACTGCCGAAAATGAAGAAGTGGTCGATTCTCCTAACGAAGTGAAATTGATCAATGCCGTAAAAGTTTCGGGAAGAACGAAAAACGGTTTGGGAATTGGTTTTTTCAACGCGATTACAGAAAAAACAGAAGCGACGATTCAAAATACAGAAACAGGCGAATTCCGTAAGGAAGTGGTGGAACCGTTGACAAATTATAATATTATGGTGGTGGATCAGCAGTTCAATCAAAATTCATCGATAAGTCTGATCAATACAAATGTTACAAGAGATGGAAGCGGTTTCAGAGACGCTAATGTGACGGGAATTGTAGCGGATTTGGTGAATAAACGAAATACTTTAGGGATTGATACGCGTTTGCGAATGAGCAACCGAAATTTGCCTACAGGAACCGAAACTGGATTCAATTCGTTCTTTGCTATTCGTAAGTTGGATGGAAAGTTTCGCTACAGTTTTGATCACAGTTTTTCAAATACCAAATACGATATTAACGATTTGGGATTGAACTTTCGAAACAATTTTAACAACTTTGGAGTAGATGCTTCGTATCGAATTTTTGAACCGACCAAAACACTCAATGAGTTTAGAATAAATACTTTTGTAAACTACCGTCGTTTGTACGATCCGAGTGTGTTTACCGAAGTCAATTTTGGAGCAAATATTTTTGGTGTACTCAAGGAAAGTTTGATGGCGTTTGGTATGGATGCCTTCTGGGCACCTGGAAAACAATTTGATTATTTTGAACCACGTGATTTTGACAACCGACGTTTTTTCACCATCGAAAATCAATTTAATGCAGGCGGATTTATCTCCACAGATTACAACAAAACCTTTGCGCTTGATGTAAACGTGAATTTTTCTACGTTCTTTGAAGAAGATCAAGGATTTACAAGATATCGTCTTCGTTTTGAACCGAGAGTTCGTGTGAATGAAAAATGCATTTTGGTCTACAGTTCTTCGTTAAATGTAGAAAACAATCGTCGTGGGTATGCGAACGATTCTAATGATTTGGAAAATGAAATTATTTTTGGACAGCGTGATCAGATTGAGTTGACCAATAGTATTTCTGGGAATTATAGTTTTAATCCGTTTCACACTTTAAACCTAACATTTAGAAACTACTGGACTACGGTAGATTACGATGATACACCCTATTTTCTACAAGAAAACGGACGTTTAGTACAATCACAAAATACTTTTCAAGAATTAGGTTTAGGGAATTCGAATGTGAATTTTAGTACTTGGAATTTAGACTTTAGTTATACTTGGCAATTTGGTCCTGGAAATTTTTTGACGGCATTGTATCGAAATCAAATCTTCAATCAAACGACAGCTTCGGATGATGGCTATTTTCAAAGTTTGAACCGATTATTTGACGCGCCGATTGATCACACCGTTTCAATACGTTTGGTGTATTTTATCGACTACAACAACGTAAAAAATCTTTTCAAACGCAAAAAAAGAACGCCTGATGTGAGTTCTTAATTGTATAGCATCGCTTTAAATAGTACATTTACGTTTATTACACAGATTGAATGATTACAGCTAAAAATATACGCAAACGTTACGGCGATTTAGAAGTGTTAAAAGGAATTGATTTGACCATTGAAAAAGGGGAAATTGTTTCCATTATTGGCGCTTCGGGTGCTGGAAAAACGACTTTACTACAGATTTTAGGAACCTTGGATAAAATGTCTCCAAATCCGCAAAGTTCGTTAATCATCAATGATGTAAAAACAGAACAACTTTCAGAAAAGGAATTGGCCAACTTTCGCAATCACCATATCGGATTCATTTTTCAGTTTCATCAACTACTCCCTGAGTTTACCGCGATTGAAAATGTATGTATTCCAGCGTTTATTCAAAAAAAGGACAAAGAAGCTTCGGAAACAAGAGCCAAAGAATTGTTGGATTTTTTAGGATTGAAAGATCGTTACGATCACAAACCGAATGAACTTTCTGGTGGAGAACAACAACGTGTCGCAGTCGCACGCGCCTTAATGAACAAACCTGCGATCATCTTCGCTGACGAACCGAGTGGAAACTTAGATTCCGAATCCGCAGAAAACTTACACAATCTCTTCTTCAAACTCCGTGAAGAATTTGGACAAACCTTTGTCATTGTAACACACAACAAAGAACTCGCCGACATGGCAGATCGAACTATTGAGATGCGTGATGGGAATATTGTTGTTTAGGTGTTGGGTTTTGGGTATTGGGTGTTAGGCTTTTTCGAATCGTCAATTCGATTTCTATAATCAAAGTAATAAATATCTTTGATTCGTCAAAGGAGGAGCGATAGCGACGTGGTAATCTGTTTATTGTAAAACATATCTATTATTTGAAGTCACAGATTGCTTAGTCATTCTTCCGCGCAATGACGTTTCAAATATTTTCAAATCAATAAATTGATACATCAAAAAAAGATGTCACTTCAAGTGTCCTAAAACTTGTTTCAAGATGTATCGAAAACTACTTTGAATTAAAATATGTACTAAAAAATACTTTTACATTTAAAATTTTACATTCTACATTTTGAGTTCCAAAAGGCGCAACCTTCCAAACATTTTCGTATCTACTAAAAAATATACTACATGAAATTAAAAGTCCTAAAACTCATTGTGCTGTTTACTCTTCTACAAATCACTTTGTTTGCTTGCTGTACTGATGTGAATAATATTTTTCTAAGTACAGTCGATTTTACCGTTCGTGATACTGCAGATAATGATATTACAGAGGTGACTAACGCGGATTTCAGTTTGCTTGCAAAAACAGATTATTCATACGAAATCGCTAGTTTGCTTTTAAAACCATCAAACTTTATGAATATGGCGTATGCAGTAAGCTGTGATGAGGATTTTGTTATTACAAAACCTGTAGCAGATATAACGTTGGTTGCCGATGTTTCGCTTTTCGGAATTGATGTAGGAAATTCGTTAAACGATCATGTCCGTGTCGGTTATGGCATTATAGCAGGCGATACTGCGTTTACAATCAACGATATGATTGGCGCCGTAAATTACGAACAAAGAAATCGCTCTGAAGATTACTTTTTGACGTTCGACACCACAATTCCCGCAGCAACTACAGTAACCTTTACGCTTATATTTACCTTCGAAAATGGCGAAGAATTGCAACGTATCACAACTCCTGTGACATTTACAGAATAGTGAAGCCTATAAGTTGTAATCCAAAGGCAATGTATTTGCGATACGCTTCCCTCCTAATACGCCTCCAAAAGAAATCTTTTTCGGGGGCGAATAGTTTCCATACTTATTGATGACAAATTCTTTTTCTTTATCCAAAATGGTCATAAATGATTTGTGATAACGTTCAAACACAATAATTACTCGATCAGTCGTGAATTTTACATGCGTATCTTCGCCCATGGGTGTGATTTGAAAGTATTTATACGGCGGTACAATAAAGCGATCGTGATAGATTTGAAAACCATTCTCTGTCAACTGTTTTTTTGCCAACGAACGCATGAAAAACAACACCGATTGGCCATATTCAAACTCACGTGCTTTTCGGTGTCTTCTTCGCACACGTTTTTTGTTGAGTTCTGTGTAAAAAGTGGAACCCTCTACATATACGCTGCGTGTAAATACGTCGCCATCTGACGTTTCTTTCATTTCTGCTTCAAACTCTTCCAAAGTATATTTGACTGTGTAGCCTAAATATCTATTTTTGATTATGATGGGATTCTCAGCATAAGCATTGAGTTTTCCAGTTGCAGGATTGTAGACCAATTCAACATCATCTAAATTTAAAATGCGACATCGATACGGTTCTACTGAAGTCCCTAAAAACTCACGTTTGAATATTTCTTCTTTTTTTCGGCGCGACCACGTATCGTTGGTTAAATAGACCGTTCCCAGCGCTTGCGGTCGGAGTGTCATGTAAATTATGGAACCATTTTCTAGTTTCTTTACATCAAATTGCATTGTTTGATAGCCTACAAAACTAACTACTAGCGGTGATTTTGTAGATTCTTTGTAGCGCAGACTAAACTTGCCATTTTCATCAGTGGCGGTTCCAATTGTCGTTCCATCAAAATAGACAGAGACACCATATAACGGTTCTTGCGTTTTCCGATCGAGCACGGTTCCTTCAATAGTTTGTGCAAACGTAATTGAAGTATACAAAAGACTTAAACAATAAATAAGGAGAGCGTAATTTTTTTTCATAGCAACTTTGATTGATTCTTACTTAAAATATTAATTAGTATTATTTTTGTCAAAAGATTGTTACATCTCATGAATTTATCCGAACTAAAATCCTTTCTAGACGAAAAAGTAGTCGAATACAATCAACCAAAATTCGTAGAAAGTGATCCCATTCAAATCCCATATCAATTTCACCAAAAAGAAGACATAGAAATTGCTGCTTTTTTGACGGCTTCCATTGCATGGGGCAATAGAAAAATGATCAACAATAATGCCAAAAAAATGATGGATTTGTTGGGGAATTCACCATATGATTTTGTGATGAATCACACGGAAGAAGATTTGGAATCTTTGCAATCTTTCGTGCACAGAACGTTCAACGGAACAGATTTTATATTTTTTATCAAAGCACTCAAAAATATCTACCAAAACCACGGCGGATTGGAAGCGGTTTTTGCCAAATTAAAAGGAAAACGATTGCAAGAAAATATTTCTCAGTTTAAAGAGATTTTTTTCAGTATTCCACATCCCAAACGTACGCGAAAACATGTGTCCGATCCTAACAAAGGAAGTGCTGCCAAGCGTATCAATATGTTTCTCCGTTGGATGGTTCGCAATGACAATACAGGTGTTGATTTTGGCATTTGGACATCGCTTTCACCATCGCAATTATCCTGTCCGTTAGATGTGCATTCAGGAAATGTAGCACGTAAATTAGGCTTACTCAAACGCAAACAAAATGATGCCAAAGCCTTGCTGGAATTAGATACAGCCTTACGAAAACTTGATCCAAACGATCCTGTAAAGTATGATTTTGCGTTGTTTGGGTTGGGGGTTTTTGAGAAATTTTAGTCTTGGATGTTTAGATTTTTAGACGCACTTTGTTTTTAGACTTGTTAGACTCGCCTGCTTTTTGGTATTTTGGTCACGCTGCACTTTGGTATGTTGGTATTTTAGTCGATGCGTTTGGGAGTGTGCTTTGAAATAAATTAACACATTGGTACATTTTCAAATTTTCAAATTGGTATGTTAGTATTTTAGTCGGTGAGTTTGTGAGTGTACTTTGAAACGAATTAACTCATTGGTACATTTTCAAATTTTCAAATTGGTACATTGGTACATTGGTAACGCTAGCTTTGGTATGTTCGTATTTTAGTTAGTGAGTTTGTGAATGTGCTTTGAAACGAATTAACTCATTGGTACATTTTCAAATTTTCAAAATTGGTATGTTGGTCGTAAGCATTCGGTAAACCACGTCTTGGATATTCCAAAAAATGATTTTGTATGACTTTATTTTACATAAAAAGTGATATGGATTTTTATAAAATACTGAGGAGTAGTGCTATAAGCTTTTCAAGTATTCATACAGATGCCTA
>JBCCLH010000087.1:0-8050 GCA_039026955.1 Bacteroidota bacterium
AAATCCACAAATAGTTCTAAACTGCTTCGCTTTTAAGCTTTTGTTTTGAATGTTAAATGTTGAATTTTAAATTATTCTAAGGGCATACTCAAAACGTCAGATCGAGTGGTTTTTCAGAATAAAATGGAGAAAAATTGTATCTAGATCTACTTTTGTGTTAGATCGGTTTCTATGATAAAAGCATGTGATTTTAATAAGAATCTTTGATTTGTCATTGCGAGATAAAGTCGCGGCAATCTGTTTGTTGCCCAGCAAATTTACACTTTGATAGAAACAGATTGCCACGTCGTAAACTCCTGGCAAAGACGTATCAAATATATCTAATATCTAACAGCGAAGCGGTCTAATAGATTCCCGCCTATGCGGGAACAAGTCTAAAAGCAAAGCACGTCTAACAAGTCTTATACAAACTCGTTACAATCACACCTTTTCCATCTTTGGGAACAATGGACAACAACTGTTTTGCTTCTTTTACCTTAAAATCAAACGGCGCAGCTAGCAAATCAATGCCACTTTGTTTTTTCAGTCGGATGCCTTGTCCAGAAATGATGTCTTTGTTGGGAATAAAATCGCCTTGCGGAAGATGTTCTGTGAGAATGACGTATTTGTAGTTTTGTAACTTTTCTGTGATCGTTTGTACCTCAGCATTCGAAAGATGTTGCAATACTTGTCGCACCAAGGCACAATCGCCAGTAGGCAAATTATCTTTCGCAATATCTAGACAATGAAATTCTAAATTTGTTGCTGAGAATTGCTTTTTAGTATGTTCTATTAAATCAGGAACAATGTCAACGGCAATGTACTTTTTAGTGTATGAAACCAATTCTTTTCCCACATTAAAATCGCCACAACCTAAGTCGCACACGGTTAATGGTTCATCAAAAGAAGTCAAAAACACATGCATCGTTTCCACGTACGGCTTGACTAATTCAGGATCATGTGAACCTTCTCCAGAATAAAAATCAGTCGTTCCTTTTCCCCAAAGATTCAACTCGTAAATCTGCTCCATCGCTGCTTTTGTCGGCCAAGGTTGCTTTGTCTTTTTGGTGGAATTAGCATCTTTCATACGTAACAAAGATACTATTTCCTAGCTGCGAACACGATTCATTCAACTGTATTGGTCAACAGAAAATTGCATTTCGTCTACAGTTATTCTGATCGTACCGCGAATTGCATTTTTCGCGATTTTCTATATCTAGATTTGTGATGTAAATAACAAACATCATGAAATGAGCCATCATCATTTTCAATTGTAACTAAATGATTATTGGCGAATTGCATCTGACAAAATTATAACCTAAAAAAATGACCAGATGAAAAAATTATTATTCTTATCCAGCCTTTTTATAACAATCACAGCTATCGCACAAAACGATCCGTTTAACTGTGTTTACGATGCCTACTTATTCCAATACAACGATGTATATGCTATCGATTTAGCTTCGGGAAGTTCATCGTTAGTCGCTGAAAATGTAACACCAGGAAATATCAACGCAGCAGCGTACAATCCTGCTGACGGATATATTTGGGGATCCTTATCCTCTCCAACCAGAAGCATTGTGCGAATCGGCGCAGATTTTGAAACAACCACCTATTCTATCCCTGAATTGCCAACTTCCAATAGATATGTAGGCGATGTAAATGCAAACGGAATTTATCACCTAAAAGGTGGCGGAACAACGTATTATAAAATTGACTTGGATCCAGATTCAGCAACCTTCACCCAACATGTGGGAACAGCAACTTTATCGCAAAACATCAACATTCACGATTGGGCATTTAATGCGGTTGATAATATGTTGTATACGGTTGAAAAAGGTTCTAATAAGCTCTATAGAATTGATCCGACAACTAATGTTGTACAATCGCTAGGTACAATTCCAATTTTATCAGGATTGAATTATACGTATGGAGCCGTGTATTTTGATGCTTCAGGACGTTTTTATGTGTCTGCGAATCAGACAGGAACGATTTACGTAATTCAAAGTGTGCAAGATTTAACTGGTAGCAATGGCATGGTTTCCAACTTATTTGCCTTTGGACCTTCAAGTGCGAGTAATGACGGCGCCCGTTGTCCAACCGCGCCAGTACCACAGGAAATTTGTGATAATGGCATTGATGATGATGGCGATGGTTTGATTGATTGTCAAGATCCTTCTTGCTCTGGTTATGGCGAATGTGAAGTGATCAATCCAGAATCTTCTGGAGCCAATGATGGCGGATTGGAAAGTAACGGACGTTTGTCAGAAGCGATCAACAAACGTAATTACAATCGTGCGAAAACAAACTATAAATTTGATAGAAGCAATGCAAAAAAAGTAAAGAAGTCAACGTCGTATGCAAGATCGAATGTGAATAGTTTTCAGTTGCAAGATTTTATTCCACTAAATTTAATCAACGAAGATACCGCAATCGAATCTACGCCAGCAGACTTGGTCAACATTACGAACGCTACAGAAATTTACTCCGTAGATTATTTAAGAAATAATGCTTCTGTTGCTTCCATATTGGCATTAAAAACGGAAAACGGCGTGTACGAACACACAAAATATATCTGCGATCGTTTGTTAGGTGCAGAATTGATTTCCGTATCAACAATTAATATCGATGGACAACCTTTTATAAAATCGCTCATAAAAAATACAGATAATACAGTCGAATTTGTTTTAAGCCTTTCGGCGAAAGTTGTCAATAACGAAGTAAATTTCGCTATAGAAAGTCACTGGAATTTAGATAGATACGAAGGCAACGTCACCTTTTATAACTTTCAAATTTGGTCAAACTCTTTGGATGATTTATATCTTTTGGGAGAAGAAGTACTACGTTTATTAGATGTTCAGAAACCAATTTCAGACTATAATTTATCTACGCCGCCAACCGTATTTGTTCGCAAAGGAAAATATGAAAATGGTGGATTGAATCTAGAAATGATCAATACCAATACATCTCAAAGTGTAGCGTTTGATGCAGGTTTTAGAACGACAGAAACAGCCGATTTTAATAATATGAGTTCAACGCTAAACTTGAACGGCAATTATATTACCAACATGCAAGTGCCAACAGGAAACTTGTTTGATATTGGATTCAGAATTGGCGACGGTATTGCCACGCCAGACGACTTATTCATGTCTGACGGTCCTTGGGGAATTGACGATTCGCAAGAAAATACTACAATATTGAATTACACCGTTTCACCAAACGAATTTGAGTTTGATGCCGATGTATTTCCTATCGAACGAAATGTGTCGCTTCACGCAAGTACCAACAGATATTTTGCCGCGTATAGAGCCTTAACACCAAGATTCAAACCTGTAAACCTAACGGACTATAATACATTCAATTTTACCGCAAAAGGTACAGGACAACTTGAAATTGCATTCGTAAAAGCGAGCATCTCAGATTGGGCAATGCAGCCTAAAACAATAGTAAACTTAACAGCAACAGATCAAGAGTATAACATTCCTGTTTCTAGTCTGTCATCAGCATCAAACAGTCCTGTAGACTTAGGCGATGTGGTAACGATTGTATTTACGATAGCTTCTGAAAATGGACAACTCATCACACGCACAGTAGACATATCACACATTTATTTCTCAACTGAAAGTACACTCAGCGTGGTTGCTATAGAAAACGAAATTACAGCGATGTCTGCCATTCCAAATCCGATGACATCACAAACCACAATACACTTTACAGCCAAACAATCCGAGGACGTTCAGTTATTCGTGTATGACCAAGTAGGCAAGGTAGTTTATACGAGTAAGGTTAAAGCCGAAAATGGTCAGAACACGGTTCCCCTAAACCGTCAAAACTGGCGTTCCGGATTGTATTTCTGTAAGATTGAAGGCAAGACACAAACCTATAAAACGGTCAAACTTATCGTTCAATAATACTTATAAGATGGAGGCTCTGTTCTTCAACTTACAATTTTGAATGCGCTTTTAAAGCTTCTCAAAATTGAGTTTCATAAATTTTCATGGTGATTAATTTTTTGGTTAATGTAAAAGAGGTGAAAGTACAATTCTTTCACCTTTTTTTATGATCTCAAATGATTTGTTTTAAATTTAAAAAGCGCTTGAATTACCTGTATTTATTGACCTCATCAACTATCTCTGAAATGATTAGTCTGAAGAAAATTGCATTTCGTCTATAGTTAATTTGATCGTGTCGCGAATCGGCTTTTTTGCACTTTTCTGTCCCTAGATTTGTAGTGTACAAAGGAAATATGCCTTTTTAAAATCTGTTCTGCATGACTACGATTTTCGGCAAATTCCAGCTAACAGAATTCAGAATCTAAAAAGTGAAAAGATGAAAAAACTATTACTACTTTTAAGCATCGTTGTCACGGCAACCACAACTGCACAGAACTATCAATATTTAGGCGAATACACGTCTAACGGAACACCTTTATATTTAGAAACACCTGGAGATACTGTCTCTGTAGAAACCTTACAAATGATCAGCGATGCGATTCCTGAAAGTTATCCTGTTCCTGATTACAATCCACATTACATCTCATCAGGTTACGATACTGATGTAGCGCTTACGCAACCTGCGGATGTTTGGGTAACCTTTATATCGGAAGGTGCGGGCTATAGAAACGTTTTAGGATTTTATACGTACGATGTAGACAATCCGCCAACAACAGCTCCATTACCAGAAGATATCACAATTATTTTCCCAAATGCTTCTGCCCTTGGAAGCGGCGGAGGATTGCAGGTTGGAGATAAAGTAAAGATCGGAACCTTTCCAGCAGGTACAGGAATTGGTTGGGTGTTGCTTGCCAATGCATGGAATTCTGGCAGCAGCACGGTTGGAAATGGCTTGTGGCAATTGTATTCAAATCCAGATTACAATCCGGAGGCGCAAGCAGATTTACGTTACCACAATGTCCTTTTAAATGATCCGACAAATGAACGCATTATTCTAGGTTTTGAAGACATTCGTCGCGATTATGGATCGTGTGATAATGACTTTAACGACGCTGTTTTTTATGTAACTGCGAATCCATATACTGCTATGAAAACTACCAATTTTGCGGATGTAGAAAGTGCTACTGATGTAACTTCTGCAAACGATGGCGGATTGGAAAGCAATGGCGATTTAGCGAGCTTGATTGCAAAACGTAATTTGAGGAGAACAAAAAGCAAAAAAGTTCACAATCAGAAGAAATACCAAGAAGTTTACAACAAAATAACTTTTGCTTCTAAAAGCACTGAAAACAGCACGAGTTTAGCTAACTATTTACCGCAAACAGGCATGTTTGGAACAGAAATCGCGTACATATCAAGTCCAACCGATTTAATCGGAATTACGAATGCTACAGAAATATTTGCTTTGGATATGTACCAAGATAATTCACGAGTTTCTGCGGTATTGGCAACTGCAACACAAGGTGCTATTTATGATCATTCGAAAGTTATTTGTGACCGACTCAATAACTCATCGTTAGAAGATGTACGCACAGTAATCGTAAGAGGACATCAATTAATCAGTGCTAAAATTAAAAGAGCCACTGGCGAAATAGAACATACTTTGAGTTTTTCTGTAAAGCTTGGCGCGATGGAAAACGAACTGTTTAGTTTCTGGAATATTGCGCAATATCCTGATGGAGATTATTATAATTTTCAAATTTGGGGAAGTTCGTTCTCACAAGTTTTCACGATTGGAAACCATATTATTGATACGCTTACGCTAGAAAAACCATTGAACAGTCAAATTGTAAACGACGTAGTACCGCCTGTATTTGTAAAATCGGGCTACTATGCGAATGGAAACATTCACTTAAACATCATTAATAAAGTAAATGCGACTTCCTTTTTGTTTGATGCGAGCATTGCTGCCACGGAAGTTTCAGATCATACCAATATGACTCAAAACGTAGCCTTAACTGGCGATTGGAATGATACCATAACCATTGCCACAGGACAATTGTTTGACATTGGACTTTCGTTAAGCACCACCGTTTCTGCACAGCAAGATGCATTGTATTTAGCAGATGGCCCTTGGGGAATTGATTATCAAGAAAACACCGTTATTGTTGAAAATTTTCAGGTAACTAACACAAGTATACAACCTGTAGACAATACACACGAAATCGAGCGACAAGCAACGGTTTCTGGTCAAGTACAGGAAACTATCAACTTGTTCAGACATGTATTGCCAGGCGATCAAACTTTGGATGTAAGCATGTATGATGCGTTTCAGTTCAGCATTACAAATTCGCAACCTGTGGAGATAATTTTACTGCAAGAAGGTTTAGACGATTGGAACAACCGTTATCGCATCACCATTTCACAAAATGATACCGAAACTTTATATAGAATTCCATTCAATGAATTTGAAGATGCCAACGGAAATCCTGCAACTATTACAGATGTAAAAACCATCATATTTTCTGTACAAGGAAACTATCAAAGCTATGCGCCATTTCACATCCAAGTGACTAATGCACGTTTTGGCATGGAAAACACACTCAATGTTGCGGAATTTGACATAGAAACACCGAAAAATAGCATTTTAGCAGTACCAAATCCGATGACAACTCAGACACAATTACAATTCACCGCAAAGCAATCCGAGGACGTACAATTGCTACTATATGACCAAGTAGGAAAGCTTGTGTATACTACAAATATTCGTACTCAAACTGGTCAAAACTCAGTTCCTTTACACCGAAATAACCTGCGTCCTGGATTGTATTTCTGCAATATGCAAAGCAAAACAAACACTTATAAAACGCTGAAACTTGTAGTGAAATAGTAGTTTCTATAACAAAAAGACTCCGTTTTTCAACAGAGTTAATTCAGCTCATAATTTTGGATGCGCTTTTTCAAGCTTTTCAACATTAGGCTTCATAAATTTTCATGGTGATAATTTTATTGGTTGATTAAGAAAAAGCAAAAAGGATTTGGTTCTTTTTGCCTTTCCTTGGTTTAAATTACGCTATCGTCGGACACCAAAAAGTATCAGGACAATAGCCAAGAGATTCACAATCTGCTGCTAAAGTATTATCCTTGCAGTCTGGAAGTTGCATCGTATTACACGTTCTAGAATCAGCAGGATGTGGAATTGTTGTAATGGTTGTATCCGATTGAGCGCATTCAACAATTGTGCAAGAACGAATAGCTCCTCTTTTACTTGCATTTAAATTAGAAATGGAGATTTTACTCAAGTTCAAATTTTTTAAATTCTTTTTTTTCATAATAGGTGATTTTAAAAATAATATGGAAACTAAAGTAGAATCAATAACCAGAAAAGAATAATAAACCAAACGATGATTCCCTGAATTGTGGCAAATTCTATCAGCGGTAACTACAAAATATTGGTGTTGGAATGAACTCTTAAAAGATGTATTATCTGAGATATGGTTTTGTTTAGTAAAATTGCGTGTGTTTTGGATTGTATTTTTGTAATATTCAAAGTAAAGAATGTAGGTAATCTGCTGATTTCTTAAGACCGTTCTTTTTAAGATTGTCTAAAACTTGGTATGCATTCAAATTAGGGTTTGTTCTATTCAAAACCAATTTTGTAAAAGCTTTTATCGCTTGTTCATGATTAAGATCAATAATATCTGCTATAAAATTGTCTGCCGATTTAGCTGATAACCCAAAATTGGTCAAATACTCATTGGGGAAATCTTTCAAATTGTTAGTTACAATAACATTCGCGTTGGTTTTAATTGCCGCAGCTAATACATGACGATCTTTTTCATCTGGTAAAGACAAACCTGCAATTAGGGATTCATAATTTGTAACCAATGCGTCTGGAAATGCCAAGTTTGCGCGTGCAAGTCGTTTGGTAACTTCTTCTCTGGGAATTCCTTTTCTTAACATCACATTTTCCCACTCATCAAAAATATGCTTGCTCCATTTTACCGTAAACAACTCATAAAAAGCAAACCAAAATAATATAGCTAAATCAAAATAAATCGTCATAGTTTTGCATAAAAAAATAGCTGATCAGGCGTATAGCCAAATTTTCGTCTCATACTTTTAGCTTGTGCCCATTTTTTCTCTATTGGATTTAAGTCAGGGCTATAAGGCGGCAG
>JBCCLH010000088.1:0-6421 GCA_039026955.1 Bacteroidota bacterium
AATAACATAGAAGATTTGCAAAGAAAAAGTTGAAGTTCTAGGCAAAAAACGCAGGCATAGCTAGGCTACGTTGAGTATTTTTAACGAAGAAATTCAGCTTTTTATTCATAAGATTCATGTTATATTATGTTGATTTAGCTACATAATAACATTTGAATCAAAGAATACTATAATTCACGGAATCGTCAGTACGTTATTTTGCTACTTGTAAAAGAGCATTTTACCTTTATAAGGTATTAATTTAAAACAAAACAATTATGTTAGAAAAATTTGAAGATCAAGAAATTGAAAATCCAAACTTAATTACTGGTGGTTCCATTGTAGAAGAAGATGCTCTCGGAATTTAGAAATTATACCAATTAAACTATAAGATGCGACTTTAGAAGCGAAGTTGCTTTGGTATTATAAAACGCTACGAATACTTTGCATAGCCTTAGCTACGGAAAGTATTTACAAGGCATTAGGATGCCAAATGAACGAGCTTATATGTTGATTTTATAGTTTAATTGGTATTAGTATACACCATAAAAACCCTGTCATTTTTAGGATTTTTATGGTTTATTGTACTAAAGTTTTGCCTATTTTCGTTCTATGCTAAAAAATCATTCGCATATAGAAGAACTCTTAAGTGAGGCAAGCAAAGAAGCATTGTATGAAAAGCTAATTATACAATTAAATAAAGACTTTACACTCGCCAATATCGAAGAAACATTTCCAGCAGATATTTCACCAGAATCACTTAAAAAAGAATTACACGCCATCGTATATCAACTGATTCAAGAAAAATTTGCAGCATACTTGAATCTACTCTACATCATGGATGTTTCGGAAGCAAAAATCAAAGCTTTAGATGGTTCTGATGTGGTAGAACTCTCCGAACAAGTAGCCTTCTTAATGCTAAAACGCGAATGGCAAAAAGTGTGGTTTAAAAATAAACTCTGACAAAAGGAACCAATGCATCTGCATAAATACTTTTTTCATCATCGTGCAACACATTATAACGAACGCCCACAGTAATCACATCAGAAGTATACCCAATTCCAAAAAATACAGCGGGTTGCCAATAATTATCATCTTCAAAAATAGGATCTTCAAAATTGCGACTCACATGCATATATTCAAATTCGCTAGAAAGCTGAATCTCAGGTAATATATTCGGATTAAACAAACCTATAAAACTTCCGCCCACAATAGTAGACTTAAAAAAATCGTCATCATTAAAATAAGTGTAATTCAACGCAATACCCGCAGAAAATTGTGTATTAAAATCATAAATAGCACTCGGTGCTACAGTGGCACTAAAAATTCCATCTCCAAAGCTCAAACCTAATCCACCGCCGTAACGTACATACTGCCAAAAACTATCATCCTGTGAAGTTGTATTCTGTGAATTTGCAGAAAACGATATCACGAACAGAAAAATTAGTAAAAATATATTTTTTGAGCGGTTAAAAATAGAATCTTTCATTTCTTAAAAAAGTGTGTTGATTATTATATAAATATATGCAAAACTTGTGATGTGGTTTTATCAAAAATTGTATTTTTGATAAAATTTTGTCGAAACAAGACAAGAAAGAAATAACATGGATAGATTTTCCTTTTTAAATGCAGCACATACAGCATATTTTGCTGAATTATACGATCAATATTTACAAAACCCAGACAGCATAGAGCCAAGTTGGCGTGCGTTTTTTCAAGGATTCGATTTCGGATTAGAAAGCTCTGGAGAAGAAATTATAGAAACTACACAAGTTGTCACCAAAGAAGTTGTTCCTGAAAATGTAAAGAAAGAATTTCAAGTAGTACAACTAATCAACGGATACCGTACCCGTGGACACCTTTTCACAAGAACAAATCCTGTTCGCGAGCGTAGAAAATATGAGCCGACATTAGCACTAGATAATTTTGGATTAAGTCAGTCTGATTTAGATGAAACTTTTGAAGCAGGAGAAATCCTAGGAATCGGTAAAACAACACTTCGTAAAATTGTTGAGCACTTAGAATTGATTTATTGTGAATCCATTGGTGTGGAATATATGTACATCCGTCAGCCAGATCAAATCAAGTGGATTCAAAACAAACTGAATATTGACAACAATCACCCACGATTTTCAAATGATCAAAAAAAGCACATTCTTAAAAAGTTGAATGAAGCGGTTTCATTTGAAACGTTCCTACATACAAAATACGTCGGACAAAAACGTTTCTCGCTAGAAGGTGGAGAATCGCTAATTCCTGCGTTGGATGCGGTTGTAGAAGCTGCGGCTGATAAAGGTGTAAAGGAATTTGTGTTAGGAATGGCACACCGAGGTCGTTTGAATGTCTTGACAAACATATTTGGAAAATCCGCTAAAAATATCTTCAGTGAATTTGATGGAAAAGACTATGCAGAAGCGATCTTTGATGGTGATGTAAAATACCACTTAGGATTAACGTCTGATCGTGAAACAGATTCCGGAAAGAAAATCAGCATGAACATTGCGCCAAATCCATCACACTTGGAAACGGTTGGTGCAGTAGTAGAAGGAATCGCCAGAGCAAAACAAGATCGTTATTACGAAAACAATGCAGAAGTATTGCCAATTGTTATTCACGGTGATGCAGCGATTGCGGGACAAGGCTTGGTCTACGAAATTGTGCAAATGTCACAACTAGACGGTTACAAAACAGGCGGAACCATTCATATAGTCATCAATAACCAAATCGGATTTACAACAAACTATTTAGATGCGCGTTCGTCAACCTACTGTACAGATGTTGGAAAAGTAACGCTTTCACCAGTATTACACGTAAATGCTGACGATGCAGAAGCCGTAGTCCATGCAGCATTATTTGCGTTGGATTACAGAATGGAATACGGTCGTGATGTATTCATCGATCTATTAGGTTATCGTAAATACGGACACAACGAAGGTGACGAGCCGCGTTTTACACAGCCAAAACTCTACAAAGCCATTTCAAAACACAGCAATCCACGTGACATCTACGCGAAAAAATTACAAGAGCAAGGAGTCATTGATGCGAATTATGTGCGCGAATTAGAAAAGCAATACAAAGACAAGCTAGAAACCAAGCTTGAAGATTCTCGTAAAGAAGAAAAAACAGTCATCACGCCATTTATGCAAGACACTTGGAAAGACTTTGGAAGAGTGGACGAAAAAGAAATGGTAAAAGAGGTTGATACTTCCTATTCAAAAGAAAAATTAGCTGAAATTGCCGCGGCAGTTTCTAAATTACCAGAAGACAAAAAGTTCTTACGTAAAATAAACAAAATTGTTACGGAGCGAAACACCATGTTCTTTGAGAAAGATAAGATTGATTGGGGAATGGGCGAAATGTTAGCCTATGGTTCGCTATTGCAAGAAGGATATGACGTACGTATCACAGGACAAGATGTGGAAAGAGGAACCTTTTCGCATCGTCATGCAGTTGTAAAAGTAGAAGACTCAGAAGAAGAAATCAAACTATTAGATCATGTAGCGGAAGAGCAGGGAAGTTTCTACATTTACAATTCATTACTATCAGAATATGGAGTTGTGGGATTTGACTATGGATATGCCATGGCAAGTCCAAAAACACTCACGATATGGGAAGCGCAATTTGGAGACTTCAGCAACGGAGCACAAATTATGATCGACCAATATATATCTTCGGCAGAAGACAAGTGGAAAACACCAAACGGATTGGTGATGCTATTGCCGCACGGATACGAAGGACAAGGAGCAGAGCACTCATCAGCACGTATGGAACGTTACTTGCAATTATGTGCGAAGGATAATATGTATGTTGCAGATTGTACCACGCCAGCGAATTTCTATCATTTATTACGTCGTCAGATGAAATCGAATTTTAGAAAGCCGTTAATTGTATTTACACCAAAAAGTTTATTGCGTTTGCCAGCAGCAGTTTCTTCGGTAGAAGAATTTGCGAACGGAAGTTTTCAAACCTTAATTGATGATGTAGACGCAGATGCGAAAAAAGTAAAAACATTGGTATTCTGTACAGGGAAATTCTATTACGATTTACTAGATGCGCGTGAAAAACTCGAAAGAGATGAAGATGTAGCTTTAGTGCGATTGGAACAACTATTCCCATTACCAAAAAATGAAATCAAAGAAGTATTAGCAAAATACACCAATGCGGAAGACATCGTTTGGGCACAAGAAGAGCCAAGAAACATGGGAGCCTATGGTCACTTATTGATGCATGTTGAAGAAGTGCGTAACTTTAGAGTAGCTTCAAGAAGATTCTACGGTGCGCCAGCCGCAGGAAGTTCAGTGCGTTCAAAGCGTCGTCATGAAGAAGTAATTGCGTACGTTTTTGACAAAACAAAAAATAATATGCGTTAAGGATTTCGGCGATATCCTTTTTGAGGGAAGCTTCATTACGAGGAGCAAGCGACGAAGTAACTTGCTTCTTTAGAAAAAGATTGCCACAACAAATTATAAATTTGTCTCGCAATGACGAACTTAAAAAGATAAAGCCAAAAGCCTAACCAAAGAGTAATCTGCGGAAACGCCCAACACAAACAAAATAAAAACTAAAATATAGAACACGATGATTTTAGAAATGAAAGTTCCTTCGCCAGGAGAATCCATCACTACAGTAGAAATTGCAGAATGGTTAGTACAAGACGGCGATTACGTAGAAAAAGACCAAGCAATTGCTGAGGTTGATTCTGACAAAGCAACTTTAGAGTTGCCAGCAGAAGCTAGTGGAACAATCACCTTAAAAGCAGAAGAAGGCGATGAAGTAGAAGTTGGACAAATAGTTTGTTTGATTGATACGAGTGCTGCTCCACCAAGCGGTGGCGATGCGCCAAAAGAAGAAAAGAAAGCAGAAGCACCAGCGCCAGCACCTGCAAAATCAGTAGAAGCACCAAAACCTGCAGCACCTGAAAAAACATATGCGACAGGAAGTGCATCTCCAGCAGCTAAGAAAATATTAGCAGAAAAAGGAATGAGTGCTAGCGAAGTGCAAGGAACAGGAAAAGACGGTCGTGTTATAAAAGAAGATGCTGTAAAAGCACAACCAAGCATGGGAACACCAACTGGTGGATCGCGTGGAAGTGAGCGTAAAAAATTATCAATGTTGCGTAGAAAAGTTGCAGAACGTTTGGTATCTGCAAAAAACGAAACGGCAATGTTAACCACGTTCAACGAAGTAGACATGTCGCCAATTTTTGCGTTGCGTAAAGAATACAAAGAAACCTTCAAAGCGAAGCACGGTGTAAGCTTAGGATTTATGTCCTTCTTTACTTTGGCAGTTGTGAGAGCTTTAAAATTATATCCAGCGGTAAACTCCATGATTGATGGAAAAGAAATGATCAGCTATGATTTCTGCGACATCAGTATCGCCGTTTCTGGACCAAAAGGATTAATGGTACCTGTCATTAGAAATGCAGAAAATTTATCATTCCGCGGAGTAGAATCGGAAGTAAAACGTTTGGCATTGCGTGCGCGTGACGGACAAATCACAGTGGATGAAATGACGGGTGGAACGTTTACCATTTCTAACGGAGGTGTATTTGGAAGTATGTTATCGACACCAATCATCAACCCACCACAATCGGGAATCTTAGGAATGCACAACATTGTAGAGAGACCTGTTGCAGTTGACGGACAAGTAGTGATTCGCCCAATCATGTATGTGGCGTTATCATACGATCACAGAATCATTGACGGGAAAGAATCAGTAGGATTCTTAGTCGCTGTAAAAGAAGCACTCGAAAATCCAGTAGAATTATTAATGGACAACAACGTAAAACGTGCCTTAGAATTGTAAAAACTCCAATCCAATTAATACTGAAAGACCGTTGCTTTTTATCGTAATGGTCTTTTGTTTTTTAGTGCAAAGAGTTTTCTTTTATTGAAGATTGTGGAATTGATAGTAAACTCTAAAACGTAATTGTCACTTAGAGTATTTAATCTAGGCATTTGAAATTAGGTTTTGGGCATTAGTCAAGTGTTTATAATCTTGTTTGAAACCAAGTGTGACTTCGATTTCTTTAATACGTCATTGCGAACAAAGTGAAGCAATCTGTTTCTAACAAAAACACATCATTTTCTTTGAAAGAAATTAACACATTTTCAAATTTTCAAATTGCTACATTAAAAGACGTCACTTCGAGTGTTTTTGAGTGAAGCGAAAAAATGTATCGAGAAGTACTTTGATACCCTAAGTTTTAAATGCTAAATGTTGAATTTTGAATTGATTCAAACTAAACTTCTCAACTCATAAACTTATAAACCAAAAGAATTCATGGCTGTTCTCGATACATTTTTTTACTATGTTTTACTCCATAAAAAACACTCGAACTGACGTTTGGTATTTCGGATTCAATTTCGAGTTCAAGTTCTATAATAAATTCTTTAATACGTCATTGCGAACAAAGTGAAGCAATCCGTTTCTAACAAAACAC
>JBCCLH010000089.1:0-6345 GCA_039026955.1 Bacteroidota bacterium
GAAAAGCTTATAGCACTACTCCTCAGTATTTTATAAAAATCCATATCACTTTTTATGTAAAATAAAGTCATACAAAATCATTTTTTGGAATATCCAAGACGTGGTTTACCGAATGCTTACAAAATAAAGTCATACAAAATCATTTTTTGGAATATCCAAGACGTGGTTTACCGAATGCTTACGTTTTTTTTGAACAGAATTAACCCATTGGTACATTTTCAAATTTTCAAATTGTGATTGGTCACGCTTTGCTTTGGTATCGCTTCCGCTCTTTGAATATTGGTATTTTAGTTGGTGAGTTTGTGAGTGTTTTTTGAATAGAATTAACCCATTGGTACATTTTCAAATTTTCAAATTGTAATTGGTCACGCTTCGCTTTGGTATCGCTTCCGCTCTTGGTATTTTAGTAGGTGAGTAGGTGAGTAGGTGAGTAGGTGAGTAGGTGAATAGACGAGTTGTTTCTTTAAAAAATTTAATTTCAACTTTACATTTGTTAATGTTAGATTGTCGATTTTCCTAACAACAAACAACAAACAACAAACAACAAACAACAAACAACAAACAACAAACAACAAACAACAAACAACAAACAACAAACAACAAACAACAAACAACAAACAACAAACAAAAAAAACGCCTCATCAAAATTGACAAGGCATTTTCTATTTCTATAGTTTCTTTAATGTAAGATTTAATCTTTCTTTGATTCAATTTCAGATTTATCTTTCATCATAATGCTTTTCTTCTTGCTTGGATCTTCAATCTTTCCTTTGATTTTGATCGCTTTTGTTGGCTCATCTGCATTCGAGTATACCGTAATCGTTTTTCTAATTGGTCCCACACGCTTTGTATCGTACTTCACTTCAATCACTCCACTTTCACCTGGTAAAATTGGCGCGTCTGGTTTTTTAGGAATCGTACATCCACAACTAGAATATACTCTTGTAATGACTAAAGGTGCCGTTCCTGTATTTGTAAATTCGAATACACGAACACCATCTGCTCCTTTTTCAATAGTTCCGTAATCAATCGTTTCTGTCTTAAACTCGATCTTTGCGATTTTTTCTTGCGCTTGTAAAGCGACGGTGAACAAACCAACAAATAATATTGTAATTATTTTTTTCATCTCCTTGAATTTAGTATTACTGTAAAATTAGGTGCTTATTTATTATTTTACAAAATTTATTTCACAAAAAACAAAGTAACTAGTATCAAATACACTTATTTAACAATTAAATGCAAAAGTGATAAAACACTTTTTAAATAGTACAGATATAAGTACTTTTGTTGCCTTAAATATTACAAAAACAATACCAAATGAGTATTCAAAAGAAGTATGATCCAAGTCAGATCGAAGACAAGTGGTACCAATATTGGATGGAAAATAACTATTTCCATTCAGAACCGGACGAACGTGAGGCGTATACAATTGTAATTCCGCCCCCAAACGTCACAGGAGTCTTGCACATGGGACACATGCTGAATAATACCATTCAAGATGTATTGATTAGACGCGCGCGATTGCAAGGATTCAACGCCTGCTGGGTGCCAGGAACCGATCACGCTTCTATTGCAACGGAAGCAAAGGTTGTAAATAAGTTGAAAGAAGAAGGCATTGAGAAGTCTGATATTACGCGTGAAGAATTTTTAAAACATGCGTGGGATTGGACACACAAACACGGTGGAATCATTCTAGAGCAACTAAAGAAATTAGGAGCTTCGTGCGATTGGGACCGAACAAAATTTACGATGGATGACGATATGTCAGTTGCTGTCATTAAGACATTTGTTGATTTGTACAATAAAGGCTTGATTTATCGCGGATATCGCATGGTAAACTGGGACCCAGAAGCAAAAACAACACTTTCTGATGAAGAGGTAATTTACGAAGAGAAACAAGGGAACTTGTACTATCTATCGTACGAAATTGAAGGAAGTGATGAAAAAGTGACGATTGCGACTACACGTCCAGAAACGATTTTGGGAGATACTGCGATTTGTATCAATCCAAATGACGAGCGTTACACACATTTAAAAGGGAAAAAAGCGATAGTTCCGTTAGCAAATAGAGTCATTCCTATTATTGAAGACGAATATGTAGACATCGAATTTGGTACAGGTTGTTTAAAAGTAACGCCTGCACACGATGAAAATGATAAGGTTTTAGGCGATAAGCACAACTTAGAAGTGATTGATATTTTCAACGAAGATGCGACGCTCAATAGTTACGGATTGCATTACGAAGGAAAAGATCGTTTTGTGGTGCGTAAAGAAATCTCCAAAGAATTAGAAGAAAAAGGATTCTTACTCAAAACGGAGCAACACACAAATAAAGTGGGAACGTCTGAGCGTACCAAAGCTGTTATTGAACCCCGATTATCTGATCAGTGGTTTTTAAAGATGGACGATTTGGTGAAGCCTGCGTTGAGCGCCGTTTTGGATGAAGATAGCGATATCAAATTATTCCCTAAAAAGTTTGAAAATACCTATCGTCATTGGATGGAGAACATTCGCGATTGGAATATTTCACGTCAATTGTGGTGGGGACAGCAAATTCCTGCGTATTATTTTGGCGATGGAAAAGAGGATTTCGCTGTAGCGGAAACGAAAGAAGCGGCACTTGCCTTAGCAAAAGCGGCAACAGGAAATGAAGACTTAACGCTTGACGATTTGCGTCAAGATGAAGATGCGTTGGATACATGGTTTTCTTCATGGTTGTGGCCAATCAGCGTTTTTGATGGAATCCGCAATCCTGAAAATGAAGAAATTCAGTATTACTATCCAACAAACGATTTGGTTACGGGACCAGATATTTTATTCTTCTGGGTTGCTCGAATGATCATTGCGGGATACGAATACCGCGATATGAAACCGTTTACCAATGTATATTTAACAGGATTGGTGCGCGACAAGCAAGGTCGTAAAATGTCGAAATCGTTGGGGAATTCACCTGATGCATTGAAGTTAATTGAAGATTACGGAGCAGATGGTGTTCGTGTGGGATTACTGTTAAGTGCTGCCGCAGGAAACGATTTATTGTTTGATGAAGCTTTATGTGATCAAGGGAAGAAATTTGCCAATAAAATTTTCAATGCTTATAACTTAACGCAGATTTGGGAAGTAAGTGAAGAAGTAGCACAGCCTGCTGTCGCTAAAATTGCAATTGAATGGTTTCAATCAAAGTTCCAAAAAGCATTGGCAGAATTGGAAGATCAATACAGCAAATATAGAATCTCAGATGCGTTGATGATTACGTACAGACTTGTTTGGGATGATTTCTGTTCGTGGTTCTTAGAAATGGTAAAACCAACGTACGGTTCGCCAATTGACAAGAAAACCTACGATATGGTTATCGCATTGTTTGAAGCGAATTTGAAGATATTGCATCCGTTTATGCCTTTCCTTACGGAAGATATATGGCAGCGTATGACGGAACGTTCTACCGAAGAAGCGTTAATCGTTTCAAGCTGGCCAGAAACTGCACCAATGCATGCAAATTTATTAGCGGATTTCGATATGATTCAAGATGTAGTTTCTGGAATTAGAACGATTCGAAAAGAGAAAAACATTGCTAATAAAGATGCAATTTCGTTAGTAATTGTCAACAATGAAAAATCTACAATCGGGTTAGACGCTGTAATTGCGAAGCTTGGAAACGTAGAAAACATTGGTTATAGCGATGAAAAAATTGAAGGTGCGTTGTCATTCCGTGTAAAATCGAATGAATATTTCATTCCGATGGAAGGTGCAATTGATATGGAAGCGGAAATTGAAAAGCTCACGAAAGAATTGGAATACGTAGAAGGTTCGCTACGAATCGTTCAAAAGAAATTATCAAATGAGCGTTTTGTAAACAATGCGCCAGAAAAGGTCGTAGCAATGGAGAAAAAGAAAGAAGCAGATGCGTTGGCGAAGATTGAGACGTTGAAAGCTAGCTTGACTTCTTTGAAATAAAATTTGTATCAAAGTAGATCTCGATACAAATTTGTTTCACAAATTCACTCTATCTGACGCATTGCGTTTTTAGACACATGAAATCAGAAACCAAAACGTTACTTCGAGTGGTTTTCGTAATGAAATGAAGAAAATTGTATCAAGAAGTACTTCGAAATAATGAATCAATATAGCATTGCTAATTTGAAGATTTGAAAATATTTTAATGTGATAATGGGCGTTCGCGGTTGCTCACTCTTGTGAAACTCGCTGGCGCTCATTTTTTGTTGATTTGTTTTCTGTCAATTTTTTGATTTGAAAGAATGTTTTTACGTCATGCTGAACTTGATTCAGCATCTCATTAAATTGCTCCATTTTTTGTTGATTTGTGTGCTTGCTGGCACTTATGTCTTTTAGGTTTAAAAGTTTAGTGTTTGAAGTAATCCAAAATACCAAAAACAAAGCGATACCAAATTACACCTAAATTCCTGATTAGGATTTCGTTACAATTAATTATCTTTGGGTAAGAGTGCGAAAAATCATTCCTTATGCCGTAAGGAGCAATATACAAGCCCGTTAAGCAACATAAAAAATAATCTCATGAAAAAAATTGCTATCATTTTATTCACTTCCATCATTGTGATGAGTTGTAATGAAAAAAAGGAACTAAATATTGAGGACATCACAAATTCGTTTACCGAACAGGTGAAAAAGATTCAACGAATTCAATACGATGTGCAAAATATAACTCAATTTTCAAGTGGAACGGTTTGGGACAATACTGGTTTTGCCATTCTTGAAAGAGAAGCGACAGATACAATTTTTGGATTTTCTTTTTATGGGATTCGAGATGATGTCAAGAGTGCCTCAATTTATAAAGACGGTATTGGATTTGACATCTCCAACGAAGACAAAACCTTTGAACAAGAAGTAGGAGGACTGCATTTTTTAGGAAATCCCGGCGGACAAATGATTTATAAAGACTTTTTCACGTTAGATTCAGTCTACAAGAGTGTCGCGATTTCTGAAACGGAAGATAGTTACGTGCTCGATTATGCATTTGAAGATGATGTCAAAAATAACATTACCAACAAAACAAAAACTATTGAATTAAGTAAAGATAGTTTCTTACCTAAAAAAGTAACTTCTTCATTACAACCTGATTTTGGTAAAAAGCAAGTTGAGGAATTTGTATTTAAAAACATCAAAATCAATGAAAAGGTTGAAAAAAATATCAATGCATTTGTGGAAGAATTGAATGTGTATGAGCAAATTATCGAAGATGAAGAAACACAACCGAATCCACTTTTAAAACAAGCACTGCCAAAAATAGCCTTAGCAGATTTGTTTGATGAAAATACTCAGATAACAATTACCTCGGACAAGTTAACGCTGATTGACTTTTGGGAAGTTTGGTGTGGTTGGTGTATCAAAGCATTTCCTGACGTACAAAATATTCAAAACACGTATAAAGACGATGTAACTGTCATCGGAATTGTTACCCAAGACCTTAAAAATGCAAGAAAATTAGTGACACAGAAAAAGACTACATTTTTAAACCTAATCGGAACTAAGGAACTCAATAAAACGTTTGGTGTGAATAGCTGGCCAAGGTATTTTTTGGTCGATAAAAACGGAATCATCCAAGAAGAATATTATG
Organism: Bacteroidota bacterium; assembly: GCA_039026955.1. GTDB lineage: Bacteria > Bacteroidota > Bacteroidia > Flavobacteriales > Flavobacteriaceae > Kordia. The sequence continues at coordinate 5,594 of JBCCLH010000089.1, forward strand.
GATTTTCTGATAAAATTGAAGAAGATATTAAGCGACTGATTGGTGAGTAGGAGTTTATGGGTTTAAGAGTTTATAAGTTTATGAGTTTAATCTAAGAACTAATTTAAATTTAGCGATTTCAAGTACTTCTCGATAGATCCTGAATCAAGTTCAGGACACTCGAAGTGACGATTTTGTATAATACGTCATTGCGAAAGTTTTGGAAAAACTTGTAGCAATCTGTTCCTTTCAAATATCAATTCTGCTCTGATTTAGGCAGATTACCGCGCTGTCGCTCGTAATGACGTTTCATAATTTTATCAAAAATCACTTGTTTTTATCATAGAAATCGAAGTAACGTTTTGTATTGCTAAGCGTCAGTTCGAGTGTTTTTTACGAAGTAGAACGTAGTAAAAAATGTATCGAGAACAGCTATGAATTGGAAAGGTTTATAAGTGTAAAAATTTAGAATTTGAAACGAACAATAATTCAAAATTCAGCATTTAACATTCAAAATTTCCAAAGCGAAGTGTTTTTTTGAAGTTTAAAGGTTTATAAGTTTAAGGGTTTAGGTTTCGAACTAATTCAAAATTTAACGATTTCAAGTACTTTTTGATAGATATTGAATCAAGTTCAGGACACTCGAAGTGACGATTTTGTATAATACGTCATTTCGAAAGTTTTGGAAAAACTTGTGGCAATCTGTTTCTTTCAAATATCAATGCTGCTCTGATTTAGGAAGATTACCGCGCTGTCGCTCGTAATGACGTTTC
>JBCCLH010000090.1:0-6324 GCA_039026955.1 Bacteroidota bacterium
TTCTACTATGAAACACCAAACGTCAGTTCGAGTGTTTTTTACGAAGTAAAACGTAGTAAAAAATGTATCGAGAACAGCTATGAATTGGAAAGGTTTATAAGTGTAAAAATTTAGAATTTGAAACGAACAATAATTCAAAATTCAGCCTTCAATATTCAAAACTTCTAAAGCGAAGTGTCTTTTTTGAAGTTTAAAGGTTTATAAGTTTAAGGGTTTAGGTTTCGAACTAATTCAAAATTCAGCCTTCAACATTCAAAACTTCTAAAGCGAAGTGTCTTTTTTGAAGTTTAAAGGTTTATAAGTTTAAGAGTTTAGGTTTCGAACTAATTCAAAATTCAGCATTTAACATTCAAAATTTCCAAAGCAAAGCGCGTCCAACAGGCGAAGCCGATTCCAAGAGCGACAGCAAGTCTAAAAGCGAAGCGTTTCTAACGATCTACTCAAAATAAGCATTCACCAATTTAATATATTCCTGTTTCGCTTCTTCAGGAGAGATATCTTGCATTTGAAGTAATGCGTTCATTTTAAAAGCATTTATGATCGGACGGCGACTGCTAGGTTTATCGTCATTATTGGTAGCGCGTTTGTAATACGCGTATAAGCGCAATAAGAGATCTGCAGGGAAAGCCTCTGTGCAATTATTCACGCGTTCTACCGCTTCGTTGAATGCTATGTCCAATTGGGAATTGCTCATGACTTCATTGCCACAACATCAACGCCACCTTTCACGGTTTGATTGAGTTGTACGTTCAATTTTGTATCTAAGGGTAAAAATAAATCGACACGTGAACCAAATTTGATAAATCCAGCATCTTCTCCTTGTACGGCTTGTTCGCCTTCTTCTGCATAGTTGATAATTCTTCTTGCCAAAGCACCCGCGATTTGTCGGTACAAAATAGGTCCGTAGGTTTCATTTTCCACAACAATCGTCGTGCGTTCGTTTTCTTCGGACGATTTCGGATGCCAAGCTACCAAGTATTTTCCAGGATGATATTTGCTATATTTTATAGTTCCACCAATAGCATAACGCGTCACATGTACATTGATAGGAGACATAAAAATGGAAACTTGCAAGCGTTTATCGTTGAAATATTCTTTTTCAAAAACTTCTTCAATCACCACTACTTTTCCATCTACAGGAGCAATGACATGTGCGTCATTTTTAGGCGTAACGCGTTTTGGGTTTCTAAAAAATTGTAGGATCAAAATTAAAAATACAACGGCAACACCTTGCAAGAGATACTTCATCCAAGCAATATCAATCTTATCCGCTGTAAGCACAATAGCCGCGACAATGATAAACGTTACAATGATAATTTTATAACCTTCTTTATGAAACATAATGTAATATCTTTAAGAACAAATATATAAATGGAGCTGAAAATATCATACTATCCAATCGGTCATAAATGCCTCCGTGTCCAGGCAAAATAGTGCCGCTATCCTTCACATTGGCTTGTCTTTTAAATTTTGATTGAATCAAATCACCAACAGTTCCAATCGAGCTAATGATGATCGCTAAAATAAGCCAACTGCTAAAATTTAAAGTTTCTGTAAATTTAGCTATAAAATAACTAGCAATACAAGAAAAAAGCAATCCGCCCAAAAAACCTTCTACCGTTTTCTTTGGTGAAATTCGTGCAAATAGTTTCTGCTTTCCAAAGTTTTTTCCTGTTAAGTACGCGAAAGAATCATTCACCCAAACTAAAATAAAACTTCCCAGGATAATGTACGGCTCGTAGGTTTCTGTTGCATTCGGAATTAAAAGTAAAAACGCAAAACTGCTACTCATGTAAAATGCAACGAGTAAGTATTTTTTAAATTCTGTTTGTGGAAGAATGCGTTTGCTGAATAAATCTCGAATTAAAAATAAAGAGACAAATATGGAAAAAACCAAGAGAATTGAGGTCGCTTCTTCGATTTTGATGCCAGGCTGCAATTGTTTCCAAAAAACAAAAACGCCAAGCACGACCAAAAGGATGATGTATTGTGCAACACCTCTTAAGAAGATAAGTTTGCTGAATTCGTACATACACACCAATCCAAAAACGGTAAATACAGCAAAAATAGCTGATTGTGAGTAATATACAGAAGCTATCAGTAGGGTGACAAAAATCAGTCCAGTTAAAGATCGGGTTAAAAATTCTTTCATTCTAGAGGTCTTCCAATAGCAGCAAATATAAGTTTTTTGAGCTACTTCCATAAGATAAAAAGTCCTTTTCTTCTTGTACCTGAAAATGCTTGATCGTCGTGATGTTACTCGGAATATTCGATTTGTATTTGTTCTTAATTCCGCGCAAACCTTCGCCAATAGTACCTTTGAGCTGACTTGTATGAGCAAGAATGACAAAATTGTCAGGTAAATCGTTGAGCTTTTTTTCTTTTATTTGGTTGGAACAGACTAAGATAGAACCGTTATCTGCGATAAGGTATTCGCAAGGCGCTAAAAAGAAACTCGCATTCATATTAATGCGCGAAAATTTCATATCAAAATTGTCAAAACGTTCTTGTAGCGGCTCGTCAAAACACAGTACATCTTTTCCTTCCCAATTATTTTCCATGAGGATATTTTCTAAACTATCATACACATCTGTAAACGAATCGCAATACAAAAATTTCCCTCCATTTTTGCGAAAGTTTATCGTAAATTTCTCATCTATAGGGAGTTGTATTTGAGGCATATATTTTCCGCGCTCATCTACAGGATTCGTATCCTGTTGCGTTTTGGATTTAGATCCGAAAATTTTCTTGAAAAGACTCATAGAGTCAATTGTAGTTTAGGATTTGGAAAAATTTATGTAAAGATAAAAAATCTCGAATTATACTGAACATAATTCGAGACTTTTTAAAATTTAATGTTGTGTGAAGTTTCGGTTATTCTTCTGAGTCGTCCGTAGTGTCAGATTTTGAAAACGGTCTTTTACCGAAAATTACCTCTAAGTCATCTTTGAAAATTACTTCTTTTTCTAAAAGTAATTCAGCTAACTTCGTGAGTTTGTCTTTATTTTGTTCTAAAATCGAAATCGCTCTTTGGTATTGATTTTCTATAATTTTAGAGATTTCTTCGTCAATAGTTTTTGCCGTTTCTTCACTATATGGTTTGTTGAAACCAGCATCATTTCCACTAGAATCGTAGTAGGTAAGGTTTCCAATTTTATCATTTAAACCATATACCGCTACCATCGCACGCGCTTGTTTGGTTACTTTTTCCAAATCGCTCAAGGCACCTGTAGAAATTTTGTCGAAGATTACTTTTTCTGCGGCACGTCCACCGAGTGTGGCACACATTTCGTCTAGCATTTGCTCTGTGCGAACTAGCATGCGCTCTTCAGGCAAGTACCAAGCGGCTCCAAGCGATTGTCCTCTCGGTACAATCGTAACTTTTACCAATGGCGCCGCATGTTCTACCAACCAACTTACTGTAGCGTGTCCTGCTTCGTGGAAAGCTACTGTTTTCTTTTCTTCTGGTGTGATGATTTTATTTTTCTTCTCTAATCCACCTACAATTCTATCCACAGCATCTAAGAAATCTTGCTTTTCTACCGATTTCTTTCCTTTTCTCGCCGCGATTAAGGCAGCTTCATTACATACATTGGCGATATCTGCTCCTGAGAATCCTGGTGTTTGCTTTGATAAAAAGTCAGTATCTAAATCTTCAGCTTTTTTCAATGGCTTTAAGTGTACTTCGAAAATTTCTTTACGCTCACGGATGTCTGGCAAGTCTACATAAATCTGTCTGTCAAAACGTCCTGCACGCATTAAGGCTTTATCCAAAATGTCTGCACGGTTGGTTGCTGCCATTACAATTACGTTGGTGTTGGTACCAAAACCATCCATCTCCGTTAATAACTGGTTCAGTGTGTTTTCGCGTTCGTCGTTGGAACCTGTAAAGTTGTTTTTTCCACGGGCACGTCCAATCGCATCAATCTCATCAATAAAGATAATTGCCGGCGATTTTTCTTTGGCTTGCTTAAACAAGTCACGCACTCTTGATGCTCCAACTCCCACAAACATTTCAACAAAATCAGAACCTGAAAGCGAGAAGAAAGGCACTTTAGCTTCTCCTGCAACGGCTTTCGCCAATAATGTTTTACCTGTTCCTGGAGGTCCTACTAATAAAGCTCCTTTCGGAATTTTTCCTCCTAAAGAAGTATATTTTTCAGGATTTTTCAAGAAGTCTACAATTTCCTGTACTTCTTCTTTTGCACCTTCCAAACCAGCGACATCTTTAAAAGAGGTTTTCATATCGGTTTTCTCGTCAAATAGTTTTGCTTTTGACTTTCCGATATTGAAAATCTGTCCTCCAGCACCGCCACCGGCACCGCCAGACATTCTTCGCATGATAAAAATCCAAACGCCAATAATCAACACGAATGGTAAAATGCTAAAGATAAAACTAGAAATGGTATTGTCTTGCTGATCAGAGGCAATTTCAAAATCAAGATTATTTTTCTCTTTTACTTCATTTAAATAATCCTCAAAGTTTTCGAGATTTAGATATTTAATTGAAAAGTCAGGATTGTCTCCCATTAAGAAAATGCTCGATCTTCTGTTGACAATTCCCTTATAAATATCTTTATCAATCGCACCTTGTTTTAGGTAAATACGTGCGACTCCTGTATTTGTAACCACCTCAATTTTCTCAATATCATTGTACTGAATAAGCTCTTTAAATTTTGAGAAACTTACTTTATCACTTGAACCAGAATCGTTTGAAAATATTAAGAAAAGGAGAAAAACTCCAATTAAACCGTAGATCCAATATGGACTGAACTTGGGTTTTTTTGTCATGTTATTGTTTTCTTTTGCCATTAAATCAAAATGTAATTTTTAATAATTTGCTTGAATAGAAGTTACTTTGGCATCGCCCCAGAGTCCTTCAATGTCATAAAACTCTCGAATATGCTTTTGGAAAACGTGTACGACCACATTCACATAATCCATGAGCACCCATTCTGCATTTTCCGAACCTTCTACATGCCAAGGTTTATCTTTTAGTTCTTTACTAACCATTTTTTGAACTGAACCTACAATGGCATTTACTTGTGTATTAGAGGTACCATTGCATATTATAAAGTAGTCACAAACTGTATTGTCTATTTCGCGTAAGTCTAAGATGGTGATATCATTTCCTTTTACTTCTTCTATCCCTTTTATGATGCCTGTAATCAATTGATCAGTGCTTACCTTAGTTTTTGTCATTCAATTATTTATATTTTATACAAAAGTATTACTTTTAAATGTTATTTGTAACTTCTTTATCATAAGAATGTCTAAAGTTTTTAAACATATAAATGAAAATAATCAAACTTGATGCCATTGATTCCACGAATACCTACTTGCGACAGCTAAGTCTTAAAGAAAAGTTAACGGATTTTACAGTCGTGACAGCAGCTGCTCAAACCGCTGGAAAAGGTCAAATGGGCACTAAGTGGGACTCCGAAAAAGGTAAAAACCTTACGTTTAGTGTGTTTAAAAAGGTTTCTTGTTTGGAGAATGAGGAACAATTCTACATTAGTATGGCGACTTCTTTGGCGATTTACAAAGCATTAAAGCACTTTCAAATTCCAAAATTAGCGATAAAATGGCCTAACGACATTTTGTCAGAGAATCGAAAGATATGCGGAATTTTGATTGAAAATGTCATACAGAATAGCAAAATGACAGCAGCAATCATCGGAATTGGCGTCAATGTGAATCAAACCGACTTTGACATACATTTTAATGCTTCTTCTCTAAAAAATATTACAGGTGTTCATTTCGATTTGGACGAAGTGATGTTTCATATTGCAGCGCAGTTAAAAAAATATGCTACGTTGGTGACTGATCGTGCTTTTGAAACGCTCAAAATGGAGTATGAATCGTTGTTATTCCGAAAAGACAAACCTTCTACTTTTAAAGATACAGACGGAAAGCTTTTTATGGGTTTTATTCAAGGTGTAAGCGAAGATGGAAAACTGAATGTCCTCCTTGAAGATGAGATTTTGACTGCATTTGATTTGAAGGAGATTAGGTTGATGTATTGAGCTTAGACTTGCTGGCGCTTTTAGATTGTTAGACACGGCTTTGCCTTTAGATTGTTGGATGCGCTTCGCTTTTGGTATGTTCGTATTTTAGTATTGCTTCGCTCTTGGTATTTTGAATGTTGAATTTTGAATTGCTCCTCAAACTAAACTTTTAAACTTATAAACCTAAAAAAAAATACACTTTACTTTAAAAATTTTGAATGCTGAATGTTGAATTTTAAATTAGTTCTATTTGCATCCTCTAAACGTCAGATCGAGTGATTTTCGATAGAAAATTGTATCGAGATCTACTTTGAAA
>JBCCLH010000091.1:0-5349 GCA_039026955.1 Bacteroidota bacterium
AAATCTTTCTTGCTGATATCTTCTGAATACATCTGATCTATCAAAGCAAACATCCGCTGTTGGGTCTTGGTCTTTTTCATCAAACTAAAATACGAGTGTAAATATTGATCTACAATACGGGTTTTGCCGAAGGGTTACAAAAAAACTCAGAAACTCACCTACTAAAATACCAACATACTAAGAGCGGAAGCAATACTAAAACGAAGCGTGACCAATTATAATTTGAAAATTTGAAAATGTACCAATGGGTTAATTCTGTTCAAAAAACACTCACAAACTCACCAACTAAAATACTAATATTCCAAGAGCGGAAGCGATACCAAAGCAAAGCGTGACCAATCACAATTTGAAAATGTATCAATGAAGAACGAAACGTCATTACGAATGTGGTGAAGCAATCTGTGACTTCAAATAACAAGTACGTTTTTCGATAAACAGATTGCCACGTCGCTGCGCTTCTCGCAAAGACGAATCATAGAGTAACATTGCCATTCAAAATGGATTCCTGCCTCAGGAAGAATGACAAAATTGCGAAGCAATTAAATGAGCAAAGCGAATTCAAAAAAGTCTAAAAGCGAAGCGATCTAGATTCTAATAGCATAAGCGGTCTAAGAGATTCCCGCCTACGCGGGAACAGGTCTAACAGCAAAGCGCATCTAAAAAATCAAAGTACCTCTTTCAATCGAAATTCAAATTTCAATTCCATAGGATAGCGCATGACTTTCAGACGGATTTTTTTCCCTTCTTTTCCTTGTAGCATTCCTGTAACTCGACTTAGTGACATTTTATCTACAGTACGTCCGTTGATGGAAATAATGACATCACCTTCTTGAAGTCCTGCTAGTGCGGCTGGAGAATCTTTTCGTATTTCTGCAATTTCGTATGCTTTTACGAGATTGAACGTGTTGTAATGTTCAAAGACAACATTAATTTCACCCGAAGAAGTTTGGCGATCATAATTTGTTAAAGGAGTACTGCGTTTTTTGACTTCTTGCACAACGCGCATTCCATTGTGCTGTAACTCAATACCACTCATATTATAACGGAATGGATCTGCAAAATACCTGCTTTTTTTCAAACGCATTCGCGCATTTCTGTAATCAAATATGACTCTAAAACGCTTTAAAATTTCACCACCAATGCTTCCATTTCGTTCTTTAAAATTTCGTACATATGTAATGGCTGTAGAATCTGGGAACGCTACTTTAGCATTTTCGAAACTAAATTTTCCCATATTGAACTTTTTCACGCGAGAACGCACGCCATAGATACTTCCACTCAATCCTTTTCCTAAAAAGTCGTCAAATTTCTTTTCTGGAACATTGATCTGTTTTTCTTCATCTTCAAACAGCCACAATGCATCACTTCCCCCAGAATCGATTAATAATTTAACTGGAATATCAGGTTCTTTGTTTTCTTCAATGGCGACAGCGACATCTATATAAGGTTTATTATTCCGAAACGTCAGTGGCAAGTCCTCACACTTTTTACACTCTTTATAAATATAGGTTTCAGGACTGTAAAATTTGATCTTTTCTGAGCTGTAATTTATCTCTACTACAAAATCTTTAAAGACATCATAGCCAATAATACCATGCACAGGCACGCCCAAACGCGTAGACATATTGATATCTTGATCTAAAATGATATACAACTCCATATTCAGCTTCAAAATATTATTAATTCTGAACGTATCGGATCGTGCTTTAACGGCTTCAATAGCTTCTCCCGAACCCAATCCGCGAAGTTGTATGCGTTCTTTTTGCTCAATCGATAACGAGTCGCCCGGATTTAGGCTAAACATGATCGGTTTGTTCACTCCTGAATCTAATAAGAACGACATTTCCACACCATTAATCTCCACAGGAACAATAATTAAGTTATTAATCATTTTGAAAGAAACCGAAGCTTTTTTCTTCCCGTTTATGATATTGAATTTACTCTGCGCCTGCATCAATCCTGTAATACACAGAAATAAAAGAATGATATGTTTTTGTAGTGGTTTCAATCTAGGAGATACATTGGTAACATACTAATATACAAAAAATCGCTTTTTGTAACTTAATTTATGTGTTTTTTAACTTTATCCCAATGCTACTATACAATACAACATATAAGCTTGTTCATTTGACATTCTAATGCCTTGCGACTACTTTCCGTAGCTAAGGCTATGCAAAGCATTCGCGGCGTTTTATAATGCCAAAGCAACTTCGCTTCTAAAGTCGCATTGTATAGTAGAATTGGTATTACTGAAAATATGTAAAATCGCATTTATTTATAAAATATATTTCGCATTTTTGTACTTCTAAAAATACAAGACTATGCCAACTATTTCTAACAAGGGAATTGCCATGCCACAATCGCCAATTCGTAAATTGGTACCGTATGCAGAAGATGCAAAAAAACGTGGCACTAAAGTATATCATTTAAATATTGGACAACCAGATATTAAAACTCCACAAGTAGCTTTGGACGCTATTAAAAATAATGATATTGAAGTATTGGCGTACAGTCGCTCTGAAGGTTCAGAAGAATACAGAACCAAGATTGCAGCGTATTATGCAAAGAATGATATTCACGTAACTGCTACCGACATTATTGTAACGACTGGCGGAAGTGAAGCCTTGTTATTTACCTTTGGAAGTATTATGGATGCTGGCGATGAAGTGATTATTCCAGAACCTTTTTATGCAAATTACAACGGATTCTCTACCGCTTCTGGCGTAAAAGTTGTGCCTGTGATTTCAAAAATGGAAGATAATTTTGCCTTGCCTCCAATTGAAGAATTTGAAAAATTAATTTCGCCAAAAACCAAAGCAATTTTAATCTGTAATCCTGGAAATCCGACAGGATATTTATATTCGAAAGAAGAAATTCAAAAATTAGCAGCAATTGTGAAGAAACACGATTTGTTTTTGATTGCTGATGAAGTATATCGTGAATTTGCCTATGATGGATTGACGCACTATTCTGTCATGCAAGAAGTAGCATTGGAAGACAATGCCATTGTGATTGATTCTGTATCAAAACGTTACAGCATGTGTGGCGCGCGTATTGGTTGTATTGTTTCTAAGAATACAGAATTTTTAGGAACGGCGTTAAAATTTGCGCAAGCACGTCTATCACCGCCAACATATGCGCAAATTGCCAGTGAAGCTGCTTTAGACACGCCACAAAGCTATTTTGATGATGTGATTGAAGAATATGTAGAGCGTAGAAATACCTTGGTTTCTGAATTGCAAAAAATTGATGGTGTTCGTGTGGCAAATCCGAAAGGTGCTTTTTATTGTATTGCCGAATTGCCTGTGAAAAGTGCAGATGATTTTGCACAATGGCTTTTAGAGAAATTTGATTTGAATGGTGAAACAATTATGGTCGCACCAGCCGCAGGTTTCTACTCTACGCCTGGCATTGGACTGAATCAAGTGCGAATTGCTTATGTACTGAAAAAAGAAAATTTGATCACTGCCGTAACGATTCTAAAAGAAGCTTTACAAGCCTATAACGCTTAATATTTTTTATTTGATTACCATACAACATAACGTTTCGCTGAAAACATTCAATACGTTTGGCATTGATGCTACCGCAAAGTATTTTATCTCCGTTTCCAACAAAGCGGAACTGATTGAAGCTTTGCAACTTCCTCAATTTTCAGCATATTTTATACTAGGCGGCGGCAGTAATATGTTGTTGACGCGTGATATTGAAATTCCTGTATTGCATATCGATTTTAAAGGAATCACTACTGAACCTGCAAATTCAGGAGATCAGATCAATATTACAGCACAAGCAGGTGAAAATTGGCATGAATTTGTCCTTTGGTGTATTGAAAAAGGTTACGGCGGTATTGAAAACTTGTCCTTAATTCCTGGAAATGTTGGCACGTCTCCGATTCAGAATATTGGCGCGTATGGTGTGGAATTGAAAGATGTCTTTGTAAGCTGCACTGCAATTGATATAGAAACACAGGAAGAGAAAGTCTTCACGCTAGAAGATTGTAAGTTTGGCTATCGAAATTCGATTTTTAAGAACGAAGTCAAAGGCAAATACATCATCACATCAGTTACATTTCGATTAACAAATACCTTTCACAACCTCAATACTTCCTACGGTGCAATCCAACAAGAATTAGAAAGTCATAACATCACTGATCCCACTATAAAAGATGTTAGTACTGCTGTTATTGCAATTCGCGAACGTAAATTACCCAATCCTAAAGAAATTGGAAACAGCGGAAGTTTCTTTAAAAATCCAGTGATTCCAAAAGCAGAATTTGAAATTTTACAACAAAACTACCCAAATGCACCGCATTATGTAGTTTCCGAGACTGAAATCAAAGTGCCTGCAGGTTGGCTGATAGAACAATGTGGTTTCAAAGGGAAACGTTTTGGAGATGCGGGCGTTCATAAGAATCAAGCTTTGGTATTAGTGAATTACGGAAATGCGAAAGGCGAGGAAATTCTAGCGTTAGCGAAACAAATACAAGAAACGGTTTTATCCAAATTTAACATTGCGATTGAAGCGGAAGTGAATGTTGTTTGATGGGGTTTGGTTGTTTGTTGTTTGTTGTTTGTTGTTTGTTGTTTGTTGTTTGTTGTTTGTTGTTTGTTGTTTGTTGTTTGTTGTTTGTTGTTTGTAAAACTACTTTTTCATTTAATATTTTGTGGTTTTATATTTTACATTTTAGTTCGTTTGTTGTCGGTTGGTCGCTTTGCTCTGTTGTGAGTTGTGAGTTGTGGGAGAAACTATTCTTTAAAACTTCTCAATTCTCAATACTAATATCTAAGAGCTGTGAAAAAAACTTTTTCATTTAACATTTTGCAGTTTTATATTTTAAATTTTAGTTCGTTTGTTGTCGGTTGGTCGCTTTGCTCTGTTGTGGGTTGTGGGAGAAACTATTCTTTGAAACTTCTCAATACTCAATACTAATATCTAAGAGATGTAAAAAAACTTTTTCATTTAACATTTTGCAGTTTTACATTTAACATTTTAGTTCGTTTGTTGTCGGTTGGTCGCTTTGCTCTGTTGTGAGTTGTGGGAGAAACTATTCTTTAAAACTTCTCAATTCTCAGTACTAATATCTAAGAGCTATGAAAAAAACTTTTTCATTTAACATTTTGCGGTTTTATATTTTACATTTTAGTTCGTTTGTTGTCGGTTGGTCGCTTTGCTCTGTTGTGAGTTTTGAGTTGTGAGTTATGGGTTGTGGGTTGTGGGAGAAACTATTCTTTGAAACTTCTCAATTCTCAATACTAATATCTAAGAGCTGTAAAAAAACTTTTTCATTTAACATTTTGCGGTTTTATATTTTACATTTTAGTTCGTTTGTTGTCGGTTGGTCGCTTTGCT
>JBCCLH010000092.1:0-4263 GCA_039026955.1 Bacteroidota bacterium
TAGATCCTGAATCAAGTTCAGGACACTCGAAGTGACGTTTATTTTAATGTAAAAATTTGATAATTTGAAAATGTACCAATGGTGATTTTGCTTCTATCACAAATATTGTAATAATTTATACTTTTAGATTTCTAAACCAAAAATCAAAACTTTTCTATAAAATCATTTGCTTTTATCATAGAAATCGAAGTGACGATTTTGTGTAATACGTCATTGCGAAAGTTTTGGAAAAACTTGTGGCAATCTGTTTCTTTCAAATATCAATTCTGCTCTGATTTAGGCAGATTACCGCGCTGTTGCTCGTAATGACGTTTCATAATTTTATCAAAAATCACTTGTTTTTATCATAGAAATCGAAGTGGCGTTTTTTAATGTAACAATTTATGAATTTGAAAATGTATCAATGGTTATCTAACTAAAAGACTAACATACCAAAGGCGAAGCCGTGACTAACCTACTAACAGCGAAGCGATACTAAAATACTAACAGGCAAAAGCCGTGTCCAAAGCGAAGCGTGTCTAACAATCTAAGAGCGGTGCGAGTCTAAAAGCAAAGCGTGTCTAATCCTCCCACTCCAACGATTCAATCAACACACGAATATCCTTTTTAATATAATTCACCGCCGGATAAATAGAATCGTAATTTGGTTTGGCATTGAAGTACAAAGAACCTGTCAAAAAGTGTTTGAGACTATCCGTCACATAAAATTGTGCTTGCGAAGCCGCATTTCCAGAAACTTCGTATACTTTTCCATATACATTTTGCTGCGCGTTTTCATAGGCAGTCGGATCAATTCCATCTGCTTTTACGGCGTGTTCATACGTCAACTTTTGAACATCTTCTAACAAAACATTCAGATTATCATTCACGGGAACATACGACAAATGCAACGTAGCATTCAACGCAGGATAATCCAAGTTGATCCAGCAATTTTTCTGCGGCGCGATGATTGCCAATTCGTTTTTTTCAAACGTATACGGACAATCTGATTGTACCTTGGCATATTTTGGCGCAGGATATTCTAAACGTAAAAATCCGTTCGGTTTTGGCAATACTTCCCCACCGCAAGAGATGCAGAAGACGCTTAGAAGTAAAAAAATGCTTGTATATTTTAGGATGTTCATTCTTTTAAGGTGACTTTTACTTGTTTCAATCGTTTGTTGTCAATTACTTCCACAGTAAACGTATACGTACCAAAGTTTATTTTATCGCGCACTTTTGGAAAACCTCTGAAAATTTCCAATACAAAACCCGCAATCGTTTCCGATTCTCCTTTATGCGATTCAAATTCTGAATTGTCTTCCAATCCGATGATTTTGTAAAAATCTTTCAAGTTTGTTTTTCCTTCAAAGACATAATTATGATCGTCAATTTTGGAATAATTCACGTCTTCATCGTCAAATTCATCACTAATGTCACCCACAATTTCTTCAATGACATCTTCTAGCGAAACCAATCCTGAAGTTCCTCCATATTCATCCACCACAATGGCTAAATGAATTTTCTTGTCTTGGAATTCGCGCAATAAATCATCTAACTTTTTGTTTTCAGGAACGAAATACGCATCGCGCAGTAACGTTTCCCACTCAAAATCTTTCGTATCAATATGCGGAATCAAATCTTTTACATATAAAATTCCCGAAATCTCGTCCAAACTGTCTTTATATACAGGAATTCGCGAGTAGCCATTTTTGGTAATTTCGCTCAACACAGTTTCAAACAACATGCCCTCTTTCAAGGCAAAAACGTCCATTCGCGGTTGCATGACTTGTTTCGTATCTGTATTTCCAAAGGAGACAATTCCCTGTAAAATTTTCTGTTCTTCTTTGGTAGTTTCGTCTTCAGAAGTAAGCTCCAACGCTTGTGATAACTGATCTACGGAAAGATTGGATTTTCGTTTTCCCAATTTATTCTGAATCAGTCCTGACACAAAACTCATCGGCATGCTGATCGGCGCAAAAATTTTATCAAGTACATTCAGCGGATATGCCATCATCGCAGAAAACGTGTGTTTGTTTCGACTTGCATATACTTTTGGAATGATCTCCCCAAAAAGTAAAATAAAAAAGGTTACTACGCCGATTTCGACCACTAAGCGAATCCATTCTGTAGCAATTCCACCAAAAAATTTATCACTAAAAGAAGCAAATAATAAAACCGTGGCAATATTGATAAAGTTATTCGCGACTAAAATCGTCCCTAATAATTTTCGCGGTTTTCGAAGTAATTTTGCTGCCAATCGCAAGCGCGCAGAATCCGATTCCTCCGCTTCGTTGATGTCTGTTTGCGATAAGGAGAATAGTGCAACTTCCGCTCCCGAAATCAAGGCAGAACAAAGCAATAAGATCCCAAAAATAACAATCTTAGAAATATCGAGTCCTGTAAAAGACGCTGACAAGATTAGTAAACTGGGTTCCGGGTCCAAGATCAAACAGATTAGTTAAACTTCGATTAAAATGGTAGATCATCATTGTCCTCAACTGGCGTCGCTTGTGGCGTTTGCGGCTGTTGAACTGGCTGCGTTGATCGTGCAGCTGGATGATTCGTAGTGGTATTTGCGGCAGCACTTGCAGCAGCATTGGATTGCGATTCTTGTTTGGTAGACAAAAAGGTAAAATCGGTTACTTGAATTTCAGTCGTGTAGCGCATTTGTCCATCTTCGCCTTGCCATTGTCTGTTTTTCAAACGACCTTCTACGTATATTTTGTCACCTTTACTTAGGTATTTTTCACAGATTTCCGCGGCTTTGTTTCGTACGACAATATTGTGCCAATCGGTATTTACCACACGCTCGCCTGTTTGTTTATTTGTGTACGAATCGTTGGTTGCAATCGGAAAACGCCCAATACAGCCGCCACCTTCAAAGTAGTGCATTTTTACCTCATCTCCCAAGTGTCCTATCAACATTACTTTATTTAGTGTTCCGCTCATCCTGTAAAATTTAACAATATAATCAAATGTACTAAAAAACCATTAAAAATTGAATTCTTCAATAAAGTTTCCAATCAAGATTGGAACTGGATATTTTCGAATTTCCTGCAAAAGTATTCCATTTTTTAAATTATCGGTCGTTTCTACAATCCAAAATGTAGTATGTAAGTGTTGATGTGATAGTTTATGAATTTTTTCTTTTTTGTTGAATTGCGTGATGGAAAAGTCGTCGATGTCTAAAATTTTGGCTATTTCTGTTTGATACGATTCGATATTTTCCACCGCTTTTTCCGTTTCTAGCAGTGGAAATTGATACAATCCTTGCCAAATACCTTTGCCTTTTCGTTCCTCTAGAAGCGTCTCTGCTTGATTTGAAAGTACCACCAAATAATTGAACCAGCGATGTTTTATCTTCGTCTTTTTCAGCTTTACAGGCAACATAGTAACACGCTGTTCCTTTAAGCCTTCACAACTTTCGTTTAGCGGACAAATAATGCAATACGGACTTTGCGGTTTGCATTGTACCGCGCCAAATTCCATAATTGCCTGATTAAAATTTGCAGGATCATCCGGATCGATCACTTCAAAAGCCAATTCTTTAAACTTTTTGACACCTTCCGTACTATTAATTGGCAGATCCACATTAAAATAGCGAGATAGTACTCGGTACACATTTCCATCGACTACAGGCGCTACTTCGTCAAAACAAATAGAAGCAATAGCACTTGCGGTATAATCGCCTACACCTTTTAGTTTTAAAAGCTCTTTGTATGTCTTTGGGAATTGTCCATTGTAATTTTCAACAATATCTTTTGCGGTATAATGCAAATTGCGTGCTCGCGAATAATATCCTAAGCCTTGCCACAATTTTAACACTTGAGACTCTTCGGCATTCGCCAGATCGTACACGGTAGGAAACGTCGTTGTAAACTTCTCATAATAAGGAAGTCCCTGCGCCACTCGGGTTTGTTGTAGCATAATTTCGGAGAGCCAAATTCGATACGGATCTTTTGTTTTTCGCCAGGGTAAATCGCGCTTATTTTGCAAATACCAGCGTATAATTTCTTTGGAAAAGTTCATCAAATCAAAATAATACGCAAAAATAAATGTTTATATCGTTAAATTTTAATCAATTAGAACATAAATATTATCTAATTAATTATATATTTGCATCCCTTAATTTTATAACGAATAAACAAAATTATAATAAAATGACGAAAGCGGACATCGTAGCAAAGATTTCAGAAAAGTTAGGAATGGAAAAGAGTGAAGTACAGGCAACTGTAGAAACTTTTATGGAAGAAGTAAAAAATTCTCTTGAAGGTGGAGACA
>JBCCLH010000093.1:0-2407 GCA_039026955.1 Bacteroidota bacterium
ATACCAAATAAACTTTAAAATGCGTCATTGAATATTTTTAAATAATGATGATTTCCTACAATTGATTTAATAAGTTCCCGTGTCATAGTATTCGTAGTTTGGTGTAGCCATGTTTTGAGTTTTTCGATATCCTTAAAGTGTTTATTTCTAAATCTATATTTGATATATTGCCAAATTTGTTCGCATGGATTTAGTTCTGGACTGTATGGTGGTATTCTAATGAGCCTTATATTCTCAGGAATCTCAAAGTGCTTAGTCGAGTGAAAGGCAGCATTATCTATAATAATGATTTTAAGTTCATCAGGATTTTGCTTTGAAAAAGCTAGTAAGTATTGCTCAAAAATGGAACTATCTACTCCATTGATTTCCCATACAAAACTATCGCCATTAATTGGAGAGTAGCTTCCCCATAAATACGTATTTGCAAATTTATGTTGATATAACACTTTTGGGCGTATACCAACGGCTGAGAGACATCTGCCCACAGGAGTTTTCAATCCAAATCTAGACTCGTCTTGAAAATAAAGATTCACACTTTTGTAAGTGTTTTTATTTAGACTTACTCTAATGTCCTTCAGCAGATACGGTAGTTTTAAAAAAGTCAGCCGAAGCTTCCTCGTCTTTGTGGACGTTTGTCTTACGTGGAACTTTTAACTTTGCTTCAAGCTTAGTAGTCATGTATTTCCATAACCATTGATATTCTATATCAAGGCCAAACTCTTGCTTAAGCCAATCTTGCGCGTCTTTAAAACCATTAAAACTCTTTTCAGGATCATGAAGACGGTCGGCTAATGCCCTATGAATATCTGGTGTGATCAGTTTGGAGTTTCGATCTCTAATTTCAGGTGAGAGATACTGATTAATTCCTACCGCTCTATACTTGTATAACCAGCGATGAAGAGTAGCGATGCTAATAGATAAATGAGTTGCAATCTCTTCCAAAGTTCCATAAGTATCTGTTGAGATTAGTAATAATAAATCTAGCTTCTTTGATGCCTTGTAATTCAATGCCTTTTGTTTGTAAGAATCTAAGGTAGATAAACTCTCTTTTATCTCTGTTTGACGTGTTCTTCCCATATAGGAAATATACAAATTATTTAACGCATATTAAAGTTTATTTGGTATTAGTTTATCTAAGCTAAATTGTGTTTTTATCTTTTTTATGATTGTTGATGGTGGAATTTTTTGAAAAGCACTTATCGTAATGATTTCAGGTTTGATGTGTTTGAATATAAGGGCACTTTTGATATCTTCTGCGTTGAGTCCTGGTAAATTTTCTTCAATGATCACAATATTGCTTCTGTGCTGAATGATGTGTTTTAACGTAGGAAATCCGTTGGAAAAAATATGAATGTCTGTCACACCTTTTTCCAAAAAGAAAATTTTTAAATGTCTAGTGTAGGTTGTATCACTATGTGCTAGTACAATTTTCATTGATAATTCGTTCAAGATTCAAAGTACTGCAATATAGCATGCGTGCACAGGATAAACTATAAGCACCAACTCGTAAAAACTACGTATTGGTACGTATTTCTGTAGCTTTTTTTATTGTGATAGAATCACATTTCGGTTCAATAATGCCCAATTGGTCAATACATTATTTCCTTTTTTGAGCCCCAATTTTTCAATGACATTGCTACGATGCTTTTCAATGGTTCGGATAGACACCGAAAGTGTATCCGCAATTTCCTGATTGGAGATTTCTTGTGCGATGAGTTTTAATATTTTGGTTTCAGAAAGTGTCAACAAGTTCAAACGCTTCAATTCTTCACTGGCATTTTGCAACGGTTGATCATCAATGGATTTACTAAAATATACATTCCCACTCAACACTTCGTTGATACAGTGTTCAATTTCGAAAAAGGTATCTTCTTTGAGCAAGTATCCATCAATTTGAAAGGCTTTTGCCTGCACAATATAATAGGATTCTTTGTGAAACGATAGAATGATGAATTTGGTTTTTGCCCCTTTTTCACGTGCCATTTTGATGACTTCAAAGCCTGTCAATACAGGCATGTCAATATCTAATAACGCAATGGCTGGCTTTAGTTTGATAATTAATTCTAAGGCTTGAATGCCGTTGGTAGCTTGTCCAACAATATCATAACCGTTATTGGCTAATTCGTCATTCAACCCTTTTAACAGCATTGGATGATCGTCTGCGGTCACTATCGTAATTTTTTTATCCATGGTTGATCGGTATACTTACAGTTAATTTTGTCCCTTTTCCTATAGTACTTTGTAAATCGATATAAGCATCGATGATGCGTGCACGTTCAAACAAGGTTTTGATGCCCAAACTGATACTTTTTTGTTTGGAAACTATATCAAATCCTTTTCCATTGTCATTGATTGACAAGGTTACTTTGGTAGGTTCTTTTTGAATATCTAATTTGACAGCTTTCGC
>JBCCLH010000094.1:0-2304 GCA_039026955.1 Bacteroidota bacterium
ATACCAAATCTATCGCTTGTTTGCTCAAAAGTAAGCCCTTGTTCTTGTTTTACTTTGAATACCTGTCGTCTGAAATCTAATGAATATGCCATAGGACAAGATACAAAAAAAATATGACAAATTATAATGATTTAGCTATACATGAAATTGGCGTCATCTTTAAAATTATGCAAGCATAACTTTTTAATTCTGTAGAAAATAACTTACTTTTGTCGAACAGGTACAAAAAATAAAGCCTGAAGCTGTTAGTACAGCATTCAGACTCTATTCGGTTCCCCCAAACCTACCTTAATTTTCTTAATCATTGAAGACAAATTAAGATTACAATTGATTAATAGCCATGACAAATATATGTCAAGATGGAGCGTTTAGACAAGGGGAAAAATCCCCTTTTTGCTGGGTAATACCCTTTTATTTTTAGGTAATTCTACGCTTTGTGGAATTCTCGCAATAAAAAAACATACTCTTCGCACAAAATACCTTCCTATTCTCTAGAATTTTATGCAATGACTCTTTATTAGTTTTTACTAATGAATTATATTTGTCGCCTAAAATATTTGAAAGATGAAATCATACACAGTCGCTGAGTTATTAAGCTCAGAAACATTGCTACAGGAAGTTACTGTAAAAGGTTGGGTACGAACATTTAGAGCAAACCGTTTTATTGCTTTGAATGATGGATCGACGATTAATAATATTCAATGTGTGGTTGATTTTGAGAATACAAATGAAGAGTTGTTAAAACGTATCGGAACAGGCGCTGCTTTGGCAATTAAAGGAGAATTGGTAGAAAGCCAAGGAAAAGGTCAAAAAGTAGAAGTACAAGTAACAGACATCGAAATTTTAGGCGATGCAGATCCAGAAGAAGTTTCTGAAACAGTGATGCAGCCTAAAAAACACAGCTTGGAATTTTTACGCAAACAAGCACACTTGCGTACACGTACGAACACGTTTAGTGCTGTGATGCGTTTGCGTTCGTCATTGTCTTTTGCTATTCACAAATATTTCAACGAAAATGGTTTCTACTATATGCACACGCCAATCATCACAGGAAGTGATGCAGAAGGTGCAGGAGAAATGTTTCGCGTATCAACCTTAGATCCCAAGAATCCGCCATTGAATGAAGATGGAAATGTAGATTATTCGCAGGATTTCTTTGGAAAGGAAACGAATTTAACGGTTTCTGGACAATTGGAAGCAGAATCGTATGCGATGTCTTTAGGAAAAGTGTATACATTTGGACCAACGTTTAGAGCAGAAAACTCAAACACGTCTCGCCACTTGGCAGAATTCTGGATGATTGAACCAGAAGTTGCGTTTATGGATTTGGCTGGAAACATGGACTTAGCAGAAGATTTTATGAAATCTGTTTTAAGTTATGTGTTGGAAAACAATCCAGACGACTTGGCATTTTTAGAGCAACGTTTAATCAAAGAAGACAAATCGAAACCACAAGCTGAGCGTAGCGAAATGACCTTGACAGAAAAATTACGCTTTGTGATCGATAATAACTTTAAACGTGTTAGTTATACAGAAGCGATTGATATTTTACGCAATTCGAAACCAAATAAAAAGAAAAAGTTTAAATACGTAATCAACGAATGGGGCGCAGATTTACAAAGTGAGCACGAACGTTTCTTGGTAGAAAAGCACTTTAAATGTCCTGTAATTTTATTTGATTATCCAGCAAATATCAAAGCATTTTACATGCGTTTGAACGAAGATGAAAAAACCGTTCGAGCTATGGACATTTTGTTTCCAGGTATTGGAGAAATTGTTGGAGGTTCGCAACGTGAAGAGCGTTTAGACGTATTGAAGGAAAAAATGGCTGCCTTAGATATTCCAGAAGAAGAATTATGGTGGTATTTGGAACTTCGTAAATACGGAACAGCGGTACACTCAGGTTTCGGACTCGGTTTTGAACGTTTGGTAATGTTCGTTACAGGAATGAGCAACATTAGAGACGTAATTCCATATCCAAGAACACCGCAAAATGCAGAGTTTTAAACATACAAGTTTTTATACATACAAAACCGTCAAGCAAACACTTGGCGGTTTTTTTGTGAATCTTACACAAGCGAAAATGTTGTACTAATTTAACTGTGCGATACAACTTTGAACACAACATTATTTTGACATCCTAGAAAACTACAAATGCTTTGAATATAGCTAAATCATTATAATTTGTCATATTTTTTTTGTATCTTGTCCTATGGCATATTCATTAGATTTCAGACGACAGGTATTCAAAGTAAAACAAGAACAAGGGCTTACTTTTGAGCAAACAAGCGATAGATTTGGTAT